>JAFUDQ010000011.1 GCA_017459075.1 Bacteroidales bacterium
GCAGTTGATCATTGTAACTCAGTTCCCCGTCCCATGCCTGATGATACATAGCCCCATCAACCTCAATGTCGAGCTTCTTCCCCTTGTAGAACAGGGCCAAATCCAGATAATACTTATCCACGTGATATTGTGCCGTCACGGGAATACCGACATCGGATAATGCCTTCTGCAACAGATGTTCCCATTCCGATGATTCCACTGGTGCCTTTCCCCCACAACTATATTCCGCAAAATGCTCCAGATAGGTCACACCACATTGTTTACAGAACGCCTTGTCACCAACAGTTACCAGCAGTGCACGTGCTCTTGTGATGGCGACATTAAATAGGTTCCCGGTTGACTTGAGGAACATCAAGCTCTGTGATTTTGTCCCATCTGACACAACCGGCGAGAAGATAATTACATCCCGCTCATCACCCTGAAACTTATGTACCGTATCTATCAGAATCTGATTATGCAACTCCAAATGGTTCCGCAGCTCCGCATCTCGTTCCAGCGCCTTGGCTATCATCTCTGCTTGCAGATGGAAAGGTGTAGTCACACCAATACTTCCCTCGAACTCCAGTTCCACAGCCAACCGTCGGAGAATCCTAATGACACCTTCTGCCTCTTGCAGATTATAGGCACCTCCCGTCTCTGGACGAACTGTTTTTCCCTTTATGTTCATCCATTTCATTCCAAGGATAGGTTTGCCTTCGTTATTTGGAGATTGCAATTGACTGTAATCCGTAGCTATGCGAAGAGTGTTGTCGTAGAATTCCTGATTAGAGAACTGGATGATGTCAAGGAAACTCCTGTGATGGTCGCGCAGCTGGATGATATGCTCCGCCTCCGTCATGCTCTCCGCAAGGTCATAGATGGAACTGCCCCGATACGACCATCTAGCCTCTATCTTATTACTCGTAATTAGCGACAGATCTGTCTGCTTGTTCAACAGACAAATATGGTTCAACTGCTGCTTATCGCCTATCACAGCCACGCGCTTTGCCCGCATCAACAGCGGTATCATTGAGGCGATATCACATTGGCTGGCCTCATCAATAATCAGCAGGTCATAAACCGCTTCCTTAAAAGGCAACCTACGCCGTGCACTAAGCGACGTAATAGCGCTAACAGGCAACAGGCTCTTAAGTGTTGGCGTATAGGATTCTACATGGTCGTGTTCCAGAAGACTGATATAGTCATGCAACTCCCCTCGATTCTTCGCACTAAACGCAGAAATATGATTATTTAGCCAGGCATTCCATGCGGTCTTCGCCTTGGTCTGCAGTTCCACGTGCTCAGCCATCATCGCAGCATCAAGTTGTTCAAGTGATGCCGAATCGCACACCTGTGCGAGCAGGCTATTATAACTGGCAATCAAACTGTAGTCATCCATCAAGGTTCTGAAACCATTGTCAAACTGCATCCAGTCACGTTCCGACATCTCCGGAGAAAGCGAGAGACCCGGCTGGTATTTCTCCATGAAAGAATTAACAACACGAGTCACTTCCTCTAAGTCCGCAGTAATTCTTTTCTTCCACCGATGTTTAAAAATCCTGTCCAACAACCGATGAGGCCCTTCTGTCAAAGTTGTTCGTCCATCCACGAACTCTTGATATACGTTCTTCACTTTGACAAGCTCGCCCTCCGTTATGACTCCTATCAATTGTTCATACTTCTCCCTGAAAGCACATACAGCTTGCTCTACCTCGTCCAGTTTATTCCTGTTCTCAACAATCTGTAGCTTCTGCAAGCGTTTGGCGTTATAACTTGCGTAAACTCTTCCGTATGCATCAACAGCAGATGACACAGAGTCGCCCTTTATCTTGGCTTTTTCCCACAGTTGGGCGTAATCTGAGACACACTGCTTAGCACTCTTTTCGTATCTGAGGACCAATGGCAAATCCTTATTCAACGAGTTTACGCGCTTCACAACCACATCGACGGCATTGTTGTTCTTGCTGGTAAACAACACGCTTTGCCCGGCTATAGCCGCATTGATGATGAGATTGGCCACAACCTGCGTCTTGCCCGTTCCTGGAGGACCTGCTATCAACGTGACATCAGCACTCAATGCCGACCTTACAGCCTGTTCTTGTTCGTCGTTCAGCGGCAGCACCTCAAGTATTTCCTTTTCATAGGGATTATCTTTGTCGAACTTTTTGTGAATGAACTTCCATAGCACGGAGTGACGAATGTCCAAATCGCTATACTCTTCCAACCGTGCCAACTCGTTGCTCAATCCCACTGTGTATGGTGTCGGATCTTTGGCAAACAGGATAGCTCGATTCAGAATACCGTCTTGGTCAGTTATCTTGATCTGTCCTGTATTGAGATTCTCAGGATTCAGCTCATCCAGCCATTCCCAATTGTGGCGAACAGTTCTCAGCAGACTCACCTTCTCCTCCAAATCCTCATACGCAGCATGCCCTTCCGAGAATCCCAGTTCAGCCTCCAATTCACGTAGTTCATAGATATTCTCCGTTTTTTCGTTCGTGGAATACTTGTCGATGACATCCTTGTTAATAAGCAATTCATCGTCAATCGTGAATCCTTCTGGTTTCCCATGTGTTCCGTCGCTATAGGTCACGTGGATGATAAATACGGGAGACAGGAATTGATTTGCTTTCAGTACGGGATAACCAATCAGCAGATCCTTCTCCTTTTCCAAGCTACCACGCAGAAATGCCCCAATCTCTGACGCCTTCAATGCCCTTTTGTTAAGCCATGGTAATCCGATGAAAGACTGCTCATCCTTTATCGAAGCCCGGAGCGTCGTGTTATTCTCCAGCGCGATACAACTGATATAGTATTTACAGAGGCCTTGTAGAGTCATTTTTTCAAATACCCAATTTCTTTATCCTTGACCTAATCGCTCCATTATTTCTTACCATCGACAACCTTCCCGTCCGCCTGTATGTCACCTCTATAGCCATTAATTGTGGGTTGTTTTGGTTAGGTGTGTAAACTTAGTGTAAGTCCTGTATTTGTTGCCACCATGTGCCTCCAGATAGCCAAAGCCCGTAAGTTGGCGAAGGTATCGTTTGGCGGTAGTGGGATTAAAGCCAAAATATCTGACGATAGCTTCTGTCGTAATTGTGTCTTTATCGTCCACAAACGCCAAAATATCGACCAGTTTCTCTGCTAAAGAAGGTTTTATCGACCATTTATCGACCAATTTATGCTTTAATGACTCTTTATCGACCATTTTCTCTCCCGCTGATGCTGTAAACTGGACGATATCCGATTGCAGATGGAGGCAATGTAGTTTAGTCATGCAATCAATAAAGATGTCAATATCTTCCCTCTCGCGAGCATCTACCAGCGCCTGAATGTATTCAACCTTATCCTCCTTCAGCACTTTTGTCGGAAGCACGCCGAACTCCCATTGCAGCAGGTTCATAAGCAACCGACAAGTACGCCCGTTGCCGTCTGCCCAAGGATGAATCGTCACCAGTTCATAGTGCGCCCAGAAACTCAGTTCATAGACGGCGGCCACATCAGCAGTGTCAATGGCCTTGCGCCTACGATTTAACTCCACGCAAAACGCAGCCAGACGCGATGGTACTTTCTGAAATGCAATATACGACCCGCCCCCCGTGCCAGCTGTCACATTCAACTTCCGCAGTTCACCTTTTGCCGCAGAGTGCGTGATAATGGAGTACAGATAAAACTTCTCGAAGTCTATCTGATCCGATATTCCCAGTTCCTTATGCTGCTGGAGCAATCGCAATAATTGGTCTTTATTCTCCTGTGTCATATCTCGACGTCCTTTATTTTTACAATGTTTTTGTCCGTCTTTTATTCTACTTATTTAATACAACTATATCATCAACCGAATGCGTCCTTCAGATTTGACAAAGGTGTCGGGATGGGACATCACCACGGCATAGACCTGCTTGCTGGTGACCGGCTCGTGGTCCCAGCGCTCGTAGAGTTTGCGCTCGTTGATTTCACGGGCGATCTGGTCTGTCTTCATTCCGCGGCCGGAACTGGCCAGCAGGTACACTATGGCTTCTTCGAGTTTCACGGGCAATGTTATAGTTTCTGAATGTATTTTTTATCGTAGTTTTTGATGTATTCTAGGAGCTTTTGGCCTTCAAGGATTTTGATGTCGGCGGCGATTATTTCTTGAAGAGGACTTTCCATGAGCCGCCGTAGTCCGGACCGATGTGAACGATAATCTGCCTTTCTTGCAGGGATGCCAGATGGTATTTTACGGTATCTTCGGATCTACCGATTAACTCAGAGAGACCTTTGCGGGTGACTTTAGGGTCGGCAACGATGGCATCGATAATGGCCTGGGCCGTTTTCCCAATCTTTTTCTGAGTTGTTTTTGCCTTTTTCTCCGGGTGAAATTCTCGCTCTCTGGGTGAATTCTCTGGGTAAATTCTCTGGGTGAATTCTTCGTTCTCTAGGTGAATTTTCTGGGTAAGTTTTGCGAAGTCGGCATCCGTCATTCCGTAATTGACGTTGGGGATAGTGGTGTAGAAGAATTCACGGCTGGATTCGAAGACGGGCCTACGCTCCGGCTTGTAGTTGGGAAGGAGGGCCGTGGCGTCCAGAATTTTGCGCAGTCCGCTGCCGCGCTTTTCCATGTAGTGCAACTGGGAAAAGACTTCGGCGATGATGGGGTTGCGGCGCTTGGAAGTAATCTTCTCCGGCTCCAGGCGGATGGGGTCAAAACCATCCGTTATGCCGCCGGGAGAGGTGGTTTCTATGCGGTCATCATAGATATTGATAGCAACTTCAGAGCCAAGTTCGCTGTAGTCTCGGTGGATGAGGTGGTTCACGCACATTTCTTCTATGGCTCTCTCGGCGTATTCCGGAAGGTTGAGCCGGTAGTCCGGGAGTTTGTACCAGCGCACCGCCGTGTTGGCCTTGATGAAGTTTTTTGCCATATCCATCAACAGGAGCAGGTTGCCCTGGTACTCGGAGTCATTGACGGCATCGGTTTTGACGGTTCCGTTCCACTTGGTGCAGAACACACGGGACTGGTCAACGGGGCAGCGGTCTGCGAACAGGAGACCGGCATGGGTCAGATGCCCATCGTCGGTGACGAGGCCGAAGGAGTTCAGGAGACCCTCTTCCCATACGGAGCCGGAACGCAGGTTGTATTCGCGCTCCAAGGTGGTGAAGGTGTGCTTTTCGCGAAGCTCATTGGAGACCAGTGAGTCCCAGCTACGGTTGCTGCCACGAAGAACCAGTTCGAACAGTTCGTGGGGCGTTGCCGGAATACTTTCGTTGCCTCGGCGTACATACGCGATACGCTTACCATCCAAGTTCAGATAATAGGGAGTCTGCATTCCGGCAGGAACCTGGAGAACAATGATAATGAGTCCCTCTGGTGTTGTCACAGGACTCAGAGAATAGACGGGCACCGGGTCGAGGTGTGCGTTAATCTTCTCGCTAATGAATTCAAGGTCCTTCTGGGGATTGGTTACGCCGACAACTTTTGCGTTGTTGTCAACCCCGAAGAAAAGCGTGCCACCAGTTGTATCGGCAAAAGCGCTCACGCTCTTGAGCCAGCTGCGAATCTTCTTCCACTCAAGCTCTCCCTTGAAATCGTATGCCGTGCATTCGGCGATGAATATGTTGTTTTCTATTCTCATAAGTCTTTTGTGTCAATTGTGAACGCACGCGTTCACTATCAGCGGGGTCACTTTGCAAAGGTCGGAAGAAAAAGCGAAGCCGACAAATCTTTGCAAGGTGGAAAGGCTAAATTTCTTCACATTCCACATTCTTCACATTCTGACGAAGACTCTTAAAAGCAAAGATAACATCACTAGTGTCCAATTAAATTTTTTAAAAACTAACAGCTAAACACAAACTCAAGTTGAACGACGTTTTCGCATACATCCTCCATGGTCTCGGGACCAGCAAACAGGTCTCTAAGCGGAGTCTTGTCCGTCAGCACTCTGCTGATTACTCGCAGGACATTGAACGTTGTCCTGTTGAGTTTGGCGTCGTGCTCAACGATAGCAACAAGGCAGTAAGCAATAATCGCAACATAAATTTGTATTCTGACAGCATTCTCGGTCGTTCCCCAAAAGGACGTGACCTTGAGATGCTGCTTGATCCACCTGAAGAACAGTTCTACCTGCCAGCGCTCCTTATACAGCAAGGCGATGTCTTTAGCCTTGAGAGTGAAGTCGTTAGTGAGGAACGTGAACGTTCTCTTCAGGTCCGGAGCATAGTAAACTATTCTCCGCAGCACAGCCGGATACTTCTTCTTGGTCTGATAGCCGGTAAGGCGTATCGTCTGGTCAAGCAGAACGATGTCCTGGCCATCCAGCAAGTCCTCGCCGTCGATAACCTCGTAGTTGAGGCGGGACTTCTGTCTGATGACAAAGAACGAGTTAATGATG
This sequence comes from Bacteroidales bacterium, assembly GCA_017459075.1. Classification (GTDB taxonomy): domain Bacteria; phylum Bacteroidota; class Bacteroidia; order Bacteroidales; family UBA932; genus Cryptobacteroides. The sequence continues at coordinate 6,351 of JAFUDQ010000011.1, forward strand.
TTGATCTTATACAACCTGGCAAGGTCGTAATACCCCTTGTCGAAGATGTAGAACGCATACGGCTCGTAAGGAATGTCATCCATCGTCGCATTCACATCATGGACTTTAGCCTCCGTGATATGAACGTATGTCGGTATCTGGGTTACCACATCAAACAGTGTGTGGACTTTGATACAAGCCTTGGTCTTCCGAAAGTTTGCCCACTGGAACAAACTCAAGCACAGGTCAATAGTGGTAGAGTCGAACGCATAGAACTTTCCATTCAGAACGAACTCCCTGTCAATCCTCTTACGTTGTGCGAGATTGATCATGTAGTTGGCGAACTCCTCGAAGATCCTGTAGTCCCGGTTAGCGTTGGCGTAAGCCACATTACTGAGCTTGATATCGCCTGCGCCGAAACCGAGATGGTAACTCTTGGTCTTGATGGCGTCGATGATACAAATAACTTCCCTAAGGCTATCCCAACTGGAAAGTTGACCGAACATCATCACCATCAGCTGGTTCCAGCATGTAAAGGACTTGACGTACTTGTCTCCTTGATACTTCTGGACGATGCCATCAAAAATTCGCTTGGGCAAAAAGCCGGTGAGTTGACTGAAGATGTATTTGCCGCTATTCATGTGAGCCTAGATTGTTTACCGGTCACAAAGGTACGACATCAATTCAAATCGACACGGAGCACTTTTGCCTATAACTAATTATTAAACAATATATTACAAAGAACTAACAATATTTTCTTTGGACACTAGTGTTGTAAGCGTCTCCGCGATGCCGTAGGCGGCGCGGAGACGCTTACTTTGTTCGGAGGTCCAGATGCAAAGTTTTTGAAGGCCTTGAACGGGCCCCAAAATGGTGCCAATCGACTGATTTTGAGCGACTTAAAAAACACGCCATGCGGCATGAGTAAATATTTTGAAAAAAGTTATACCCGGTTAGCGAAGGCCCCGCGCCAACCACAGTTTATAGTCAGGTCAGGGGCACCTGAGTAGTTACAACAATTGTAATAAACTCCTTGCGTTCTGAATCAGAAAGTGTCTTCCCATTATATGAGACTTCTTCAAAGAATGATTTATAGTTTATGTCTCGTATCGACGAGTATTGATGATTAAACAATTCTTCGTTCATGGTCATAATGGTTTTGAATTGCGAATTTAATAAAAATCATGGAACTATCTCTCCCCTGTCGGGGCCAGGGATAAAGGGGCAACGGTGGGTACGAAAAAAGGCATCACAATCAGTGACAGCTCATTCCAAATTCCAGATAGATTTATTCCGCCTTTTTCTTTCCAAGCATTTTCTTCTCTTCACTTGCCAGACGTCGTTCGACCTTTTTCACATCCTCTGCCGGTGGAAGAATCTCCGGAACGATGCCGCGTTCGATCAAGTACTATAGCTTTCCCCTTGACATAAAAATATCTGTCGAACAAACAAAAAATATTTGTAAGTTCGTTCTCCAGCTTGCGCGGTACCGAACATCACGTTCAACGTTGTCTTCGTCGTTTTATTCTTCCTTCTTACTACTCTCCGCAAGCACCCTTTGCAATTCGTCCTTTGGAGGGAGAACTTTCAAAAGTTCCGGGTTCATTTCATCGGCAGTCCTATAGGTGGCTACTCCCATGGGCTGCCGGAAGTCCTGCATAATATATCCCACATAATCTTTGTCAGCTTCTGTGCAAAGGATAATACCGATGGGAGCCTCTTCGTGGTCGCGTCGGTCATCGTCGTTCAGAATACGCAGATAGGTACTCAGCTGTGCGAGGTAAGCCACTTTGAACTTGCCATTCTTCAACTCGAACACTACGTTTCGGTTTAGGTCGCGATTGAAGAACAGCAGGTCTATCCAGTGGTCGTGGCCCAGTTTGTCATAATGTACCTGACTGCCAGAGAAGGTAAAACCACGACCGAAGGTCATGATGAAGTTCTTTACATTGTGGACGATATTGCTCTCTATCACGCTCTCATCTATGTCCTCATCGTGCATACCCAACTCCTCCACGTTAATAAAGTCAAGCAGATATTCGTCCTTGAACATCCTAATGGCGCGATAGGCCTGCTTGTAGTCGGGGATGGTAGACAGGAAGTTATTGGGCATCTTGTCCTGATGGTTATAGAGGTCTTGCTTCTTTATGATGCATGGCAAGTCGTCCGTCGTAGGCTTGTAGTTGTGGCAATAGCGAATGTAGAACAGGCGCTCATCTGTGTCTTTTGCATTCTCCAGGATTCGGATATGATGGGTGAAACTGATGCTCAAGAACTCTGCCAAGGGGAAGTTTGGCAAATTCGCCAATTGCGATTGGCGAATTGGGCTCTATTATCTGCCAAGCCTCATAGAATAGACGCATGTTTTTTTAGGCTAGACACACCAAAACCATGCAAGCCGGGAAGTTCCAGACGCAAGCGCTTGCTGATAGTTTCAATGGCTCCTGTTCCCCAATTCTTGTCTCGGGTATTTGCGGAAATAAATCTGCCAATACCGAAATACAAGGCCAGCTGTTCTTGATTGACTGAAACTCAAAAAGAATCTGAAATATATTCAGTCTTCTTCTGTAATTGACATAAGGGTGTCACTAAAACTACCCACTTATACAATACGCCAAGATGCCAACTGACATCGAGGCAAATCGGAGCTGTGGTGGGAAGGAGGAGATTCTTCCCTTAGAATGACAGGGGGACTGACTATTGTTACTATCAGAATTATTTCGTAGTTTTGTATAAATTCTCAGGTTTTCCGTCCTCGATCAAACGTAGCAGGTTTAACCCATTAAGGATAACTGTGCTCTATGCCTGAGACTCTATTCATCATCTCTTCACATCCACCTTGACAAGGTCCCCGTCCCAATCGAGCGCCGGGACAGTTTGGACATTCAATATATTCATCATTCAAATATAGACAATTATGGATTCGGAAACAAATAATTCCATTATCGGAAATGAGCTTACCAAAGAGGTTGCATCACTGTTTGAAAGCTTGAAACACATAAACGAAGAAGGCGTAGAATACTGGTCGGCAAGAGAACTGTATCCACACCTTGGATATGCCAGATGGCAGCGTTTTGAAGAGACCGTAGAAAAAGCCAAAGAATCATGCAAATCGGCCTCACAGCGCATTGAAGTCCATTTTACCAACGTTGGTAAAATCGTAAAAGCCGGAGTGTCAACAAAGACGAAAGCGGACGTTCACATGACCCGCTATGCCTGCTATCTTGTTGCCCAGAATGGAGACCCCCGCAAAACGAGCTCTGGTGCGCTGCAGTGGGGAAGGCCCCCCCGGCAACGATGCTACCTTCCCCGCAACCGCCACTGCCACCTTCCCCTGCGCCGCAATTTTACTGCCCAAGCTCTTGTTCTATGAGGGGCAGGAGGACGATGTCGGCGGGGAGCCAGCGGAGGGAGCGGAGCTCCGGAGCGGACAGCCAGCGGGCGGCTTCGTGCTCGTTCAGGTGCAGGGCCCCGGAGATAACCGAGCACATGTAGCAGTGCATGGTCAGGTGAAATTCCGGGTAGTCCCATTCTACAGTATAGAGGAATTTGTCAATGCTAATATCAATGGAAAGTTCTTCCCGGATTTCACGCACAAGAGCCTGCTCCGGCGTCTCCCCAGGCTCAATTTTGCCGCCCGGCCATTCCCACCAGTCCTTCCACTGGCCATAGCCGCGTTGGGTGGCAAAAACCCTGTCCCCGGAGCGAATAATTGCAGCTACTACTTCTATCTGTTTCATATCTTGACCCTATACGGCGCAAAAATACAAAGAATTCCAAAGAAAATTCGTATCTTTATCGGACTGAAAATAAAAGTCTATGAGATATTTCGCAAAAGCGCTGCTCGTTGCAGCAATAGCCACACTTGCCGCCTCCTGCGGCGGAGAAAAAAAGCCCATTTACAAAGACGCCACCCAGAGCGTTGACGCCCGTGTCAAAGACCTGCTTGGCCGCATGACCCCCCAGGAAAAGATAGGACAGCTCATCTGCCCCCTTGGCTGGCCGATGTATGAAAAATTCGGGGCCGATGCTACCGCGAGCGGGCAGGATTCCGTGGCAATCACAGACCTTTACAAACATTTCGTAGACAGCCTCGGCGGCGGAATGCTGTGGGCAGCCTTCCGCGCCGACCCCTGGACCCGCAAGACCCTGGAAACCGGCCTCAATCCCACCCTGGCCGCGAAAACCTATAATCTTCTCCAGAAATACAGCATAGAGCACAGCCGCCTTGGCATACCCATCATCCTGGCAGAAGAAGCCCCGCACGGCCACATGGCAATAGGCACAACAGTATTCCCCACCAGCATCGGCCTTGCATCTACCTGGAATCCGGAAACAATGGAACAGGTAGGCAAAGTGATTGCCCAGGAGCTGCGCGCACAGGGAGGCCATATCTCTTACGGGCCGGTGATTGACCTGGCCCGCGAGCCGCGCTGGTCCCGCGTAGAAGAAACCTACGGAGAGGATGTCTTCCTTACCAGCACAATGGCCGCCGGAATGATGAACGGCACCAGCCCCAAAAACAACGGCTGGGACAAAGGAGTGATATCAACACTCAAGCACTTTATCGCCTACGGCATCCCGGAGGGCGGCCACAACGGCAACCCCTCCTTCGTGGGCCAGAGAGACCTGCATGAGAACTTTCTCCCCACCTTCAAGGCCGCAATCGACGCCGGCGCCCTGTCTGTCATGACCTCTTACAACGCCATTGACGGAGAGCCCACAACCGGCAACCGCACCATGCTTACAGACCTGCTGCGCGGGGAGTGGGGCTTTGACGGCTTCGTGGTTAGCGACCTTCAGAGCGTAGACGGCCTGGCAAACGACCATCGCATAGCCGCAGACCTGCGTGAGGCCGGAGAAATGGCCCTTCAGGCCGGTGTAGATGTAGACCTTGGTGCCAACTGCTTCTCACTTCTGGAAAAGAGTCTGAAGGAGGGCAAAATCACGGAGAAAGACCTTGACAGGGCCGCCGGCCGCGTGCTTAAGATTAAGTTCCAACTGGGCCTTTTTGACAACCCTTACATTCCTGAGGACGATATCGCCGTGCACACCCCGCAGAACATTGAGGTTGCCCACAAAGCCGCCCTTGAGAGCGTTACGCTGCTGGAAAACAATGGCATCCTGCCGCTTCGCAAGGATATGAAAGTTGCCGTCGTCGGCCCCAATGCAGACAATATGTACAACCAGCTTGGAGACTACACCGCCCCCCAGGAGCGCAGTAATATTGTGACGATGCGGGATGGAATAAAGGCCAAAATCGGAGAGAAAAATGTCATTTATGCAAAGGGCTGCGCCGTGCGCGATGAGGCCTGGAACGGCATTCCGGAGGCTGTTTTCGCTGCTCTTCGGGCCGATGTTGTTGTTGCCGTCGTTGGTGGTTCCAGCGCACGAGACTTCAAGACCAAATACATTGATACCGGAGCTGCCGTCGTGGACGATAAGACCGTGTCCGATATGGAAGCTGGCGAGGGCTTCGACCGTGCCAGCCTACAGCTTCTTGGCCGCCAGAATGCCCTTCTGAAGGCCCTGAAGGCCACCGGAAAGCCCCTTGTGGTTGTTCACATTGAGGGCCGTCCGCTGGATAAGACCTGGCAGAAAGACAATGCCGATGCCCTCCTGACCCTCTGGTATCCGGGCCAGCAAGGCGGTACCGCCCTTGCCGATGTTATCTTCGGAGATTACAATCCGGCCGGCCGCCTTCCCATCACAGTTCCGCGCAGCGTCGGCCAGCTGCCGGTTTACTACAACAAGAAATTCCCCATCGGCCATGACTATGTAGAAATGCCGGCAAAGGGCCTCTACGAGTTTGGCTATGGCCTTAGCTACACCAAATTTGAATACTCAGATTTGGAAATCACCAAGACGGGCGATGACTCTGCAACTGTTTCCGTAACTATCACCAATACAGGTGATTACGATGGCGACGAGGTTGCCCAGTTGTATATTACAGACCAGAAGGCATCCACCGTGCGCCCCCGCAAGCAGCTTCGCGCTTTCAAGAGGCTGTTCATTCCCAAGGGCAGCGCCAGCCGCATCTCCTTTGAACTTGGCCGCGACGCCTTCGTCCTTTACAACAAGGAAATGAAGCCAGTTGTAGAGCCCGGAGACTTCACCATCGCCGTAGGCGCCTCCTCAGAAGACATCCGCCTCTCCGGCACCCTCACACTGTAAAACCATAGCACTATGATAAAGAGAGTATTTGCAAGTATGATACTGGCGGCATTGGCTGCGATGCCGATGTTTGCCCAGGCAGAGCTTCACAGGGACCTTGGAACCATCAGCGTAAACGCACAAACGGCAAGGCCGGAGGTCTTCTTCTATCCGACGGAGGCCGCTGCGCTGGAAGGGATTCCCGGTCAAGCCGGGAATGACGGCAAAATGTCCGGGAATGACGGCACACAAAGCCAGTTTTACATCAACCTTAATGGCACTTGGGACTTTGCTTACTACAAAGACGGCAGGGACATCCCCAATGACCTATCAGCAATAAAGGACTGGGCAAAAATCAAAGTGCCGGGTAACTGGGAAGTTCAGGGCTTCGGCTACCCCGTTTACACCAACATGCCCTATGACTTCTGCCCCGTAAACCCGCAGCCCCCTACCCTTCCTGACGCGATTGAAGCCGGAGTTTACCACCGCAGCTTTACAATACCGCAGGACTGGGCCGGAAAAAACCTTTTCCTAACCCTTGCAGGCGCATCCGCCGGCGTTTACGTGTATGTTAACGACACATTCGCCGGTTACTGCGAAGACTCCAAGGCCGCCCAGCGCTATGACATTACAAAACTTGCAAAGCCGGGAGACAACCAGCTCACAGTCAAGATTTTCCGCTGGTCCACCGGCTCATACCTTGAGTGCCAGGACTTCTGGCGCATCAGCGGAATAGAGCGCGATGTTTACCTGACCTGCGAGAGCCCGGCAGTAAAGAAGCTCTCTGAAGACGGCATCGGATTAGTCTCCACCTTTGGCCCCGACCTTAAAGACGGCCTCCTGAAGATTACCCTTCCGGAGACCCCCGTTACAGTAGCCTACAAACTGCTGGACGAAAAAGGCCAAACAGTTCTTGCAGGCGCAGCAAAAGCCGGAGACCTCCTTATTGAAGGCACTGTAAAAGACGCCCTCAAATGGACAGCCGAGACCCCTAACCTCTACAAGCTGATTCTTGAGGCAGACGGGCAGTACACCTGCTTTGACGTAGGCTTCCGCCGCTTTGAGATGGGTAAAGTCTCACAGGACGGCAAAGAATATCCCGCCCTGCTGGTTAACGGCCAGCCTGTTAAGTTCAAGGGCGTCAACTACCATGAGCATAATCCCCTCACCGGCCATTATGTAGACAAAGAGCTCATTCTGAAGGACCTCCTTCTTATGAAGAGCATGAACATAAACGCCATCAGGACCTGCCATTACCCGCAGCCCAGGGAATTCTACGAGCTTTGCGACCGCCTTGGCTTCTATGTTTATGACGAGGCCAACATAGAGTCCCACGGCATGGGATACAATCTTGACCGCACCCTTGGAAATAATCCGGACTGGGGTGCCAAGCACCTTGACAGGATAATGAACATGTACTTCCGCACGGCCAACTACCCCTGCGTAACCATCCTCTCCCTTGGAAACGAGGCCGGAAACGGAGTTAACTTCTATGACTGCTACCGCGTGGTTAAATCCATGGAAGTCAAGGGAATGAACCGCCCCGTCTGCTATGAGCGCGCAGAGCTTGAGTGGAATACCGACATGCTTGTTCCCCAGTACCCCGGCGCAGACTGGTTCCGCCGCATGGGAGAGCAGATACCTTCGCGCCCCCTGGCACCATCGGAATACGCTCACGCAATGGGAAATTCCACCGGTTCGCTGGACTGGCAGTGGGAGCAGATTTACAAATTCCCCAACCTCCAGGGAGGTTGGATTTGGGACTGGGTAGACCAGGGCCTTCTGGAGACCGATGCCGATGGTACCCAGTACTTTACCTACGGTGGAGACTATGGCAAAAACCTTCCCAGCGATGGCAATTTCCTTTGCAACGGTATTGTTAATCCAGACCGATATCCACATCCCGCAGCAGCGGAAGTCAAATGGAATTACCAGAACGTAAAAGTGCTTGGAGCCGCTCCTGAGGCAGGGCAGTTCGATGTCCTCAACCGCTTCTATTTCACCTCGCTGAATGGCTTCAAACTGGAGTGGACTCTTGAAGAAGACGGCCTTCGCAAGAGTTCCGGCAGCATCGGCCTCACGGCAGCTCCGCAGGAAAAAGAAAACATCGGCATAAAAATTCCCGCACTTGCAAAGGATAGGGAGGCGATAATTAAGTTTGCAGTGAAAGCCCCTGATGGTCAGGTAGTTGCAACGGATGCATACACCGTCAAGAATGCAGAGCGTCAGCTTTACAAATATGATTTTGGCGGCGCAAACGCCAGTGACGACGGCTCAAAAGTTACCCTTAAAGCCGGCAAGGCTTCGCTTGTGTTCGACAAGGCAAAGGGTTATGTCACCAATTATGTTTATGCCGGTAAGGAGCTCATTAACAGCGACTTCGGCCTAAGACCCAACTTCTGGAGGGCGCCTACGGACAATGACTATGGCAACTGGTGGCCTTCACGCACCCAGCGCTGGAAGCAGGCTTCCAATGAGTTCAACGCCAAGACGGAAATAGTTGATACTTACGGTATTCCGGCCCTTAAGGTCGTATACACCCTTCCTGCGGAGGGCACCTATACAGTATTCTACAGGCTGGATTCCAAGGGTGTGCTTAAGGTTGACGCCGCACTTGAAGGCTGCCACACAGAAAACGTGGAACTGCCGCGAATGGGCTTCCGCATGCGTACCGCCGGGAACGGTAATTTCAAATACTACGGCCGCGGCCCGCAGGAAAACTATCAGGACCGCTTCCAGGGCACCCTGAAGGGCGTTTACACATCGTCGGCAGAGAATGAATACTATCCTTACGTCCGCCCTCAGGAGACCGGCCACCACACTGATGCGAACTGGCTCACCCTCAGCGGCCTTATGTCTTTTGTTGCCGATGGTTTTGAGTTCAACGTCCTTGGATGCAGTACGGAAGACCTTGATTCTGAGGAGGCTACGGAAGACTACATGTGGAACAACTACACATCTGATGACCCTCACGACGTGGCCCAGGCCCGCAATGTGCGCCGCAAGCATCACCATATCAATGACGTCAAAGTCAGGGATTATGTAGAGGTTTGCATAGACTACAAGATGAGCGGAGTTGGCGGATATGACAGCTGGGGTTCCCGCACCGAGGCAGCCCGCTGCCTCTGGAGCAACAAGGACTACAAGTTCACCTTCTCAATTGTTCCGGAGGGTTCAAAGGCAGCAAAATACGTCACGCACTGCGCATTTTAGAAAATTAGAAGTATCTTTGTAAACTTGAAATTTTAGAAACATATAATATGAAACGTGTACTTGTATCAGGCGGAGCCGGCTTCATCGGCAGCCATGTAACCGTAGAACTTATCCAGGCCGGATATGAGGTCCTTGTTGCAGACGATATGTCCAACTGCGACCTTACCTGCTTTGAGGGAGTGAAGAAAATAACCGGACGCGATGACATCCCCTTCGTCAAGATGTCTTTCTGCGATGCCGATGCTACTGAGAAGCTTTTCTCTGAGTGGAAGATTGATGCCGTTATCCATTTTGCGGCATTCAAGGCTGTAGGAGAGTCTGTAGAAGACCCTCTGAAATACTACGGAAACAACCTGAACAGCTTTGTTAACGTTATTGGTGCAGCCCGCCGTCACGGTTGCAGGAACATCCTGTTCTCCTCATCTGCAACTGTTTACGGAGAGCCTGACTCAGTGCCTGTAAACGAGCAGTCACCGCGCAAGCCCTCAACCTCTCCTTACGGAAACACCAAGCAGATTTGCGAGGATATCCTGCGCGACTGCGTAGCCGCTTATCCTGAAATCAGGGGTATCGCCCTGAGGTATTTCAACCCTATCGGCGCACATCCGTCAGCACTCATTGGTGAGCTTCCCCGCGGAGTTCCCAACAACCTTGTACCGTACATCACCCAGACAGCCATCGGCCGCAGGGAGTGCCTCAGCATCTTTGGCGATGACTACCCTACTCCGGACGGAACTTGCCAAAGGGACTTCATTGACATCGTAGACCTGGCCCGTGCCCATGTTTGTGCCGTTGCCAGAATGCTTGACGACAAGATGGAGAAGGAGTATGAAATCTTCAATGTTGGTACCGGACGTCCCCTTTCCGTAATGGAGCTTGTAAATGCGTTCCAGAAGGTTAACAACATTAAGCTCAATTACAAGATTGTTCCCCGCAGGGCCGGCGACATCACCGCCATCTGGGCAGACCCTACCCTTGCCAACGAAAAGCTTGGCTGGAAGGCCACCCGCACCACAGAAGAGACCCTCGCCTCTGCCTGGGCTTGGGAGAAACACCTGATGAACAAATAAAAAAAGCGGCCAGCCAGCCGCTTTTTTTATGTCGTAACGTATTTTACTTTTTATTTGCAATGATGGCGCTGAGCTTCTCATAGAGAGCGTCAAGCTTTTCACCCATCTCCTTGCGAAGACCGTTGAAGTAAAGCTTCTTGTTGCCTTCTACCTTATCAGAAGCCTTGTCTTTCATATCGTTGTAAAGGTCTACAGCTTCCTCAATAACAGCGGCAAGCTCATCGGTAGCCTTACCAGGATTGTAGCAAAGGAAAAGAGAGCAATCATCAATGAATTCACCAACGAAATACTCTACGTCTTTTTTGAATACTCTAAGGTTCATATCTGTAAAAATTAAGTCGATGCAAAGATAGTGTTTTTTCTTTAATATTCAATTTTGATTTCTCGCACCGTGTTGCTATATTTGTGACAACTGTAACTCAACATACATGAACGTAGATACTTTGCTCCATCAATATTTCTCTTCTGCAGGAAACATCTGCATAGAAATGTTCGACGAAAAGAACATCCAGCAGGTGTACCGTAGACTGATGGATGTCCTGATTCATCAGCCAGAAGTAGAAACTTCTCTGCTACAGGCGATGAGTTATTGTTTCTACGAAGTAATGGATAATGTGCTTATTCATTCAGGTAAAACTGTCGGAATCGTTATCACAAACTATTCCGAAGAGCAACATTTGATACAGATTTTGGTGGCCGATGATGGTATGGGCATCAAAAAATCACTCGCACAGAATGATGAATACGCAATAATATCAGAAGAGCAAGCTCTTGAGTATTGTATAAAGGACAGGGTGTCGGATGGTAAAGGAATGGGATTCGGCCTATATTCTACTTCAAGATTAATCAATTCGGCTGGTCACAAACTGATAATCCGCTCTGGCGAACATACGCTTTCTGCAAACGGCGATATAGTGATTAAAGAATCTGAACTTTGGAATGGAACAATTGTGTACTTTGAATTGCGTTCCAATTTGGATATTGACCCCGCTTCCGTTGTAGATCATAGGACAGACCCGGCCGAGGAATTCAACGAAATATTCATGGACGATAATAACGGATTAGACAAGTTATGGTAGTTTTCAAGTTTTCCAATTACGGAGACAGCATGGGTACGCGTCTCCTCGGTGCTCAAATCAGAGCCGACCTCCGTCCCTTGCTGGACGGAAGGGAAAAAGTTGTACTGGATTTCTCAGGGATAGATACCGTTACCAATTCTTTCGCCGATGAATGTATCGCCAAACTCCTGTTGGAAATGCCACTTGAAGAATTAAAAGCAAAAACAACATTTACCGGACTTACCAGAGTTGCCGAACGAAGTATTCTAACAGCCTTAAAGCGTCGCCAGTTGCAGATTCTTAATAAGTAAAAGTCCTGATTTCCAATAAAATACAATTATATAGGAATCAAGAAGTTTAAACTGTAGACTTCTTTACTTCAAGCTACTTCTGCGGGAAATACCAGGGACTCTTGGCAATGGATACTATTCCCTTGCCATTGTCTACGTTGCCAAGAACGCGGCGCACGGCCAGCATGCGGGGCACTCCGCCAGAGTAATAGTCCGCATCGGCGGGGCGTAAAGAATTGATTCTTACAACATTGGAAGAATGGATGATGTGCCCGTCGCCAATGTAGATTGCAACATGTGAAACGCGACGCGTCTCCGGGTTGCCAAATAGCACAAGGTCTCCCTTCTGAAGCTTGGAAAAATCCCCGTCCTTGACGCCGGAAAAATCCACCTCGTCGCCAACCTTGATCTGCTGGCTGGTGTTTCTGGGCAGCAGGATGCCGTTCATCATGAAGGCGCTGCGGGTAAGGCCGCTACAGTCCGTTCCCTTGATGGTGTTGCCACCCCAGAGATAAGGAACGCCAACAAAAAGCATGGCAATATCTATTACGCTGTCGGCGGTAGGATTCAGGCCGCCCACCCACTTGGTAAAGTCCTTAACGTCCTTGGAGCAAACCCAGCCGGTCTTTCCGGAAGGAAGAGTTACCTTTACAAAGCCCTTCTTTGCCTCCGGCTTGCCCTTGGAGGTATAGGCTATGCGCAGCAGGTCTCCCATAACAAGGTCGCACACACGCGCCGCCTTCAGAGAAGGATTCACAAAGACATGGGAAATCTCTGCGGTAACGATGTACTTTGGAGCGGCAATGTAAGCATCTATCTGCTCCTTTGTCATCTCTACGATACCCATATCCACAACCCAGGCGGTATAAGGCTCCGGAGACTTGATTTTAACCCAATAGCTCTCAGAGTCCAGCAGCTCGACAACAGTACCCATAAGGGCCTGGTTGCCATTTTCTTCAGGGAAACCGGGCTTCTCTCTCATGTAATTGGCAGAGAACTCTACAACGCCGTAACGGGTGGCATCGGCATTCTGGGCAAAGGATGCAGCCGAACCAAGCAGGGCGGCTACAACTGATAACAATGCGGCAATACGCTTCATAATTCTATTTTTTACGATTCTTCCAAAGGGCAGTCATATCCTCCAAGGTCTTGCCCTTGGTCTCCGGAACTATCTTCCAAACAAAGAGGGCGGCAAGCAGGCAGATGATGCCATAAAGTGCATAGGCAAAGAAATGGCCGAAGCTGTCTCCCATGGCGCCCAGCTTCATATTGTACATCGGCACAAAGGTAGAAGACACTATGAAGTTGAAAATCCACTGGAAGGCAACTGCGATGGCGGTAGCCTGGCTGCGGATGGTGTTGGGGAATATCTCCGAGATGTAAACCCAGCAAATAGGGCCCCAGCTGAACATGAAGGATGCGCTGTAAATCATGATGCAGATAACGGGCAAGATTCCCAGGTCTACAACATTGCTGAGCGCTACTCCAAGGGCGCCTATAGCCATTCCCAGCGAGCCGGTGATAAGAAGGGGCTTACGACCCAGCTTCTCTACTGAGAAAACGGCCACCAGGGTGAATGAGATGTTGATTACACCCATTATTACGGTGAACAGCATATTGTTGCTTACACCCATCGACTCAAAGATTCGCGGAGCGAAATAGAGAACTGCGTTAATGCCGATGATTTGCTGGAACACGCTGAGCATGCAGCCGATGAACACTACAAGCAGGCCATAAGTGAAAAGCTTTTCCGTCTTCTCCACAGCCGTGGCCTTGATTTCTGCAAGGATTTCCTTTGCCTTGGCGTAGCCATTGATATTGGAAAGGACGGTGAGGGCTTTCTCATCCTGGCCGTTAAGCGCCAGGTAACGGGGAGTTTCCGGCACAAGGAGGATGAGCAGGGCGAAGAGTCCTGCGGGCACAGCCTCTGAGACGAACATCACCCTCCAGCCTACCTGGTTTGTCCATTCCACCACTGCGGGGTCATTGACATGCGAGCGGATGATGAGGAAGTTGACGAAGTAAACTACCAGCTGACCGAAGATGATGGCGAACTGGTTCCATGAAACCAGGGTGCCCCTCTTTGAAGCCGGTGCAACCTCTGCGATGTACATTGGACACAGGGCCGATGCCAGTCCTACGCCGATGCCACCCAGTATTCGGTATCCGTTGAATGCCAGCAGAAGGCTCTTTGTAGCCTCTCCTTTCGCGAAGAAGAGGAATTCAGGATAGTATGAGCCGAGTGCGGACAGGAAGAATAGTATTCCTGCGACGAACAGGGATTTCTTACGGCCAAGGCGTGAGGCGAGTACTCCGGAGAGGAGGGCGCCTATTACGCAGCCGATGAGTGCGCTGGAGGTGGTGAATCCGTGCCAGGCGTCGGTGTAGTTGAAGTCCGTTGCGCTCTTGAAGAAGGCCTGGAGGCCTTTTTCTGCGCCGGAGATTACTGCTGTGTCGTATCCGAATAGCAGGCCTCCGATTACGGCAACCAGCACTATCCCGGCCAGGTATCCCGCACTTCCTTTTTCTCTATAATTAGCCATATTATTTACTATAGATGTTTACGATGGTCTCGTAGAGCTCCTGCTTGCCGCTGGTCTGCTTAGGCTCGCCATTAGCCTTAGCGTAGGCAACAAGATCTTCAAGGCCGAGCTTGCCATCCTCAAACTCCTTACCCTTGCCGGCATCGAAGGAAGCATAACGCTCCTTAACCATCTGAGGGATAGGGCTTTCCTCAACAATAGCAGCAGCATTCAGAAGACCGCGGGCCATAGCATCCATACCGCTGATGTGGGCGATGAAGATATCCTCAGGGTCTGTAGAATTACGACGAAGTTTAGCATCGAAGTTGCTACCGCCGTTGCCAAGACCACCGTTACGGATAATCTGGAGCATAGCCTGGGTAAGATCGTAAACATCCACAGGGAACTGGTCCGTATCCCAACCGTTCTGGGCATCGCCACGGTTTGCATCGATGCTGCCAAGCATACCGTTGTCAACAGCAACAGCAAGCTCATGCTCGAAGGTATGGCCGGCCAAAGTAGCATGGTTAACCTCAATGTTTACCTTGAAGTCCTTGTCAAGGCCGTTCTTGCGAAGGAAGCCAATAACAGTCTCTGTATCAACATCATACTGGTGCTTTGTAGGCTCCATCGGCTTAGGCTCAATAAGGAAAGTGCCCTTGAAGCCCTTGCCACGAGCATAGTCGCGGGCAGCGATAAGCATCTTTGCAAGATGATCCTTCTCCCTCTGCATCTGGGTGTTCAGCAGGCTGCTGTAGCCCTCACGGCCGCCCCAGAAAACATAGTTGGTACCACCAAGCTTGATGGTAGCGTCTATGGCGTTCTTTATCTGTACGGCTGCGCGTGCAACAACGTCAAAATCAGGGTTGGTGGCGGCGCCGTTCATATAACGCTTGTGACCGAATACATTTGCAGTACCCCAAAGAAGCTTGATATCGGTACCCTTCATCTTCTGGGCCACATAGTCTGTAATCTCCTTCATGCGGGCCTCGTACTCCTCTATGGTAGCACCTTCCTCTACAAGGTCTACATCGTGGAAGCAGAAATACTCTATTCCAAGCTTGGACATAATCTCAAAGCCGGCATCCACCTTGTCCTTTGCGCGCTGCAGGGGGCAATCTGCCTTGTCCCACTCGTAAGAACGGGTCTGGCCGCCAAACTGGTCTCCCGATGCCTGGCCAAGGGTATGCCACCAGGCCATTGCAAACTTAAGCCAGTCCTTCATCTTCTTGCCAAGGACTACTCTTTCAGGATCATAATAATGGAATGCAAGCGGGTTTTTGCTTTCTGCGCCCTCAAAAGGGATTTTACCGATGGTAGGGAAATACTCTTTCATATCTGTTGATTATTAATTATTTAGATTCGGTTCGATGATGCTATGCAAGCGCTTTTTCAAGTTCTTTTTTCCAATTCTCGTAAGCGGCTTCTATAGCTCCGCCGGATGATGCCGGCTCTATGGTTTCTATTCTTTCAAGCGATGCGAACGCCTCATTGTGGTCTGAGTAAATACCGGCACCCATACCAGCTCCGCGGGCTGCGCCTGCCGCTCCGTCGGTATCATAAAGTTCTATGGTAGCACCGGTGACGTTGGCCAGGGTCTGGCGGAAGATGGGGCTCAGGAACATGTTTGCATGCCCGGCGTGAATCTTTCCAACCTTCATGCCCATATCGGCCATAATGTCCATTCCGTACTTGAAGGAGAATACGATGCCTTCCTGGGCGGCTCTTATGAGATAGTATCTGTCTGTAATATTGAAGTTTACGCCGTAGATGCGGCAGCCAACCTCGCGGTTCTCAAGCATTCGCTCCGCCCCGTTTCCGAAGGGCAGGACGCCCATTCCGGCGCATCCCGGTGGCACGGCGGCCACGATTTTGTTCATCTGTTCGTAGCTTACGCCTTCCGGGGCCACATTGCGGCGGACCCATGAATTCAGGATTCCTGTTCCGTTGATGCACAAGAGGATGCCAAGACGAGTGTTTTCCGGTGTATGGTTTACATGGGCGAAGGTGTTTACGCGGGATTTGCTGTCGTATGCCACCTTGCCGCTTACACCGTAAACAACGCCGGAAGTACCCGCTGTTGCAGCTACGTCTCCCGGCTCGAATACATTAAGTGAAAGTGCGTTGTTAGGCTGGTCTCCTGCCCTGTAAGTAATTGGAATTCCTTCTTTTAAGCCAAGCTCTGCGGCGGCTTTGGCGCAAACCCGGCCCTGCTCTGCGAAGGTGGGACGGACGTCTGCCAGAATGCTGCTATCAAAGCCAAAGTAGTCCATGAGTTCCTTACTTACGCAACCGTTTTTGAAATCCCAGAAAATACCCTCTGAAAGGCCGCTGACGGTGGTGCAGATGGTTCCGCTGAGCTTGCTGGCGATATAGTCTCCCGGAAGCATTATCTTATGGATTCGTTCGTAAAGACGGGGCTCGTTTTCTTTTACCCAGGCCAGTTTTGCAGCTGTGAAATTGCCTGGGGAATTCAGCAGGTGTTCAAGGCAGAACTGCTCTCCAAGCGCCTCCTGGGCCTTTTTTCCATAAGGAACGGCGCGTGAATCGCACCAGATGACGGAGGGCCTTAGTGGCACCCCGGCTTTGTCTACGCAAACCAGGCCGTGCATCTGATAGGAAATGCCGATGGCTGCTATCTGCCCGCTGACAGAAGAATAATCAGTTGCTACTCCGGAACTGCTCAATGTGGAAGCCTTTGCCCCCGCAGCCTGTGCCAGGACGTCCCTTGTGGCAAATTTCAGGCTTTCCCACCACATATCCGGTTCCTGTTCCGCCCATCCGGGTTTAAGGGAAAGGATAGGGGCTTCGTTTTTGGGATAAAATGCCCTTGCTATGCATTTTCCGGACTCGATGTCTACGAGCGCGGCTTTTACTGATGAACTTCCAATGTCGTAACCAAGCAGATATTTTCCGGTCATAATTAAATTTAGTGTTTTATAATCTACAATTTTAGTGATTTTTGGTCCAAATTCCAAATTTGCAACAGGTTAATCAGCAAACGGTTAATTCTCCGCTGCAATCAGGGCGATGATTCTGTCAACCATCGGCCTTAGAACATCATAGGAGGCAAGGCAGTTGTTCACTATTACGGAGAAGACGATGGTGTCTTCAGTCTTGCCGTTCGAAGGCCTTACATAACCACTGTAGCTGAGCACACCGCCGATGGAGCCGCTCTTGTAGCGGATGCGGTCTTTAAGGGCCTTGGGCTCTTTTGCAAGGCGGTACTCATACATTCCGTGGCCGGGCCAGCCGATGGTGCGCATATAAGCCTCGTAGTTCTTTGTAGACATCATCGCCTTAAGGAAGTTGCAGAAGAATTCCGGGGTAAGGTAGTCTTCGCGGCTGAGTCCGCTGCCGTCGCGAATCTGCACTTCATTTGTGTTTACGCCGATGGCGGCCAGGGCCTTGTACTCTGCCGTGCAGCAGGCGTCATAAGAGGCTGAGCCTTCATTCTGGCGGCCAATCATGCGGTAAAGTGTCTCTGCATAGTAATTATCACTGCGCCAATTGGTTATGCGGGCAATCTGCTCTACCGTGGGGGATTCTGTGCAGCCAATTTTGGTGAGTTTACCGGCGGCTTCAGCATCATACAGGCCTCTCCCCCATTCGGGAGTTACCCTTATCTTGCCGTCCGGGCCAACCTCTGCCGCGCCTCCGGCGACAGATATTCCGTTAGCCGTCAGGTATTCCTTGAAAGCCCATGCACAGGTAAGCTCCGGGAAGGGGTTGCTGCAGCTTTCCACCTTGGGTTTGCGGTCCACGGCGAAGGTTCCGCGCATTACTGATACCGGGGCGAATTCCGTATTGTAAAGATAGAGTTCGTCTCCTGTTCCTTTTTCCCCGGTGCAGCATTCTTCATACATTGTCATCCACGGGGTGTCCGGATAGACTACTTCCAGGGTTACGGGGTCTCCGGGGTTCTTGCCGGGTGCCGCAAGGATATCCTGGCTGTTCCTGTAGAATGACAGTCCGTGTCCGCCGGCGCCGTAGTATGTGCCCATGTCCTCATACTGCCAGCTTATGGGCCAGAATTCTCCGTCAAAATAGCGGCCGTCTCCAACTACCATGCCCCTGATTTCCTTGATTCCGGCATCCTCGGCAATTTTCTTCCATTTTGCGAAGAGGGCGGGTGCGGGGTCTGCAATTGAGTCGCCGCTGGCAATGGTGGGGTCTCCCCCGCCAACGATGTAAAGGTCTCCGTAAAGGACGCCGTCACGGACGAAGCCGCTGTGGGCGATAGTGGTGCGGAACCTGAAGTCCGGGCCCAGCTCGTTGATTGCCAAACCGGTGGAAATCAGTTTGTTATTGGATGCCGGCATAAGCCTTTTGAAAGGGTTGATTGCAGCAACCGTGTCTCCGCTTACTTTAACTGCCAGAACACCAATGTGGGAGCCTTTCAGCACCTTTTCCTTTGACACTTTGTCAATAAACTTCTGCGCTTCTGTTTTGGGGGCCGATGTCTTCTGGGCCAGGGCCGGAGCGGCTGCGAAGGCCACTGCCAAAATCACTGAAAATAAGTTCTTTATCATCGTCTTAAAAAATTTTTTATCCTTTAAATAAGGTTTTGACAAGGGCGGGGATGTCGCCTACTTTTACCACCTGAATGCCTTCCGGTACCTGGGTTTTTGCAACGGAGGAATATTTGGAGATGAATATCTTCCTGTAGCCGAGGCGGGCGGCTTCGGAGATTCTCCTGTCGCACTGGGGCACAGGGCGAATCTCGCCGGAGAGTCCCACCTCTCCGGTGAAGCAGACATCGGCCGGGAGGGAGAAGTCAAAGTTGGATGACAGTACTGCGCAGACGACGGCAAGGTCGCAGGCCGGGTCTGCTACCCGAAGCCCGCCGGCCATATTCAGGAATACGTCCTTCATGTTCAGCTTGAATCCGGCGCGTTTTTCCAGCACGGCCAGGAGCATGTTAAGGCGGCGCCCGTCAAAGCCTGTGGCGCTGCGCTGGGCTGTTCCATAAGCCGCGGTGCTTACAAGTGCCTGAACCTCAATAAGGAAGGGTCTAAGACCGTCCAGCATTACAGCCACGGCTGTGCCGCTAAGACCCTGATCATGAACAGGCATCAGCATTTCAGAGGGGTTTGTGACATCTTTGAGGCCCGTTCCGGTCATCTCAAACACTGCCAGTTCAGAGGTTGACCCGAAGCGGTTCTTTATGCTGCGAAGCAGGCGGTAAGCCCCTTTGTCATCGCCCTCAAATTGCAGGACAACGTCTACTATGTGTTCCAGAATCTTCGGCCCGGCAATGTATCCGTCCTTGGTGATGTGGCCAATCAGGATGACCGGGATGCCTGTGGACTTTGCAAAATGCAGCAGCATTGAAGTGACTTCCTTGATTTGGGTTACGCTTCCTGCCGATGATTCTATGACTTCCGAATACATTGTCTGCACGGAGTCCACTACCAT
Source organism: Bacteroidales bacterium (assembly GCA_017459075.1). Lineage (GTDB taxonomy): Bacteria > Bacteroidota > Bacteroidia > Bacteroidales > UBA932 > Cryptobacteroides. Next base: position 26,054 of record JAFUDQ010000011.1, read on the forward strand.
AAGGCCGGGGTTCAGTTCTGTGGCCTGGGCTATAATGTTTTCAATCAGTGTCTCGCTGTAAATCAAGCAGTTGGAGGCGTCGCCCCCAAGGCGCTCAGCGCGCATGCGCACCTGAGCCGCACTTTCTTCGCCGGTTACATACAGGGTTTTGAGATTGGGACAACCGAGGGGGAGTTGCAGGGACAGGGTGGATTTTCCTATGCCCGGCTCTCCGCCAAGGAGCACGAGGGAGCCTTCTACGAGACCGCCGCCAAGCAGGCGGTCTACTTCCGGGCTGCCAAGGGAGATGCGTCTTTGGGCTGCGGAGGAGACTTCCGACAGGGGTTGGGGCCTGTGACCTCCGCTTCTGGCAGCGGCCGCAGCATTCTTGGACGGCTTTCCTGTTGCAACCGTCTTTTCTACCATGGTGTTCCATTCCCCGCAGGCCGGGCAGCGTCCCAGCCATTTAGGGCTCTCGTTTCCGCAGTTTGTACAGAAAAATATTGTCTTGTCCTTTGCCATAATCAGCTTTTAACCCATAGGAAAACTTTGTCGCCGCGATGCAGCTTTTCGGCTGAAGCAACAGAGCATCGCTCACCCTTCCGGGCCACATCAACACTCTTGAAATCAACCCTGATGTCATCGGCCTTGAAAACAACAGTACCGGTAGTGTTGCCAATCACCATAATCTCGCTGCCGGCAGGAAGGTCCGCCGCCTCAACGGCAATCTCCGCCACACCAATTTTATCAAACCAGTTGCTTACCTTGCCAAGATAAACCTTCTTCATGGTTGCCTGACTGCCGTAGACGGAGCTCCACTCCCCAAGGCGTGCGCCCTGGTAATAACCGTCCCAGAAGCCGCGGTTGAATACTTCGGCCAGCGAGGCCTTGAGCGAAGCCGTCAGCTCCGGAGTATAGACCCCGTCACAAACGGCATCTGCCGCCTTCCTGTAGCATTCCACGGTACGGCGCACATATTCTGCGCTGCGGGCCCTGCCTTCTATCTTGAACACCTTCACTCCGGCATCTATGAACTTGTCCATGAACTCTATGGTACACAGGTCTTTAGGTGACATTATGTACTTGTTGTCAATCTCCAGTTCAGTGCCGGTCTCAAGGTCTGTTACCCGGTAGCCGCGGCGGCAGAGCTGCATGCAGGCCCCGCGGTTGGCAGAGGCGTTGTAATGATGCAGGCTGAGGTAGCATTTCCCGGAAATAGCCATGCAGAAGGCCCCGTGGGCGAACATTTCTATGCGCACAAGGTTTCCAGACGGCCCGCGGAGGTCATTCGCAAGAATCTGCTCGTGAATAGCCTTCACCTGGTTCAGATTCAGCTCCCTGGCAAGCACCACCACGTCTGCGAACTGGGCGTAAAAGGCCAGCGCCTCATAGTTGGAAACGCTTAGCTGGGTGGATATGTGAACTTCCAGCCCGATTTTGCGGCAATACAGTATGGCCGCCATGTCCGATGCTATGATTGCATCCACGCCGGCTGCCTTTGCAGCATCCAGGGCCTCATGCGCCGGGGCGATATCTTCTCCGTACAGGGCGATGTTAAGCGTCATGTATGTCTTGACGCCGGCTTGGCGACAGATTCGCACAATTTCCGGAAGGTCTTCCGGTGCGAAGTTGTTTGCGGAATGGGAACGCATGTTCAGCCTTCCTATTCCGAAGTACACAGAGTTCGCTCCTCCCTGAATTGCAGACTGCAGGCACTCAAAGTTGCCTGCAGGAGCCATTATTTCCAATTCTTTATGATTCATTTTATTTCACGCGGCCTACAAGCCTTTCTGCGAATCTTCTGAGAATCTCGTATCTTACACCTGTGCAAACCGTTGCAGCATAACCCAATGCCTGGTCTGTCAGGCGGATAATCTCATATTTCGCATCCTCTTCGATATGCAGTTTCTCATACAAATCCTTCATTCTGGCAATCTTGAAGGCCTTTTCCTCTGATGTGTCTACGGGCAGGTCTTCTATGTCAAGTATCTGCTGGTGCAGGATTTCATCGGCCTTTTCAAGGGCACGGGTGGTGAGCCAGCTCTTCTTGTTATTGACGATATCTCCGCCAATCGGCTTGCCGAAGGTGGCCTCATTTCCATAGGCATCCAGGAAATCATCGGCAACCTGGAAGGCAAGGCCAAGGGTGTAACCGTAGTTGTAAAGTTTCTCGCAATCGTCCCCGGATGCGCCTCCGATAAGGGCTCCCATCTTTGCCGCGCAGGCGATGAGCACACCGGTCTTAAGGCCTATCATCTCCATATAATCAGACATCGGCACCTCAGACAAAACCTCAAAATCCATATCCATCTGCTGGCCCTCGCATACCTGGGCGGCGGTTTTGCTGAAGAGTTCCATGACCTGCGGAAGTACCTTTGCCGGAGCTTTTGCAATGCGTTTGTAGCTGTCTATGCACATTACGTCTCCTGAAAGGATGGCGGTGTCATCGCCCCACTTGTTCCATACCGTGGGCTGGCCACGGCGGATGGGCGAATGGTCCATGATGTCATCGTGAATGAGGGTGAAGTTATGGAATACTTCCAGGGCTGCGGCCGGCTGAAGGATATCGTCTCCGAATTTGTCTTTGTACAGGGCGTATGTGGTCAGGCACAGGCGGGGCCTTATTTGTTTACCGCCGAGGGCAATCATGTAACGGAGGGGGTCGTAAAGACCGGCCGGGGTATCTGAGAAGCTGATATTTCCAAAGAGTTTTGTCAGCATGTCGCTGATTTGGAATTCATTTACCATGGTTTAAATCTATTGTGTTATTATTATTTCACGCCAATTCTTTTGCCGTTCTACAAAAATAAAAAATATTTGCTATATTTGAAAGTGCATTCTAAAAAGAAAAGTTAATAACATTAAAACATATTTTCCGATGAAGAGATTTTTTCTGTCTGTTTTAATGCCGATGCTGCTTGTTGGCATGTCATCTGCTTTCGCACAGGAATTTGGAACCATCGTTCGCAATGCGGGCGATGACGGCGTGGCCGCATACCGTATTCCGGGCCTGGTTACATCCAATGCCGGAACGCTGGTAGCAGTCTACGACATACGTTATAACAACTCCCTAGACCTTCAGGAAGATATCGATATTGGCGTTAGCCGCTCAAAGGATGGCGGACGCACATGGGAGCCGATGATTATTGCCATGGACATGGGTTGCTACGGTGGCAGGCCGCAGGAAGAAAACGGTATCGGGGACCCGGCGATTCTGGTTGACCGGCAGACGGGGCGCCTCTTTATTGTAGCCGCATGGACCCATGCTTTGCCTCAAAAATCTGTAGCCTGGTTCAAGGTTGGAAACGGCATGGAGCCGGAGGAGACCGCCCAGCTTATGCTTGCATACAGCGACGATGACGGCCTTACTTGGTCAGAGCCACGCAGCCTTACCAAGATGATTAAGAAGCCGGAGTGGTACTTTACTTTCCAGGGGCCCGGACGCGGAATCCAGATGGCCGACGGCACCCTGGTTTTCGCCACCCAGTATCAGGACGAGGTTGACCGTACGCCTCATTCTTCAATTATGTACAGCAAGGACCACGGGGAGACCTGGACTATGGGAACGGCGGCCTGGCACCATACTACAGAGGCTCAGGTTGCAGAAATTGAGCCGGGAGTGCTGATGCTTAACATGCGTAATGATTTGCAGACTGGCCGCGTTGTGCGTATTACCCGCGACCTTGGCCAGACTTGGGAGGATTATCCCAGCCAGACCCTTGTGGAGCCGGTTTGCATGGCTTCTCTGCTTATGGTTCCCTCTGCAGAAAACGCGCTTGGGCGTGACATTCTTTTGTTCTCAAATCCCTGGCATGCACCGCGCCGCAGGATTGACATGACAATCCGCGCCAGCCTTGACTACGGCCACACCTGGGACGATGCCAATTCAATTGTCCTTGACCGCGAAGACTGCTGGGGTTACTCCTGCCTCACCATGATAGACCCGGAGACCGTAGGCATCCTCTACGAGTCCTCCCGCGCCCACATGTACTTCCAGGCCATCAAACTCAAAGACCTCATCAAAACCCTCCCTGCGGACTAATTTATATTTGCATCGTTGATTCCCGGTAGCCCCTGAAGAAATTCAAGCTATCGGGTTTAGTTCCCCCCCCCCCAACCTGATAACGTCACCCCAGACACCGATCGGGGGTATTTCTTCCGTCATGCCCGGCTCCGACCGGGAAGGACTGGGAAGGGAGCGCGGGGCTGCGGGGGATTAGTCGTCGGAGTCGCCCATGACGAGGATGAGGTGGTCGCCGGCCTGGAGAGGCATGCTGCCGTGGGGGACAAGGAAGCGGCCGTCGCGGCGTACCATGACAATGCGGATGCCGTGCGGAAGGTGAAGGTCACGGACGGTGCCTCCGGCAGCAAGATCGTCCTCAGAAATAACATGGTCGCGAAGCATTCCCATGTCCTCCGGCATCTCAATACCAAATGTCTGCACCTCCGGCTCCTTATCATAAGACAACTTAAGCAAACGAGCAACCGGAGCCATCGTCATACCCTGAAGTACCAAAGACAACATCGTCACAATAAACACGATGCTGAATATCTCCTGGCCGATATCCAGCCCCTCCACAATGGGGCACAAGGCAAAAAGGATAGGGCCGGCGCCCTTCATACCAATCCAGGACACAAAAGCCTTGGCCCTCCAGGACATCTTCCGGAACGGAAGAAGTGTAATGAAAACGCTGAGCGGCCTTGACACAAACATCATGAAAAGACCTATCAGGATGGACGGGAGCAGAACCTGAGGGAACAGCGACGGCCTTGCCAGAATACCCAGCACAAGGAACATCAGAAGCTGAACTAGCCAGGACAAGCCATCGAAGAAATTCATAACATCCCGCCTATCGGTATACGTCAGCTTAGTCCTGTTGCTAATAATAATGCCGGCTAAATAAATGGTTATGAGGCCGTTACCCCCAAGCATCTCTGAAATGCCGTTTCCAAAGAAAGCAAGGCACAGAATCATTATGGAAGTCAGCGCCGGATTAGGAAGCTTAACCTTGTTAACTATCCACTTACCTAAATGACCGAAAGCATAACCACAAACGTATCCCACCACAATTTGGAGTACAAGAACGACCATGCTAATGAGCAATACCGGCCCGATGACAGAGCCGGCAGCGGCGGCCTCAAGGGTATGTATCTCTTTGATAATTGCCACCAGCACCACCGTCAGCACATAAGCAGTAGGGTCATTGCTGGAAGACTCCAGCTCAAGAAGCGGTGCAAGATTCTCCCTGAGGTGCAAGCGCTTGCTCCTTAGCATAGAGAAAACAACCGTGGCGTCTGTGGAAGACATAATTGCGGCAACCAAAAGGCTTCCCAAAACGGCGGCAGTTGTGGCCTGGGCCTTAGGGAACAGGAAATAAATGAAGCCGCCCGTCAACAACACCATCAGCAAAAGGCCGATGGTAGACAGCAGCAGACCCTGTTTCCGAATTGGACGAATCTCTTCTTCCGACGTCTCCAAGCCGCCTCGCAGCAGGATTATGGCCACTGCAAAATGGCCAAGGAGCTCTGCGTAATTGTATTTTTCAAATTTCAACCCCAGTCCGTCCTGCCCCACCATCATTCCAAGAACAAGGAAAACCAGTAGCGTGGGCACCCCGATTTTTGTTCCCACCTTGGTCATAAGAAGGGCCACAAAAACCAAGACCGATGTTATCAGAAGCAGATGCTCTGACAACAGGTCGATGGAAAAAACGGACAGGGGCGTCACTTGATTCTATTTTATGTAACTGGTTACAAGTGTGAGGCCTTCTGCCGATGGTGTGAAGGTTACGCCTTGTGCCGTTGCGGGGATGAGGACAGTCTCGCCCTGGCGGAGGGTAAGAGATTCTTCGCTACGCTCAGAATGACAAGAGGAACCGGAATGACAAGAGAGACTTCCGCTGCCGGCGACGCACATTACAACCATGAAGGAGTCTATTCCTGAAAGGTCCTTTGTCAAAGGAGCATCTAGCTGATAGACGGAAGTAGTGAAATACTTGCAGTCCACAACCTCAACTTCCTGATTCTGAACTGGTTTGTAATCAGTTCTGTACTCAGGGTAAACCTTATAGTCGATGGCATCCTTGGCCTGCTCTGTATGGAGCTGGCGGGGCTTGCCATCAAGGCCCAGGCGGCCGTAGTCGTAAATACGGTAGGTGATGTCCGATGTCTGCTGGATTTCAGCAATGAAACAGCCTCCGCAGATGGCGTGGATGCGGCCAGCCGGCAGGAAAAACACGTCACCGGCCTTTACAGGATGGTCTGCAAGTACATCTGTGATAGTGTCATTGGCAACACGCTGGGCGTACTCCTCCGGAGTGATGGCCTCTTTGAGGCCGGCCAGAAGGTGAGCGCCTTCGTCTGCGGCAACGACGTACCACATTTCAGTCTTTCCCTTGGAGCCGTTGTGGCGCGCGGCGGCCAGCTCGTCATTCGGGTGAACCTGAATGCTGAGGTCGCTTTTTGCGTCGATGAACTTGATAAGCAGGGGGAATTCGTCCCCGGTGGAAGCATAGACTTTCTCCCCTACCAGTGCGCCTTTGTATTCGCGTACGAGTTCGGCTATGGTTTTGCCGGCCAGGGGGCCGTTTGCCACTACGGATTCATTGCCATGGACTCCTGAGAGTTCCCAGCTTTCTCCTATATGGTCCTGGTCTGTTTCTACTCCTTTGAAAGGGGCTATCTTTTCCCCTCCCCAGACCACTGTTTTGAATATCGGTTTAAATTTTAAAGGATACATAATCTTACATTTTTTGAGATTTCTCCACTCGCTTCGCTCGGTCGAAATGACAATGAGATTCGCTCGGTCGAAATGACAACCTGACGGTTGTCAGAACTGTTTATACTGGGGGAGGCACTCCCCCAAACCCCTACGGCCTTCGGCCGTATCTTGCCCCGGTGGCAAGATCGTTGTCATGTCGAGCGTCCCCTGTTGTCATGTCGAGCGAAGTCGAGACATCTCATTTAATACCAACATTTAGGTTCATTCCCCATGGTGAAAACAAGGGTGCCACCGGCGGTGATATCGGCAAACTCAATATAACCCTTGTCATAAGCAGCGCCGTTAAGGGTAACACTCTGGATATATTTGCCAGTACCCTCGCAAGAGATAGAGAATGTGCCACCGGCAACAGTTACATCCATCTTCTGGAAGCAAGGCAAGCCGAACCAGAACTGCGTGCTGGCAGGCTCAACCTGGTAGAAGCCCATGGCAGAAAGAACATACCAAGCACTCATCTGACCCTCATCCTCATTACCGGCAAGACCATTGTCATTATTGAAATACATCGTCTCATAAACCTCACGAACCCTGTCGGCAGCCTTTGCAGGAGCGCCAGCCATAGTGTAGAAGTAAATGATATGATGACTGGGCTCATTGCCATGAACATACTGACCGATAAGGCCGGAAATATCCGGGGATGCGTTCTCTCCCTCTATGATAGAAGGCTGGGCGAACAGGGTGTCAAGACGCTCGACAAGCTTCTCCTTGCTGCCATAGAACTCAACAAGGCCGCCAAAATCCTGGGGAGCAAGCCAGGTGTACTGCCATGCGTTACCCTCCATGTAATCCTGTTTGCGATGGTTGGAAAGAAGCGGCTGGAAAGGTGTGCGCCAGCTGCCATCGGACAGGCGTCCGCGTGCAAGAAGGGTCTCCTTATCCATATAGTTACGGTAGGAGTGGCTGCGAGAGCGGTAGATCTCTTCATCAGCCTTGGCACCAAGGAAAGCAGCGGTATTCGCCACAGCACCATCGGCAATAGCATATTCCATATCGTTGGCAACACTCTCATTGTAAAGGTCTGAAGGAATGAATCCGAACTTCTTACGGATGTTCTGGCCGCGGTCGTCAAGGGCGACGGAAGCCTTCATCGCCTCAAAAGCCTCCTTTACATCAAAGCCCTTGTAGCCTTTTACAATGGCGTCGCCAAGGGCGATGACACCGGGATTTCCGGCCATGCACCAGTTTTCGCAGCCCCAAAGGTGCCATACCGGGAGCTGGCCGCACTCTTTGTAAATATGAAGCATCGTGTTGGCCATGTCGTCCGCCTTCTCAGGATGAATAATGTTCAAAAGCGGCATCTGGGCGCGGTAAGTGTCCCACAAAGAGAAAATCGTATAATTTGTGAAATCCCCGATATGAACCTCGCCGTCGGCGCCACGGTATTTGCCATCGACATCGCTGAAGGTAGCAGGATGAATCATGGTATGATAGAGGGCAGTGTAGAAGATGGTGCGGGCCTCAGGGTCCTCTCCGGACACCTTAACCTTGCCAAGCTCCTTCTCCCATGCAGCATCGGCAGCGGCAGCTGTGGCATCGAAATCCCAGCCGGGAAGCTCCGTGTCCATGTTATTCTGTGAGCCGTTAACGTCTACTGCAGAGATTCCAACCTTAACCAGAATCTGCTCGCCTTCTTCTACCTTTCCAAAATTAACCCTGGCGTAAAGAGGCAGCTCCTGGTCACCTTTCTTGATGTTTATAATCTCTACATTCTTAACATCCTTGTTGAAGGTTGCAGAGAAGAATACTTTCTGGTTCTGCGCCCAGCCGGTGGAATGGCGCCATCCGCTGATGGAATTTGTGCCCTCGTAGTAATTGAAACCGGTATCATAAGCCTTGTCCCAGCAGCCTCCGTTCTCAAGGTCAATGACGATGGCGGCATCTTCTGCGGCCGGGAAGGTGTAACGATGCATGCCGACGCGGTTGGTGGCAGTCATCTCTGCCTTGATGCCGTAGCGGGTAAGGGGAACGCTGTAATATCCGGGCTTCGTAACCTCCTGGGTGCGGTCTGCATAAGACCACAGGCCGGATTTCTGGTCATCTTCAGTTCCGCGGGCGTAAGTTACTTCACCAACGACAGGCATAAGGGTGACGTCAAAGAGGTCTCCGATTCCGGTTCCCTCAAGATGTGTATGGGAGAAGCCGATTACAGTAGAATCACTCTCATGGTAGCCGGAGCACCAATCCCACTGCTGGGGGATGCTGGTAGGTCCAAGCTGAACCATTCCGAAGGGCACGTTTGCACCCACGAAAACGTGGCCGTGACCGCCGGAACCTATGCGAGTATTGACATAACTTGTAAGGGGTTCATCGGCCTTGGGTGTGCTGCATGAGACAGTGACCAAGGCGGCGATAGCAATTGCTAAAAACTTGATTTTCATATATTTACTTACATTTAAATTCTACTGTTCCGCTATTAACAAAAGCCTCGTGGCTAACCCTGTAGCCAACCTTCCTGCCTCCGGCGCGGATTGAAGAGATCCTGCGGCCGGCGGTCTTTGTAATGGTAAGCTTGTCCCTGCCGAAGCGGGCGGGGCAAAGGGTGATTTCCACTTTGTCAAAGGTGGGGGTTGTAAGGGTATACTCCGGAACGCCGGGGCAATCAGGATAAAAGCCCATCATGGAGAATACGGCCCAGGCACTCATCGTACCGGTATCGTCATTGCCGGGAATGCCGTTAGGGGCGGTTGTATACCATTTTTCAAGCAGGGTGTCCACCACCTTTGCGGTGCGCCACTCCTGTCCGGGGAAATAACTGAAAAGGTAAGGATAGGCGATGTCCGGTTCATTTGCGGGGTCATACAAACCATCGTCAAACACCTTCTGGAGCTTTTTCACAAAAGCATTCTGGCCACCCATCAGCTTTGCATAACCCTTCACATCGTGGGGCACATAGAAGGTGTAATTCCATGCTGAACCCTCGTGGAAGCCGACTGCGTTGCTGAAATCAGCCCCATCCTTCGGGTCAAACGGGGTTATGAATTTTCCGTCTTTGCCGATGGGTCTGAGTGCTCCGCTTTCTTTATCATAATAATGCCGATATCCTAAAGACCTGTTCCTGAATAGTTTGGCATCATCGGCCTTTCCAAGTGCCGATGCCAGCAGCGACAGGGCATTGTCTGCCACATAGTATTCCAGCGCATGGGAAACGGAGTTGTCTCCGGAGAAATCGGCAGCAAACCAGTTTACCGGAATGTAACCGCGGTCGTTGTAAGGGTCAACGTCCGGGCGCATAAGGTTATGTGCCCCTGGGGTGTTGGCGCTCTTAAGGAAGGCCTCGTAAGCCGTCTCTACATCAAAATCTCGGAGGCCCTTAAGGAAAGAATCGGTTATGACGCAAATGGAAGGGTCGCCCTCCATGGTGAAGGTTTCACGGCCGAAGAGTTCCCACTTAGGCATCCAGCCCCATTCTTTGTACATGTCTACCATGGAGCGGAGCATGTCTTCCTGACGCTCCGGGTAAACCAGCGTAAGCAGCTGATGCACATTGCGATAGGTATCCCATAGGGAGAATACGCTGTACCTGTTGCGGCCCTTTTCAACGCATCCTGTGCCGCGGTTTTCCATGAGGGGATACTCACCGTTAACGTCGCTCAGTACTGAGGGGTGTATAAGTGCGTGATACAAAGCAGTATAGAAGACCTGCTTCTGAGTTTCAGTGCCTCCGGTCACCTTGATGCGGCCCAAATCCTGCTCCCAGGTGTTATGGGCATCGGCGCAGACTTTTGCAAAGTCAAAGCCGCTCTGCTCCGCATCCAGGTTGGCACGGGCGTTTTCGCAGCTGACGAAGGACACTCCCATCTGCACCTGAATCTGTTCGCCCGCGGCAACATCGTCATAAGAAAACCAGTAACCAATCTGGTCTCCGGCAATCTCGCGACCGTATTTTGTATAAAGCTTGTATTTGCCGGCATCGGCATCCCAGGCAGCCTCAGCCGTCATGGGACGCTGTTTTTTCCAGAAGCCCTGGGCCGATGGTGCCTTGCTTACCCGCATTACAAAGTAGATGGGGAAGACGGCCTGGCTGTTGTAGCAGAAGGTGCCGGCAAAGCGCATGCCTTCAATCTCTGTGTCACTGACGCGGCGCACTGTGGCTCCGGTTTCGTTGGTAAGACCCTCCCCCAGATTCAGCAGGATGTTGGCCTTGCCGGCCGGGAAGGTATATCTCTCGATGGAGCTTCTTAATGTTGCCGTGGCCTCTGCCTTGATACCGTAGGCGCTAAGGTCAAGGCTGTAATAGCCGGGCTGTGCCTTCTCGTTAACGTATTCGCTGCCATAGGCATGGTAGTCTACCTGAAGGTCCCCGGTAGTGGGCATGGTAAGAAGCGCTCCGGCGTCAGGGCAGCCTACACCGCTTAGGTTTACGTGCGAGAAACCCGTAAAGAACTTGTTTTCAAATACATACGGGGTGCTCCACCAGCGGCTGTCCTTGTCCCAGGTGTTAAGGTCCGAGCCCATTACGTTAAAGGGGCTCACGCTCATCATTCCGCCGGGAACCACGGCTCCTGGGTTACAGGCGCCAAAGTTGGTGGTGCCCACGAAGGGTTGTACATAGCTTGTAAGCGAAGGCTCGTTTCCAGTTGTTAAGGACGGCTCGCCACTGCCGGCAAAGGCCAGACTTCCGAGTCCAAAAAGTGTGGTCAGGGCCACTATAGTTGAAACAACTAATTTCATACAGTTAATGTGTTATCGTACAAATATAGCTATTATCCGTGTTTTCTGCAAAAGAATCGTAGCCCGGCGCAGAGTAACAGAAAAAAGCGTATATTTGCAGACTGAAATTGAAAGTCTTTGTACAGAATATGAAAAATTTGGAAATAATTGGCCAGCCCCTTCCCAACATTCCCTGGGAAGAAAGGCCCGAAGGATGCAAGGCACCCGTATGGCGTTACAGCGCAAATCCAGTAATCCCCAGAAACCTTCTGCCGGACAGCAACAGCATCTTCAACTCTGCAGTAGTGCCCTTTGAAGGCGCATTCGCAGGCGTATTCCGCTGCGACGACAAAAACCGCCGCATGACCCTTCATGCAGGTTTTTCAAAGGACGGCATCCACTGGGACATCAATCCTGAGACCATTAAATTCGACTGCGATATCCCTGAGGTGGCAGAATGGGTTTACGGTTATGACCCCCGCGTGGTTAAAATTGAAGACAAATACTATGTTACCTGGTGCAACGGCTATCACGGCCCCACCATTGGCGTAGCTTGGACAACTGATTTCAAGACCTTCCACCAGACAGAAAATGCCTTCCTGCCTTACAACCGCAACGGCGTGATGTTCCCCCGCAAGATTGACGGCAAGTTTGCGATGCTTTCAAGGCCTTCCGATACCGGCCACACCGCTTTCGGTGACATTTTCTATTCAGAGAGCCCGGACCTTGAGTACTGGGGTCACCATCGTCACGTAATGGCTCCGGCTCCCTTCGAGGTTAGTGCCTGGCAGTGCATGAAGATTGGCGCCGGCCCTGTTCCTATTGAAACTTCTGAAGGCTGGCTCCTCATTTATCACGGAGTGCTCCGCTCTTGCAACGGCTATGTTTACGCCTTCGGCAGCGCTCTTCTTGACCGTGAGAAGCCCTGGAAGGTAATCGCCCGTAGCGGCCAGTACCTCATTACTCCCGAGACTTTATACGAGCTTGTTGGCGATGTACCCAGCGTTTGTTTCCCTTGCGCCAACCTTTATGACCCCGAGACCGGCCGCATAGCCATTTATTACGGCTGCGCCGATACCGTTACCGGCCTTGCCTTCGGCTACATCCAGGACATCATCGACTTCACAAAACGCACCAACATCCTGTAGCCGTGGCCGTGGCGGAATAAACCACTTTTTTCAGGACGGGACATGCAGCGTTTTTCGTAAGTTGCTGAATAACAGTATTTTAACTAAAAGCCTGGTACGAGATTTCGTACCAGGCTTTTGCGTAAGTAATTGTAGATTAAACGTTTACGAAAAACGCAGTCTATCCACGGCAAATCACTAGATCAGCGGCTCGGCGTCCATAGCGGCGGGCTGAGGGATGCCCATGAGCTTAAGGATTGTAGGAGCTACGTTGCAAAGAGCTCCGTCCTTGACGGTCTTAACCGCATCGCCGGCATTGATGACAACGAACTGAACAGTGTTCAGTGAATGGGCGGTGTTCGGGGAACCATCGGCATTAACTTCAAAGTCTGCATTGCCGTGGTCTGCGGTAAGAAGCACTACATAGTCCTTGGCAATAGCCTCCTCAACCACGCGGCCGACCAGTTTGTCTATGCAGGCAACTGTCTGTGTAACAGCGGTATAAACACCGGTATGGCCAACCATATCGCCATTGGCAAAGTTAAGGATGATAAGGTCTTCCTTCTCACTGCGGATAGCGTCGATAAGCTTCTCTGCAACCTCCGGGGCGCTCATCTGCGGCAGAAGGTCGTAGGTAGGAACCTTGGGGGAATTCACCAGGATACGGTCCTCGTTCTCGAAAACAGTCTCGCGGCCGCCGTTAAAGAAGAACGTCACGTGAGCGTACTTCTCTGTCTCTGCAATACGCAGCTGGTGCTTTCCGGCTTTGGAAACAGTCTCTCCAAGGGTATCGGCAACAAGCTCCTTGTCAAAGAGAATGTGAACACCGGTGAAGGAAGCATCGTAAGGAGTAAGGCAGCAGTAGTACAGCGGAATAGTGTGCATACCCTCTTCCGGCATATCCTTCTGGGTGAGCACGGTGGTGAGCTCGCGAGCGCGGTCGTTGCGGAAGTTGTAGAAGATGATGGCATCGCCCTCCTCTATCTTGGCAAGCGGAGCGCCGGCGGCATCGGTAATGACGATAGGCTTGATGAACTCGTCGGTGACATCGGCGTCATAGCTGGCCTGGATGCCCTCTGTAGCAGAAGTGAAAGCAGCGCCCTTACCCTCTACCAGAAGGTCATAAGCCTCTTTTACACGGTTCCAGCGTTTGTCGCGGTCCATGGCATAGAAACGGCCGCAAACGGAAGCCACCTTGCCGGTAGTCTGGGCCATCTTGGCCTCAAGCTCCTCTACAAAGCCCTTTCCGCTGCGGGGGTCTGTGTCGCGTCCGTCCATGAAAGCATGAACGAACACTTTGTCCAGTCCCTGCTCTGCGGCAACGCTAAGAAACTCGTAAACATGGTCAAGTGAGCTGTGAACGCCGCCATGGGAAGTAAGGCCCATGAGGTGAAGCTTCCTGCCGGACTGCTTTACATAGTCAAAAGCAGCCTTTATCTCCTTGTTTTCCAAGAGTTTATGCTCACGGCAGGCGATGTTGATTTTTACAAGGTCCTGATAAACTACGCGGCCGGCGCCAAGGTTCATGTGACCAACCTCTGAGTTGCCCATCTGGCCGTCAGGAAGTCCTACATACTCTCCGCAGGCCTGAAGATGACCGAAGGGATATTTAGCCCTGAGGGCGTCGATATTAGGGGTGCCCTGGGTCCAGATTGCATTGGAATAGTCGTGGCGGCCTTCACCCCAACCGTCCAAAATCATAAGAAGTACTTTTCTATTCATGGTTTTATCTGATTATTCAATTGAATTTTCTTATTTTTGCAGTGTAAATACTTTGCAGTATTACAACCTGCAAAGTTAATCATTTTTAAGAAGATATACTATGAGTAGAAAGACGAAAAGCGGAAAACAAGGAAAGAACGGAAATTTCAATCGTGAAAAAAATCACAGAAAAGTAAAGGGAACAGAATATGAGGGCATCGGCCAGATGACAAGGGACGGAAGTCTTTTTGTCAAGGTTGACGGCCTGGAAGAAGATATTTACGTGCGTCCGCAGAAGACCAGGGGCGCCCTTAACGGAGATTTGGTGCGACTGGTTGCAAAGCCGTCAAAGAAACTCCCCGGCGGCAAGCCGGAGGGCGAGGTGCTGGAGATTCTGGAGCGCAGCAAGAAGCCTTTTGTGGGCGTTCTGCACCGCATGGGAGCAAAAGCCTGGGTGCTTATGCAAAGTAAATCAATGCCTTACGACATTGAACTGGACACCGCAGTGCTGGCTTCTGAGGCCCAGTCCGGATATAAGGTTGCGGCCGTTGTGGACGACTGGCCCCGCGGCAGCGAATATCCCCGAGGCCACGTGGTAGACATCCTTGGAGAGATGGGCAAGAACGACACCGAGATGCATGCCATCCTTGCGGAATACGGCCTTCCCTACAAATTTGATAAAGAGGTTGCCGATGCTGCCGATGCAATTTCGGAAACCATCGGACCGGAAGAAATGAAAGGCCGCAAAGATTTCAGGAAGACGCTCACCTTCACCATCGACCCTGCGGATGCAAAAGATTTTGACGATGCGCTGTCGTTCGTGCGCCTGAGTAACGGCAACTACGAAATTGGCGTGCATATTGCCGATGTCTCTTATTACGTCCGCCCCGGTGATTTGGTGGACAAAGAGGCCCAGGAGCGCGGAACATCCGTTTACCTTGTAGACAGGACTGTGCCGATGCTGCCGGAAAAACTTTCCAACAAGCTCTGCTCCCTGCGCCCGGGAGAGGACAAACTCACATTCTCTGTAGTTTTTGAGATTACCCCGAAAGGCAAGGTCGCGGGTACCTGGATTGGCCGGACCGCTATTAATTCAGACTACAGGTTTGACTACGAGACCGCCCAGAAGATTATAGAAGAAGGCAAGGCCAAACGTGATATTGACGATGCAATCCTGACTATCTGGAGCCTGGCTTCCATTTTCAGGAACAAGAGGTTCAAGGCCGGTGCAATAAGCTTTGAAAGACCTGAAATGAAGGTAGAATGTGATGCTGAGGGCCGCCCGGTGGCCGTTTCGCAGCACATTTCAAAGGAGGCCAACTGGCTTATAGAGGAGTTTATGCTGCTGGCTAACCGCACAGTGGCCGAGTGGGTGTCCACCGGTGGAAAAATGGACGGAAAGGAGCGCAAGAACGCGAAGACCTTTGTTTACCGCGTACACGACACACCCAATCTTGAAAAGCTCGGCACCCTTGGCAAATTCGCCGGACACTTCGGTTACAAGACCAGTTTTGACGGCGCTGCCGATGACCGAAAAATAGCGCATAAACTTAACGACCTCCTGGAAGAGGCCAAGGACAAGCCGGAGTTCTATCCCTTGGAAATGATAGCACTCCGCTCAATGGCAAAGGCCTCTTACAGCACGGACAACATCGGCCATTATGGGCTGGCTTTCAATTTCTACACGCATTTCACCTCTCCTATCCGCCGGTATCCTGACCTTATGGTTCACCGCCTGCTGGCCCGCTATCTGGACGATGGTGCATCGGCCGACAAGAATTATTTTGAAGGCCAGTGCGTCCATGCCTCCGAGCGTGAGGTGATTGCTGCCAATGCCGAGCGTGACAGCATCAAGTACAAGCTTGTTGAGTACATGCAGGACAAGATTGGAGAGGAGTACGAGGGCCATATCTCCGGCCTTACGGAATGGGGCATGTATGTAGAAACCGAGCCTGAAAAGGTAGAGGGCATGGTTCCCCTGCGCTCAATTAGGAGTGATTTTTACGATTTTGACGAGGAGCGTTACCTTATCCGCGGCAAGCGTACGCGCCAGGTTTACCGCCTTGGAGACACTGTTCGCATAAAAGTCAAAGCCACCAACCTTGAGCAGCGTCTTTTGGACTATGAGCTGGTGGAAAACCTCGCTCCAAAGCCTTCAAAACCCTTCAGGAGTCGCAAGAAATAGGGATTCCGGGGTTCATTTCTTGTATAGCAAAGAAATAGTTTGTAATTTTGCCTTAAATCTTAAACACTATAACAATGAAAAAAGTATTAGCAGTTATTTTCGCAGTAGTACTCTTTAGCGGAGTATCATCTTTTGCTCAGGAGAAATCTCCTTGGTCTGTAAATGCAGGTTATCTTAACTCAACAATCTCTGTTTCTCAAAGTGGTGTTTCTGCAAGTATAGACTTTAACGGTTTCTTTGCAGGAGTTGCCTATGACATTCCCCTTAATGTAGAGAACAATGCCATTCAGTTAGGTGCATACTGGGATTTCAAAACGGCAAAGGCTGGTGGCCAAAGCTCTTCTGTACATTTTCTGAGGATTCCTGTTCATTACAAGTATTCAACACCTTTGAACGAGACTGTTTCCCTGTTCATTTCTGCCGGTCCAAGCATCAACGTAGGTCTTTTCGGAGAGGATGAGCCCTTCGAAGACGGCGGACTCAAGAGAGTGAATGTTCAGATTGGCGCTGCAGCCGGTTTGGAATTCAACAACCGCTTCTTCATTAAGCTTGGTTACGATTACGGCGTAACCAAAGGAATGGATTTGGATGTAACCAACAGAATCAACGCCTTCCAGATTGGCGTAGGCCTCTGCTTCTAAAAAGTTGCGTTTTTCATAAACGTTTAATCTACAACAATTTACGCAAAAGCCTGGTACAAGATTTTGTACCAGGCTTTTAGCTTAAAAGCTGTTATTCAGCAACTTACGAAAAACGCTGCAAGTGCCGCCGTCTTGTATTCAGTGGCTTATTCAGCCACAGTTAAGTTCCAATCGGCCTTCAGGGCTTCGGGAATCTGCTTGTCGTAACGCAGGCGGACTTTGATGCCGGCAGCCTGGTAGTAGTATCGGACAGCTATTTCCTCCTCAATGAAAGGAACAACCTCATCTTTCTTCATCCTGAGGAAAGTTTCCTTGTCAATGTCAATGGCCTTCTTCAGGGCCTCGGCAGCATCGGAAGCAACGTCATCCATGCCGTCTTTTTTAAGCTCGGACTGAAGCTGGTCAAAAAGAGCCATCGCGCTTGACCTGTAGTCAAATTTCTTATCCTTGGCAAACTCCACGAAATCATCGTACTCATCAAAGTGGAAGTCATCAAGGGCGGGAATGCTGTCGTGCTTTGTTACATAATGCAGGGCATACTGCTCAATGATGCCGTTCAGGACGAGGGTATAGACCAATCGGCCATAAGTGAAAGGCGAAAGGGTGATATCGGGGGCGATTCCGCCGCCATCGCGCACCGTGCGTCCGAGCTTCAGGGTCTTGAACTCATGGGTGAGTGAATCAGGAATATGGCCAACGCTGCCGTCTTCGTTTCGATGAGAATAGTCAATGGCCTGTACACACCGGCCGCTTGGAGTGTAATATTTGCCGATGGTAACCTTGAGCTGGTCGTTGTAAGGAAGCTGCTTCACAGACTGAATGAGGCCCTTGCCATAGGTCCTGCGGCCCATGATTACGGCCCTGTCGTGGTCCTGCAGCGCGCCGGACACAATCTCAGACGACGAAGCCGTGCCACCATCGACAAGAATAGCGATAGGAGTCTCTGTATCAATTGGTTCGCTGAGGGTTTTGTAAACTACGGCTGAGTTGTCTTCACGGCCTTTCTGGGATACGGCAACGGAGCCCTTTGGAACGAAGAGTGACACGATGTTCACAGCCTCTGACATAAGGCCGCCACCATTGCCGCGAAGGTCAAGGATGAACCTCTTCATGCCCTGCTTTTTAAGCTTCAGATACTCTTCCTTCAGGTTTTTAGCCACGTTTTCAGTGAATTTTGTCTGGAGAATGTAGCCGGTGGTGTCGTCCAGCATTCCGGCATATTCAATGTCAGGAAGATGGATGCGTTCACGCGTAATGTCAATCTCCTTAATCTCTCCGGAGCGGACTTTCTTAACCTTGAAATGGACGACGGTGCCGGGTTTACCCTTCATGCGCTCGCTGCACTGTCCGGCTTCAAGGCCATGGGTGCTTACCCCGTCAATCTCCAGGAGTTCGTCTCCGCTCTGAAGGCCGCCTTTGACGGCGGGAGAGCCTTCGTAAGGCTCATTTATGATGACATTTCCCTCTTTCTCTGGTTTATAAATGATTGCGCCGATGCCGCCGTAAACCCGGTTCAGGCTTAGCCGGAAGGCTTCCGTGTCCTCTTCCGGAACAAATTCCGTGTAAGGGTCCAGCTGCTCCAGCATAGCATTTATGCCAGCCTTGTTCATCCTGTCAAGCGGCAGGGTGTCTACGTAATTCACGCTGAGTTCGGATATGATTGCCCTATGGGTTTCCAGCCATTTCCCGAGTCTGAAATTAGCGGATTGTCCGAGTGCCGATGCGGCGAAAATAAGGGCGGCAGCGAAGGCCGCGAGTGTCATTGTCTTTTTCATATCAGTGCAAATGTACAAAAATAACACCAGTTTGTCGTCAGTTTTCAGAAGAATGGATATATTTGCCTTATGAAATTGATTTTTGCAACAGGAAACCTGCATAAGTTGCAGGAAGCAGGAGAGATTCTGGGCCCGGGATTCGAGCTTTCAAGTCCTGCCGAATTCGGTCTTACGGAGGATATCCCGGAGACCGGTAACACCCTTGAAGCCAATTCTTTGCAGAAGGCCTCATACATTCATGAACGTCTTGGCCGGGACTGCTTTGCAGACGACAGCGGCCTTGAGGTGGATGCCCTTGGGGGTGCCCCCGGCGTCTTTACGGCCCGTTATGCCGCAGGTGATGCCCGTTTCACGGACAATCTGGACAAACTTCTTTATGAGCTCCGGGATGTTCCCATGGAAAAGCGCACCGCACGCTTCCGCGCCGTTGTTACTTTAATCATCGGCAAAGAAGTAAAGCAGTTCGAGGGTGTGCTGGAAGGCAGAATCGGCACGGAGAGAAAGGGAAACGGCGGCTTTGGTTATGATCCGATTTTTATTCCGAATGAGATTCCCGATCACGTCGGGAATGACGGAGGAGGAGTTGGGAATGACGGAGGAAAGCTGGTGCCTAATGCAAAGGGTATTGCCAATGCAGAGCTTCCGGAGGGTGGCAAGAACGCCATTTCGCACAGGGGGCAATCAATGAGGGCTATGGCAGAATATCTCAGGAGCATCGGAAAAGAATGAGAGAAAGGGCGCGGATACTTGTCCTGAATACCACATTATATGGTGAAAAGTCGCTTATAGTGCATTGTATAAGCGATTTGTGGGGGCGGCGCAGTTTTATAACAAGCCGCGGCGGCAAGACCTCCGCAGGCCTTTTCAGCCCGATGAACATTCTGGACTGCGAGGTTACTCCCAACACAAAATCAGACCTCTGGCGCCTTCACAGCCCAGCCCTGAGGCATCCGCTGATGTCCATCAGAAGCAGCATTCCAAAAACTTCCATCAGCCTTTTCATGAGTGAGGTGTTATACCGGACTGTCCGTGAACCGGTGGCCGATGATTCCGGGTTATTTAACTGGTGCGAGCAGTCTGTCCTTACCCTGGATGCCCTTGAAAGCGACTATTCAAATTTCCATCTTGTATTCCTGCTTGGCCTTGCCGCTGCGCTGGGCTTCCGGCCCACGGCGGAATCCATGGCTCCTTACGCCGGAGAGAATTTCCTGCTGCTGAAAGAGTTCCTTACTACCGATACTGCCGGAGCCATGCTGATAAGCCTTAGCGGCAGCCGGCGCGCAGATTTATGCCGATGCATCCTGAAATATCTGGAGCATCACACAGAATCCAGGATAGAAGTCAAGTCTTTGGATGTTCTTCACGAATTATTCGCATAATTAACTATATTTGCACCTGTTTTTGCAACTGATAACCAAGATGAAAATAAACAGCAAACGCTCCACCGTCGAGGCCCTTGTTTTCCTTACCCTTCTTATCGGAGGCTTCTGCCTCCTGGCATGGAAAATGGGCGCAGGAAACCTCCTGAACACCATGATGAATACGGCTCACGGCCTTATTCTTAACGTGGTTCTTTACCTTATGGGTATCACAGTCCTTACAGGTGCGCTCAGTAAGCTTCTGGCGGAATTTGGCGTTGTAACCCTTCTGGAAAAGGTTCTCCGCCCCCTCATGAGGCCTCTTTTCAATTTGCCGGGTGTGGCTGCCCTTGGTGCTGTAATGACCTTCCTGTCAGACAACCCGGCCATCATCGCCCTCAGCAAAGACAAGACTTTCGCTTCATATTTCAAGAAATACCAGCTGGTTTCGCTCACCAACTTCGGAACCGCCTTCGGAATGGGCTTCGTTGTGCTTATTACCATGATTGGCTTCGGCCAGGCTGTTCCGGCGCTGATTGGCCTTCTGGGCGCATTCTGCGGCTCAATTATTTCCACCCGTCTTATGCAGCGTTCCGTGCTCAAGACTTATCCTGAAATGGACAGCCCGGTTATAGAGGAGAGCGAAGAGGAGCTTGAGAAAGAGGTTGAAGAGGAGCACAAGAAGAGCACCTTCATGCGTTTCCTTGACGCCATGCTGGATGGCGGAAAAAACGGTGTGGAGCTTGGCCTTCAGATTATTCCCGGCGTGGTTATCATCACAACAATGGTCATCCTGGTCACCTTCGGCCTTAAAGACGGTGCCGTTTATGACGGTTCCGCCAACCAGGGCGTACCTATCCTCCCGTGGCTTGCAGACAAGATAGATTTCGTTTTCAAAGGTCTCTTTGGCTTTACGGCGATGGAGCTGATTGCCTTCCCTATGACGGCCCTGGGTGCAGTAGGCGCCGCTCTTGGCCTTCTCCCGGAATTTAACTCGGCCGGAATCCTTGACGGAAACGCAATTGCAGTATGCACCGCCATAGGAATGTGCTGGAGCGGTTACCTTTCCACCCACACGGCCATGCTTGACTCCCTGGGATACCGCCATCTTATTTCCAAGGCGATTCTCTCCCACACCATCGCAGGTCTCTGCGCCGGAGTCATCGCCCACTTCGCTTATTTGGGATTCTCCCTGTTGTAAAATAATTAGGGCTCCCGACCGGGAGCCTTAATTGTTTATTCCAAACCGCGGTTTCTGAGGAGAGCACCGGGATCAGGCTCGGCGCCACGGAAGGCGCGGAACAGGGTCATCGGCTCTTCGCTGCCGCCCTTCTCAAGGAAGGTCCGGCGGAAGCTAAGGGCAACCTCGGGGTCGTAAATACCCTGCTGCTGGAAGAACTCAAACGCGTCTGTATCAAGTACTTCTGACCAAAGGTAGCTGTAATAGCCTGCACTGTAGCCGCTGTTGAAGATATGATTGAAGTAGGTTGTGCGGTAACGGGGGATAATCTCGTCAATGAGCCCCATTTCGCGGCACTTGTCAATCTCAAACTGGCGGATGCTCTCTGCGTCGGTAAACTTGGCCAGGTCTTCTGCTAACAGTTCATGCCACTTCATATCCAGGATGGATGCGGCGCAGAGCTCGCCTGTCATGAAGCCCATGTTGAATTTGAGGGCATTGCCAATCTTAGCCACAAGCTCGTCCGGGATAGGCTCTCCGGTACGGTAATCATTGGCATAATTTGCAAGGATTTCTTTCTGGAAAGCCCAGTGCTCATTGAACTGGGAGAACATTTCCACGAAATCACGGGCCACGGAAGTGCCGCTCACGCTCACGTAGTGGCATTTTGTAAGGAAGCCGTGAAGGGCATGGCCAAACTCATGGAAGGCAGTCTGCACCTGGTCAATGGTAAGCATTGACGGAACGGAATCAGTTGCCGGAGGGAAATTGCAAACGTTTACGATTACCGGGCGTACATCCTCTCCCAAAGGAGTTACATACTGGTCGCGGAAATTGTTCATCCACGCGCCGCCACGCTTGGTGTCGCGGGTGAAATAGTCTCGGTAGAAGATACCAAGAAGGGAACCATCGGCATCAGAAATCCTGTAAGCCTTGACGGAAGGATTGTAAACCTGAACCTCCGGAGCTTCTTCAATCTTGAGTCCATAAATCTTGTTCGCAGCAAAGAAAACGCCCTTCATCACGCTGTCGGCAGTAAAGTAAGGCTTTGTCTGCTCCTCATCAAGGGCATATTTAATCTTGCGAACCTTCTCGGCATAATAGAACCAGTCCCAAGGCTCAATTTTGGAGCCTTCGGGCAGAAGGCCGGCCTTGATATCCTCGTTCATCACCTTCTGCATGTCTGCCTTCTCCTCCTTTGCCTTGGCCATTGCAGAGGCCATGATAGGAGCAAGGAACTTGTCTACAGTCTCTGGATTCGCAGCCATCTTGCCGTCAAGGAGATATGCGGCGGAATTGGGGTAGCCCAGCATCTGCGCCTGCTCTGTGCGCAACTTCATAATTTCCAGCACAATGGCATTATTGTCTTTGTCGTTGCCGTTGTTGCCACGTGAAGAATATGCCTTGAAAGCCTGTTCACGCTTTGCGCGGTCTTCACATGAAGTCATGAAATCTGAATATTGAGATACTGTTATGCCGATGGCGTCACGGAATGAGTTGTTTTCTGCAAGCAGATTGTTGCCGAACTGCTGGCTGAGCTGTGCCAGGCGGGAGTTTATCTCCTTGAAGCGGGCCTGCTTTTCGGCATCAAGGCCGATGCCGTTCTTAATAAAATGTTTGTAGTACTTTTCCGTAACCATCTGCTGCTCACGGGTTAAGCCCCCCATGTTCTCATAAACAGCTTTTACGCGTTCAAAGAGTGCTGCATCCATGAAGATTTCATCATCGGCCTCACTCATTATGGGAGTGAGCTCTTCCATGATGGCATTAATTTCCTCCGTGGCATCGGATTCCGCAACATTGTAGAATACTCCGCTGACCTTGGCCAGAAGCTCACCACTACGGTCAAGTGCGGCTATGGTGTTTTCAAAATCCGGGGCCTGCTCATTGCCGATGATGGCCTGGATGTCGGCCTTGCGTTCTTCTATTCCCTGAAGGATGGCGGGTTTGTAATCCGATACCTGGATTTTGTCAAACGGTGCTGTTCCATAAGGGGTATCCCATTCTTCCATGAATGGATTGGTTCTGTTTGTGCATGCTGCAAGTGTCATTGCTGCAAAAAGGATTGATATTGGTTTTTTCATATTAATGAGATTTCTCGACTTCGCTCGAAATGACAAAAAGAGAAGCTCGAAATGACAAAAGGAACTTCTCAAAATGACAAAAAAATCGGCCAAAAAGATTCTTCACTTCGTTCAGAATGACAGGAAATGTCATTCTGAGGCAGGTTCGCCTGCCGAAGAATCTTTTTGGTCGACTCTTTTGAATTACTTGTTAACAACTACGCTGTTCTCGTCAATCAGCGTAAACTGAACAACATATTCGCCACTGCTAAGATAGCAGCAAAGAATACCGGTAACATCGATGGTGGCGTTTCCTGCAAGGACATCCGGGTCAATCTCGGAGTCTGCAAAACGGGAATAACCACTTGTACGAACCTGCACATTGGTGCCGCCGCATTTGAAGTACTGGCTTACTGCATAAGCAGTTGCCTTCCTTATCATCAGGGCCTTTAGGTCAGGCTCGGAAACCTTGCGGGCGTTGTCGCCAGTAGTAGCGGTATCCCAGTCACCAGCCTGAAGGTGATTGATGTAACCCTGCTTTGTAAGGCCCCAGGAAGTAATGCTCCAGGTTCCGTCAGAAAGGAAAACACGGTTTTCAGAGTGATCCTTGTCATGAGCCTGGTCCGGGTCAGGATAAAGGAGAGCAAATACTTCATTGCCATATTTAAGACCCTTGATGGTAACAAGTGTTCCGAAGTCGGGACCCTGCTGGGGCATAACTGCACCGTTGGGGTGACGGGCCTTAAGGTTGGCCTTAAGATCATCCTCGGTAATCACCTTGGGAGTTACTGGAGTATCGACCTTACCCTTGAAAACATGGGTGTCGATGATGTACTGGACATCAAGGTAAGTTGTCTCATAGTCATCGGCATTCTCACCGTCCTCGTTGGTACCGGATTCCTCTCCGCTGGCCTTCTTGTTACGGCCGTAACCAATCTGGAGCATGCCGCTGTAGTTGCCAAGGGTAAGACCGGAGCATTTTACATAAATCCACTGGCCGGGCTTGTAGTCATTGTAAAGCTGGCCTTTGCCAATCTTAAGTTCGATACCGCCGGTTGCGTCCTGGATGTAAAGGCTCTTGTAAATGTTGCCTGAACGGTCCTCGGAAACGACCTGACCGCAGATGATAAGGTCATCGTCAATCTTGATAGGATTACCAATCTTGTCGTACTTGGCCTTAAGCTCTGCAATAGTGCAGTTGGCTGTAAGCTCTGCGGGCTTGGCAACAGGGACATCGTCATAATTAACGTTTACAACAGGTTCCCACTCTGAGCAAGAAGACAATATGGCAAGGGCTGCCACTGAAATTGCAATAAATAACTTTCTCATAGCCTTAGAATCTGAAATAAACATTCAACATATAATTGATTCCGCTCATATAGAAGTACTTGGAATCAAACCTGTAATACTTGTCCTTATTGACGGTGTTGTCAATAATACGAGTCTGCTCATAACCACCAGTCTTCACATCCTTCTTGTTAAGGAGGTTCTTGACGTTGAGTGAGAAGCCAAGCTGGTATTTACGCTGGATGTACCATGATTTACCTACAGAGAGGTTTACAAGGTAAACGGCGTCGAACTTCTCCTGGGATGCCATATAGTCAACTTCTTCAAGGGTAGGCCTCTTGTCGCCGCCGGATGTTGCCATATCGGTACGGTACAGAGGGTTCATGTCAAGGTAAGCCTTGTCAAAATAGTCAACATCGGCATCAACGAACCAGTAGTTGTAGTTCCAGTTAAGGCCAAGGCTGGCCGCGAACTGGGGAGTACCTGCAACATAATGCTTCTGGGTCTTTCCGTTCTTGTCCGGATGACTCTTCCAATAAGGAATTGTCACGCCCCAGGTCTCTTCCACGATGGAAGCGTCGTTGTCATAGGTCTGATACATCTTAGGGTTGGAAGTGTAGATGAAATCGCCCCAGCTAAGAACGCCCTGAAGTGAAAGGCTGTTAACGGGAGTAGGAACCTTGAAGCCCATTTCAACACCCATGTTGCGCTGGTCCATACCGCTCATTGCAAAGTTGGTGAAGGTATTCTGGGCATCATCGTAGAAGCTCATGACCTTGGTCTGGTCATTGATTTGCGTATAGTAACCGGTGACACGGAAGTTGTATCCGGCGTTGGAATACTGGTAGTTTACGTCTCCCGTAATGGTGGTGATTCTTGAAGTCTCCGGAACGATGGTATTCCTGGTTCTGGGAGATACGAAAATCTGGTTGAAGTTGGGAGCGTCCTTGAAATAACCTCCGTTTGCATAGAAGCGGTGGCCGCCCTTGATTACATACTCAAGGTTGACCTTTCCTGCATAAGTAACGAAGTCTTCAATCTTGGACTTGCCGTAAGAGGTAACAGGCATTCCGTCGCTGTCATAAGTTGTAAGAACCTGTCCGTTGTAGGTGATAACGCCACCCTTGTCGTTAAGACCAGGGAAGAGGCCCTTGCGGACAAGACCCTCACGCCACATTGCGCTGTAGCCTACGCGGCCTGCAAGAGTAGCCTGGAGGTTGCCTACGCTGAACTTGGAAGAAAGCCATGCATTGTACTTGCGAATCTGCGCATAGTAGTCATAGCCGTACTTGTCTCCCTTGTAAACTTTGGGTGCGGAACCGTACTGGAGGAAGTAATCCAGGTTGTTCTGGGTCATGGTAGGAGAAGAAGAGAAGTCGCGCTCTGCGAAGCTGTCAACATCTACATAGTAATCTCCGCCAAGAAGGTCGTTCAGGATCTTATAGTACTCTGTACGGTTAATCTTTGCGTCAAGACCGCCGGTAAGGGTAACCCATTTGGCTGCACGCCACTTGGTGTTAAGGGCGAAGTTGAAGTCCCTCTGGTCTGTGCGGCGCTCTTCAAGGACATACTTGGAACGCTTTCCGCCGTCTACTACGTTGAGCTGGTTGACGGTGTACATCCTATCCCAGTTAACATGGGCGATGTTGTCCAGATTCATCTGCCATGCATCTGTAGCCCACATTGCCTTGGACATATTCAGGCGGTTGTAGTCCTCATTGTCATTCCAGTAGTAACTTGGAAGGTTGCGGTAATAGTCCGGACGAGGGTCTGCGGCATCGTACCAGTCAAGTGCAGTGTAGCCGTTCTTGCCGAAGCGGTAAAGAAGGGTTGCACCAAGGCTGAAGTCCTGGCTGGGAGTGAAATCGTAACGGAGAATTGCGATGGGCTCGTGGGTGAGACGTACGCGGCTGTTACGGATTTTGCCGTTCTGGTATCCCCAGTTGGAGTTGTACATGTTGTCTCCCATGAGGTCATAAACCTCCTGCGTTGAAGCGTTCTGCGCGCCACGGGCACCGGGAGTTCCCATAAATACGAAACCAAGCTTGTGGACATCGTCAAACTCTTTCTCTACGGCACCGTAGTAAGCGAATGAACGGTAGAAGACACCCTTGATCCAGTCATTGCCTCCAAGGCGGGTTGATACGTTGAATGCATAAGACCAGCCGTTGTCCTGAGGGCCGGAACCGTAGGTCATCATAAGACGAAGGCGGTACATGGCGCTGTTGGTGAGAACGCTACCCCTCCATCCCTTGCGAACGTTGGTTGCATTTGCGGGGATGTTGGTGAGGCCGTTGTATCCACCGAAGCCATAGTCCGATACCTCTGCGCCGTTTACTGTGGATTTTGTCCTGGTTGCCTCGTTAAGGCCGCTCCAGAGTGAATAGGGAGAATATCCGGTGATGGCGTCATTCATCCTGACACCTGCCAGATAAACATCCTGGGACTCTGAGGCATAACCTCTTACGCGGAAGCGGACTGCGCTGAAGTTGTAACCGGCGATGTTGTTGAACACATCGTTCTGTCCGAAGAGGATGGTAGGATTGTCGGAATATCCGGAATCTTCCATGTCAAACTCCTCGAACAACTCGTCAGAAGCCTCGTCCTTGATGCGTGAAATACGAATCTTGAACAGATTTTTTACGTAGCCGTCATTTACGAGGAAGTTAACTCTGGTCTCCAAGTGTTCGGGAGCAAGGATTGAGAGCTCGTAATTACCATTGGCAAGAGCGGGAATCTGGAAGTTACCATCTGCATCGGAAGCAGCTGTCGCAACTTCGACAGCACCCTGATACAAGGTAACCACAGCGCCTTCAATCGCCGAATTGTCTGAGCGGCTGACGACTGTACCCTTTACGCCGCCCGTAGGAGTCTGGGCCATCAGGCCTACTCCGCACAGAACAGACGCAAGTGCAATAATCAGTTTCTTGTACATATTGATCATATCTATTTGTTACTAACAAGAATGTATGTAGGATAGTGGTCTGAATAGCCACCGATGAACGCTCCGCCAGAGAAGGTTCTGAAGGGCTGTCCGGCATAAGGACCATCCTGCTGTGTCATGAAAGGCTGGTGGAAAACCCTTCCGTAATATTTCTTCTTTACGATGGGTTTGATCCTGAGGCCGCCCTTGGGGGCTTTTGCAAGATTGTAGTTGCAAACCAGGATATCGTAAATATTCCACTCACCACGGTATGCAAGGGAACCGTAACCGGCCTTGAGCATGGATACGAAAGGAGAGAAGAAGTCCTCAGGGCCAACCTCGGAAAGGTTCTCCTTGCCTCTCATGTAAACAGCCATGCTGTCGTCGGTAGGATTATCGTTCATATCGCCCATGGCAACAATCTTGATGCCGGGGAATTCCTTCTCAAGGCGCATGGACTCTTCGTACATGATTTCGCCGCCGCGGCTGCGAAGGTCATTGCCCTTTCCGCCGATTCGGGAAGGAAGGTGGGCTACGAAGAAAGCGAACATCTCGTCTCCAAGCATCCCGCGTACCATTAATATGTCACGGGTGCGGAAGGCATCCTGCTCTTCTTTGTTAAGGGAGAATTCAATCTTTGTGCTGTTGAAGTCAAAGGGGATGGACTTGCTCTCAAGTACCTGGAATACTTCCGGGCGGTAAAGGAGGGCTACATCCACACCACGGCGGTCGGGACCGTCGTAATGTACAATCTGGTAGTTGGCATCGGCGATTGCCGGTTCTGCGAGAAGATCCTCCAGAACGTGACGGTTCTCTATCTCGCTGACACCAAGCACTGCGTGCCAGACTTTGTTTTCATCCTTCATGGCACGGATTACGCGGGCCATGTTCTTGAGCTTCTTCTCGTACTTAGCATCAGTCCACTGATTGCCGCCGTCCGGAAGATACTCGTAGTCGTTCTTACCCTCATCGTGAACGGTGTCAAAGAGGTTCTCAAGGTTGTAGAAACCAATGATGTAGCTCTTCTTGCCGCCGGCCATGCAGGTCAGGGGTGAGAGGATCAGGACAACTGCAAGGGTGTATAATAATCTTTTCATATAGCGTCAGTGTAATTTGTATTACCAGCCCTGAGATTCCTTCGGGGCGCGAGCTTTGATTTTATCTGCCATTTCGGTTCCGGCTTTCTTGTCCAAGTTCACAAAGAGCTTGTATCCCAGCTTGGCCTCAAGGTCCTTCACGGAAATCGCCATATTGTCGAAGTTGAAGGAGGCGTTGTATTTGCCTGCTGCGCTGTATTCTTCGTGGTCGAACCAGAAGGCGCAGGCAGCGTAACCGCCGTAGTCTGAGAAGCGGGATGAGTTGCTCTTTTCATGAAGGAGGACAGCCTTGAAGTAGGCCGTAGGAACGGTGATTTTCTTGCTTGCCGCATCAAGGACATAATACTTGGCACCTGTTGTAACACAGCCGGTTACAACATAGAGGGTGTCTGTATATGTCTTGGTTGCCCAAGAACGGACCTTTCCTTCAAGAGATGCCCACAGGGCTCCGTTGAAGTCATTGTTCTGCGGAGTCATGTTAACTCCGTAGAAGGTCTGGGCGTTGCGGGCGAAGGTTCCAAGGCGGTCTGCCGATGGAAGCTGATGCCCGCGTGCGTACCACCCGTGATTGCCGTCACGATAGCCTCTTGACACGTCCTGCTGTTTGTTTGCAGGCAGGAGAGGACAGAAGGCCCAGGCGTTTGTGCGGCTCATGCTTTGGCCGATGAGGGAGTTGTTGAGCGGATAGGCCACCCAGTTTGAGACCAGGGTGGAATAATCCCAATAGAAGGTATAGCTGCGGCTATTGTCGCTGAAGCGTACGGTGTACGCATCCAGTCCGTCCGTCGCGGAAGTCTGTGGGAGTTCCAGCCAGCCTGCGGCCAGCGAGGAGCTTCCTCCCGTTGTAACCTCACCGCTCTTGGTTCCGTTCTGGGTTACTTCCAGTACCTTTGAGTTCTTGCCGGACTTTAAGGTAATGGTAGCGTTCCTGGAATTTTCGTCGGCGTTGGCGAGTGATATTACCACCACGGCCTCTGAACCTTCCCCGGACAGTGTCTGCATTCCCGCAGCGTCTTCCGACCCGCTGCTCAGCGACGTTGCCTTGCTGAGCAGAAGCCAGTCTGCGGAGGATGTGATTGTCCAGGAAGCATCGGCATCAAAACTCAGCATCTGCTTGTATGTGTCTACGGGCAGAGGTGAGGTCAGGAGCCTGAGCCTGAGTTCAGTTGTGTTGCCAGGCTCGTCGCTTCCGCTTCCGGAACAGCTCGCAGCTACCCCCGCCAGTGCTGCTGTGAGCAGCACGGCGAGTATGTAACTGTGTATTTTGGCGAACATTTTCAAAGCTTGGTAATATGTTATTCTACAACTACTACAACTTTGGACATCCTAACCTGTCCTGCAGTTGTGTGGAATACAACCTTTGATGCATCTCCTGACCAATCCAGGGTGGCAGTACCCTTTGTGAAGGTGCCGGCACCCTCAAGAACAGCCATATCAAGAAGATAAGAAGCTGCTGCAGGGGTGATTTTCAGGCTCTTGATCTTCTTTCCTGTAGGAGCGGTGATTGCAAATGCAGAGTTTTTGTAAACCCTGATATGGTCACTTTGAATACATGTAGAAGAAGAATTGATTGCGGTACTGCCGGTATGCTGGTAAGCGCCCACTTTGAAGTCTTTGCTTGTTGCAGAAAGACCTGCTCCATAAGTAGCGTCTGTCTCTTCTGCCCAGGTAAGGCTGTTGTTAAGCGCAATCTCAATTCCATTGCCGGTCTGGTCTCCGCCGCCACCACCGCCGGTGGTTGTTGCGGTGTTGGAAATCTTAACGTTTTTAACTTCCCATGTTCCAGCAGCGCTTGCTGTACTTACATAACGGAAAGCGAACTTGATCTTCTTGCCTGCATATTTTGCAAGGTCGATGTCTCCTGATGAAACGAAGTTCCAGTCGTTGCCGGTGAAATAGGTGGGAATTGCAATAGCATCCCATGTAGTGCCGCCGTCACCGGTAACACGAAGGGTAGCCTCGTCTGCCATCGTACCGAAGAACTTGCCGGTGTGCTCGAAGGTGAGGTATGCCTTGGTCTCATTGGTAAGGTCCACCTCGGGAGAAACGAGCCAGCTCTCTGTTGCATAGTTGGTGCTGTTTACATATGCAGACGCTTTCATCTGCTTGTAAGAAGCGTCATGTTTCCAAACATATGAAACATCGGAAGGAAGGTTCTTGTTGTCGATGGTGAAGTTGCCCTGAGAGGTCTCGAAGGTCTCTGAGAAGATGTCGGAGCTGTTTCCGCCGCCACCGGGATTGTCGGTACCGCCGGTCTGGCCATTGAGGGAATAGAGATATGCACCGCTTGCAGTCTCAGGGGTGTTGCCACAGTAGTTCATGAGCTTACCATAGATAACGACCTCGTCACCAACCTGGATATCGGTCTCGCCTGCGGCGAATTTCTTGTTGCCAAGATAGAGGATACGGAAGGCATAGAACTCTGTGCCGTCGGTACCGTTTTCAGTAATATAGAAGGAAGCGTTGCCATAGGTGCCGCCATCGGTGAATGTACCGTTGTTGGCAATCCTGGAAATCTTACCCTTTACATAAACCTCATCAGTTGTCTGATAATCAGTTGTGCTGGTCCATGTAAGACCTGCTACGGCTGCTGCTGCGCCAGCGGGGTTGTAAGGATCTGCAAGGGTACCTGTACCCTTAGCCTCATCGCCGCCAGGGTTCTCACCGCCGCCGGTTTCACCATTGAGTGAATAAACATATGCACCGGATGTTGTCTCAGGAGTATTGCCACAATAGTTCATGAGCTTACCATAGATAACAACCTCGTCGCCAACCTTAACATCGGTCTGGCCTGCAGCCCATTTCTTTCCACCAAGATAAAGGATATTGTAGCAAGTAAGTGATGTTGTACCACCTTCCTCGGTGATGTTGAACCTTGCATTTCCGTAGTTTCCTCTATCGGCATAAAGGAGAGAAATCTCACTGATAACGCCCTTTACATAAACCTCGTCAGTAGTCTGATACTCGGTGTTGCTGGTCCATGTAAGACCTGCTACAGCAGCTGCTGCACCTGCGGGATTGAAAGGATCCTCAAGGGTACCCGTACCCTTTGCCTCTTCGTTGGTTCCGCCGCCGGCAGTCTCGCCATTAAGTGAGTAAAGGAATGCGCCTGAAGCGTTTTCAGGAGTCTTGCCACCATAGTTGTAAACCTTTCCGCAAACGATAACCTCGTCGCCCTCAACAACATCGGCCTGGCCTGCAGCCCACTTCTTGTTGCCAAGATAGAGGACATTGTAAGCAGTGAAGACCTTGTCATTGACGCCTTCGTCAACCATGGTAAACCTTGCATTGCCGCTGTCTGCATACTTCAGGGTAATAGCCTGAACCTTACCCTTGATGTAAACAGCCTGCTCACTGGTCTCTGTTCCAAGAGTCTCAATGAAAGCAATAACACCTGCAACAGTGTAAGGATCATCAACAGTACCGGAGCCTTCACTCTTCTCGCCAAGGGCACCTGTCTGATTGATGGTAAGGGTCTTTGAATCATAGCCAATGTCGAACTTTACAGTTCCGGTACGATTGTAACCCTCGTTCTCAAGGATAGTAACAGTAACTTTGGTCTCTGTGTAAGCCTCACCTTTGGAAGGATTTACAGCGATCCAGTCTGCGGTTGTAGAAACAGACCAGTTACGAGTTGCATAAACATTGAGTGCCGTACTTGCAACACCTTGATCCAATGACAGCTCGTTCTGGGAAATCTTAATCTCGGGCAGGCCGAGGTCTTTTTCTTCGTCCTGGCAAGAGGTTGCAAGAAGACCTGCAACTGCAAGGAGAGAAACGAATAAGTGTCTGAATTTCATGTTATTGTGATTTTATTGTTTGCTTACAAAATAGGCGTACATAACCTCGATTTTGCCGTTGAAAGAGCCGCGGTATCCGATTATGGTAATCTTGTCGCCGGCTTTCAGTCCAAGAGAAGCATAGCTCTTGTCGTTGGAAGTGCCGTAACCGTTGTCTGTTGCGGTAAGACCGTAAACATATACAGAGCCACTGTCGTCCACAAGGTCGAAGTTGCCGTAGGTGGTATTGATCGTCCCGCTGATGGTACCGGTAAGTTTGTACTTCTGGGTGTTGGATTCAGCAGCGGCGTTGAATTCTGCAACGGTAACGGTCTTGATTCCGTCCTCGTTACCACCGCCGCCGGGAGTACCCTCGCCGGAAAGCTCGTAGATAGCAGGCATTGCACCCTTCTCTGAATCATAAGAGCCGTAAGTACCATACTGGCTGTCAAGCTGCATGTACTTGTTGACTGATGTATTCAGAATCTTGACGGTGCCGTCTGCGTTTGCGGTAATTGACCAAACCTGGCCCTCCGTAGGAGCGGCGTTTACATTGAAGCTGTTGTAAGTACCGGTCTGGTAGAGGTACCTTCCATCGGCCTGCTTAATGGTGTAACCACCTGTGGTTGACTCGATTGTGAAGGCGTTCTCTGCGTTCTCAAGGGTGATGGTGCCGTTGGTCTCGGTAACATCCTGAACCTGGAGATAACCGTAATTCCTGTCTGCTGCAATAGGAAGGGCGAGCTTGCCGCCGGCAACGATGATATACTGCTTGCCGGAAGTAACTGTGGTCACTTTCTTAAATACATTGCCACCGCCGACGGAAGCACCGGCCTGGATAACCTTGAGCTCTGCGCTTGCGGTCTTGCCTTCGCTTGTTGCAGTAACGGTAACAGTAGCGGTACGGGCAGCATCCGTGTTCTCAAATGCCTTGAAGCTGATGCCCTCTGAAGTAAGACCGGTGAATGCCAGCCACTGGCTGTCGGAAACAACCTTGAGGTCTCCCTTGTAATCTACGCCAACTGTGAATTCAGTCTCATCGGCAGGAATCTTCTTCTCTGTCTCTGCAAGGGCGATGATTGACTTGACGTGGCTGATGTACTGGGCGTTTACAATCTCAATAGTTGTGCCGTTGTAGGTTGTCTTGCTTCCGTGAACGGTAACTACGTCTCCCACTCCGATGCCGAGGCTGCCGAAGTTCTTGGTGTTGCCGTCGCGGTCAAGCATACCGTAAACGTAAACCTCTCCGGTACCGTCGTTAAGGTAAAGGTTTCCATAAGTTGTATTGGCAATCTTGGTAACCGTACCTGTAATCTGGAATTTCTGGGGGCCGTCCGGCTTTGTGAGGAATTCGCCGATGGAGATGGTAACAACCTCATCTGAGGGCTTGTTGGGATCACCGTCCTGGCGTACTACAAAGCTGGTAGCACCGCTGGCGCACTCCACTGATACTGTGCCGTGACGGACGCCGTTCATCTCGCGTGAAACGTCGCCGTTCTCTGCTGTTACGATAGAGTAATTATCTTCGAAATTAAGGGTTACGACGCCGTTTCCGCTGCCGTGACGG
Organism: Bacteroidales bacterium; assembly: GCA_017459075.1. Lineage (GTDB taxonomy): Bacteria > Bacteroidota > Bacteroidia > Bacteroidales > UBA932 > Cryptobacteroides. The sequence continues at coordinate 60,147 of JAFUDQ010000011.1, forward strand.
GGAGATGCAGTAATCCATGAAGGAACGACTACAACCCAGTCACCATCGGACTCGATGCCGAGGGAGAAAGCACCTGCGCTTTCTGCAGGAACCTGAAGTTCATCTGTCTGGGAAAGACTCACGCGCGAGCCAAGGTTGATATCTTTCTCCGAACATGAAGAAAGAGTGAACATTACGGCTGCGATGGAAAGTATGGTATTGAATATCTTTTTCATAACAATCGGCATTAGAAGGTGAGTCTGAAACCAAGCTGGAGTCTCCATCTTGAGTAGAAGTCGCCAAGGGAGATGCTCTGTGGATTGAAATGATAAGTAGGAGTTGCATTGCCCTGGTCATCTACCGCTACGCCGGCAACATCCAGAATCTGAAGGTTGTAGGCTCCGCTGTAGTAAAGACCCCAGTTGCGGTTAAGCAGGTTGCTTGCATTCAGGAGGTCTACTGTAACCTGGAACTTACGTCCGCTTTCCTTGTCGTAGATGAAGTCCTGAGCGAACTGGACATCAAAGTGATGCTCGAAGTTGGCAATGCCGGCATATCTCTTGGACCACTGTCCGCGATGTGAAGAAAGGTACCTGTCGTCACGGATGAAGCGCTCGAAAGCAGCAGCATCGCCGGGCTTGCTCCATGACATCTGGCCAATCTCGTCGGCTGTAGGGATGTACATTACTGAGTTGCCCTGACGGCCGTCGTTGTTGAAGTCACCGCCGCTCTCATTCATTGTATAAGAATATCTCTGGCCGCTGCCGCCCTCATAAGAAAGGGTGACGGTGGAACGGAGGCCGTTAAGGTAAACGGGAGTCTTGTAGGAAACGACTGCCATTACCTTGTGAGGCTTGTCAAAGAGTGAGTATGAAAGCTCAGGAGCGTTGGTGTCAACTGAATAGTTGTACTGCCAGTTGGAAAGGGCTACTGAAGAAGTACCGTCGTTTACGGAGTATGAATGTCCGAAGGTGTAGGCGGCCATGAGGTCAAGGCCGAAGTTGAAATGCTTCTCCAGTTTGCCGCTGAGTGAATATGTGTAACCCTTGTTGGTATTCTTGAGGGCGATGACTGCGCTGTAAGGAGTATCTACGCTTGTTGAGTTGTAGTAAGGAGCTGTGTTGTTGTCATTTGCAGCTTTCTCACTGACTGCGTAAATTGTTCCTACCTTGTCAATAGCCAGGTTGCTGAAAAATACGTTGTTCAGGGTCTTGGAATAGAGTCCGTCGAAGGTGAACTTCCATCCGTCTGCGAAAATCTGCTCGAAGCCGAGGTTAACGCGGAATACCTGGGGATATTTGAAGTTCTTGTTAAGAGTATTGATGGCTGATTTTCCGCCGGCCTTTGCAATTCCTGAGAGAACGACATCGTTGTAAGGATCGCTGGTAAGAGGGAAATTGTCAATGTTCTTGAGGGCAGCCTCGCTAACCTGAACGGACTTAGCCTCCATACCGGTGTTGTTGTAAGCGTTTGAGAGCCATACGAAAGGAACACGGCCTGTGAAGAGACCCAAGCCACCGCGGAAGAGGGTTGCATGGCTGTCATCAGTGAACCAGCGGAATCCAAGACGGGGGCTCCAGAGAGGAGTTACGTTGGGAACGGTTCCAACCTTTTCGCCTGTAAGACGGCTGATTGAAAGCCTCTTGACGCCCTTGTAAGGAACGAACTCACCATTCTCATCAACAGTACCGTCGGTCAGGTACTTGTTGTTGAACGCAGGGTTAGCAGTAGGATTGTTCATAAGAACGGGAACATCTACGCGAAGGCCGTAGGTAAGGGTGAGGTTGGTATTGGGCTTCCACTCATCCTGTACATAGAAACCGAACTGGGCTGCATGGGTGGTAGCCTTCCAGCGGGTATCGCCGCCGGTCAGTTCAGGATCAGAGTACCTGTAGTTGAACTGGTAGATATTGTTTGCGAAGAAGTCTGCAAGCGAGCTGAAGGTGTAGCCGCCGAAGGCGTACTGCAGGAAGAGGTTGTTGAATGAGTAAATCTCATTGTGAGTACCAAAGGTGAGTTCATGCTTTCCAAGATACCAGCTGAGGTTGTCAGTGATTGTGTAAGTATCTGAAGCCATGGAGTTTGCACCTGAAGAATACTCTGTTCCAAGGTCGATGGTGACATTGTCCCTGATGTACATGTTGGCACCGTTGTAAGGAACTTCGCGGTGGTCACGAACCTTGACTGCGGAAAGACGGAGGGTATTCTGGAAGACCTCGTCAATGCGGCTGTTGAGCTCTGCTACAAGAGTATGGGTGTAGTTGACTTTCTTGTGACCGGAATTGTTGAAGTAATATGTGTAACGGCCTGAACCGTAGATATCTGCCTTGGCATCCATGTACTGGTAGCGGACCATCAGTTTGTTCTTGTCGTTAATGTTCCAGTCCAGACGGGCGAGGATGTTGTAGAACTTATCCTCTACCTGATGCTGTGAGAAGGTCTCACCTGTGTTGCCAACGCCGTAATTAGCCTCATAGTGCTCAATTACCTTCTGTGCGAGCTCTGAATTGAAGGTCTCGTAAACATTTCCGTCAAGATAAACAGGGCTGGAAAGTTTGACATCGTCACGGCCTTCATAGCTGCCGTTTGCAGGGGTGTAGATGTTAGGATAAGACTTCTTGTAGTATTCACCTGACACGAAGAGGAAGAGTTTGTTCTTCACGATAGGGCCGCCGACGGTGAAACCGAAGGTCTGCGCAAGCTGGGTGTCGTACTTCGTACGCTTCTGGCCTGCTTTCATCTTGCCGGCTGTGGTGCCGATGAAGTCCTGGTTGTTGTAGTAGGTGTAGAAGGTTCCCTTAACGGTGTTGGTACCGGATTTAGTGTTGGCGTTGATTGCACCTCCGGTGAAGCCGCCCTGGCGGACATCGAAAGGAGCGACAACTACCTGGATTTCCTCAATGGCATCAAGGGCTACAGGGTTTGCACCGGTCTGTCCGCCGTTGGTTCCTGAAGAGGCAAGGCCGAAGGTGTCGTTTGCAACCGCACCGTCAATCTGGAAAGAGTTGTAACGGTTGTTGGCTCCTGCGAAGGAGATACCGCCGGTTTTGTTGATTGTTGCCTGAGGAGTGTACTTTACAACATCGTACACGCTTCTGTCGATGGTAGGCATGGTTTCTACCGCCCTCTGGCCGAAGCTCTGGCCGGCACCGGTGATACTGGCATTGAAGCCTCTCTCTGCAACCACGGTAACAGCATCCAGTTCATTGGATGACTTCAGGGTTGCGTTGAGTTCATACTGCTCACCAAGTTTCAGGGTGATGTTCTCATACCTGATGGTTCCCGTTCCGATGAATGAGAACTCGATGGCATAGGGACCTCCGGTACGCATACCTGCGATGGTATAACGTCCGTCGTTGTTGGCGATTGCGGTGTACTGCGTGCCGGAAGGTGTGTGTACGGCGATGATTGCCGCTCCCACCAGGGGTTCACCGTTTTCATCCGCAACCCGGCCTCCCAGACTTGAGGTGGTAACCTGTGCGAACATGGTCACCCCACAGAAGATTGCGGTAAGAACCGCCAAGCCTTTCTTAAGTAATTGAGACATAGGTTATTGAATATTATTAAATTTTTATTGCATAATATAACAAGCAAAGATAGTTATTTTTTTTGTAAAACCTTTTAAAAACGGCGGACAAATACAATAAAATAAAGGCCGGCCCGTTTCCGGACCGGTCTTGTATTCAGATTCCTCGACTTCGCTCGGAATGACAGTTGGTTCATTCGGAAGGACAGTTGTCCTTCTGACCTTTTTGTCATCCTGACCTTTTTGTCATTCTGAGGGTCGAAGACCCGTGAGAATCTAGAAGAACAACTTCGCGCTGAGAAGCATCTGCCAGGTGCAGTATGTGCTCTTGTACTTGGTAACGGTAGGCTCCGTGAAGGTGTACTTGCCGTTGCTGTAGTTGAGGATGTTCTCTGTGCTGACCTGCTTGGTAAGACCCCAGTCGGAGTTGAACAGGTTGGCGATATTGAGAACGTCTACACCAAGCTGGAGGGTATTGTCACGGCCGCAAACGTTGATGTTGAAGTCATGAGATACCTTGAAGTTGAAGCGACCCTGCCAAGGAGCAACCTTTGCGCCACGGGTGCTGTACTCTCCGCGATGATTCTTAAGATAGCTGTCGGTCTCAAGGAACTTCTTGAATGCAGCCTTGTTGTCATCGGACTTGAACTCCATGCTGTTAAGCTGGGCGTCGGTAGGGATGTACATAAGGTTGTTTGAACCGCCCTCACCGGTGAGCTTACCAAGAACATAAGAGTAACGTGTGTAAGAGTAGTTGCCCACGAAGCAGTGGTTGTAACCCTCATAGAAGAGGCCAAGGGTTGTGCTGTTCTTGCCTTCACCTATACGATAGCTTACATTGGCGATGAAGCGGTTAGGGCTTACGAAAGCAGAGTAACCGAGCTCGGGCTCGTTGGAACCGTTAACAGCGTAGTTACCGCCGCTGAACAGGGATGACACCTGGTCACCGTAACCTTCCTGGATGCTCTTGGAAGCGCTGCGGGTGTAGGCTGCCATGAGGGAGAGACCCCAGTTGAAGTCCTTGGAGAGCTGTGCGGTGATTGAGTAGTAGTGGCCCTTGGGAAGGCTCTTGCCGTTACCGTCCTTATTGGTAAGATAGTAAGGAGCGATGGTGCTGTTCTGGGAGTTCTTGATGTTCTCACTCTTCCAGATGCTGCGTGCCTTGGGCTCGCCGGGGAGCTGGAGACCGCCCTCGGTCTTGGTATAGCCGAGACGGATAGCTGCTACGCTCTGGAGGTCCTTGTTGTAGATACCCTCGATGGTACCCTTGATTCCCCAAGGAAGACGGAAGTCTGCTGCGAGGGAAGCCTTAAGGGTGGTGGGCATCTTAAGGTTCTTGTCGATGATGGTAGCGCCGGTAGGAGCTGCAAGATCCTGTGCATGGAAGGTTCCGCCGTAGATATCGGAAAGGATATCGCTTACATTAGCATGGAAGTTGGGAACTGCGAGACCAGCTGCGATGTCGGGCCTTGTAGCGATGTACTGGGCCTGGAGGCAGTTGCTGTTACCAGCTACAGATACGATCCAAACGAAAGGAATACGTCCGGTGTAGAGACCAAGGCCACCACGGAGGATGACGCTGCGATCCTTGCGAACGTCCCAGTTGAAGCCGATACGGGGGCTGAAGTTGATGCGGCTCTTAGGCATATCGGCAGTAGAAAGACCCTTCATTGAAACAGAAGTATTTGCCTTCTCCTTGAACTCTTTGTTCTCGTTGCCGTCGATAGTCGGGTAAACGGGGAGCTCGATACGGAGACCGGCAGTGAGCTTGAAGTACTCGCTGAAGGTAATCTCATCCTGTGCATACAGGGAAGTCTGCATGTACTCGAAGGAAGGATAAACCTGTGCAAGATCGTCACGGTTAGAGTGGGTGATAGCAAAAGCAGCGGGCTTGCCACCGGCTTTGAAATCCTCCCAGCTGTCATATACATAGTAGCCGAGGCCACCCTGCATGAAGCCGTTCTTGGTCTTGTCGTACTCGAACTGGGCACCGAAGGTGAAGTTGTTGATGCCCTTGTTCCAGGTAAGCTCATCGGTAACAACGTAAGTCTTCACGTCGCGGAGGTTTCCGAAGGTGAAAGGATCGGGACCGAATGAAGTGAGAACTGCGTTGGTGGTGGTACCGTTGGCATCGGTGTAAGGCTCCATAATATCAACCGTAGGGAAGTTTCCGCCCTCGAAGGAACGAGGCTCGTTCTGGCTTGACCAGGTGAAACGGAACATGTTGCTAAGGTTGTTGTTGAAGCGGCTGTTGAGCTCGGCTGCAAGGGAGGTGAAGTTCTGCTCCTGATAGTAGCGGTTGCTCTCGAAGAACTGGGCGTAGTTGGATGTACGGCCGAAGTTGCTCCTGTCGTAAGGGTTGGGAACGATAGGGTTAACTGAGTTGGAAGGGCTGTTGGAACCGTAGTTGTGAGTGTGGCTGAAGCGTACGTTCAGCTTGTTTGCCTCATTGATGATCCAGTCCAAACGTGCCATTACCTTGTAGTCAGGAGTCTCAAGAGAGTAGCCCTGGTAACGTCCGGGGTTGTATCCGTATTTGTCCTTCAGGAAGGTGAGAACCTCGTTCATGAAGGTGTCGGTAGGACGGAGGATGGTGCCGTTCTTAGGGTCGAAGTTTGCGCCTGTGCGGCCTGCGCCGGTGCTTACAACCTTGCTTGATCCGGGAACATTGTCCCAGGTGTACTCACCGTTAACAAAGAAGAAGAGTTTGTTCTTGATGATAGGGCCGCCAACGCTTGCACCAAGGGTGTGGTTGAGGAATTTGGAAATGGAGAGGGTTGCGTCCTCTACACTGTGGCCCTGAAGCTCCTGGTTGCTGAAGTAGTCATAAACGGAAGCGTGATACTCGTTGGTACCGCTCTTGGTAACGGCGTTGATTGCACCGCCGGTGAAGCCGGAGTGGCGAACGTCGAAGGGAGTGATGTTCACGCTCATCTGCTCAAGTGCGTCCAGTGAAATAGGAGCGCCGCCTGCAGGGAGGTTGGAACCGATACCGAAAGCGTTGTTGAAAGCTGCACCGTCGACGGTTACATAAGAAGAACGGTAGTTACCGCCACCTACTGCAAGACCGTTGGTGGTTGTAGATGCCTGGGGAGTGAGCTTCATGACGTCGTTCATGCTGCGGCTTACTGAAGGAAGCGCACTCATGGTCTTCTGGCTTACTGCGGTACCTGCACCGCTGCGGCGGATGTTCATACCTGAGTCAGAAGCGTCTGCTACGAATACAGCTGCGTCAAGAGTAAGGCTCTCGTCCTCCAGCTGGCTGTTGATAACGATTGCCTCGCCAAGAGGTGCGTAAACGCCCTGGTTTTCCACCTTGCGGTAACCGAGCATGTCAACAGTAACAGTGTAGGGACCGCCAGGGGTGATACCGTTGATACGGTAAGCACCGTTGGCGTCGGTAACTGAATAGTAAGTTGCGCCGGTAGGCTGGTAAACTGCCATAACGGCAGCGCCTGCTACTGCGCCGTCTTTGTCAGTGATACGACCGGCGATGGACGCGGTTGTAACCTGAGCGTAAGAGATGGTGCCGGCTATCATGGAGATGACAGCGAGCACTGCAAACTTAATAGAATGTTTCATAGATATAAATGAGTTGTATGAATTTTCTGTTTCCGGCCGCAAAATTACATTAATCGGACAAATCTGCAAAAAGAAAATCGTTTTATTATAAAAATAAAAAAAGAGGTCGACTAAATAGATTCTTCACTTCGTTCAGAATGACAGTCCTCTTGCAGAATGACAGTCCTCTTGCAGAATGACAGTCCTCTTGTCATTCTTACGACCGTCCTCTTGTCATTCTGAGGCAGGTTCAGCTGCCGAAGAATCTTTTTTTTGTCGATCTCCTGTGTACTAGCCGATGTTGAAGGCCTTTTTGACGGCTTCTGTCGAATCCAGAAGCTCCCACCCGAAAAACTGAACTTTTTTGCGGATTGTCTTGCCTTCTCGGCGCATTTCAACTTCCCTCGTGTAAGGCTTCCTGCCCATGTGGCCGTAAGCCGCCGTAGGGCCGTAAATCGGGTTTTCAAGGCCGAATTTTTTGATGATGGCCGCGGGGCGCAGGTCAAAGAGCTGGCCTATTTTGCGGGCAATCTCACTGTCCGATATCTTATTGTGGGCGGTGCCGTAGCTGTTTGCATAGATGCTTACAGGTTTTGCCACGCCGATGGCATAGGAAATCTGGACCAGGAGCTCGTCTGCCACGCCTGCCGCTACAAGGTTCTTGGCGATGTACCTGGCGGCATAGGCGGCGCTACGGTCCACCTTGGACGGGTCCTTCCCGGAGAAGGCGCCTCCGCCGTGGGCGCCGCGGCCTCCGTAGGTATCCACGATTATCTTCCTGCCGGTGAGTCCGGTGTCGCCCGCAGGGCCGCCGATGACGAACTTTCCGGTGGGGTTTACGTGCAGGATGAGGTTGCCGTCAAAGAGGGCGGCGGTCTGCGCGGGAAGCTGTGCTATAACCCTGGGTATCAGGATGTTGCGCACATCGCTGGTGATAGTGTCGTGCATAACGCTTTCTGCCTGTTCCGTGGTTATTCCGTCAACGGCTTTAACGAACTCGTCGTGCTGGGTGGAGAGCACAATTGTATGTATGCGTACAGGCTGGCGCGTGTCGCCATCGTATTCGATGGTGAACTGCGCCTTTGCGTCCGGGCGCAGGTAAGGCATCAGCGAGGGTTCTTCGCGGCGGATTTCCGCGAGGGTCCTGAGCGTCAGGTGCGACAGCGCGAGCGGCAGGGGCATGAAGTCCTCTGTCTCACGGCAGGCATAGCCGAACATCATTCCCTGGTCTCCCGCGCCCTGGTCTTCAGGGTTTTCGCGTACAACGCCTCGGTTAATGTCTGCGCTTTGCTCATGGATTGCAGAGAGTACGCCGCAGGAATTGGCATCGAACATGTATTCTGCCTTGTTGTAGCCGATTCTTGCGATGACTTTGCGTACGGTTTCCTGGATGTCTACATAGGCGTCGTCCGAGCGGACTTCCCCGCCTACAATTACAAGACCTGTAGAGCAGAATGTCTCACAGGCCACTTTGGCATGACGGTCCTGACGAAGGAATTCGTCAAGGATTGCGTCAGAAATCTGGTCGGCCACCTTGTCCGGATGGCCTTCTGAAACGGATTCGGATGTAAATAAGTAATTCATTTTAGCATTCTTTTAACGTGGTTGCAAGCAGCCAAATCTTTCCACTAAAATATGTTCTCTTTGTTCCCTTGTTTAGTAGGGCATTTTCCCTTTTTCGTTTGCGGGGGCTTGTTCCCCTTTCTTTTTTGGGCGTATCCCTTCTATTTTGGGGCTGCAAAGATACGCAATATTTTTTATTCCACAATTATTTGCGCGGGCCACGGCAAAAACATAGCCCACCAAGGTGGATAGCGAAAGCCATAGCCAAGCCTTGCCGCCAGCATATACCGGATAAGGATAACCAACTGTAATCCAAAGAATTACACCAAGGAAAAGCACAGCCATAACTAGGCGCAAAACATTGGCTGTCATGGCGCCCAGGCGGTGGCTGGCCTTGTCTGCACACAGCGCCGTCACCGTCCATGAAACGGCCACGGTAAGCGAAATAATTTCCCCTAAGTGGTTCATTCGGCGCTACCAGTCTGTAAAACGGCTAAAAAGATTTCACAATATGCTCCAGCAGGGCGGCGTGATGCCCCGGAACAATTATATGATGGTTGCCGATAGACTCAGTGAGGAAATAACGGGCCTCTTCCGGACGCAGTTTAAGAGCCACCTGTGTACGGCACAAATTTGCCTCATACTGATTCCTAAGCAATTGACCATCAGCTACAAAGCATCGGCTCAAATCTCCGGAAACCTTAAATACAGTCACCGGGCCAAGCGGCAGTTCCCCGTGAATTCCAACACCTATTCCGGACTCAAAATGCGTGTCAAAACAGTAGTCGGAAACCATGTTGAACGGCACCGTGCAGTGCGCGAAAAGAATCTCTCCGGTATTCACGTCAATCCGCGCGGGATTTGCCTGAAATCCGGTTTTTCCGGTCGCCGCCTGGGCAATCATCATTGAAAGCAGCGCCGGAATATCCCCCTCGCAGGAAGCCGGGAAACCATCGGCATTAAGAGAAGCGAGCGCAAGACAGCCGGTGTTACCTACTGAGGTCAGAAGGTCGAAGCACCTGAGAGTGAGCGCATTAAGCTTGTATTTTGCAACGATTTCCTTAAGCGCCGCATGGATTTGCCTTGCCCCCGGAAGCGCATCGCGAACCTTTTCCGCAACTCCTGCAAAATCCTCTTTTCCGCCTATCAGCCTGTTGTGCACCGCATCGTCGGCCGATATCGCCGGCAGCAATGTTTGATTTATGGCCGATACCATCTCTTCCATCGGCACGTCAACGGCTTTTAGGCCGGCTTTATTGGCCAGTACTGAATAGTCTACACCGCTGGAAATCAGCCAGTCCGACGGTTTTCCTATTACGCCAATGGTCATTCCTTTCAGGGCTTTTACCGCTGCGGCGGATTCACTTAGGAGGCCGATTCTGCCGGCCACGTACTCGTTGCTTCCGTGAAGGACTTCGCCCTTTAATCCCTGCTGACGCAGGAAGGAGAGTATTTCCAGCGATGCGGCCAGGGAGTTGCTGGCGCCGGATGTGAGCAGATAGAAGGGCTTTGGCCGGCCGTCTTCACGGGAGGATTTTTCCAGAAGTTCCGGGAGGAGGCTTTTGAAAATGCCTTCCGCTCCGCCCGTGCGTACATATATAAGGTCAAGGGCGTGCGTGCCATAGCTGCTGAAGTCGCTGCCCTCATAATCGAAGCAGGCATTGGCACCATCGGCACATAAAGCACTATCGGCATCAGGAAAGATACCTTTTAAAAAGGCATCGGACAGGCTCTTTACCGCCTTCTCATCGTGAAGGCCGGAGGTTATTGTATAAACTGCTGTTTTGTTCATCGCTTAAATTGTTGTCTTATGGAGGGCAAATATACGTATTTGCGGCAAATTTCACCACACAGAGACGAATTTCACCACATTTTTACGAATCTTATGATTTGAAATTTTCTGCAACCTTTTTTCTGCTAATTTTGGAAGATATGCGAGACAACTGACCGCTGGGGAAGGAGCTGAGGAAGGAACCGGGGTGGGACGGGGGCAGAGTGGGAACCGGGGAAGGAACCAAGGTGGAGCGGGGGTGGGTCCTGGGTAGGGTTATGGTTGAAGCAGGTGGGTTCCGGAAAGGAGCCTAGAGGGGATTAGGGCTGAACCCAGTGGATGGTGGTGCCGCGGCGTTCCATGCCGCGGAACCAGGTCATCTGGCGTTTGGCGAACTGGTGGATGGCGTTGGCAAGGAGGATGCGCATTTCTTCGTAGGTGAGGATGCCCAGGACATGCTGCGTAACAAACTTGTACTCAAGGCCGTAGTACATCAGGTCTTCGGCGCGGACTCCGGAGGCCAGAAGGCGGCGAACCTCCTCTACAAGCCCCTCCTGCAACCGGGCGTCAAGGCGGCGGTCTATCCGGGCGACGCGATCCTCGCGGCTTACAAGAGTACCTATATAATATACGTTCTTTGGAAGGAAAGCGGAGCGCGGGGCGGGGTGCTCTTCCTCATACAAGGCGACTTCCAGGGCGCGGATTGTGCGACGCCTGGACTCCAGCGTGGAGGCGTCGGCAGAGGGACGCAGGGCCAGAAGCCTGGAGCGAAGCTCCACTGTATCAAGCGTTTCCAGCTGTGCGCGGAGCTCAGGATTGGGCGGGACTTCAGGCAGGTGGTACCCGCAGGTGGCAGCCTCTATGTACAGGCCGGAACCTCCGCACAGAATTGGAATCCGGCCGCGGCTGCGGATGTCTTTGTATGCCGCTTCAAAATCCCTCTGGTAGTCATAAATAGTGTATCGGCTACCGGCCTCGCAGATATCTATGAGATGATACGGGATTTCCTGGTACTCATCCAGGTCTTTTCCGGTGCCGATGTCCATGCCGCGGTACACTTGGCGGGAGTCGCCGGAGAGGATTTCCGCCCGAGGAAGAGCAGCGGAAGGAGATGTCTCGACTTCGCTCGACATGACAGAAAGGTCGCTGAGAGTGTGGGTGACAGAAAGGTCGCTGAGAGTGTGGGTGACGGCAAGGGCGGAGAGCTGGCGGGCGAGGCGGACGGCGAAGGCCGTCTTGCCCGAGGCCGTAGGCCCCAGGACGCATATAAGGTCGATATCTCCCTGGACATAAGCCCGGCACAAAGCCTCTACATCCAGGATTTCCGGCTCGGGAAGCGCCGCCATCGGCGGGACACCCTCCCTGTCCGGCAACAACTCCGTTTTGTTGATAAAACCTTCCATCGGCATCAAAATGACAAATCAGCAACTAAGATAGGAAGATTTTTCAAAAAATAGTACCTTTGCAATGATAAACCATTTAAACCATGAAACTAAGCCTACAGATACTGACAATAGCCACAGCCTCGCTCCTCCTGGCCGCTGGCTGTTCCATGCAAAACAAAGGAGCCCGGACCACAATGTCCCCCGAAGACCAGGTCACAACCTCCGTCAGTACCGGAGCCGAAAACCCGCAAATATCAACATACTCAAGTATTTACGACTATCTTGAGACCATTCCCGGCATTATGGTCCAAGGCTCCGGAAGCAACAGAAGCATATACGTGCGCGGCATAAACTCAATCAACGGACAGACAGACCCACTGATTCTGGTAGACGGCATTGAATACTCTGACATCTCTACCCTCAACCCCTCTGACATAGCCAGCGTAAGCGTCCTCAAAGATGCCGCCTCCTGCGCCATCTACGGCGTCCGCGGCGCATCCGGGGTAATCATCATCAAGACTAAGAAAACAATATGATTGTCAGAAAAGCCACTCTGGCGGACCTCCAGCCCATACTTCAGGTCATTTCCGACGCGAAACAGAAAATGCGCCGCACCGGCAACATGAAGCAGTGGACTGACGGCTACCCTTCTGCAAAGGTCATTCTGGCCGATATCGACGCCGGCCACGGTTACGTCTGCTTGCAGGAGGATGGCACCATCGGCGGATACTACGCGATGATTCCCGGAGCAGAGCCTACGTATGCGAAGATTTACGAAGGCGAATGGCTTAACGACGCCCCCTACATCACCATCCACCGCATCGCTTCCGGTGCCGATGCCAAAGGGGTATTCGGTGCGATGTTGCAGGAAGCATCGTCCCTTATTAATAATATAAGGATAGACACCCACAGGGATAATGCCATAATGCAGCACGTGCTGGAAAAACACGGATTCGTGTATTGCGGGATTATTTATCTACTTTCAGGGGACGATAGACTAGCTTTCCAGAAAATAATACGCTAACTGGCTTTAATCTAGTAACTTAAGGCAAAAAAAATCAGAAAAAACGCGCTGAACGGCGCGTTTTTTGCATCCTTATGTTTGTTTTTTCATAAATTATTGCATATCTTGCGAAATATTAGCCAGTTTTAACGGCTAATTGACAATTTTAGACACTAAAACCTGACACATATTTATTTCAATACTAACCAAATTTACTAGCTTATGGGTAAAAAAATCCTAGGTCTTATGCTCAGCCTCGTACTCAGTATGAGCTTTGCATTTGCTCAGACCCGTACCATCACAGGTACAGTCACGAGCTCAGAAGACGGACAGCCGGTAATTGCAGCATCCGTAGTTGTAAAGGGTGCAGCCAACATCGGCGTAGTAACCGACTTGGATGGTAAATTCATCCTCAACGGTGTTCCATCTTCCGCAACAACACTTATTGTATCCAGCATCGGACTCCTCACCAAGGAAGTTCCCATCGCCCCGGTTGTAAATGTAGTTCTTGAACCGGACAGCGAGACCCTTGAAGAGGCAGTCGTAACAATCGCTTACGGTGCAGCAAAGAAATCAACACTTACCGGTGCTATCGCATCCGTCAGCTCAGAGCAGCTCCAGAAACGTCCTGTTTCCAACGTAGCTAACGCTCTTGAAGGTACCGTATCCGGCGTTCAGGTAAACTCTACCTACGGCGCTCCTGGTACAGACCCGTCCATCCGCATCCGCGGTATCGGAACCATCAACGGTTCTTCTTCTCCTCTGTACATCCTTGACGGTATTCCTTTCTCCGGAAACGTTTCCGACCTCAACCCCTCTGATATCGAGAGCATTACCGTCCTTAAGGACGCTGCTTCCGCAGCACTTTACGGAAACCGTGCTTCCAATGGTGTTATCCTTATCACCACCAAGAAGGGCTCCGGCGGAAAACTCAATATGACCATTGATGTTCGCCAGGGTACTTACAGCAGGGGTATTGCAGAATACAAGAGGGTATCTCCCCAGCAGTGGATGGAAGTTGCATGGGCAAACATGTACAACCAGCGCATTGCTGATGGTGATGACATTGCAACTGCAAACCAGTATGTTTACGACAATCTTGCAGGCTACTATGTTGTAAACCCGTTCCAGATTAACGGAAACAACAACCCTACAATTCAGGAACTCTTCCCTACTCCCGGCGTTCTTAACCCCGCAGCAACCCTGAAGAACGGTCTTAAGGATGACCTCGACTGGTACAAAGCTGCTATCCGCCACGGATATCGCCAGGAATACAACATCTCTGCAAGCGGCGCTACAGATAAGAGTGACTACTACTTCTCCGCAGGTTACCTTGATGAGAACGGTTACGTTACAGATTCCGGTTTCGAGCGTTTCACCGTTCGTTCCGTTGTAAACGTTAAACCTGTCAACTGGTTAAAAGTTGGCGTCAACGTATTCGGCAGCCACCAGAACTATGAGAACACCAACGGCGACAGCGATGGTTCCTACACCAACGCCTTCATGTATTGCCGTAACATTGCTCCTATCTATCCTATCCACCTTCACGACATCGTTTCCGGTGACTACATTCTTGACGAAAACGGCCAGAAGCAGTATGACGGTGGTTCTTACACCGATGCCAACGACGTAGTTCAGCTCACCCGTGTACAGTATGCAGACCGCCATGTCATCTGGGAGAATGAGCTCAACAGTGACAAGACTGTTCGCAACACTTTGGAGGCAACCGCTTTCGCAGAGGTTTACCTGCCTTACAACTTCACATTCAATGTAACGGGCAACATGCACGTACGCAACAATAACAACTACACTTACAACAGCGCCGTTATCGGTGACGGTAAGGGTAGCCTCGGACGTGGAAAGAGAATTGACTACCGCTACAAGAAGTATCAGGTTCGCGAGCAGCTCAACTGGGCACAGACTTTCGGAGACCACAGTATTTCCGCCCTCCTCGCCCATGAAGCATACAGCCTCAATTACGACTACGCTTATTTCTACAAGACCAACGAGATCTTCCCCGGAAGCCCTAACATGAGCAACTTCACCGTTAACGTTTCCATGGACGGATATCAGGGTAACTATCGCACAGAGAGTTACCTTGGCCGCGTACGTTACAATTACAAAGACAAATATAACGTAGAGGCTTCCTTCCGTCATGACGGAACTTCCAGATTCCATCCCGATTCACGTCGTGGTAACTTCTGGTCAGTAGGTGCAAACTGGCTTATCTCCAAGGAGGACTTCATGCAGGGACTCACCTGGATTAACAGCTTGAAACTCCGCGCAGACTTCGGTCAGGTTGGTAATGACGCAGGCGCAGGTTATTATGGATACATGGCTCTTTATGACAATGAGCAGAACGCCAACAAGGGTGCATACTACATCAGCCAGCTTGAGAACAAGAAGCTCAAATGGGAAACCGGTCAGTCTTGGGGTGTAGGTATTGAGGCCCGCCTCTTCAACAGGTGGAATCTCAATATCGAGTACTTCGACAAGACCAACAAAGACCTTCTTTTCGATGTTCCGCTGCCCATGTCCGCAGGTGCAACTACAACCTCCGGTTCTCCTACCTCCAGCGTAACCATGAACATCGGTTCCATCGCCAACAGGGGTATTGAAATCGAGACAGACTTCGATATCTACAAGGACCGCGACTGGAAAGTTAATGTAGGTGCAAACGCTACCTTCCTCCGCAACAAGGTTACCAAACTTCCTGACGAGGTTAAGGTTTCCAACAACGGTTTCAACGATGGTAACAA
The DNA here is from genome assembly GCA_017459075.1 of Bacteroidales bacterium. Classification (GTDB taxonomy): domain Bacteria; phylum Bacteroidota; class Bacteroidia; order Bacteroidales; family UBA932; genus Cryptobacteroides. Next base: position 75,694 of record JAFUDQ010000011.1, read on the forward strand.
GAGAATCCAGGAAGGCAAGGACCGCTATGCATTCTATATGTATACTTTCGTAGGAGTTGACCAGCTTACCGGTAATGCCCTCTATAAATTCAACGACGAGGACTATTACATCAAGACTACCGATGCCAGCGGCAATGAGGTTATCTACGGTAATGAAGAGGGAACCCAGTGCACAGAGAAGTATGTAATCATCAACGGTGTTCCTTATTCAACCAACCCTTCAGCTCAGGCAAAGAAAGAGTTCCACGGTTCCGCTATTCCTAAGGTTTACGGCAGCTTCAACCTGAACGTTAACTACAAGAGCCTCAGCCTTAACACCGTATTCACTTACGCTCTTGGCGGAAAGCTTTATGACGGCGTTTATTCAAGCCTCATGCAGGCTGGTAAAGATGCTCGTGCACAGCACGTTGACATCCTTAAGTCCTGGAGTGCAGCTCCTTCCGGAATGGCAGAGGACGATCCTAACCGCATCGACCCTAACGGAATTCCCGTTATCAACTCTACCCTGAACAACTACAACTACGGTAGCTCTTCACAGATGCTCTGTTCTTCCAACTACCTCACTCTGAAGAACATCACCCTCTCTTACCAGCTTCCCAGGAGCATCGCCCAGAAGCTCACCATGCAGAGCATTACTCTCAGCGCATCCTGCGAGAACCTCTTCGTAAAGGCTCACCGTCAGGGACTTGATCCTCAGCAGAGCTTCGCCGGAAGCCAGACCAACTATCTGGTAACTCCTAGGGTATTCTCAGCAGCTCTCAATGTTAAGTTCTAATTTAAAAGGGATTGAATATGAAAAAATATATTATTATCCTCGCCGCTTCTCTACTGGCTTTGACGGCCTGCAATAAGGACTTCCTGGATACAACCCCCGAAGATTCTGTAGCACCTGCTGTTATTTTCCAGACTACCGATAACGCAAAGCTTGCAATCAACGGTATCGCCCGTCTTATGACCAAGCAGTACATGTCAAACCAGGGTTACAACGGAGAAGGCACCATCAAGACTCACTATGGTGAATGGCCTGGTAACGATCTTGCCAGATCCTACACTTCTTATGACTATATCGTAAACTTTGAAGCTTACGACCAGCAGTCATACTATGTAACCATCTACGGTTGGTTCTACTACTATAAGCTCATCAGCAACGCCAACCAGATTATCGCCAACATCGATAACGCCGAAGGTACCGAGTCCGACAGGAACTTCCTCAAGGCCCAGGCTCTCGTTTACAGGGCATACAGCTACCTGATGGTTTCCCAGCTCTACGCTCCTCGCTGGGCAGGAAGCAACGGTGGCAATGCAGAGGCTATTCCTCTTCGTCTTGAGCCCAGCACAGACCCTCTTCCCAAGAGCACTCTCGCAGAGGTTTATGCACAGATTTACAAAGACCTTGACGATGCTATCACCCTCTTTGGCAACTCTGACTATGTTCGTCCCGCAGCAGATTTCTATCTTCCTGACGTAACCGTAGCACACGCTGTTTATGCACGTGCCGCCATTACCCGCGAAGACTGGGCTACCGCTGCCACCCACGCCGCCGCTGCACGTACCGGCCATGCTCTCATGAGCAACGACGACTACCTGAACGGTGGATTCAGCACTCCTAACAGCGAGTGGATTTGGGGTGTTTACGATGCAGAAGACCAGACCCTGTACTACTATTCTTACTTCGCATATATCGGCTCCAACGCTTCTTCAAGCCAGTGCCGTAGCTATCCTTCCCTTATCAGCAAGGAACTCTATGAGCAGATTCCTGCCACCGACGTTCGCAAGGCCATGTTCCTTGAGCCTAGCGCTGCTGAATGGGCAGAGTGCACACAGACTTCCGGCCGAAGCACAAAGTCACTGTACACCAGGGCTAAGAGTGATTATGCAAGCAAGCTTTACGGTACCAGCCTTGTTTACGCTTACATGCAGTTCAAATTCCAGGCTACCTTCTATCCCGGCGGTGGTAGCTTCCACCTCTTCCGTAGCGCAGAAATGCTTTACACAGAGGCCGAGGCAAAGGCTAAACAGGGACAGGAATCAGCTGCACAGGCACTCATGAACCAGGCCGTTCAGCCTTATGACCCTGCATACAACTGTACTGCTACCGGCACCGCCCTCATGGACGAAATCAAGCTTTACCGCCGCTTCGACCTTTGGGGCGAGGGTAACAACTGGTTCGACTACAAGCGCTGGAACCAGAAGATTGAAAGAAAGTCTTGGGCAAACGGCGGAAGCTACGTTACAGCTCTTGCAAAGACCATCGAGCCTAACGACAAGAATGGTTGGACATTCTACGCTCCTCTTAAGGAGACTGACTATAATCCTTTCTTTGATAAATAGGATTTTCTACTATTAAAATGTTAGTAAAAGGGAGGCCGGCTGCATTGATTGCAACTGGCCTCTTAAATTTAAATATTTAGCTGTCAATTATTTGAACATTGAGAATTCAATGTCGTTAGCAGCGCGCTCTGCGAGTTTGGAAATCTTGGAGAGCTTAACGAAATTCTCATTGTAAGCAGCCTGGTTTCCCTGACGTGCGGCGATGATAGCCTTGAGGTAAGCCATGTCGTTGCTCTTGCAGGTAGCGGTCTTGGAAGCCTTGTCAAGCTCGTCGTTAAGGATATAGGCAAGAGTCTTGTTGAAGGGGCATCCCTTAGCATCTGCAAGCTCCTGGGCAGCCTTAGCATAGTCTCCGTTAAGAATATCAGCGATACCCATGTTGTGCTTTGCATCGTCGTTTCCTGCCTTGCGGAACTGGGCGATAGCCTTGTCAAGGTCTCCCTTGCGCATTGCAACAACACCAAGAGCGTTTTCAAGGTCTGCATCCTTGGTCTGAACCTTTGCGAAAGCCTTCTCTGCGGAAACGAGCTTATCCTGTGAAAGAGCAAGGACGCCAAGGTTGAACTGAGCGCGGTCGCTGCCGAATTTCTCAACTGCCTTGTTGTAAAGTTCTGCCTTCTTGTCTGCGGTCCTTACAAGTGTAGCGGCGCGGAGAAGAGCCTCCTCGTCAAGAACGTCGATATTCTCGTCTACAAGGGCTACGAGCTCTTCAGGAGTGTAATTCTTGTACTCTACGTTTGCGATGAAGCGTGCACGGCGGAGCTCAGGAAGAACGCTGCTCTTAAGAGAGGTGTAAACCTCTGAGATGTTCTTAATCTCGCTCTCGCGAACTGCGGGATCGCTGTACATAGAGAGAACCCTGAGGATAAGGTCTTTGTCCTGAATGTTGGAAGCCTCTACAAGCTCCTTGAAGCCTTCCCAGTCCTGACCGATGCTCTTAACTTCCGGATCAGCAACGCCTTTGCCCTTTGTAAGTTTGTCCCAAGCCTTGTCGGCAGACTTACCACGGTTGTCGGAAAGTTTGGTGTTAAGTTTCTCACCACCGTCAGGAGAAGCGTATGCTACAACCTCTGTTCCGGTGAGGGTCTTCCTCTCATTAGCTTTGATTTCATCAAGAGCGGCGACGAAGTCTTTTACGCTCTGGCTCTTAAGCTGTGAAGAAGCAACATCGGCGGAATTGATGTTGTAAAGAATCTGGCCTTCTGCGGTCTGCTTGATAACCTCCTGATAGTTATCCTTCTTGAATGAAAGGTAACCATCCTGCTTTACAAGCATGTAGGTGGTGTTGCAACCTACGGCTACTTTCCTTACGGGAAGAGTCCAGGTCTTGGTCTTGTACTTAACAACGCCGCGGAGCTCAAGGGTAGCTGCCTCCATGCCCTCTGCGTAGTCAAAGTGAACCTTCTCACGAACGGTCTGGCCGTCGGATGAAACAACGCGGTAGTTGTCCTTTACTTTCTCTCCCTGATACATGAAAGGCTTCATTGCAGCCTCTCGGCCCTTGTAAACAAGAACAGGAGTTACCTCAAGGATAGCCTTAGGGTGGAAATAGTCTGCGGGATAAGTAACGGTAACATCAGCGTCGATGCTGCCAGCCACAACCTCAAGAACCTCAGGGTCGCAGCTAATCTTAACGTTCTCTGCCTGCTGAACCATTTTCTCAGCAGAAGAACAAGCTGCAATAGCAAATCCTGCCACTGCAACTGCCAAAAGTTTAATTGTTTTCTTCATAAAATTTATAGTGTCTATTGATTTATGACATCATAAGCCGCCCGATATTATTAGGGCTTTGCAAATATACTTCTTTCAAACGATATACCAAAAGAAGATTTTTTATTATTTTTGCAGTCACGGTAATTATTATCGGTAATTATGGATTATCAGGAACTTCAAAGAATAAAGAACAAGTATGATATTGTAGGGGCCGATCCTGCCCTGGACCGCGCCATTGAGATGGCCGTGGCCGTTGCTCCTACGGATTTGACCGTGCTTGTAAGCGGGGAAAGCGGAGTGGGCAAAGAGAACATTCCAAAGATAATACATCAGAACAGCCGCAGAAGAAACGGGAAATATTTTGCAGTGAACTGCGGGGCAATTCCTGAAGGAACGATAGAGTCAGAGCTCTTCGGCCATGAAAAAGGCGCCTACACCGGCGCCATCGAGGCAAGGAAGGGTTATTTTGAAGAGGCCGATGGCGGCACGTTGTTCCTGGATGAGATAGGCGAGCTGCCCCTCCCCTACCAGGCAAAGCTTCTCAGGGTGCTGCAATCAGGAGAATACACCCGCGTGGGCTCTTCAAAGGTCTCCAAGACCGATGTCCGCGTGGTTGCGGCCAGCAATGTAGACCTGGCTTACGCCGTTTCCCAGGGAAAATTCAGGGAAGATTTGTTCTACCGCCTGAATGCGGTGCAGATTTCAATGCCGGCCCTGCGGGACAGGGGCGAGGACATCCACCTTCTCTTCCGCAAATTCTGCGCAGATTTCTCTGAAAAATACGGTACCCCCAGAATCACCCTTTCACCTGATGCCGTCAACCTGCTCCTGAGCTACCGCTGGCCCGGAAACATCCGCCAGCTCAAGAATATCGCAGAGACAGTATCGGCATTGGAATCTTATGATGCGAAGGGAAGCCGCAAAGAGATTGGAGCCGCCGTTCTGGCACAGTATATTCCTAAAGACGGCCCTTCAATGCTGCCGGTTGCCGCCCAAAGGCAGGGAGGCAGCATGTCGGATGCTGACAAGCAGGAGATTTTCAAGGCGCTTTACGGCCTTAACGCAGAGGTTGCAAGGCTCAGGAATATAGTTGAAGGTCTGACGGCATCGGCACCTGTAAATACAAGGACGGAGACGGCCCGGATAGCGGAAGGCAGCAACGAAGTCGATATCCAGGATGAGCCGGACGAGCAGCAGGGAGCCACAGAGGACAATTTCTCTATCACGGCGGCCAACGAAGACCTGATTCGCAAGGCGCTTGAAAAGCACGGGGGCAACCGCAAGAAAGCGGCCGAGGAACTGGGCATATCGGAGAGGACGCTCTACCGCAAACTACCTCCTGAATTCAGAACACAAAGGACAAAATGAAAAGACCCGGAGCAATAATACTGTTTTTGAGCGCATTGGCCATGATTGCAGTCACGGCCTGCGGCATCTATTCCTTTAGCGGAACATCCATTCAGCCTGATGTTAAAACAGTGACTATCAATTATTTCGAGTATAAAGCCCTTAGGGTGAACCCTTCCCTTAGCAATGACCTTACAGAGCTTCTCAAGGACAAATTCCGCAAAATGACCCGCCTGGAGCAGGTAGAACAGGACGGAGATATGGAGATTTCCGGAGAAGTTACCGGATATGATGTTCGCGCCACGGCTATTACCGCAGAGGAAGTTGCGGCCCAGAACAGGCTTACCGTTTCAGTGAAGATTTCCTTCATGAACCGCAAATACCCTGAAGAAGACTTTGAGAAATCCTTCTCGGCCTACGCGGATTACCCGTCAGAGAGGTCTTTGGACGAGGTTGAAGCCGAGCTTTGCGAAGAGATTGTGGAAAAACTCTGTGAGGATATCCTTAACGCAACCGTTGCAAATTGGTAATAAGATGCCCCTGACAAATTACATAAACCTGAAAGCCCTTACGATGGATGAACTCGCCGGCGTGGTAAACCTTTATCCGTGGTTTGGCTCCGCGCGCAAGGAACTGTGCCAGAGGATGTCCAAGATGGGCAAAGAAGCCTGGGATAAAGAGCAGTACGCAGAGTCTGCGATGTATGTTGCGGACAGGAAGATTATTGCCGATATCTTCAGGGCCGGAAGGGAGGAAGACCTCTCTGACAAGAGCCTTGAAGAGCTTATCAAGAGCTTCCTTCAGGAAGAATCCGTCCGGGAGGAAGAGTCTTACCACAGGACGGTTCACGTAGTTGGAGGAGACTATTTTACACAGTCCCAGTATGACAATGTGAAGCGTCGCGACGACAATGTCTTCTCGCGGATTGCCATGCAGGCCAGTGTAGAGAAAAACCGTGAAAACACCTCCGCTCCCCTTGTTGAAGATGATTTCTGCACCGAAACAATGGCGGAAATTTACGCCGAACAGGGATATTTGGAGCAGGCAAAGCACATTTATTCCAAACTACTCTTGAAAAATCCGGAAAAAAGTGCTTACTTTGCAGCCCTTATGGAAAATTTGAAGTGATAATAAAATAATAATCAATATGAATTGGCTTTTTGTAACTCTGACAGTTTTCATTCTTATCGCATGCGCGCTGCTTATTCTTGTAGTGCTTCTGCAGAATGGTAAGGGTGACGGTCTTGCCAGCAACTTCGTAGCAGGCAACCAGACCTTCGGCGTACGTCAGACCGCCGATATGCTTGAGAAAGTGACCTGGGGTCTTGTATCCTTCGTTCTTGTAGTTTCCATCCTCTCTTCCTTCACCCTCGGCAGAAAGGCCGACAAGGGCGATATTACTGATAAGGTGGAGGCCGTCCAGAATGAGGCTGTAGACTTCGGACAGGCTACTCCCATTGACGTAGATACTCCTACTACAGAGGGCGAGCAGTCCAACAACTAGCATTTCCTCCATGACCCGGGACTGACAGATTGTCAGTTTTTCGGGATTGGAATATAATTTGACCATAGCCGTTTGTTCCTTGCGAGCAGACGGCTATGAGTCTTTGCATACGCATACGCCGCCAAATCCCAGGGAGCAAAAAGGAGATTAATTATGAATAACAAACAGTATCAATTCCTGCCAAGATTTGCGACCAACCTGAACGAGTTGGCTGCGGCCGGCAAATTGGACCCTGTAATAGGCCGCGACGACGAAATCAGGCGAGTACTCCAGATTCTCAGCCGCCGAACCAAGAACAACCCTATCCTGGTGGGCGAGCCGGGTGTGGGTAAAACCGCCATATCAGAAGGTATAGCCCAGAAAATCGTCAACATGCAAGTACCTGAAAACTTGAAGGATAAGCTTGTTTATTCTTTGGATATGGGTGCGCTTATCGCCGGTGCAAAGTACCAGGGCGAATTTGAGGAAAGGCTTAAAGGCGTAGTTAAGGAAGTCGTAGACTCCGAGGGCCAGATTATCCTTTTCATAGATGAGATTCATACCCTTGTGGGTGCCGGTAAGACTTCCGGTGCGATGGATGCGTCCAACATCCTGAAGCCTGCGCTTGCCCGCGGTGAACTCAGAACCATCGGCTCAACCACGTTGGATGAGTATCAGAAGTATTTTGAGGCCGATAAGGCCTTGGAGCGCCGTTTCCAGATGGTTATGGTGGACGAGCCTTCGGTGGCGGAGTCCGTTTCAATCCTCCGTGGCCTGAAGGAAAAGTATGAGAACCATCACCGCGTACGCATAGAGGACGATGCCCTTATTTCCGCAGTCAACCTGTCTCACAGGTACATTACCAACAGGTTCCTGCCGGACAAGGCCATTGACCTTGTGGACGAGGCTGCATCCAAGCTGCGTCTTGAGATGAATTCCGTTCCGGAACCCATCGATGAGCTTAACAGCCGCATCCGCCAGCTTGAGATTGAGAAAGAGGCCATTAAACGCGAGGGAACGAGCGTGAAGCTGGATAACCTCAACAAGGAGCTGGAAGAGGCATCGGCACAGAGGGATGCGCTTATGAAGCGCTGGAACGAAGAGAAAGGCATTCTTACGTCTTTGCAGGAGGCCCGCCAGCAGCTTGAAGACTTCAAGATTCAGGCGCAGTCAGCAGAAAGGGCCGGAGACTACGGCAAGGTAGCTGAGCTTCGCTACGGCCGAATGGCAGAGACCCAGAAGAAGATTGACGAGCTTACTGCAAAGCAGGCTTCTATCAAGGACCCTATTGTAACAGAGGCTGTTACACCTGAAGATATCGCAGAGGTTGTGGCTAAGTGGACCGGTATCCCCGTGAAAAGGATGCTGGAGAGCGAAAAGGACAAGCTTCTGCGCATGGAAGAGGCCCTGCATAAGAGAGTCATCGGCCAGGAAGAGGCTATAAGGGCCGTTTCTGATGCCGTAAGGCGCAACCGAGCGGGCCTGTCGAATGAGAAAAGGCCTATCGGTTCCTTCCTCTTCATGGGTACCACCGGTGTGGGTAAGACTGAGCTGGCAAAGGCGCTGGCAGAGTTCCTGTTCAACGATGAGAACATGATTACCCGAATCGATATGAGCGAATATCAGGAGCGTCATACGGTGAGCCGTCTTATTGGTGCGCCTCCGGGATATGTAGGTTACGATGAGGGCGGACAGCTCACGGAGGCCGTAAGGCGCAAGCCTTATTCCGTCGTGCTGCTGGATGAGATTGAGAAGGCGCATCCCGATGTCTTCAACACCCTGCTTCAGGTGCTGGACGATGGCCGTCTGACGGATAACAAGGGCCGTACGGTGGACTTTAAAAACACGATTCTTATAATGACTTCCAACGCCGGTTCCGATATTATCCAGGGCTACATGGAGCAACTTCCGGGGACAAAGAGCATGGCGGACATTGCAAAACGTACCGGCCTGCTGGCTGAATGCAAGGAGAAGGTTCTTGGCGTGCTGCGCCAGAGCATACGTCCGGAGTTCCTGAACAGGATTGACGAAATCATTATGTTTGAACCTCTGACTACCGATGATATCAGGGATATTGTCAAGATTCAGACTTCCGAGCTTACGGCCAGGATGGCTGCCGATGGTATCAGGATTTCCTTCACCAAGGCCTTTGAGGATTTGATGACGGAGAAGGGTTATGACCCGGCTTATGGCGCGCGTCCTGTCAAGAGGCTTATGCAGCGTGAGCTTATAAACCAGATGGCGATGGCTATTCTTTCCGGCACCATCAAGAGGGATTCTGAGGTGGTGGTTGATGCCGCCGCAGGTCAAGTTTTGCTCCGCAATAGTTGATTTTGTCAAATAATTACTATATTTGCATAACGCTTGTTAGTTTAACAAGCGTTATGCTTTTTATTTAAACAACTGACAATCAAAATGATAAGCTATCCATACAGAGAAAAAGAACTTGACGAACTCCAGAAGCAGCTCTGGCTTTCACAAAACGACGGAAGCCGCATGAGTATCGTCTACGGAAGGCATTCCATGGGCAAAAGCGCCCTTGTACGCGCGGCTCTTGCAGGGCCGCAGCCGATGGTTTACCTTTCCCTTGGAGGAAAGAACGACGCCCTTGCCCTGGAAGAATACAAACGCGAGGCAGCAAGGCAGCTAGGGATTTTTGTCCCATACAGCATTGGCTCTCTGGAAGAACTTGTCAATTTTCTTTTTGACGAGGCCTGGAAGCGCCCCTTCTCACTTGTGCTGGATAACTTCCAGGAAGTATCCAAACGTTATCCTACCCTTGCCGGGCATCTTGCAAAAAAGTGGCGTTCCGGCTCCAAACGGAACAACCTGAACCTGGTGCTGATTTGCGGAGACCTTCAGGCGGCAGAGGCCCTGTTCTTTTCACCATCGGCCCCGTTGAAAAATCTTGCAGGAGTGGCCTTACAGATTCAGCCACTTGGGATAGAACTGCTGAAAGAAATCCAGAAAGAAGCATCGGCGACGCCACTTACCCCGGAAGATTATCTGGCATTTTATCTTTTTACCGGAGGCCGCCCGGAGGCTGTCCGCTGCGCCCTGGCTCTTGGAGCCGTCACCAAGGACACCCTTATTGAGGCCTTCATGAAAGAGGACTCCCCTCTTGTAAGCCTCTGCGAGAAAACTTTGTACAGCCTTCTGGGAAAAAATTCCGACACCTACCTTTCTATTCTTCAACTTGTAGCAACCGGGACCCGCTCGCAGGCAGAAATGGAACTGGCCCTTGGCGGGATTATCATCGGGGGGCACCTGGCCAAGCTTGAGAATGAGTACCAGATGCTTAAGAAGGTCCGCCCAATTCTTTGCACCCCGGAGAGCCGCGGAGTTGTAAGATACTGCATCCAGGACCCTTCCGTGGCCGTTTTGATGCGCCTGCTTTATGCCGATGGCGGCGTTAAGGATGAAAAAGAGGCTGCCTCTGTCCTGGACAAATTCCTGAAAGAGGATTTGAAGGATTACCTGATAGAGAAGTTTTCGCAAAGCGGATATTTCACATCCGTAGGCTCAGAATGGGCAGCATCGGCCCGGATAAGCAAGAAAAAAGGGAAGGTGCGTGAGGCGGAAAGCCGCGAAGAGGGCGAAGGCATTGATATTGTGGCGCTTAAGGGGAAGAGGGCCATGGTTGCCGCAGTCTTTCCAAAGGCCGAAGACTTTAATAAGGATGCTTTCTTCAAGCAGGTAGACGCCTTGAAAACCGGCCTTCTGAGGGACTATTCCATTGACGCAAGGCTATTTACAGTCAAAGACTTATAGTCAGGCACGGACTCTTCAAAGGCCCTGCACTCCCTGTCAAAGGCCGTCTGGTCAAACTGGCGGCCCTGCTCCATGCAGGAAATGACTTCATCTATAAACATAGTCCAGCGCGGGGCATAATAATGTGCGACAAGGCCGTTCCAAAGGCGTGAGGCATAGTCATTAAGGTTCGGAGCGCTTCCCCAGGTTGTAAGGATTCGCCAAGCATCATTCATGTAATAATCCTCTTCTTCCGGGACGGAGGCAAAGGCGGCGGCACTTTGAAGCCACCTGTCCAGGCGGAATGAAGGTTCCTCCCCCGCAAGGGAATCTATTTGCATGATAAGGGATTTCATTTTTGCGCCGATGCTGCGAGCCGCGGGCAAATCCCCTTTCCTGTAAGCGGAAGTAAAATCATCGCGAAGAAGGGCGAAGCGGTTTCCCTTTACCTGAAGGCCGATGGCGACCCTGTCATAATTCCAGGCCCTGCTGTCCGACGGCTCCTGAAGCAGCTTTTCATAAGCCCTTTCAAGGACGGAATTGTCATAAGGCGTATTGTGTATTACCGTCCAGTGGCGGAAGCCATCAAGGCAGGGCCGGCCGCAAAGAAGCGCCCCTTCAGAGAAGGAACCGCGCACATAAATACTGTCTGCCATAGTCTTCCAGAATCCGGAAGGGCTGTGCCTGCGCCCGTCAAGAGAGGAGAGCCACTCGTCGTCGGAAACGCCTGTGTTCCAAGCCCTTGAAAGAACATATTCATAGAACCATTTGTTTATTCCGAAGCCTTCAAGGGTGCAGCCAAGACCGGCGGCTCCGCCTTCTGCCAATGCCTCTGTGATTCGGGTGCTTTCCTTGCGGAAGGGGCCGGCAAGGCGGGTGTTTCCGCCAAAGTTTCCAAGATAGCAGAAGATGTAGTGGTGCCCGTGGAACCCTTCAGTCAAAGTCCAGACAGGAATGTTTTCAGTGTAATAATCCAGCATCGTAAGCCGGCCTTTTGGAATGGCTTCAAGATAGGCTTTGACGGCCTCCGGAGTCCAGTGCTTGCGGTCATAATAAAACAGCCATCCCATCTGGAGCCACCGGGCCTCAGAATCCGCCGCAGCAAGGCTCTCAAAGGCGCATCTTCCTATTGCGGCAAGGGTGTCAGGTTCCCAGGAAGGGGGCGCAACCTCGTTGAAAAGGTCAAATCCGTAAATATGTCCGGTGCCGTATTTTTCTGTCTGAATCTCTATGAATTCCTTTTGAATTACGGCAAAAAGGGAGTCCGTGGGTGAAAGGAAATAAGGCAGGTTTTCCTTAGGGAAACCGCCCCAGGCCGATACCTTAGTAACTTTTGCCTTAGGATACTTCTCTTTAAGGACGGCCGGGACGTGACCTCCGAAGGCGGGTAGCACAGGAGTCATTCCAAGCTCCCTTTCGCGGGAGAGAATCTGCTTTTGAAGGGTTTCCTGGGCATCAATCCACCCCTGCGGCAGAGGGCCGTCAAAACCGTCAATATTGCACATGCGATGCCAAGGGAGATAGGCCGGTCCGGTGAACCAAGAGAGGATTTCCTCATCTGAAAGCCCATGACGGCGCCAAAGCTCCTGCCAGACGGATTCTTGACCCGTTATGGCCAACGGCAGGTTTACTCCGTTTAGGGCCATCCAGTCAATGAGGCGCTCCCAGTCTTTCCATTGCCACCACGGCATTGTGTAGCCGAAGGTGCAGTAATTTAGGAAAAACCGCTCTTTTACAAGAGCTTTCCCGGTGACGATGTTATCTACAACCGGTTGGTCCGATGGTGCCTGGACAGGGTCGTCGGCATACCAGGAGACATCTGTTTTGCACCAGTCAGAAAGGTAGCGGTTAAGCCCTGCGGCCATTGCCGAGGTGCTGCTGCCTTTTATAACCAACTGGCTGTCATCTGTATAGAAGCTGTAGGTTTCAAGTGAATCGCCGGTCTGGATAAAGCGAATGTCATACTGCGGCATGATGCGTCTCGCCAGGGCACCTGCCGCCCTTTCTGCCGGCGTTCCCGCAGAGCAGGCCGTCAGCAAAATACAAGCAACTAAAACCATCAGCTTGTAAAAGAAACCTTTCATAGTGCAAATATAATAAAACAAGGCGGCCAAAAAGCCGCCTTGCAAAAGATTATTTCAAGATTTTATTTGAGAGACATCTTGAAGACTGAGAGACCCACATTCTGTTTACCTGCCATAATGTAAACCTCACCATTGATAACACGTGCTGAACAGCCCATGCCGGAATTGCCAGAACTCTTAGGTGAAGGCTCCTCAAGCTCTGCATGCCATGCGGCATCATTGAAAGCAATATCCTGCTGCAAGCTACCCTGATAAATGACTTTGCGTTTTGAGCCAAGGAGATCCTGCCAATCATCAGTGGTTTCACCTTCAAGGATATAGAAACGGCCGTCATTTGAAGCAGCATGCTTTACGTAAGCGATGTAACGCTTTCCGTTAAACTCAAAGAAGTTGAATTCACCTGCATTGTTATAATATCCGCCAGCGACTGTTGTATTGAATGTAGAAGCATTCCAAGTATAAACATTGCTGCCTTCCTCGCTAACAAAGTATGCGGTTTCTGTTCCGGTGTAAATACCTTTCTGAGGAGTTGTCTGGCCAGGATAAGGATAGAATGCGGCGCGTCCGCCTTCGTCCTTAATTGTATTCCATGTAGGGTTACGGGCTGTCTGGTTGTACGTCGGAACCTGATTGAATGCTGTTCTCCAAACGAGAATGGTACCGTTGCCCCAAAGCTTTGCCCAATCCTTGAAGAGGAAGCCACCGTTTGCAAATGTGCCATGGGTGGTGAATACATCACCAAGACGGCGGCCTGTATTTGTTGCATCCATCATCCACTCTGAAGGAGCATTGTCGGTACCCTTATCATAAACATAAAGCTTAAGCAGGTCACCATCTTCGTCCATAACCATATTGGAAACGATAAGAACAGGTTTGCCTCCGTTCATATTGCTTCCAGGATCCATTACACGGGCTGCAGATGTCTTGAAGTATCCTGTAGGATTGGTAGGATTAGCAATTGTGGTTACTTTTGAAGGATCATTGATAGCAATCTTCCAAATCTTAGCATAGCTTGTGCTGGCCTCAGGGATATAAATATATTCATCATCCATTGTGTAGTTACGGTCTGCATTAGCTGCGCCACCAAAATATTCATTCCAAGAAGCCTCGGCGGTAGAGAATTTACCCCATACTCTTTCGATGGTGAGAGTCTTGGGTTTACCCAGCTGGGCAATCTTAACCTTCTGGATAGACTTGCCATTGTCCTTGCGAACGATGTCGATTGTAGCCTCGCGAGGCTCTGTGCTGGTGTTAGCCTCAAGGGTGAGGTTAAGCTTGTAAGCAGCCTTGGTAACGATAACGCTTACCCAGGTAGCCTCCTCAGGAACAACAACGTCAACATCGACATTGGAAGTGAGGTTGATTTCGAAAGAGGTAGCATCGGCAGCAATTGCCTGATAGTCAGCCTCAGGAGTAACGATAGCGATTTCTGCAGCTGCAGTGAAGGAGAGTTTAACAAGAGAGAAGAGACCCTTGTCATTCTGTGCCCATACAAGAACTTCGCCCTCTGTGAGAGGATCGGGAACGGTAACAATAACCTTTGCACCGTCTACCTTTGCCTTGTAACCACCGTTTGCAAAGCAGTCAACGGTTGTTGTAGCATTGGCGTTGGTAACGGTATAGTCAATCTCAACTACCTGACCGGCAGTTACTTCCTGAATAGTATTCTCAATCACAAGCTTGAAAGCCTTGGCGATGGGAATCTCAAAAGTAGTGTTGTCTGAAAGTGTGAAGACAACAGTCTCTGTGCCGGGTTCAATCTTCTTGAACAGTGAATCACCTACAGAACCCTTGACAAGACCAAGGTCGAACTCCTGTCCGGCGATGGTCATGATAAGATGACCGTCGGCGTCGATATTGAATGAAGGAGTGGTGGTAGCAGGAACTTTGTTTCCGTCAACAAGGATGAATCCCTTGCTGTCTGCCCAATAATAATTGCCATCGGTGTCAAGTTTGATGGTAGGGGTTTCACCGGTTTGGCCCTGAGGACCTGTTTGTCCTGTAGCGCCGGTCTGGCCGTCCTTACCGTCCTTACCATTCTCACCATCTTTTCCGTCTTTACCATCCTTACCGTTTGTACCATGATAAAGAGTAACGGTCTTTCCGCCTACGAAGGTGATAGTAAAGCCGGTTTCATCTTCTGTCGGCTGAATGCTCTCTACATAACCGCCCTTTTTCCACTGGTCGATTGTTTCAGAAAGGCCGGATACCTGACCGTTGAGAGATTTGATGTCATCCTGAATCTTCTGGATCTGACTCTTCAGATTCGAGATATCACCCTTAATTTCCGAGTCATCGTACTCCTTGGAGCAACCCATGACTGCCAGGCCTACTGTCAAGGCCAAAAGTGATTTGAATAAGACTTTCATATAAAAGGTATTTATAATGTTGTTGCGTTTTAAGTGTGGTATACTGTGGTATTCGTTGGGCAAAGTTAAGAATTAATTCTCTATTTATCAATAAACAGGGCTAAAAAGTATGGCGTTTATTCATACGGAAGTCACAATGAAGCTTTTCCGCCTTGTGATTCAGTATCATTTCGGCTGCAAGCTGCCCCATTTTACGGAAGTCGGCCGACACTGTGGTAAGCCCGCCCAGAATCAGTTCGCACATGTCCGATTCGTTATATGCGATTATGCGGACATCGGTACCGATTTCAAGTCCGGACTGCAATATATTGTGCCACAGGGTCACAAGGCCGGCATCCAGTTGGGAGTTAAGCACAAGGAAGGTATCGCCGCTGTTAATGTCCATAGGAGCCTCCGTCATGAATTCTACGGGGATGCTCATGTCTGAGGAGAATCGCTCCACGCCCTTGTGGATATCGTTTCCGTACAAGGATGACGGGAGGGTTATTACCCTAAGCCTGTCTATCTTCGCCCCTTCCTTTACACCCTGCATGAGGCCGTAGTAAATATCGTTCTCAAAGTCCTGATACACAGCACCGTAGTTGCCGGGGTAGTCTGGCTGAAGGCGGTCCAGCATAATGAGCTTGCGGTTCGGGATGCGGGCAATCTGCTTAAGCGCGCGGGCCTGGGACTCACTGTCAAGCGGGAAGTGCGGAGTAATGACGTAATAGTCAAAACGGTCAAGGTAATTGTCCAGATAATACTCCAGAAGGTCAAGATTCTGGTTATGGTTGACTATTGTTACCTCTGCGTTGTCTCCGAGGGTGCCGGCAAAGGCATTGAACAAAATCTGCTTGTAAACAGACAGTTTGTCAAAAATCACAAGAACCTGCTTGTGACTGCTTGTGTCGATGTCCGCGGCAAAGAAACCTTTGCCATGACGAGGGACGATGACGTTCCTCGACACCAGCTCTCCGTACGCTTTCTTGACAGTCTCCTTGGAAATACCAAGCTTTTCTGCCATGGTATTAAGAGAGGGTATCTGCTCGTCAGCCTTCAGTCGGCCCTCATGAAGGGCTCTTTCCACTTGATTTACAAGTTGTTTATAAATCGGGTCCTTTGCGGCGGGGTCTACATGAAATCTCATAAGCTAAAATTCATCATCTACAGGAATCGGAGTCCCTTCCGGCGGAAAACGCTGCAAGCCGGAGCGGGCAAGGTCCGATTCGGTATCCATGTCAAAAGTATTGTATCCGAGGCTCCTGAAAACATCCAGCAAGGCCCGAGCGCGGCGGCGGAAAGCCTTGTAAGATTTGGCCCCGGAAGGAGTCCAGGCTGTTTCTGCAAGGGCAAAGAGCCTGGGATAAAGCATATATTCCGCATGCTGCGGAGTAGGGATATACTCCGTCCACAGATTCGCCTGGACGCCAAGGAGATGCTTCGGGTCCATGCCTACCGCGAGCGGCTCGTAACCATAGGTGAAACGCAGTGAAACCAGTTCCCCTACGGCTTTGGGTTCCTTACGGATAAGGTCCTGATAGTAATTGTAATAGCAGTGGCTGTTGGGAGACATTATTACGTCATGCCCTGCCGCTGAGGCCTTGATGCCTCCGGAAACACCCCTCCAGCTTTGTACGACGGCGTTTTCCGGGACTCCGGTCTCAAGGATTTCATCCCAGCCGATAATCCTGCGGCCCTTGCCGCTTATAAAGCGCTCTATCCGCCTTACAAGATAGCCCTGCAACTGCCTGACATCGGTATAACCCTCTTCTTCCATCCTGCGGCGGCAGTTTACACACTGCGACCATGTCTTCATCGTAGCCTCATCGCCGCCGATGTGGATAAGTGGGGAAGGGAAAATGTCCATAACTTCCGCAAGGACGGCCTCCAGAAAGGTGAAGGTGGCTTCTGAACCGGGGCACAAATCCCAGGCTCCGGTGTGGCGCCGGCCGTCTTCAAGCTGGCAAAGAACCTCCGGATAACTGTAACCAACCTCCATGCTGTGGCCGGGCATCTCTACTTCCGGAATCACGGTTATAAAGCGTTCTGCGGCATATTTTACAAGCTCCCGCAACTGCTCTTTGGTGTAATATCCGCCGTAGGCAAGAGGGTCTCCTTCACTTGAAAAACGATACCCTCCCTGCTCCCATTCTGTATATGTGGTGCCGATGCGCCAGGCCGTTTTTCCGGTCAGAAGGGGAAAAGCGTCGCTCTGGATGCGCCAGCCTGCGGAATCGTCAAGATGAAGATGCAGGACGTTAAGCTTAAGCATAGCCATCGCATCCACCTGTTTCTTAAGGAAATCGAGGCCCTTGAAGCTTCGCGACTCATCTATCATAAGGCCGCGGTTGGCAAAGCGCGGGTAGTCAAAAACAGTGCAACAAGGCAGTTCACCGCCCCTTTGGAGCTGCTCCAGGCTTGTTTTAGCGCGGAACACGCCCTCTTCCGTAGCCGCTTCTATAAGAATCTTTTTCTTGCTTATTGTGAGCCGATAGGCTTCTTTTTGCTGGAATGGTTCAAGGCCGGACACATCCTTGCGGAAGGCCTTCCCGTCCATCTTCACCACCACCTTCTGGCGGACATTGACTCCCTCCCCGTCAGAATATTTGACGGGGGCGGGAATCAATCCAACAAAAATAACTAGTGCAAGTATGAAATTCATTTAAATCTTATTTGCGGAAGAATCCAATGGATGTCATTACAGGACGATTGCCGCCTGTAAGGTCGTTAAGATGCTGTCCTCCGGCCCACATTCCGGTGGAGCCGCCACCATCAAGGTTAAGGGCGCCGATGCAGCCAAGGCCCTTCATGACTTTGGCCAGTTCCAGCGTATTGGCTCCCTGTGAAGCGGAAATTCTTCCGTCGCAAATAAACAGGATTACCTTTCCGTCGGAAGTATAACCTACTGCGGTGCGATCTGCACGCTGGTCTACACCGTAAATATCGTCAGCCCAGAGCTCATAGTTTGTGAGCCAGTGTCCGGAACTGTTTTTCTTGTCATTGATGGGGCATTCGCCGTTCTTAAGAAGGACAGGGCCGCAGGTAACTGCATTGTAAGGGGCCCAGTTTGCAGGTACACAAGGATAGGTTTTGCTTCCTTCCTGTTTTACAGCCTCTCCTGCAACTGTGGGGATGGGGTTGTCATAGACATAAATGGTTCCGTGCTCGGGCGTATATGACCAGTAGACTCCGGGAACGCCGTTATTATCTACACCAAAGAGACCGCGGGATACAGGATGCAGCCTCTCGTAAGCAGAATTGGGAACTGCGCCCCAGTACTGCTTGTCTACAGCCCAGTTATCATCGGCAATATAACGCCAGGGAGTCTGTACACCGTCCATTACGGCAAAGCCGATAGGCGCCGTACCAAAGATTCCGCCGTTGATAAGTACAAGGCAGTTTCCGGCATCCTCGGCCTGTTTGTCGATGGTTTTGGTAGCACCTTTTCCGGGGTAGATGACCTTCAATTCAACGTCCTGGCGGCAGTCGGCAATAGCATACCAGGCATTGAAGGGACGGCCTTCAAGCTGGTCCGTTGTCTTGTAAATCTTTACGCTTGCAGGGAGGCCAAGGCCGGGCACTTCAGTCCACGTGAAGCGGATTTCATCCTCCGGAACAGGGTCCGGCAGGGTTACGGGCTCTGCGAATACTGCCTGGGAGAGTTTTTCGCCCTTACCAACAGCCTGTACTCCAAGCCTGTAAGTTGCACCCATTTCCAGATTCTCAAACAGATAAGAAGAGGTGTTTGCGGGCAGCTTGGCGTAGGGTTTCTGCTCTTTGCTTAGGAACACGTAATACCCCTGCTCTGCGGCACAGTCGCTCCAGCTAAGGGTAATGGAGGTTTCTGATGTCATCTGGGCGATAACATTTCCCGGGGCATCCAGAGCAGTCTCATTGGAGTCATCGGATGAGCAGGCCGGTACGGCAAAAAGCGCTATCAGAAGCAGATTCAGAATATGTTTCATAACTTATTGTTTTTCAAATATTATCACGGCAAGGCCGTTCTGGCCAAGTTTAACCGATGTGCCCTTTACAGAGGCATCGCCAACCGTACGCGTGTCGCGGGCCACGTAACCATCGGCCTTGATAACACCTTTTTCACGGCCTTCACCGGTATTGGTGACGACGACGGCCATACGGTTTCCGGAGGTGTAGCTGCGGGCTACAAGGTTCGCATTGTCGCAGGTGAAGCCGTCAATTGCGGTGTACCGTCCTTCCAGAAGAAGCTCAGGGAAATCGTGGCGGATAGCATTGATTTGTGCCAGATATGCCTGATACACAGGTGTTTCGTCAATGAGCCCGCGGCAGCGGAACACTTCAATATCGTTCCGCAGTCCCTTGAGAAGGGTGTTGTTTACGCGGCGGGGAACATCGTTGTCATCACGCACGCAGCGGTCGCTCCACACAACCTCTGGGAAGGTGTAACGGAACCACTCCGGGAAGCTCTCCGGCAGGGCGGTGAATTCGACAATATGCACGAAATCGCAGAACTGGCTGGTGCAGTCGCTAAGCCACTCTGTTCCAAGGGCGAATTCCGGGTTGCGGGCCTTTATATGGTCGCGGATTTCCTTAAGGGCATCGGCCTTATATCGTCCCGTGAAGATATCCTGAACGGGATATTCACGCGAGAGGTCCCAGTTGGGGAACTCTTCCGCCACGCCAAGCTGGTCGTAAAAGACGGCATCGGCCCCGCAGGACATGGCCCTGTCTGCCCATGAAATAAGTTTATCCCTCCAGAGGCGCTTGGACATATCGGCAATAACGAAGGTGCGGGAGTCATAGTAGCCAAGGGTTGTGCCCTCTCCGGTGAATTTGTAATGCTCTGTGAATTCCCTTCCCGTGTTGTCTTTGTTTGCCACCTGCGATCCGCCGCCATTGCGGTAAAAGTCGCTTTCCACATCAATCAGACGTCCGTTGAAGTAAAGGAGCAGGCGGCCTCCGCCATCGCGGAAAGCCTTGATTTCCTCTTTCCAGGCAGCATCTCCGCCCTGGCTGTCATCGGGGGAATAGTTAGGATAACCGTTGTCCATGCCCTCTTTCCACCAGCCGAAGGCCAGCACAGCATTGCAGCCGACGGATTTACCTACGTCAGCTATGCGGCCGGGAAGGTCTTTGTAGCTGCGGAGGTACTCTCCGTACTGATGCTTGAAGATAATCCTCTGCCAGCCGGTCATATTCTGCACCCAGGACGGCACAGCGGCGTGTTTCCACCACGTATCAGCCCAGCGGCGGTAGATGCGGGAGGTTGCAGTCCAGTCTCCCTTGTAAGGAACCACGACGCTGGCGTCATTGTTCCAGGAGTCGCCGCACATGGCGTTGGGATAGCGGTAGAAGCCGGCTTCCAACTCTGTAAAGTCACTTGTAGTGTGGCCGATTCCTTCCTTTGGATAGGTACGAAGGCCGTGCCAGGTCTGCTGGAGGGAGCTGTCGTGCGACCCAAAGTAAAGGCCATCACCCTCCCCTACGAAGGCGAAGCAGTTTGAGGCCGCGTTACGCGGATACTGAAGGTCATACTGGCGGAACTTCTGCGCCGGAGTCATGTAAAGCGGGCGCACGTCCACATTGGAAATTTTGTAAACCGGATTGTCAAAAATCTGCCCTCCGGTGTGTGTAGTGAGCAATTTATAGCCTTCCGGCAGCTGCAAATGCCCAATGAGCGGATATTGCAGTTCCCTGATTATTGTATGCGGCTCATCGTTCTTTACCGATGCCCCGAAGCGGACGACGGTGCCTTCGGTCCAAACCTTAAGATGAAGGGCAAAGGCCTTTCCGCCAATCCTGTCATAGTCAAGGAAGGTGGTGTCGCCCACTGTCCTTACGGACGGGGTTTCATTCAAGGCCGATATTTCTATTTCCTTCTGCCCCGGAGTATTGTAGTAGAGCCTCCAGAGCGGGGCGCCCCCGGCATAGTTGCGTCCGTCAAAGGCAAGTTTGGAAAGTTTTCCGTCCTTCTCTATAACCACCTCTGTTACAGGCAGTTCACCCTTGTTTCCAAGCACGAATCGGCAAAGGTCGTCATAAAGGGCCCTGTCCTGCGGAAGGGTGGAAGAAGCCAGCTGGGTAAGGGCGTTTGAACCGGAATACAGGGCGATGGTCTTGTTCCCGTAGAAGCCTGCATCCTTGAACTCCTGCATATAATGGCGCAGGCGGTCCTGCAGCACAGGCACATCTTCAGGAGTATAGACAAGGCGGCCTTCCCCGTTGGGGCCAAGCACACCCTCGGTCATTTCCGCAGCCACGGCGGAATATTCAAATTCAAGCTCCATTCCGCTCATACCGGTCTCACGGATGGCAGCGATTGTCTTTTCAAAAGGATGCTGGTCTGCTTGCTTATAATCCCAGTACCAATTAGGTTGCATCCAGACCTGGTCGAAGCCAAGTTCCTTCCAGTGCTTGTAACCGGATGCCAGGTGATAAGGAATCCAATACAGGCCCTGGCCTTTCTGGTGGCAGTAGGCCGATATTGCCGGGATTATGGTCTCCCAGTTCTTGTACTGCGTGTTCCAGCCGTTGTCAACGGGCAGTTCCAGGCCCTCTGAAGTGGTATAGAAACCGCCCAGGGAGAGGTATTTGCAGCCAAGGGCGGCAAAACGGGAGCGGACCTCGTCAATATACCAGTAATATGCCTTAAGGCGGTCTTCTATCCTGGCAAAATCAAGGCCGTCACCCCAATAGGTGGTAGAGGAAGATTTGTCTGCGAAGTGCTCCAGCATAATAGCGTCAGGAACACCTATCACCACCCATCTTTTGCTTGGCGGGTCTCCAATGCGGGCGGCCGCCTGCGCGCAGGCCTTTTCCAAATTTGCGACACTGCCTTCCGGGCCAAGCCAGAGGTCAAGCTGATATTCCCACACGCTCTTGTCCGCCGATATTCCTTCGGGAGACACTACAAGGGTTTTATTGTCTTTCCAGTCGCTGCCCTCAAGGAAGAGGAAAGCCTCGAAAAGCCAGTGTTCGCTGCCGTCAGGAGCCTTCCAGCTCACATGAGGGGCATACCTTTGCGCATCCCAAATATGAGGCTCCCTGTGCCAGTAACCCACAAGGTCCAAATCCTTGAAAATCGGGGGCTCCGTCACTGCCGGGGCGGCCTTGCATGAGCAAAGGAGTGTCAGCAAAGATATTGTCAGTAAGATTCTTTTCATTTTTTAAGCGGTGATTCGCCGATATATCGGCAGATTTCCAGATACATTTCCTGGTCGCGGGAGTCCGGGGACTGCGCCAGCTGCGTAAAGGCATCGGTTCCGGAATACATGGCAATGGAGCGTTCTCCGTAGAAGCCGTATTCCTTGTAAGCGTTCAGGTACTCGCGCAAGCGGCCGCGGAGCGCAGGGATATCGTCCTCTGTGAAAATCATGTTTCCGGCTCCGTCAGGGCCCCTGCGGCCGTTTTTCATCTGGTCGTAAACCATGGAATACTCAAACTCCAGCTCTATTCCAAGACCGTACTGCCTCATTGCTGTGACGCTGCGGCTCATGGGGTGCTGGTTTGAAGTGTCCCAATAATGGTTTGGCTGCATCCAGGCCATATTGAAGCCCATCTGCTTCCAGACGCGGTAGCCCGGGGCATAGAAATACGGTATCCACCAAAGGCCTTCGCGGCAGCTGTTAAGGTAGGACGATGCCTGAGGAATTAGCTGCTCCCAGCGTTTGTAGGCGGCGTTCCAGGTCTCGGAAGTATCGCCTGTAAGGCCAAGTCCGGTGTAGAAGGACTGGGCAAGGGGCAGTTCCTCTGAAAGAACGTAGAAGCCGGCCAGTTCAAGGTTCTTAGGCGCAAGCTTGTTGAATCTTTCACGGCACTGATCCATGAACCACCTGTACACGCGCCACTGGTGCTCTACCGTAGAGAAGTTCATGACTTCCCCGTCAAGCGAACCCCAGTAGGTTGTAGAGGAGCTTTTGTCAGAGAAAACCTGAAGCATAATAGGGTCAGGAAGGGTCAGTACCACATAACGCGGGTGCTTAGGGGCGCCAATGCGTCTGGCGGCGTTACCCACAGCCTCGTCAAGGGCAGAGAGCATGCCGTCGGACTTGAACCAGTAATCCATGAGTTCTTCCCAGGATTCCTTGATTGCAGAGGAGCGGCCGTTGGCCACGATGCTCATCGTAAGCCCGCGGGCCCCGTCAAAGCCCTCTATGCAAAGGAAGGCGTCAAAGAGCCAGTGCTCCGTAGTGCCGTCCTTGTAGCTCACATGGGGAGCGAAGCGTTCCGCCGTCCAGAGAGGAGGATTGTAATTGTGCTGGCCGCGGGTGCAAATGGTGATATCGGCAAAAGAAGGCACGCCGCTGCGTCCCCTTTCCCAGGAGTAGAGGTTGTCAGGGCCGACGGAGGTGGTGAATTCCACCTTCGTCACGGCACCTTCCTCGGCATTGGGGCCGATACCCCTTGCACACAGGAAGTAATGCGTATTGGGTTCAAGGTCGTTAAGCGCAACCTGGACTTTCACAGAACCTGTGCCTTCAGTCTGGACTGAATTCGCAAGCCTGGACGCATCGCCCTCTGTCTTTCCGTAACCGTACTGCACCTTTGAAGTCTGTATGCACTGGAAGCTTAATGTGGCCCCGAACGCGTCTACAGACGTTATTTCAACCCTTATTGCAGGGTTGGCAGGTTTAACCTCCGGCTCACTACTCTTGCCGCAGGAGGCAAGAATAGTGAGTAACAGAGGAATTATGTAACGAAACTTTTTCACTACTGAAGCTGGAATACGCTAAGTCCGCAGCCCTGCATCAGGACGGCTACATAAGTGTTGCCGCTGATTTCGCAAACCGTGCAGTCTCCTACGGAAGCAGCAGCCGTAACTGAGGACTTGGCCTCAAAGTCGTCGGCGTGCTGGATAGGGAATTCGCGGCGGTTGGTCTGAGCCTTGAGCTGTGCGGGGAAGTCAGAAGGAACCGTGCCTTCATCGTCAATGATAACCAGTTTTCCGGCGGCAGCATTCTCACCGTCAAGCTGCATGTAGGCGATGAAATTCTGCTCGTGGAAGTCAAAGAAATTGTATCCGTAAGAAAGAACGAAGTCATCTGCAGCCTCTGTCTTTGTCCAGGTTATCCAGCCGTTTGCTCCGGCTGCACCGGGCCTGTAGAAGGAAGCAGTATCGTTGCCGGTGATGAGCACGTTGTTCCATCCGGGATAGAAGACAACGTCCTTGATTCCGGCCCTCGGGCTCTGGATGAAGTAGTCTTCAGGGTCTGCCGGATTGGTAATGGTTCCGTTGGAGAGGTTAAAGCCGATGGTCTTGCCATAGGTTCCGTCGCTCCAGGTCTGGAACCAGAGTTTACCCTCCTGCCATGTACCGGTTACGGTATAGCGGTCTCCGTAACGCCTCCAGTCCTCAACACCGCCCTTGTTGTCAAGAGCAAAGTCAAGAATCCTTGTCGGAGCGGCGTCGGTGCCGTTTACATAAGCATATACATACAGGTGCTGGCCATTGTCGCCCTTGAGGGAGCAGAAGGTCAGGATATCGTCGCCTGCGGTGTTCTTGATTACGCGGACGCAGGATACGGGGAAGGTACATCCGTTGCCGATGGCGGGGCTTACATCCAGCTTCTTTACGAAGGTGCCGTTGGTGCGGCTGAGGGCGTAAATCGCAGGTGAAGCGCCGTTTGAATGGCCTACATAAACGTAATCCTTATCCATGGCGATGGTGCGGTCTGCGCCTGCGGCGAAGCCGTCAAGGTTGCTGTACCAGGCGGCACCGTCAGAATAAAGGCCCCATTCACGTACGACGACGGAGATTCCGTGTTCTGCAGGTGAAACGGTGATGTAGCATACCATGTTGCCATAGGAAAGACCGCGGAGGTCAAAAGACTCACCGTTAAGGGTAGCGGAAAGTCCGGCCGGGTCTACCTTTACAGGAATGACGTAAGGAGGGAAATCCACATAATGACCGTTATCAAGGAGTTTGCTCTTGTCAAGAAGCACCTTGAAGCTGCCGGAAAGGCCAGATGCGGGAATGGTAACCTTAGAATCAACAAGGCTTACAAGACCTGCAGGAGCCTCTGAATAAACGATTTCCTTGTCCTCATTGAATTTGGCGATGAGGGAATTGTCGATGGTGACGGGAAGAGTCATTTCAACACCTGCGAGAGGATTGTCAATCTCAAGGTCAAGGGTAATGGTTTCCGTAAGGACGGGCTCGTTTCCGCTGTCATCGGGCTCTACGCTCTTTCTCTCGATTGAGCGGGCCTGGGAAGACTGGCTCAGGGAGATTCCGGAGCGGGTCAGGTGAATGAGCATGAAATTACGGCCTTTTCCAATCTCAAGATTATCTGATTTGAGGAGGATAGGAATGACATAGTTTGTCTTGTCATTAATTACCTTGGCCACCTGGTCAGGATCCCAGGTAAGGGTGACGGATTTAACCACGTCACTGGCCGAGTAATTAAGAGAAAGGACGTCAGGAGTAATCAGGGAACTCATAACTGCCTTATAGTCAGTTCCGTTGGCCTGATTGTACTTGTCAAGTTCGGCGTTATAATCGTCCGGATTCCAGTCAATGTAAACCGTACCGGCGGTCTTACCCTTGCCACCTTTTGTTATACCTACGGTGCAAACGCCGGTATGGACGGAGGTGTTCTGCAACTGCGCGCTGAAAGTAAGCCCGAACGAGTCGTCTACCATGTTGTCTTCCCTGTTGTCAGGAAAACATCCGGGAAGGAACAGCAGAAGAGCTGCCAATATGAAGAATTTTTTCATAATACTTTCGTTTTTAAAGGTTTACCAGCCGGGATTCTGCGTAAAGTTAGTCATTTCGGCAATCTGATAAGAACCGAACGGGAACAGGTAGTCACGGGACTGGAACACTGCCCTGCCACCGATGTAGTCGGTGCTTACACGGGTGTAGGAATCCTCATAGTTGGGAGCCTTTACGTGCAAGGTCCAGTTCTCTGTGTTGTACTCTTCCTCTGCCATCATCCAGCGGGTCATGTCATAATGACGCTGTCCCTCGAAAGCGAATTCGCACATCTTCTCCTGGAGGATGATCCATCGCAGCCACTCACGGCCTGTACGGCTTACACCGTTGATAGTGGTGCTGGCGTCGGCGGCGTTGAAATTGATTTCAGGATAAGCCTCGCGGATTCCGCAAAGGCCGCTGCGCTCACGTACCATGTCAATGTAAGTGATAGCCTCGTCGGCGTTGCGATCTGTCTGCTCGTTGAGGGCCTCGGCATAAGTCAGGTAAACTTCTGCAAGACGGAAGGCGGGATAAACATAGGTAACACTCTGATAGTCAGATGCAAGGTTGCGAAGAGGGTTCTCTGCCTTGTAAAGGCGCCTCCATACATAACCTACACGGTTGCAGGCATCGGTATCTGAATAAGGAGCGGTAGCGTCGCCTGAATTATAGCAGGTGAACCTTACAGGGCCGCCGCTGTTGGTTGTGGAAGAAGGCCACCAGAAGCCGTTGGGGACGAAGTTTGCATAGTATCTTGCATCCCTGCCAACGGTGGAATTGTGAGCCTTGAAAGGACGGGCCCATGAAGGGTCTACGTCTACTTCCTGCTGGTAATTGTTTGTCCAGCCATCGGCCTTGTAACCAGAAGCCTCGTCTACGATAGGACGTGAGAGGTCAAGCATTCCGGCAGTTTTTTCGTATCCAAGGATAGGATAACGTCCGGTTTCCCACATAGGATAGGCGTCAACAAGCTTCAGTGAAGGAGAGTTGAGGGAATATCCGGCAAGGGCAATCTTGCCACCGGCGGGAACGGAGTAAGCGATGTCGCAGCCGTTGCCAAGGGACTCATCGCCCCATGAACGGTACCACCAGCCCCAGATAATCTCACGGTTGGTTGCCCAGCCCTGGAACCATACTGTCTGGTAAGATGCTGCTGCATTCTGCAGGCGGCTGTTTCCGGCCGATGCCACCTTGGTAAGAGAGTAGCGGTTGAGGTCTATGAGCTCTTTTGCAGCCACTGCTACGTCATGCCACTTTGTAGCATCATAAGCGGGGAAAAGCTGCTCACCCCTGTGATTGGTAAGGCCAGAATAGAGGCCTTTACCGTTCTGTCCGTTATACAAAGGCGATGCTGCATAGAGGAGCACGCGGGTCTTGAGAGCCATTGCGGCGCCCTTTGTTACGCGGCCCTTGTTTGCTGCAAGGCTGAGTCCCAGACCGGGATCGTTAATCTCATATGCAAGGACATCGATAGCCTTGTCAAGCTCGCTGATAATGAAATTGAAGTTCTCCTCAACAGTGTTACGGTCAAGCTCCTCTGCGATAACGTTCTGGCTTGCAGCCTGATCGCCCCAGATGATGACGGGACCGTACTGGCGGAGCAGCACGAAGTAATAGTATGCGCGCAGGAAGCGGGCTTCGCCCTTCATCTGCTCGATAAGCTCTGCGGAATCCTCCTTGTCATTGTCTACATTGTCAAGGAAGGTTGTGCACTCGTTGATTGCAACGTAATATCTTTTCCAAATATTGGCACTGGATTCTGCGGTAGTGTTGTCAGAACCGTATTCACCACGGCGAACCTTGTACCAATAGGTCTCGTACTGGGACTTTGCGTTAAGGGACTCATCGCTACGCAGCACTGTTCCACCCTCGTAAGCCCTGGTATTCTCATCGCGGGGAATATAGGAATACAAGTGTGCCAGATACTGCCTTACAGTTGCAGAACGGCTCATAGTGTCCTCCAATGTAGCCTGGTCTTTCAGGTTGATATCAAAGAACGAATCGCATGAAACCGCAAGAATGATTGCTGTCAGTAATATATATATCTTTTTCATAATATGCCTCATTCTCTAAAAATTCAGGTTGATACCCAGGCTGACGTTCTTGGTGAGCGGGTATACGTTTCCGTAGGATGATTCAAGCTCCGGATCCCACAGCTTGAATTTTGAGAAGGTAAGCAGGTTGACGCCCTGCACATAGATACGCATTGTAGAGATACCTGCCTTCTTGGTCCATTTCTTGGGCAGGGTGTAACCCAGCTCGGCATTCTTCAGGCGGAGGAAGCTCATGTCCTTCTGCCAGAAGGTAGAGGTAACCTGGTTGTTTACAGGAGTCTCTACGGAGAAACGGGGATACTCAGCATTGGGGTCGTGTGTAACGGACCAGCTCTTCTTGGCAACATCGGCAAAAATCTGTCCCTGGATGAGGACGTTGGTTGCCGCACCACCGTAAAGGTTGTAGCCGCCGATGAAACGGGTTACGTGGCTCATTCCGCTGAAGAAGACACTTGCGTCGATGCCCTTCCAGCCCACGCTGAGGCCGAAACCGTAGTTGATTTCAGGGATGGTTGTGTAGCCGATAGGCACTTTATCGAAGTCGTTGACTATACCGTCGCCGTTGACATCGCGGTACTTGATATCACCGGGCTGAAGGGTGTAGCCGTACTGGCTGGGCCATGAGTCAATCTCATCCTGGGTCATGAAGATACCCTCTGCAATAAGACCGCGCTGCTGGTTGTTGGCGTAGCCGGCGGTATTCTGGTAAGGCCAAACCTGTGAAGGCTTGTCGTCATAAATCCTGCGGTTGCGGTTGAAGGTGAAGTTACCCCTTGCGCTGATATAGAAATCGTCGCTGAAGTTATGGTCTACCTGTGCGGAAACATCGAAACCGTGGTTCTTCATCTTACCGATGTTGATGTACTGGGTCTTCCTGAGACCCACTGCATCCGGCAGGGATTCGCGGGGCAGGAAGATTCCTGAACGAACGTCGTTGAAGTAGTCAATCTGCAATTTCACCTGGTCGCGGAAAAGGTTGACCTCAATACCTACGTTGCGTTTGAGGGCCTCTTCCCAAACGATGTCGGGATTGCCGATTTCACCGGTAGCCACACCTGCAACATAGGAAGAGCGGTTCTCTCCCCAGCTGAAGCCGGAGATTCCGGTGATGTCCATGGTAGTATTGTAACCGAATCGTCTTGAACCACCGATCTGGTCGTTACCTACCTTTCCGATGGAGCCTTTAATCTTGAACAGGCTTACAACAGGCTTGAGCGGCTCCCAGAAGTCCTCGTTGGAAACGAGATAACCGAGGGCGGCTGAAGGGAAGAATCCGAAGCGGTGTCCCGGAGAGAAGTTCTCTGAGCCGTTGTAACCGAAGTTGAACTCTGCGAAGTAGCGGTCCTTGAAGCTGTAAGTTGCACGTCCTGCAATACCAAGGCTCTTGCGCGGGAAGGTCTCCCAGTAGTCATAGCCGGGGTGGGTGTTGTTGCGGTCACGCAAATAGTAAAGGAACATTCCGCTTACGCGGTGTGCGCTTCCGAAGGTGCGCTCATACAGGGCCGATGCCTCAAGGTTGAGCACGGTGTATCCGCTCTGGGCAGAGCTTGATACGTTGATGTAACCTGCGGTATTGTTCTGTGCCTGATATACATAGTCCTGTGCATCCGGGTCCCACTTGAGATAGTAAACGCGGGGCAGGATTCCGTTGGTGATGGAAGAAGCCGTACGGGCGTCCCATGATACCTGAACCTTTGCCGTAAGGCCTTCTGTAATGATTTCAGAGAAGTCCTGTGTAAGGGCGACGGTTGTCTGGGCGTTCTGGGTGTTGACGGTAGCATAACCCATGTTGTTAATCATGTTGTAAGGGTTGGAACCTGTCTCCGGGTTGGAGAGGGTGCCGTCGCTGAACACCTTAGGGAAGCCGATAGGGGTAATCTGCATCACATAATTGTAGATGTTGGAGAGGGAGGTACCAGGCTGGTTCTTCTTGGTGAACTGTGTGGAAATATCCATACCCAATGTGGTTGAAGGGGTAATGTTGATATCCACGTTAGTACGGAAGTTGAACTTGCGGTAGTTCATCTGGGAGTTGTAACGGTCGTTGTCATCGACATTGAAAATACCGTCCTCGAAATAGTATGAACCGCCCACATAGTACCTGATGTTCTTGGTACCGCCGGTAACGTTTACGTTAACCTTGGAAGTGCGGGCCCTGTCCTTGAAAATCTCGTGAATCCAGTCTACGTTAGGATAGAGGTCAGGGTTTGCTCCTGAAAGGTACATCTGACGGCTGTAATCGTCGATGGTTCCGGGCTGCATGGCGTTGAGGTAGTCTATAAACTGCTCTGCAGTAGCCATTTCCGGAAGCCTGGTAGGAGAAGTTACACCTGTTTCCAGTTTGACGTTAACCTTAGGCTTGGACTCTGAACCGCGGCGTGTTGTGATGAGAACGATACCATTTGCACCACGCACACCGTAAAGGGCGGTAGCGGTAGCATCCTTAAGGATGGAGAAAGAAGCGATATCTTCTGTATCTACAAGGTCCATGGACCTTTCAACACCGTCCACAAGAATAAGAGGGTAAGAGTTTGCACCAAAGGTATTTACACCGCGGATCCAGAACTCGGCGCTAGAACCAGGCTCACCGCTGTGCTGTACTGCTACAACACCGGCGAGTTTACCGGCGAGGCCAGTTGAAAGCTGGCCAACGGGGGCCTGAAGCTGGCTGGCATCAACCGTTGTGATTGAACCGATTACGGAAGCCTTCTTCTGTGCACCATAGGCCACTTTTACGACTTCTTCCAGCACATTTGCCAGAGGTTCAAGCTTAACGGTAAAATCTGTCTGGTTGCCTACGGTAATCTGCTGGTCAGTATATCCGAGGAAGCTTACGATAAGGACATCGGTGGGCTTGACGGTAATTTCAAACCGTCCCTCACCGTCGGTCATCGCGCCACGGGTTTCACCCTTGACGGTTACAGAAGCACCCGGCAGGGGCAAATTCGTCTCGTCCACAACCGTACCGGTCACCCTTTGGCCCTGTGCATGGGCGGCCGGGGAGAAGGCCAGTAACAGACAGGCGAAAACTGCCGTAAGCAGAATGCTGACTTGTTTTTTCATACTCAATAAATATTAGTGATAATTCTAATCATTTTCAAACAATGAAGAAAGACCCTTGAATACGGCGCCTTCCGGGGCTCGTTCTACCCTAAGCCTGTCAAGATGGTTTTTCAGGGGACTCCGCATTAGGCTGAGGGACTTGGAAATCTGTCCGCCTACAAGCAGGATGTCCGCCCCTATTTCCTCCAGGACCCCGGCCAGAGCCTTGCCTAAGGTGTCTCCAAGATTGTCGTACACCTCAATGGCGGCAGTCTCTCCGGCATAAGCCCTCATGGCAATGGAATAAGCGCTCTGGTTCTTCTCTCCGGTCTTTTCTTCATAAGCAGCCCGGATTCCGCGCGCAGATACCTTGTCCTCAAGGATGCCGCCTTCATAAGGCAGGTTCCAGAGGCTTCTGGCGGGGGAACCGGTTTCGCTCATCTGAATCTCTCCTTTAATGGAATAAGAGAAGCCAAGACCTGTTCCGATGGTGGCCAGGGCAACATTTTTGTCCTGCAACCCAAGGGTACAAATAGAACCAAGGAGAAGGGCGTTCACATCGTGGATGAACTTCAGCTCCACATTGTCCGGTACCCCGGCAAGGGCCCTGAAGCTTTCCCCTTTGACCGCTGCGAACTTGTGCTCCATGCGGAATATACCCTCCTTGTAGTCGAACGGCCCTGGAATGGCGATGCCTATTTTGGAGACACCATCACCGGAGACAGCCTTTCGCAAGGCTGCGGCAATCTCTTCACGGCTGCCGTCGGACCTTATAGGAATCTGGCTGCCGTCGGAGACTTTTATGAAAGTGCCACCAATGTCAAGCAGGGTCATTCTGGTATCCATCTCTCAAGCAGGTTTTATGTACTCTGATAGGTTCTTTTCCAAGATTTTCAATAATATATTCACCCATGGAAGCCGGTACGCAGGCTATCTCCATGAAGTCAAGGTCAAAGTAACGCTCCGGGTTAGCGGCGCTCCTGATTCTGATGCGGTCACCATCGACAAGGGTAAGGACATGGAATTTCTCTCCCTTTGTATCCTGACGGCAGCACTTCTCAAACTCAAGGCGGCGGAGGGAGATGTACATCTGCGGATTCTCTCCGAGGATGTATTCTTCCCAGCCTTCACCCTTGTCTGCAAGACGGGGCTGCTGGACGATGTATTCAGGGCTCTGGGGGTCATGGATTACCGAAGTCCTCCTGTCCTGACGCACATTCTCTTCTCCAAGCTTTGTGTGGATGGGGCGCTGCTTGCCGTCGAAGTCAAGTCGAAGATAATCATACATTTTATATGTATATGAGCCGATGGTCAGGGAGCCAATCTCCAGGATAACCTGGTTGCGGCCGCTGGAGTGGATGGTTCCGGCGGGAAGCATCACCTGAAGGCCAGGCTTTGACTCTTCGTAGCTGACGTATTTCATATAGTCGCAGGGAACGTGGTCCGTATCAGCAGCCTCAATCTCCCTGAAGAAGGCGGGGATGTCGGCATCGTCCCTGAAGCCGATGAATGTCTTGGCCTCATGTCCGGTAATAACAACGTAATAACTCTCATCCTGACGGCCAAGCTCGTTGTAATTCTCAATATTGAATTTACCGCCTGAATGGCACTGGATGGACATGTTGCCGGTTGAATGGTAGCTGTCGTCCCAGTTGAAGCGGATGGGGAAATAGCCCTTGTATTTGGCTACGCAGGTCTCTCCCATAAGGTTGATGCCCTCTTTGTGAACGAAGGAGCAGTAGTTGATATCCAGTTTTTCCTGACCGGCCTCAACAAGAACGCTCACCTCCATGGGGATGAAGTCGAACACCCAGGCGGCGTTACGCATCTTCTCCGGCAGGCCGCGGAGCTTTTTCATATAGCTTCCGCCCCATACACCCTCAAGATAGCAGGGCTTTGCACGGAAAGGATATTTGACCAGCTGGGCGCAGACATCGGCAAAAGAAGCGAAAGGCATCATCTGGATGTTGGCCCTGTCGTTGTCAAGGAAATACCAGTCAATCGCAGAATTTGCGAAAAGCTCCTTGCGCAGGCATACGGCGTTCTCAAAATCGCAATAGTAGCAGCGCCTTATTGTACGGTTGATGATTCCGGGATGCTTCTTTCCAAGATTTGAATACTCTCCCGCGCGTATGCGCAGCATGGAATTCATAGGGGTAAGGTCAAAGAAGCATTTTACGTCATAAAGGTCACGAAGGCTCTTTGTAAGGCAGCCGTAACCATATACTGCAACTATTTTTCCGGGAGCCTTGGCGGCGGCAACGCTGGAGCGGAAAGCCTCAACCTTGGCGACGTCAAGAAGGCCCTCATAGCCTCCGTAGTAAACTTTTCCGTATAGCAGGGTCGGGTCAATTTTCTTGTCCCAGATAAGCAGAGGGTCGATGATGGCATCTATTTCCTCTCCGGACTTAAGGGTGGCCTTATTGCAGTCAACAGCCTCAAAGTCAAGGCCAAGAAGATCGCATTCGCGGCCGATGAGGCCGACCATTACCTTCCAGTCTGCACCCGTATAGCCGTCAAATGCTACGACAACTCCCTCTTCGCGTGCCTTCCCTGCAAGAATTGCAGTGAATTTCTTGGCAACGTTAGGGGTACCTCCGGCTACTATTGAAGAAATAGTTTCCTCTGAAAGCTGGGGACGGTTTACCGGCTTGGGGTCATGGAAGGGATAAGGATTGTACATGAAACTCATAGCGCGACCTCCTATCTTATATCGTGATATTCAAAGCCCATGATTTCTGCCAGAGCCTCAAGCTGGGGACGGTAGTCACCGTCTACGATGGCATAATGCTGGGTTACTCCAACCTTGAGCACACGCTCAAACAGTTCCTTTACAGGCAGAACCGGTTTGAAAATGGTGTGGCTGTATGTTGCCAGCAGGTGCTTGATTTTGCTCTGGGGGGTATCCTTGGCGTCAAGGCTTTCTGCCATGAAGGTAACCAGCTTGTACTTGCCGTTCTCTTCATAAAGGCCGGCCACAGTCTTCATGCCGGGGCTGATGCGGTACCATGCGAAAGGCGCACCTGCGTACTTCCAGGAGGTTTTTGCAAAGCGTACGTCGCGGGAAATGATGACATTGTCCTGCCATGCAGGGTCGTTATGGTCATTGGGGCCTGCGTGACCGCCTGCGAAGGTGCCGAAGTCATCCTCAATATGGAAAGGCTCAATGAAATTGACATTCTTGCCGCTGAGGAGCTTGAGGATATAGGTAATGAGGCCTGCGCCGATGTCTGCTTCCGGAACAAGGACGCTCACATTCTCATTGAACCACTGCGGATAGAAGCCTGCGCGGCAGCCTGCGGTGCGGAAGGTGGCCTGGTCGATATCGTTGTAAACATAGCAGTCGATATCATTCTTCTGGGCCATTTTCTTTATGGCGAGGGTGGCCTTTACGCAGCCGATGAATTTGTCATACTCAACATCGTCCATCATCTTGTACTTGGACGTAAGCTCATCGGCATAGGCTTTTACCTCTTCATCGGTCAGGTTGTCGATTTCAGTGCCGTAGTCACTGTAAGGGAGGTAATGGATTTCGGGGCCGATTTTGGTGAAGAGGTCGTAATTGTCGATGTAAGTGCTCCACATGGCCTCGTTCATATTGGCCATGAGGCCGACGTTGGAACGGCGGAGGATGGCGCGGGTGCGGGCAGCATCGGCATAAATACGAACCTTCTCTGTCACCTCTTCCCTTGTTCCAAGGACGATGCGTACGTTCTCACGGGGAATCCTTCTTACGCTGCCGGAGCCCTCAAGGGAGCCAACGAGTGTGCCTGCGCACAGGTAGTCTACAAAATCATCCTCGTCAAGAGTGGTTTCAAAGGTCATGCGCGGCTTTGCAACATTTGCAAAGATGATGGGCACTGCGGGGCAGTCGCGAAGGAAGCGTATCCAGGCGAAGTCCTCGCTCCATGAAAGGAATTCGGCATAAACGAAGTCTACCTTCTGGGCATAGAAGAGGTCCATGGCCCTTGCGGCGTCTTCCCTTTCATAGACAATTCCCGGGTCTACAAGATCCAGGAAGTCCATAGTTGCCTTGATTTCGGCTACAGCCTTGTCTTTGCGCTCTCCGTATGTACCGCGAGCGGGGCCGTAAAGATTCTTGAACCTGGGGGACGCTATGAGTAGCAGTCCGGCCTTAGGTTTGCGTATTTTTTCAGCAGCTTTCATTATTGTAAAGTTTAGAATAATCTTTGTTATAGTGCTTGTAGCTTACCCACAGGCAGCAGAGCCCGCAGACCAGCCAGATAACTCCAAGTATGGGGAAGGTGGCGTTCAGGCTGCCGGTCGCGTCCTTGATGAGGGCGAGCACGTAAGGGGCGGTT
Source organism: Bacteroidales bacterium (assembly GCA_017459075.1). Lineage (GTDB taxonomy): Bacteria > Bacteroidota > Bacteroidia > Bacteroidales > UBA932 > Cryptobacteroides. The sequence continues at coordinate 110,843 of JAFUDQ010000011.1, forward strand.
GCACCCACGGCGAAGCCCGTCATAATCATAGCGCTGGAGCAGCTGGCATGAAGATGCGGCGGGGTAACATCGTACAGGGCCGCATAAATGTTGGCATCGAAGAAGGCACGGAAGAAACCCCAGCCTGCGAAGCAGAGGTAGAGTACCCAAACGGTGCTTGCAGTTCCCATGAAAGGCAGGAAGGCCGCGCCAAGGATAAGGCCTGCGCCCTGGATCACCATGCGCTTACGGGGGTCTTTGTCGGCCCATTTGTCAGAAAGGGTACCGGCCAGGAGCACACCTATAAAGGCGGCCACATAGGTCCAGAGCATGGAATTGAGCCCGGCCTGGGCACCGCTCTGGCCGAAGTTCTCCTGAAGGAAGGTGGGAACCCAGGTCATGTATCCTGTAATCACGAAGATGAATCCGCAGAAGCCGATTGTAACCATAAGGGCGGTAGGAGTTGTGAATACCGTCTTGAAACCGGTCATTATGCTTACCTTCTTTACGTTTTGCGTGGCTTCTTCATTGGTGGCGTCCTTAAGCCTTATTGCCATAACAACAGCCCAGATTACGCCTGCACCGCCGAAGATATAGAATGCATACTGCCAGCCTAGCTTGTCCCCGATGTATCCGGCGAGCCATCCGGCCAGAATCACACCTACATAATATGCAGTCTGGTGAATGGACATGGCCCTTGCGCGGGTTTCCTTATGATACTGCCCCAGCAAAGAGTAGTTCGCCGGCCCGAAGAAGGCCTCTCCACCTCCTGTTGCCACGGAGCGCGTGACTATAAGCAGGAAGACGCCGTTGGCGATACCGGTGAGCATGGTTGCAAGGCTCCAGAAGAGGATGCTACCCGTTATAACCCACTTGCGGCTGAATTTGTCTCCCATCCATCCGCCAATAGGCACCATGCATGCATAGAAGAGATTGAAGAAGACCGCGATAAGGCTTACCGATGTGTCTGTAAGATTGAGACTGTCCCTTATGAGAGGCAGCACGGAGTTGAAGACCTGACGGTCTCCCTGGTTAAGGAGATATGCTACCCAGAGCAGCAAAAGTACCTCCCATTTATACCACTTGTTTACTTTTCCCATAATTTTTAACTTATCTGTGGTGTGCTGTGGTGCAAAAGTAAGACTTTTTTGCTTTTAATCAAAATCTTATTTATACCTTTGCGTATTATCTGTCCTGAAAATGGATTTTAGACAGCCGTTTTTTATGGAAACTTTGCAGACAAAACTGATGAGAATAGTCCTCCATCACCCCGGGGACGGCTTTTATATGGGCACAAGGTTCGACAGGGGCGGAGTGTTCGACAGCCTTGAGGCCTGCGGCACTGAGCTTTGCGGGCGATGGTTCACTTCCTACGACCCGCTGATGCATGATGCGGTCTGCGGTCCTGCGGAAGAGTTCTCCCCTATCAAAGGCCCTGAAGAAGGCACAATCCTTAAAATCGGCGTCGGTCTTCTTAAGGACGATGGCGCCCCTTATGACCGGTTCAAACTGTATGAAATCATCCGCCCAGGCAGCTGGAGCATGGAAAATACCGGCGGCAGCATCGTCTTCAGGCACACCCTGGAAGGGTTTTACGACTATCGGAAAGAGATTGCGCTCACCGGGGAATCGGCCTTTGAAATACGTCATTCGCTAACGGCGTGTGTGCCGGTTGAGGGGGAGGTTTACAACCATAACTTTTTCACTCTTGGCAGAATGGCTGTTGGGCCGGACAGGCTGATAGACCTTCCTTTTACTCCAGACGGAGCGTGGAGGGCGAAATATGACTCTGTGGGTTTCACCGGCAGCGGTGTGCGCTTTAACCGTGCCCTGGCTCCAGGGGAATCGGTATACACCGGCAACATCCACAAAGCCGGAGAGGAGGGCATGCCCTATGACATTACGCTTAGGGAAGGCCGTTTTGCCGTGCATATCAGGGGGGATGTTCCCGTTAGCAGGACGGTTCTGTGGGCGAATCACCGCATTGCCTGCATGGAACCGTACAATAACCTGTCCATTCGCGCAGGAGAGACTTTTTTCTGGAATATAAAATACGACATAACCATACTATGAAACTGAATTTTATTATCCCGCTTGCGCTGGTTTTGGCAGCCGCAGGTTGCAATTCCAACAATTCCAAAAAGGATGTTCCGGTTTACCTGGACCCTTCAAAAACCGTTGAGCAAAGGGTAGAGGATGCCCTGTCAAGGATGACTTTGAAGGAAAAAGTGGCAATGACGCACGCCCAGTCCAAGTTTTCGTCGGCAGGAGTGCCTTCGCTTGGCATTCCGGACATCTGGCATACCGACGGCCCTCACGGAATCCGCCCGGAGGTTCTTTGGGACGAATGGGACCAGGCAGGATGGACAAATGATTCCTGCACGGCTTTCCCGGCTCTTATCAACCTTGCAGCCACCTGGGACCGCGAGCTTTCGCATCTTTACGGAGACTGCATAGGTGCAGAGGCACGCTACCGCAAAAAAGACATTCTGCTTGGGCCCGGAATCAATATTTGCCGTACCCCGCTTGGCGGCCGAACCTTTGAATACATGGGAGAGGACCCCTACCTTAGCGGGCAGATGGTTGTGCCTTACGTAAAAGGTGTGCAAGAGAACGGAGTTGCCGCCTGCGTGAAGCATTTTGCGGCTAATAACCAGGAAACCCGGCGCACCGCCACCAATTCCATTGTGGATGACAGGACGATGTATGAAATCTATCTTCCGGCTTTCAAGGCTGCCGTTGTTGACGGCGGAGCCTGGGCTATCATGGGTTCATACAACCTTTACAACGGCCAGTTCAACTGCCACAACAAGAAGCTGCTGGTAGATATCCTTAAGGGTGAATGGGGCTTTGACGGCGTTGTGGTAAGCGACTGGGGCGGAACAAGGGATGACGACGAGGCTATTGTAAACGGCCTTGACATAGAGATGGGTACCTGGACAAATGGCCTTCGCGGAGCGGCTTCTGACAGCTATGCGGCTTATCACCTGGCTAATCCTTACCTGGCCCGCCTTGCGGACGGAAGGGCTTCTGAAGATGTCCTGAACGACAAGGTAAGGCGCATCCTGCGTACGGTTTTCCGCACTTCCATGAGCGCTGAGCCTCATTTCGGACGCTTTACTTCCCCGGAGCATTTTGCAGCTGCCCGCAAGATTGCAACGGACGGCATCGTCCTGCTTAAGAACGATGGCGCCCTGCCGCTTAACGTTCCCGAGGGCGGAAAGCTTCTTGTGGTTGGAGAGAATGCTTACAAGATGATGGTTGTGGGCGGAGGAAGCTCCAACCTTAAGACCAAATATGAGATTATTCCGCTGGATGCCCTGCACGAGGTTTATGACGGAAAGGCTACTGTTGTCTGGGAGCGCGGTTACGTTGGAGACCCTACGACTGATTATAACAAAGTGGTTACAGGCCAGGACCTTAGCGAGAGCCGTCCGGCTGATGTTCTTATTGCCGATGCTGCCGCTGCTGCAAAGGAGGCTGATTGCATTCTTTATATTGGCGGCCTTAACAAGAGTGCCGGACAGGATAATGAGAGCACCGACAGGGGCGATATCCTGCTTCCTTACGGGCAGGAGAAACTTATCGAGGCTCTTGCCGCTACCGGAAAGACCCTTGTGGTTGTGAATATTTCCGGTTCTCCCGTGGCGATGCCCTGGGCAGACAAGGCCAATGCCATTGTGCAGGCCTGGTACGGCGGTTCCGAGAGCGGCCATGCCCTTGTGGATGTGCTGACCGGCGCCGTGAATCCTTCCGGAAAGTTGCCTTTTACCGTTCCCTTTGCCCTTGCCGACGGCCCTATCAAGACCGAGCGCCAGTATCCCGGCGTCCGCGAGGAGGGCAAGCAGTGGTGGCAGGAGTATTATGACGAGGGAGTGTTTGTTGGCTACCGCTGGTTTACTTCCAAGGATATTCCCGTGCAGTATCCCTTCGGCTATGGTTTGAGCTATACTACTTTTGATATTGCCGATGCTGCCGTGAAGGCTTCCGGTGACGGCTGGAAGGTGACGGCTACCCTTAAGAATACCGGCAGCGTTGCCGGGGCCGAGGTTGTGCAGCTTTATATTTCTGACAAGGAGGCTTCAGTAGAGCGCCCTGTAAGGGAGCTCAAGGGCTTTGAGAAGATTTACCTGGAGCCGGGCGAGAGCCGCCGGGTAGAGTTTACTGTGGGCAAGGATGCCCTTAGCTGGTTTGATGCAGGGAAACACGCCTGGGTTGCAGAGCCTGGAGATTTTGAGGCTCAACTTGGTACTTCTTCTACCGATATTCGTGCAACGGTTAATTTTACGCTTAAATGAGAAGGACGATAGCTGTTATTTTTTCGCTGGTTTTGCTGGTGGGCGGGGCTACCGCGCAGGTTTTTAACAGGGAGCCGCTGGAGGCCACGCTGTATGCGGGGATGCCCCTCGGCTCCGTGAGAGCCGAGGGCTGGCTGCGGGAGCAGCTCAGCCGTCAGGCCGCTGGCCTGACAGGGCATCTGGACGAGGTATACCCTGCTGTAATGGGGCCGTCCAACGCATGGCTTGGCGGCGATGGCGACGCCTGGGAGCGCGGCCCTTACTGGATTGACGGACTGCTCCCCCTGGCCTATATCCTTAACGATAAATCCCTGATAGACAAGGCTTTGCCCTGGGTGGAGAGCATACTTGGTTCCCAGCAGGAGGACGGCTACATCGGCCCTGCAACAGATCATCCCTTTGTATATGGGCTTCAGCGCGGAGGGTCGCATGACTGGTGGCCCAAAATGGTGGCCCTTAAAATATTGCAGCAGTATTATTCTGCCACAGGGGACGAGAGGGTGATTCAATGCCTTAAGGGTTATTTCCGCTATCAGGCGGAGCATCTTGAAAAGACTCCCCTTAATAAATGGAGCGATTGGGGACAGTGGCGCGGGGCTGATAACCTCAACGTTGTCTACTGGCTTTACAACATTACGGGTGAGGAGTGGCTGCTTGACCTTGGAAAGCTTATTCATTCACAGACGACTGACTGGACTTCCCTCTTTCTTGACGGGAGCATTTTCTACAATCAGGGCAGCGTTCACTGCGTGAATCTGGGACAGGGTTTCAAGGCTCCGTCCGTTTGGTGGCAGTATTCGCATGACTCCAGGGACCTTGAGGCTCCACATCAGGCCGTCAAGACCATTCGCCATACCGTGGGCTTCCCTACCGGTCTTTGGGCCGGAGATGAGATGCTGCATTTTGGCCTTCCTACCCGTGGCAGCGAGCTTTGTACCGCTGTGGAAATGATGTATTCCCTTGAGGAGATGCTTCGCATTACCGGCGACATTCGTTGGGCTGATTATCTTGAGCGCGTGGCTTACAACGCCCTTCCTTCCCAGATTAATGACGATTTTACCGGGAAGCAGTATTATCAGCAGGTTAATCAGGTGTCCTGCGACCTTTCGTGGAGGACTTTTTCTACTCCCCATGACGATACCGATGTGTTGTTCGGCACGTTGAACGGCTATCCTTGCTGCCTTTCGAATATGCATCAGGGCTGGCCTAAATTCACTGCCAACCTTTGGTATGCGAGTTCCGATGGCGGCCTGGCGGCTCTTGTGTACGCTCCTTCTTCCGTTACGGCGAAGGTTGCCGGGGGCATAGAGGTAAACATCACTGAATCAACTGATTATCCTTTCAGGGATAAGGTTAATTTCACCATCGGCTTTACTTCAAAGAAGGTGAAGAAGGCAGCGTTCCCTCTCAGGCTTCGCGTGCCGCAGTGGTGTAATTCGGCTTCGGTTTCCATAAACGGGGAGGCCGTAGAGGCCAGTGCCCATGATGGCGTTATTTTCCTGTCCCGTGAGTGGAAAAGGGGTGACCGTGTTTGCCTGACTCTTCCTATGGAGGTTCGGACGGAGGAGTGGTTTGACAAGGCCTGGAGCGTTGTACGCGGGCCTCTTGTATATGCCTTGGAAATGGAGGAGACCTGGTCTTGGAAGCCTTTTGAGGGGGCTCATCGTCACTTTGGCGATGGTGCCTGGGAGATTTCTTCTTCCACTCCTTGGAATTACTGCCTTATGAGGGATAGTTTTTCTGCTGAGGACTGCATTGTGACTGAGCGTGCCGATGGTTTCCCGGATTATCCATGGAATGTTCAGAGTGCGCCTATTGGCATTACTGTTCCGGCGAGGACTCTGCCTCACTGGAAGGTGGTTGACAGCGTAGCTTTCTGGACAGAGGATGGCGATGACAGTGGGGAGCCCTGCGAAATCAGGCTAATTCCTTACGGCTGCACCACGCTCCGTATTGCCGCCTTCCCCACCCGCATCGTCCCCTGGGACCTTCCCTTCCGCAAATAAGCGCCTATTCCACTGCTATAGCTTCTCATGGCCAACGCACCGCTTTTCTTGTTATTCAGAGCGGAGCATTCGTGCCACTTCGGCTTTGGCTTTCTGGAACTGGAAACATCGGCCTCAGACAAATATGGCTCAATATTGCCGTCCTATGCAAGGATGTTACATTAAAGAGTAAAAAAACTTAAAAAAAATTTGCAGGTTACGAAAAATGCCGTATCTTTGCAATCCGGTTTCACCAAATGCGGGATGTCGCGCACCAAACGCGCATTTACATACTGCGGAAATAGCTCAGTTGGTAGAGCACGACCTTGCCAAGGTCGGGGTCGCGAGTTCGAGTCTCGTTTTCCGCTCAAAAAAATGACAGCCCGCAAGGCTGTCATTTTTCTTTTATTCGGTTTTCAGTTCTTTGACTTCAAGGATTTCTCCGTTCTGAGTGGCGACGGCTGCCTTCCAGGTTTCATTGTAGCCGCCGTACTGGATTTTTGCCGGAATGGTCTCCGTGTACTCGTTGTGAACGAATGAGCCGTCCTCGTTCTGGGACTTGATGTTGCCGTCAATAAACTTCACCAAAAGCAGCTCCTCCATGGTTTTCCACGCCGCGAACTGGTTCTGGGCCGTTTCAACTGAATACTTTGTGAGATACTTCTTGACTGCCGCAAAAGCCTCCCCAGTATCCCGCTTGGGGTCGTAAGAAGTACCCTTCTTGCCAGCCTTCTCGCTCTGCTTGTCGGCTATCGCCGTGTACATTTCAAGAGCCGCCATGTCAATCTTACCAAGCCCGGCAATCTGGTCATTCTCAAATTTATCCAGACGCTCACGGACAAACGGAGCCATCCTGTCATACATCTTATAGCAGGCATTGGAAACGCGGTTATTCAGCCAGAAAGAAGACGTAGCCGAATACTTCAGCATATTGCCATTACCCTCACGGAAGCACTCCGGAACCTCGTTCGTATTAGTGTAAATAGGTGTAAGGTAAGAAGTTGCAGCATCATCGGTGCCGAACCAAATAACTCCGCCAATAAGGTCGGGAAGTGAAGGACGGGTCTGCCCTACGAACCAGAAGCCGGTCTGCTGGGTCGCAATCGCCCTCTCATTAACGTAAGTTTTGCCATCGTACTCAAACTCCATCGGCCTCCACCTGTAAGGAAGGGCGTTTCCGCCGGCACCGATGTCGGTTGTCATATCTATCGGCGTACCCTCATAATGATCCCTCATGGCATCGGCTACATCTTTGACTGTCAGCTTCTTGGAAGGAGCGATGCACAAAGGCATACGGTTTTTTGGATTGCTGCCAAAGGCATAGTCAAAATAGGAATAGGCATCCTTAGTTACCATGCGGCCTGTCTCATCCTCAAAGGTGAACCATCCGTTGCTAAGGATATTGAAAGCACTCCAGACACGGGCCTCGCAGGCACGCAGGGCACCGAAATCAAGGGGAGCATAAGCATCGCAGAAGCTGAACTCCTCGTCCTCGCCTTCAAAATAACCCTTCTTGCGGGCGAAAGAAATCACATCCTTTGAATAAATGCAATTCTCCGGGTCGTTGAGGGCGAAGGTCGATATCCTTGACTGATTGGCATGGCTTGAGATATATCCGTCCGGAATCCTTACTGCTACCCATACGATGCCTTTGTTTATATTGCGGCCGTTCCTGAGATTTGTTCCTTTGCCGATGATTTCAAGAATCCAGGCTTCATCTTTGTCGGCAATAGAGAAAGACTCGCCGCTGGAATAATAACCGTATGTGTTTGCAAGGCTTGTGATGCATTCTATGGCCTCGCGGGCGGTGCGGCAGCGCTCAAGTGCGATGTAAATGAGCGAACCGTAGTCAATGCCGCCCTTCTTGTCATGGAGTTCTGCACGCCCGCCGAAAGTGGTCTCTGCGATGATGAGCTGATGCTCATTCATATTGCCGACTCTCTTGTAGGTATGGGCAATCTGGTCAATCTCTCCGAGGAAGCGTCCCGAGTCCCAGTCCACGATAGCCCTCATGCTGCCGGGCTTCCAGTCCTTTGCATCCTGGAAATACAATTCTCCGTATAAAGCGTGCGAATCTGCCGCATAAGAAATCATGAACGACCCGTCTGCGCTTGCGCCCTTCGTGACGATGATATTCGTGCAAGCGTCTGATGTCCAGGTATTTGCAGACAACATCATTGCTCCTGCCACCATGATTCCAATTATAGTTTTTACCTTCATTTTTGAAATGTTTATGTATTTTTCTAAATTTGTAGTCCGATTGTTCCGGTTTTCCGGGCCGATGTGGATTTGCAAAGCTATAAAAAATTGTGCTAAAATGAAAAAGGTTCTGATATCTGCTACTGTTTGTTTGGCATTATTTGCCGCATTTTCTGTGTCTTCAGTGGCACAGAATCCGGAAAAGCAACCCACTCCGGAAGAGATGGCATCGGCCGAAACCGAACGCCTGGAGCGCATCCTGAAGCTTGAGGACTGGCAGGTGTTTTATGTAGATTCCACCTTGCAGCATGACTATGCCGCCCTTGAAGCGGAAATGAAGAGCATGCAGGAGGGAAAAGTTGGAAACGTCGATTTGTATTATGAGGTCAGCGACAAGTGGATGGATCAGATTGACAATTCCTTCAAGAAATGGTTCACACCTGAGCAATGGCAGAAGTACCTTAAGAAAGCCGGTGCAGGAAAAGCTCAAAAGGCTCGCGAAAAACGCCGTGCAAAGGCAGCCAAGGCCACAATGGACCTGTCGGCTACCACAAAATAATTTGAACAAAAAGAATAAGAAAAAATATGAAAGAGCGGATTGAAAAGATTGCTGAAGAGCTGAAGACCCTTCAGTGCAAGACAGAAAAGGAAGTAGAAGAGGCAAGGGTTCGCCTTCTTGGCAAAAAGGGTGAAATTACAGCCCTTTTCGATGAGTTCCGCACCATCGCTCCGGAACTGAAGAGAGAATTCGGCCAGAAACTCAATGTCCTGAAAAAGGATGCGGCTGCGAAAATCGAAGAGCTTAAAGCCTCCGCATCGGCTTCAGGAAGCGCCTCTGGCAGCAGCGAGGATGTTACAATGCCGGGAGAGCCGCATACGCTTGGCTCCCGCCACCCTGTTTCAATCGCCAGGGAGCAGATAGTCAACATCTTCCGTAAATTCGGTTACGATGTCGCAGAGGGCCCGGAGATTGAGGATGATTACCATGTATTTGAGGCTCTGAATTTCCCTCCAAACCATCCGGCAAGGGATATGCAGGATACCTTCTTCGTTTCCAACGGACACCTGAATCCGCTGCTCCTCCGCACCCACACTTCAAGTGTTCAGGTACGTACGATGGAGAAGAGCCAGCTGCCTATTCGCGTAATCTGCCCTGGCCGCGTTTTCCGCAATGAGGCAATTTCCGCCCGCGCACACTGCATTTTCCACCAGGTTGAGGGTCTTTACATCGATGAGAACGTGACTTTCGCAGACCTCAAACAGGCGATTCTGCTTTTTGCACGCGAGATGTTCGGCCCTGATACCCAGATTCGTATGAGGCCGTCTTACTTCCCGTTCACAGAGCCGTCGGCAGAGGTCGATGTCAGCTGCAATATCTGCCATGGAAAAGGCTGCAATATCTGCAAGGGTACCGGCTGGCTTGAGATTCTTGGCTGCGGTATGGTAGACCCTAACGTGCTGGAGGCTTCAGGAATAGACTCCAAGAAGTACAGCGGTTTTGCCTTCGGAATGGGTGTAGAGCGTATTGCCATGCTAAAGTGGCAGGTAAATGACCTCCGCCATTACTTTGAGAACGACATGCGTTTCCTCCGCGAGTTCTCCACCACGGTATAAAACCAGCAGGAGAAAGCCCGGAATGGCCGGAATATGGGCGTTAGGGGTGTTTTGAGATGGGTATAAAGCCCGCAGTGACTGAAACTGCGGGCTTTATCTTGGTCTCCAGAGGGGCTTAAAGCCCATGAAACGCCATTTCCGTGCTTTTAGACTTGGTGAAAATCTTTACCTCGTTTATTAGCAGTGAATCAGGACGGTGAGTCCGGCCATCACGATGGAAACCATGCTCATAAGCTTGATGAGGATGTTCAGGGACGGGCCGCTGGTATCCTTGAAGGGGTCACCCACGGTATCGCCCACAATGGTAGCCTTGTGGCATTCAGAATTCTTACCACCAAAGTTACCCTCCTCTACATACTTCTTGGCATTATCCCAGGCGCCGCCGGAATTAGCCAGGAAAATAGCCAGGACAAAGCCAGCACCCAATCCACCGGCCAGAAGGCCAACAACACCAGCAGGGCCAAGAATGATACCCACAAGAACAGGAGCAATAATGGCAAGCACAGAAGGCAGAATCATCTCATGCTGGGCGGCCTTTGTAGAAATACGCACGCAGGACGTGTAGTCCGGACGCTGTTTTCCCTCAAGGATACCCGCAATCTCACGGAACTGGCGGCGAACCTCAAGAACCATCTTCTGGGCAGCACGCCCCACAGAATTCATCGTCATACCGCAGAAAAGGAAAGCCATCATCGAACCAATGAAAACACCAACCAGAACCACGGGATTCATAAGGGTAATGTTGAATTTCTCAACAATCTCAGGAATGCTTGCATGGGACAACTGAACGAACTGGTCTGCCAGCTCCCCTCCCTTCTCTGCAAGATGACCGAAGCCAATCTTGATTTCCTCTATATAAGAAGCAAGCAGGGCAAGAGCCGTAAGCGCGGCGGAACCAATAGCAAAACCTTTTCCGGTAGCTGCAGTAGTATTTCCAAGAGCGTCAAGGACATCGGTCTTCTCACGCACCGAAGGGTCAAGTTCGCTCATCTGGGCATTACCCCCGGCATTATCGGCAATAGGGCCGTAAGCATCGGTAGCAAGGGTGATACCAAGGGTTGAAAGCATACCCACAGCTGCTATGGAAATACCATACAGGCCGCTGCTTAAAACATCGGTGCTGAAAGAGAACCCTGTTGCAAAGCCGAAGGAAAGGATAATGGCAACGGCAATCGTTATAACCGGAATGGCCGTGGATATCATTCCAAGGCCCACGCCGCCGATGATAACGGTTGCAGAACCGGTCTTCGCACTCTCTGCCAGCTTCCTGGTAGGCTTGTATGAATGGGATGTATAATATTCTGTTACTTTGCCGATGATAACACCTGCCAGCAGACCTGAAAGCACGGAGAGGCTCATCTGCCACCAGTTTTCAAAGCCCACGAGATAGAAGATTCCGAAGGTTGCGATGCCGATAAGCACAGCGCTGAGGTTGGTTCCGATGCTGAGGGATTTGAGCAGCTTCTGGAGCGATGCACCTTCGTTCGTGCGGACTGCATAAATGCCGATGATGGAGAATACGACACCAAGGGCGGCAATAATCATCGGCGCAAGAATAGCCTTCATCTGCATGGCAGTATCGCCAAAGAAGGCAGATGCACCAAGAGCCATTGTGGCAAGGATGGAACCGCAGTAGCTTTCATAAAGGTCTGCACCCATACCGGCAACATCGCCAACATTGTCACCAACATTATCGGCGATGGTGGCAGGATTGCGGGGATCGTCCTCAGGAATATCCTGTTCCACCTTTCCGACGATGTCAGCACCGACATCGGCAGCCTTGGTATAAATACCGCCGCCAACGCGGGCGAAAAGGGCCTGTGTGGAAGCACCCATGCCGAAGGTAAGCATCGTCGTAGTAATGACCACGAGCTTGTGGCTGGTATCGGCATCCTTGACAAAGAAATCAAGGGCCTTCCACCATATGGAGATGTCCAGAAGTCCGAGGCCGACAACGGTAAGACCCATGACGGCACCGCTCCTGAAGGCGATTTTAAGACCGCTGTTGAGGCTTCTCATGGTTGCATTCGCCGTACGGGCCGATGCATAAGTGGCGGTTTTCATTCCCACGAAGCCGGCCAGTCCGGAGAAGAAACCTCCGGTAAGGAAGGCGAAGGGAACCCAGGTGTTCTGGATGCCGAAGCCGTAGGCCAGGATGGCGAAAAATATCGCCAGAACAATAAAGACAACCACGACGACCCTGTACTGCTGGCGCAGGTAGGCCATGGCACCTTCACGCACATACTGTGCGATTTCCTTCATAGTAACCGTGCCCTCGCTTTCCTTCATCATCTGATGGAAAAAATACCAGGCAAAGAACAGGGCCAGGGCGGCCGCTGCCGGTACCAAATAGAATAGATTGTCCATATAGAATTAGTGTTTGGTTATTGTATCGTTTTAATTGCAAGCACGAAATTAAGTATTATTTTGACAAAAACCAAGAAATTGCTAACTTGCGGTGCTAAACATAAAGATGTATGAAACGAATTACTATCCGTGATGTCGCAAGAGAGGCCAATGTGTCCGTGACCCTTGTTTCCTTCGTTATGAACGCCAAAAGAGACGCGAACGGGAATCTCAACTGCCCAGTTAACGCAGATACGGCAAAAAGAGTCCTGGAAGTTGCTACCAGGCTTGGTTACAAACGCAATTTCGCAGCAGCATCGCTAAGAAGCGGCCGCTCAAACACAATTGCAGTCATCCCCAATGATATCTCCAACAAGTTCTTCGCCGGAATATCCAGATATATAGAGGACAAGGCGAAGGCTCTTGGTTACAATGTTCTGTTCTCCAGTTCGGAGGAAGATCCCAACCGCCTGTCCAACGTGCTTGACGCCGTTATGGCCCACAACGTGGACGGTATCATCGTAGCCCCCTGCGCCGGCGGTGATGAAATCATCGAGCGTACGCTTGACTACAAAGTGCCTATCGTCCTGCTGGACAGGGACATCGACTCCCTTGACGGTGTAGGAAAGGTGCTTCTGGATGACTGGGAGGCCGGTTATCTTGCAACCAGCGAGCTTTTGGAGAAAGGCTACAAGAAGGTAGAGATGATTTCCTACTCTCTTGGAATCTCCAGCTTCGCAGAAAGGGAGTCCGGTTACATCGGCGCCATGGCAGACCGTTCCCTCAAGACAAAGGCCAAGATTCACCACACGACTTACGCAAAGGCCGCAACAGACGTAGAGAACATTATCCTTAACGGTATCGAGCGTGGAGTTGAGGCATTCTTCATGCCTTCATACTCCCTCTCTGCCCAGGTTCTTGCCGTCCTTAAGAAGCACAACCTTCGCACTCCTGAGGATGTAGCCCTTGTTTGCTTTGACGAAAGTGATGTGTACAGCCTCTTCAGCAACACGATTACCCATATTGTCCAGCCCCTGAAGATTCTTGGAGAAAAGTCTGTAGAGGTGCTTGTTGAAATGATTGAGGGCAAGGCCCCCGAAAAGATCGTCCTCTCTCCCGAACTTATCAGGGGAGGTTCTTCCGAATATAATAAATAGCAGGATATGAAACTTGATGGCAGAAGACAAAGCAGTAATGTAGACGACCGGCGCTCCAGCTCCGCAGGCAAAGCCGCGGGTGGCCTTGGCATAGCCGGTGTGGTTATTTATTTCATTATCAACATGCTCTCCGGAAATGGAGTTGACCTCAGCTCCCTTCAGAGTATTCTGGGAGACGGCGTTTCCGTTCAGTCAGAGCATGAAATTACTCCGGAAGAGGAAAAGCTGGCCGTTGTGGCAACACAGATTCTGGCAAGCACGGAGGATATCTGGACTGCTTATTTCTCTGCACACGGTCTTGGTGAATACAAGAAGCCTACGATGGTGCTTTATACAAGTTCCACCAGGAGCGGATGCGGCCAGGGAAGCGCAGCCATGGGCCCTTTCTACTGCTCTGCAGACCAGTGCCTTTACATTGACCTGTCCTTCTTCTCTACCATGAAGGAACAGCTTGGGGCAGAGGAAAAAGAGTTCAACTACGCCTATGTGATTGCCCACGAAGTAGGCCATCATGTCCAGAACCTTCTTGGCACCCTTGGCCAGGCACATCAGCAGATGGCAAAGATGAGTAAGGCCGATGCCAACGAGGTAAGCGTCATGATTGAGCTTCAAGCAGACTTCTACGCCGGGGTATGGGCTCACCATGAGAACGACAAATTCCGCTCCCTTGAAGACGGAGACTTGGAATCCGCCATCCGCTGTGCCCAGAAGATAGGAGATGACTACCTGCAGAAGAAGGCCCAGGGATACGTAGTTGAAGAGAGTTTCACCCACGGAACGTCAGCCCAGCGCATGCGGTGGTTCAAGAAGGGCTACCAGACAGGAGACATCAATCAGGGAAATACATTCAAATACAGATATTCAGATCTTTAGCAGAATGAAACACTTTACATTACCTAAGGATGGCGGACTTATAGAGGAAAATCTTCCCCAGGGAGTTCTCCACTCAAGAGAAAGCATCAAAACTGAAATCTATCCGGATTCCACCCAGGCCAGTGTCGTAATCGCTGAAAAACTCATTGAAAGGGTCAACGAGTTCAAGGCTTCCGGCCTTAACAGGAAATTCCGCCTGGGACTCACCACCGGTTCCTCACCGGTATCGCTTTACAGATGGCTCTCACGCTTTTGCAGCGAGGGTAAAATCTCTTTCAAGGACATAGAGATTTTCTCTATCGATGAGTATTATCCTGTAATTGCGGCAACCAAGGCCAACGGCCGTAACCGCAACCTTTACATAGAGCTTTTGGACAAGGTTGACGCACAGCCGGAGAACATCCACATTCCTTATGCCGATGTTCCCCAAAACAAGATTTCCGAATTCTGCGCAGAATATGAGAAGCAGGTTCGCAACCTTGACTTCCTTATCATGGGTGTCGGGGAGCTTGGTCAGGTAGGCTTCAATGAGGCTGTATCCCTGGAAACAAGCCGTACACGCTGCGTCAGGCTCACTTATAAGAGCCGCAGGCGCCAGGCCAGGAACTTCGGCGGAGACCTGTCCGTTACCCCGGAGCATGCAATCACCATCGGCATAGATACAATAATGAGTGCAAAGGAGATTGTGCTGATGTCATGGGGTGAAGCAAAGGCAGAGGCTGTGAAAGCTGTTTCAGAAGGTGGCATAGACCCCGCATATCCGGCAACATATCTGCAAAAGCACCGCAATATCACCCTTTATGTGGATGAGACTGCCGCAAGCCTGCTGGCAAGGGTTGTATGCCCTTGGACTGTTGGCCCTTGCGAATGGACTCCCAAATTCATCCGCAAAGCCGTCGTATGGCTGGCCCAGGAGGTTCACAAACCCATACTCAAGCTTACCCAGAATGATTATCTTGAGAATTTCCTTAGCGAGCTTCTGGAGAAATTCGGCCCGTTTGACAAGATTAACATAGACGTTTTCAACGACCTTCAGCATACAATTACCGGCTGGCCCGGAGGCAAGCCCAATGCCGATGATTCTACCCGCCCCGTAAAGAGTTCTCCCTTCCCCAAGAAGGTGCTCATCTTCTCCCCTCACCCGGATGACGATGTTATCTCAATGGGCGGAACCTTCATCCGTCTTGTAGAACAGGGACATGATGTCCACGTGGCTTACGAGACTTCCGGCAACGTGGCTGTTCATGACGATGTTGTTCTTCAGCACATGGACTGCGCCTTCCAGCTTGGCTTCGCCGACAAGTTTGAAGAGGTCAAGACTCTGGTAGACAGCAAGGTTCCTGGCGAGCCGGAGCCCCGCGCCCTTCTGGAGCTAAAGGGAGCCATCCGCCGCAGCGAGGCCCGCGGCGCCGTACGTTCCTTCGGACTTAACGACAACACCAACGCCCATTTCCTGAACCTGCCTTTCTATGAGAGCGGCGGAATCAAGAAGAATCCTCGTTCACAGGCCGATGTTGACATTATCAAAGACCTTATCCTGAAGGTTAAGCCGGACCAGATTTACATGGCCGGAGACCTTGCAGACCCTCACGGAACCCACCGTGTTTGTACAGAGGCCGCGCTGGAGGCTGTTGAGCAGCTTAAGGCAGAGGGCCAGGACTGGCTGGACAAGACCAATATCTGGCTGTACCGCGGCGCATGGATGGAATGGGAGCTTGGCCGTGTGGACATGGCTGTTCCGCTAAGTCCCGGCGAGCTTGTTAAGAAGCGTCACGCTATTTTCCGCCATCTTTCCCAGAAGGATATCGTTCCGTTCCCGGGCGACGACCCTCGCGAGTTCTGGCAGCGTGCAGAGGACCGTACCCAGAATACAGCCCGCCTGTACGACGAGCTTGGAATGGCAGAATATCAGGCTATTGAAGTATTCTTAAAACTGTGCTAACCGGTCATTCTGAACACCAATGTCATTCTGAACGAAGTGAAGAATCTAAAATAATAAATACAATGAACGTAATCATCAGAAACAACGCAGTAGAAGGCTCCCTTTGGGCAGCTCATTATATCGCAGAAAAAATAAACGCAAAGGCAAAAGTCAGCGACAAGCCCTTTGTCCTTGGTCTTTGCACCGGCTCCACCCCTATCCAGACATATGCAGAACTTATCCGCATGGTAAAGGACGGTGAGGTCTCCTTCAAAAATGTCATCTCCTTCAATATGGACGAGTATGTAGGCCTGCCGGAGTCCCATCCGGAGAGCTACCACTCCTTCATGCACAGATATCTTTTCGACCACATCGACGAGCCAGCAGAGAATATCCATATTCTTAACGGAAACGCAGCAGACCCGGTTGCAGAGTGCCAGGCTTACGAAGACGCCATCGTCGCAGCAGGCGGTTTTGACCTTTTCCTTGGCGGCGTAGGCGAAGACGGACACATCGCATTCAACGAGCCCTTCTCTTCACTTGCATCACGCACCCGCGTTGTTACCCTTACCCAGGACACCCGTGAGGTTAACGCCCGCTTCTTTGACGGCGACTTCAACAAGGTTCCCCGCCAGGCTCTTACCGTTGGCGTTGCTACCGTTCTTTCATCCAAGGAGGTTGTAATCCTTGCCTTCGGAAGCAAGAAAGCCCGCGCTCTTAAAGATGCTATCGAGGGGCCGATGTCTCATTACTGCACACTCAGCGGCCTTCAGGGACACCCCGCCGGCACAATCGTCTGCGACGAGCTTTCTGTTGGCGAACTTAAGGTGAACTCTTACCGCTATTTCAAGGCTGTAGAAGCAGCTGAGAATGCGTAAGCTTGTTAAAATAATTCCGGTCCTTGCCTGTATCCTGGTTCTGTCCAGCTGCGACAAGGGCCGGAATTCTTCTGTTCTGGTGCTTCATTACGATGCACCGGCGGAGTATTTTGAGGAGGCCTTGCCTATAGGTAACGGCCGCTTTGGGGCCATGGTTTACGGCGGCACTTCTTTGGAGAAGCTCTCGCTGAACGACATTACCCTTTGGACTGGTGAGCCGGATAAAGGGCCTGAGCACATAGACTTGGCCGGGAGAGGGCTTCCGGTCGCCGGCAGGCTGGCGGAAGTCCGCGAAGCCCTTGACAGGGTGGATTACCGCACTGCGGAGCAGCTGCAAAAGGGCCTGCAAGGGCATTTTAGCGAAAGCTATCAGCCACTTGGCAACCTTTTTATCAATCATATTGCCGATGCTGCCGTGACTGGCTACAGGCGGCAGCTTGACATTGCAAACGCCACAGCCTCAGTTACTTATAGCCGTGGAGGCCAGCCTTTTAAGGCGGATTATTTCGCATCTGCGCCGGATTCCGTGATTGTAATTTCGTATGAATCCGCAGGTCCCATGGATATGGACATAAGCTTTGAAACCCCTCAGAAGGTGCTGGAAGCATCGGCACTTGTTCAGGGTAGCATCGGCATTATAACAACTGATGGATATACGGCCTGGCATGCATACCCGGGGTACTATCGGCAGGGAGAAGGTCAGTTTCTTTATGACCCGGAGCGGGGCATCCATTTCCGGACTGTTGTCAGCGTGTGCACAGATGATGGAGCCGTGACGGCATCGGAGGGCCGGCTTAAGGTCCGGGGTGCCAAACGTCTGGCCATAAAAGTTGTGAATGCTACAAGTTTCAATGGCTTTGACAATGGCCCTGTGAAGGAGGGAAAGGATTACCGGGCTCTTGCATCGGCCAATGCTGCCAAAGTGCAAAAGAGTTCTGTGTCAGATATTTACAAGGCTCATGTGGCGGATTATCAGAGGCTTTTCAATACTTTTGAGCTTTATCTTGGGGCTACTCCGGATTCTGTCAAGGCCCTGCCTACGGATGTCCAGCTAAAGCGGTATGCAGATTTGGAAGAGGCCAACCCGGAGCTTGAGGCTTTGTATTTCCAGTATGGCCGGTATTTGCTTATTTCTTCTTCCAGGACGCGCGGGGTTCCGGCTAATTTGCAGGGGCTTTGGAATGAGTCTGTTGACCCGCCATGGAGTTGCAATTACACCACAAATATCAACCTGGAAGAGAACTATTGGCCGGCGGAGGCCTCAGGGCTTGGGGAACTTCATGAGACGCTTCTGGACTTCCTTCACAATGTTTCCGTTACCGGTTACAATACGGCTGATGCTTTTTATGGTATTCCCCAGGGCTGGTGCCTTGGACATAACACGGATATATGGGCTATGTCCTGCCCGGTTGGCCTTGGCAGCGGAGACCCTTGCTGGGCTAACTGGAACATGGGTGGAGCTTGGCTAAGCACCCATATTTGGGAGCACTGGCTGTATACTCGGGATAAAGAGCGGCTTCGGAAGGACTTCCCGGTGCTTCTTGGAGCGGCCAGATTCTGTCTTGACTGGCTTACAGAAAAGGACGGATGGCTGCTTACTTCTCCCTCAACGTCTCCTGAGAATCTTTATGTTACCCCTGACGGCTTCCAGGGCGCGACTCTCTATGGCTCTACGGCCGATATTGCAATTATCCGCGAGTGCCTGACGGATGCCGTTGAAGCGTCCTCCCTGATGCTTTCATGGGGTTTTGACGACTTTGGGGCTGATGGTTTTATACATAAGGCCCAGGAGGCGTTGGAGAAACTGCTTCCATATAAGATTGGTGCCGACGGCCGCTTGCAGGAGTGGTATCATGACTGGGCTGATGCAGACCCCCGCCACCGCCATCAGAGCCATTTAATAGGCGTTTATCCAGGGCATCAGATTCTTTCCGGCCCCTTGGCCGATGCTGCCTTGAAGTCGCTGTCTGAGAGGGGTTTTGAGACTACTGGCTGGAGTTGTGGCTGGAGGATTAACCTTTATGCCCGTCTTGGGGATGCCGGTAGCGCATACAAGATGTTCCGGAGGTTGCTCCGGTACGTGAGCCCGGACGGGTATTCCGGACCAGACGCCCGTCGCGGCGGAGGCACTTATCCTAATCTTATGGACGCGCACTCCCCCTTCCAGATTGACGGCAACTTCGGCGGCACCGCCGGCCTCCTTGAACTGTTCCAGCAATACTCAGCAGGGGAAGGCACCTCTCTTTCCTCGCTATGGCCCCACGGCCAAGTCAAAGGCCTCCGAACCCGCGACGGCCGCACCATCAACATAGAATGGTAACAAAAAAGTGCCACCCTGGGAGGGCGGCACTTTTCATAAATAGCGATGTACTATTCTTCTGCCTTGGGAGCTTCCTCTGCAGGAGCCTCTGCCTTCTTGGCGCGGCTACGACGGGTGGTCTTCTTGGCCTCCTTCTTAGGAGCAGAAGCGAGAGCAGCCTCGTTGAAGTCTACAAACTCTACAAGAGCCATCTCTGAACCGTCACCCTGACGGAAACCAGTGTGGAGAATCCTCAGATATCCACCGGGACGATCAGCAATCTTGGGAGCGATGGTGCGGAAAAGCTCTGCAACAGCGTATTTGTCCTTAAGATAGCTGAAAACTACACGACGAGAGTGTGTAGAATCGTCTTTTGACTTGGTTACGAGGGGTTCCAGGTACATCTTCAAAGCTTTAGCCTTGGCAACTGTGGTCTCGATTCTCTTGTGGAGAATGAGGGATGAAGCCATGTTAGCAAGCATTGCCTTGCGATGACCGCTCTGACGTCCAAGGTGATTGAATGATTTATTGTGCCTCATATCTAAACGTTCTTTTTCTTAGGTTCAATATTATATTTTCTGACATCCATACCGAAGGAAAGTTTCATCTTCTCTACGATGATATCGATTTCATTGAGACTCTTGCGACCGAAGTTGCGGAACTTCATAAGCTCTGCCCTTGAATAGGAAACAAGGTCTGCGAATGTGTCGATATCGGCAGCCTTCAGGCAGTTGTAAGCCCTTACAGAAAGACCCATGTCTGAAAGCTTGGTAAGAAGGAGATGACGGGTGCGGAGCGATTCCTCATCAAGTTCCTTGCTCTCTGCCTCAACGGTGCTCTCAAGAGTGAGCTTGTTGTCATCGGTGAAGAGACGGAAGTGATAGATAAGGATGCTAGCAGCCTCCTGAAGTGCAGCCTCAGGAGAGATGGAACCATCGGTAACAATCTCCAGATTCAGCTTCTCATAGTCAGTCTTCTGCTCTACACGCCAGTTGTCAACAGTCCAGTTGACCTTGCGGATAGGAGTATAGATTGCATCCACCGGAATAGTTCCGATAGGACTGTTGGTATCCCTCTCCTCATCAGCAGGCACGAAACCGCGCCCCTTGGTGATGGTAAGAGTGATTTCAATCTTTACAGAAGGCTCAAGAGAGCAAATGTGAAGATCAGGATTCAGCACCTTGAAAGAAGACAATCCCTTGGAGATATCCTCTGCGGTAAACTCCTGTTTGCCGCTTACGGTGATGTTTGCAACCTCAGAGTCAACGCCTTCTACCATTCTCTTGAATCTCACTTGCTTGAGGTTAAGGATGATGTCCTGCATACCTTCGATTACGCCAGGGATGGTCTGGAATTCCTGATCCACACCGCTGATTTTAATCGAACTGATAGCAAAACCTTCCAGGGATGACAGGAGGATGCGACGGAGGGCGTTACCGATGGTCTGTCCGTATCCGGGCTCAAGTGGCCTGAATTCGAAGCGGCCGACGGTCTCGGTACCTTCGAGCATAATCACCTTATCAGGTTTTTGAAATGCTAAGATTGCCATATTATCTCTTTTTAAGGTGTTAAATTATTACTTGGAGTAGAGGTCAACAATCAGCTGCTCGTTGATGTTCTCAGGGATCTCCTCGCGGGTAGGAACATTAAGGAACTTACCTGTAAGGGTGTTGTTGTCGAACTCAAGCCAAGAATACTTGCTTGCAGAAGCAAGGCTGTTCTGGATAACCTCGAGGCTCTTGGACCTTTCTCTTACTGCTACAACGTCACCGGCCTTAACCTGTGCGGAAGGAATGTTGCAAATTGCACCATTGAGGGTGATGTGGCGATGGAGAACGAGCTGGCGGGCAGCTGCTCTTGTGGGAGCGATACCAAGACGGTAAACGATGTTGTCAAGACGAGACTCAAGGAGGAAGAGAAGGTTCTCACCTTTCTGTCCTGCCATGCGGGAAGCCTTGTTGTAAGTGTTGCGGAACTGACGCTCCAATACACCGTACATGTATTTAACTTTCTGCTTCTCCTTCAGCTGTGCGCCGTAGTCAGTGGTCTTGCGAGCGCGCTTGCGAGCTGCACCATGCTGTCCCGGAGGAAAGTTTCTCTTCTCGAAATATTTGTCTGCGCCGTAAATAGGCTCGCCGAATTTGCGGGCGATTTTAGTACTGGGACCAGTATATCTTGCCATAATATTCTACGCTTTAATAGGTTAAACTTTACGACGACCCTTAGGACGGCAGCCATTGTGAGGCATAGGGGTAACATCGATAATCTCGATAACCTCGATACCTGCGTTGTTGATAGTTCTGATTGCTGACTCACGGCCTGCACCAGGACCCTTTACATAGCACTTAACCTTGCGGAGACCTGCGTCGAAAGCGGTCTTGGAAGCATCCTCTGCAGCCATCTGGGCAGCGTAAGGAGTATTTTTCTTGGAACCGCGGAAACCGCACTTACCGGCTGAAGACCAGCTGATAACCTGGCCCACGCCATTGGTGAGAGAAACGATGACGTTGTTGAAAGTCGATGAAATATGAGCTTCACCAACAGCTTCAACCTTAACGACTCTCTTTTTCGTTGTTGTTGTTTTCTTTGCCATAATTCATCTGGGATTATTTGGTTGCTTTCTTCTTGTTTGCAACGGTCTTCTTTCTACCCTTACGTGTACGAGCGTTGTTCTTAGTGCTCTGGCCACGGACAGGGAGTCCGATACGGTGACGTACACCGCGATAGCAACCAATGTCCATCAATCGTTTGATGTTCATCTGAACAGTGGAACGGAGCTCACCCTCGATCTTGTAGTTCTCGTTGATTTCTGCACGGATCTTGGCGATCTGGTCGTCATCCCACTGATTAACCTTAGTGTCGTAATCGATGCCACATGCGTCAAGGATCTTCCTTGCTGAAGAGCGACCGATACCGAAGATATAGGTAAGACCTATCTCTCCTCTTTTGTTGTTAGGTAAATCAACACCGGCTATTCTTGCCATAATCTGTTATCTTTTCTAAATGTTATACAACTGAATTTTATCCCTGGCGCATTTTGAATTTGGGATTCTTCTTGCAGATTACATAGAGATGTCCTTTACGACGGACGATCTTGCAATCTTCGCTGCGCTTTTTGATGGATGTTTTAATTTTCATATTGCAAAATAATTTATTTGTATCTGAAGGATATTCTACCTTTGGTCAAATCATAAGGCGACATCTCAACCTTAACTTTGTCTCCCAGGAGGATGTGAATGAAATTCTGCCTCATCTTTCCGGAGATATGCGCGAGTATGACATGACCGTTCGCCAATTCCACCTTAAACATTGCGTTAGGGAGCGTTTCGACGATTACTCCGTCCTGCTCGATTGCTGCTTGTTTTGACATTGAAATATCTCTTTAAAAACTTATACCAACTTCCTTCTCAATGAATTCAAAGGTCGACAGCTGCTCCGCGTGGCCTTTACGGACAACAACCGTAAGTTCGAAATGCGCAGCCTTCTTGTGGTCAACTGTGTGTACCGCCCAACCGTTTTTTGCAAGGTACACATGGCGGTCTCCCGCCGTGATCATAGGCTCTATGCATATAGTCATTCCTTCCAAAAGCCTTGTTCCCCTTCCCTGGTGACCGTAATTAGGCACCCCGGGGTTCTCGTGCATGTCCCGGCCGATTCCGTGGCCTTCCAGCTCACGTACTACTCCGAAACCGAATGACTCCGAATACGATTGCACCGCGTGTCCGATATCGCCGGTACGGGCTCCTGCGACAGCCTTCTCTATACCTTTGTACAACGATGCCTTAGTTACTGAGAGGAGTTTCAGCGTCTCAGCGTCCACCTCCCCTACGGGGAAGGTGAAGGCTGAATCGCCATTATATCCTTTGTACTTGGTACCCAAATCTATTGAGACGATATCTCCCTCACGGAGAACATAGTCTGACGGAAAACCGTGTACCACTACATCGTTCACAGAAGCACAGATGGCTGCGGGATATCCATCGTAACCCAAGAAGTTTGGAACCGCACCGTTGTCTCGGATAAAAGTCTCGGCCACCTTATTCAACTGCATAGTTGTCACACCAGGGGCGACCGCTTTACCGACTTCTGCCAACGCTCTGCTGGTCAGCTGTCCGTTAATACGGAGGAGTTCAATCGCTTCTTCTGTCTTTGGTGCTACCATCTTCCTTCTACCATCAAAATTACATACCCATCCTGCCGGTCAGACGACCAGTCTTCATAAGACCGTCGTAATGACGCATAGTCAGGTAACTGTCGATCTGCTGGAGGGTGTCAAGCACAACGCCTACAAGAATCAGCAGTGAAGTACCACCGTAGAAGCTTGCGAACTGGTTGGTAACACCAAGAATCATAGCCATTGCAGGAAGAATAGCGATGATTGCCAGGAAAATTGAACCGGGAAGGGTTACCCTTGACATGATATTGTCAAGATAATCCTTGGTGGCCTTTCCGGGCTTTACTCCAGGAATGAATCCGCCGTTTTTCTTCATATCCTCTGCCATCATCGTAGGATTTACGGTAACAGCTGTATAGAAATAAGTGAAGATAACGACAAAGAGTCCGAATATAAAGTTATACCAGAAGCCCTGATAGTTGCCAAGGGTAGCAGCAAGGCCGCGGGTAGCATCCCACTTGGAGAAGATAATCGGGAAGAGCATGAGAGCCTGTGCGAAGATGATAGGCATAACTCCGGCCGAATTGATTCTGAGGGGAATGTACTGGCGGACACCACCGTACTGACGGTTGCCGATAACCCTTCTTGCATACTGCACGGGAACCCTTCTTACAGCCTGGACGAGGGCGATAGCCGCTACGAACACGAAGAAGAGAACTACGAGCTCAACGATAACGAAGATAAGTCCGCCGTTGGTTGCAGTAAGCTTGGTGGCAATCTCGGAGAAGAGAGCGAAAGGCAGACGGGCAACGATACCAATCATAATGATAAGTGAAATACCATTACCGATACCGCGGTCTGTGATGCGCTCACCGAGCCACATTACGAACATTGAACCTGCCATCAGGATGATGGTGGAAACAAGGTTGAAGGTAAATGTAGACCATCCGAGCTGGTTGATTGCGAGAATAGCGTTACTTCCAACCTGGCTGTGAACCTGTGCCATGTAGGCAGGGCCCTGGATTGCAAGGATTGCAACAGTCAGGTAGCGGGTAAGCTGATTAATCTTCCTGCGGCCGCTCTCACCTTCCATCTGCAATTTGCGGAAGTAAGGTACGAACATGCCCAGGAGCTGGATTACGATGGACGCCGAGATGTAAGGCATCACACCCAGGGCGAAGATTGAAGCGTTACCGAAAGCACCGCCGGAGAACATATTCAAGAGGCCGACAAGACCTTCCTGGGAGTTCTTTGCGAGGCTGGACTCGGCCAGACTTGAAGCATCGATGCCCGGAAGCACGATGAAGCAGCCGATTCGGTAAACGAGGATGAGGAGGACAGTATAAACTATCCTCTTCTTCAACTCCTCAATCTTGAAGATGTTTTGAATTGTTTCGATAAACTTCTTCATCTGTTACTCTTCAACTATGATTGCCTTGCCTCCGGCAGCCTCAATCTTAGAGATAGCTGACTTGGAGAAAGCATCGGCGGAAACTTCAAGTTTAGCGGTAAGTTCACCGTTGCCAAGAACTTTTACAAGTTCCTTTACGGGAGCAAGACCTGCCTCTACGATAACGTCGAGGGTAATCTTGTCAATACCTGTAGCCTCATAAAGAGCCTGAAGGTCTGCAACGTTGACTGCTTTGTACTCTACCCTGGTAGGGTTCTTGAAACCGAACTTAGGAAGTCTCCTCTGGATAGGCATCTGACCGCCTTCGAAGCCGATCTTATGCTCGTATCCTGCACGTGCCTGAGCACCTTTGGTACCACGGGTAGAAGTGCCGCCTTTACCGGAACCCTGTCCGCGACCAAGTCTCTTGGAGTTGTGTGTGGAACCCTTGCTGGGTTTGATGTTGTTCAAATTCATATCTAGATCCTCCCAAATTAGATTTCTTCAACTTTCACCAAATGACGGACCTTCTCCAGCATACCTGTGGTAATAGGGGTCTTTTCAACCTCTACGGTCTGGTGCATTCTGTGAATACCGAGTGAGAGAAGGTTGGCTTTCTGCCTCTTGGTCTCACCGTTCTTGCTGATAACCTGTGTAATTCTGTATTTTGCCATAGCTCTTTCTCCTTATCCGTTAAATACTTTGGTCATGGGAATACCACGGAGACCTGCTACGGTGTAAGCGTCCCTCATCTGGGTGAGAGCCTCTACGGTAGCCTTTACAAGGTTGTGAGGGTTGGAAGAACCCTTGCTCTTTGCAAGCACATTCTGAATACCTACGGACTCGAAAACGGCACGCATTGCACCACCTGCCTTAACACCGGTACCGGGAGCGGCGGGTTTCATGAATACCTCTGCGCCACCGAATTTTGCAGTCTGCTCGTGAGGAATAGTCTTGCCGATGACGGGAACCTTAACGAGGTTCTTCTTTGCATCCTCAACACCCTTCTGGATAGCTGCGGT
This sequence comes from Bacteroidales bacterium, assembly GCA_017459075.1. Classification (GTDB taxonomy): domain Bacteria; phylum Bacteroidota; class Bacteroidia; order Bacteroidales; family UBA932; genus Cryptobacteroides. Next base: position 136,918 of record JAFUDQ010000011.1, read on the forward strand.
AACTTCGTTGGCCTTTCCGAGACCATAACCTACGACACCGTTCTCATCACCAACAACGACGATGGCTGCGAAACGGAAGTGACGACCACCCTTGGTAACCTTGGTTACCCTGTTGATGGCGACCAGACGATCTTTAAGTTCAAGATCTGAAGTCTTTACTCTTTTAACATTCATATTTGCCATAGTAGTCCCGATTAGAATTTAAGGCCGCCTTCACGGGCAGCGTCTGCCAAACTTTGTACTCTGCCATGATAGAGATATCCACCACGGTCGAAAGAAACCTCGGAGATACCCTTTGCCAGAGCGCGCTCTGCGATAGCCTTGCCTACGATGGCAGCGGCTTCCTTACCGGCTTTGCCCTTGCACTGTGCTGCGAGCTCCTTGTCATTTGAAGCTGCTGCTACAAGAGTCTGGCCCTCAAGGTCATTTATAACCTGCACATAGATCTGCTTGTTGCTTCTGAAGACGACGAGTCTAGGCCTTTCAGCAGTACCGTTGACGTGCTTGCGAATACGGAAATGTATTCTCTTTCTTCTTGCGATTTTACTCAATGCCATAATTCTGTCCTCCTAATTATTTAGCAGATGCTGATTTGCCGGCCTTGCGACGAAGCTGCTCGCCGACGAACTTGATACCCTTGCCCTTATAAGGTTCAGGCTTGCGGAATGAACGGATCTTGGCTGCTACCTGTCCAAGAAGCTGCTTGTCATAGCTTCTGAGGATGAGAACGGGGTTCTCTCCCTTCTTGACCTGTGCGGCCTCTGCCTTAACCTCTGCGGGAAGCAGAAGCTGGATGTCATGGGAATAACCGAGAGCGAAGGTCAGGAGCTGGCCCTGAACATCTACACGGTAACCTACACCTACAAGTTCCTGTTTCTTCTCAAAACCTGTAGAAACACCAACAACCATGTTGTGTACAAGTGCGCGATAGAGACCGTGCATTGAACGATGACGAGGCTGGTCGGTGGGACGGGTAAACTTAATCTGATTGTCCTCGATGGTGACGGTGATATCCGGATCTACCTTCTGGCAGAGCTCACCAAGGGGGCCTTTAACCTTAACAACGTTTCCGGCGAGCAGTTCAACGCTCACTTTCTCCGGAAGGCTTACAGGCAATTTTCCTATTCTTGACATTGTCTTTCTGTTTTAATTAATAGACATAGCATAATACCTCACCGCCAACGTTAAGCTCGCGAGCCTCTTTGTCAGTGATGACGCCCTTTGAAGTTGTGAGGATGGCAACACCCAAGCCGTTGAGAACGCGGGGCATGCTGTCAACATCAACATACTGCCTAAGACCAGGTTTTGAAATACGGTCGATACCCTTGATGGCAGCAACCTTGGTCTGAGGATGATACTTGAGAGCGATTTTGATTGTGTTGAAAGGCTGTCCGTCAACCACCTTGTAGCTGAGGATGTAACCCTTCTCCATAAGAATCTTGGTGATGGAAACCTTCAGCTTTGATGAAGGGATCTCAACGACCTTCTTACCTGCGCGGTAAGCGTTACGGATTCTTGTCAGATAATCTGCAATTGGATCAGTCATTGTTTTGTCTTTTTGTGGACCGGCGGATTTCCGCCCGATATCCGATTGTTAATAATATTATTGTATTGCCCGTCACGGGCATGTTTTTACCAGCTAGCCTTCTTTACGCCGGGGATCAGGCCGTTTGCAGCCATCTCGCGGAACTGGATACGGCTGAGGCCGAATGCACGCATGTAACCCTTCGGACGACCGGTGAGGGAGCAACGGTTGTGCAGACGGATGTAAGAGGAGTTCTTAGGGAGCTTGTCAAGTGCTGCCCAATCACCAGCCTCTTTCAGAGCCTTTCTCTTTTCTGCGTATTTGGCAACTAATTTCGCGCGTTTAACCTCGCGGGCTTTCATTGATTCCTTTGCCATTTCTTAACCTTTTTAGTTGTTATGTTTCTTGAAAGGCAGACCGAATGCCTTGAGAAGAGCGTGAGCTTCCTCATCGGTCTTAGCTGTTGTTACGAAAGTGATTTCCATTCCGTGGATCTTAGGGTTCTTGTCCATATCGATCTCAGGGAAAATAATCTGCTCTTTGAGGCCAAGAGTGTAGTTTCCACGACCGTCAAGCTTCTCTGCGATACCGTTGAAGTCACGGATACGAGGGAGGGATACACGGATGAGCTTCTCAAGGAACTCGTACATCTTCACATTGCGAAGAGTAACCTTTGTGCCGATAGGCATTCCTTTACGGAGCTTGAAGTTGGAAACGTCTTTCTTGGATGAAGTGATGACAGCCTTCTGGCCGGCGATGAGTGCGAGCTCTGAAGCTGCTTCCTCAACAAGCTTCTTGTCCTGTGTTGCATCGCCCACACCCTCGTTGATGGTAATCTTAACGAGCTTGGGAACCTGCATTACAGTTGTATAGGAGAACTGCTTCATGAGAGCAGGAACGATCTCCTCTTTGTAAACCTTCTTAAGAGTAGGAACATACCCCTTGGGCAGTGCTATAACCTCTACGGGTGCTTCTTTCTTCTTTGCCATAATTACTTGATCTCCTCACCTGATTTTTTAGCGTAGCGAATCTTCTTTCCGTCAACAACCTTGTGACCTACACGGGTAGGAACGTTCTTGACAGGGTCCAGAAGCTGTACGTTTGAAATGTGAATGGAAGCCTCCTGCTTAATAATGCCACCCTGAGGAGCCTTTGCATTGGGCTTGGTATGTTTGCTTACGATATTGACACCTTCAACGATAACGCGATCCTCATCCCTGAGAACTGAAAGAACCTTACCAGTCTTTCCCTTGTCGTTACCAGCGTTCACAAACACGGTGTCGCCTTTCTTTACGTTGAACTTTTTCATACTTCTGATAAATTAAAGGACCTCCGGTGCCAGTGAAACAATCTTCATATACTTGTCACGCAGCTCTCTTGCAACGGGTCCGAAGATACGGGTTCCACGGAGCTCGCCAGCATTGTTCAGAAGAACACATGCGTTGTCGTCGAAACGGATATAAGAACCGTCCGGCCTGCGGATTTCTTTCTTGGTACGTACTACCACAGCCTTGGTTACGCTGCCTTTCTTTGCATCGCCACCGGGGATAGCACTCTTGACTGCAACGACGATCTGGTCGCCGACAGTTGCATAACGGTGGTGGGTACCACCCAGGACACGGATGCAAAGAACCTCTTTTGCACCGCTGTTGTCTGCCACCTGTAAACGTGTTTCCTGCTGTATCATCGTTATTTAACTTTTTCTACAATTTCTACTAATCTCCACCTCTTGGTCTTGCTGAGGGGGCGTGTTTCCATAATGCGTACGGTATCACCCTCGCTGCACTCATTCTTCTCGTCCTGAGCAACGAACTTGGTGGTCTTATTCATGAACTTACCGTAAATAGGGTGTTTTTCCTTGGTCTTCACAGCCACGATGATGGTCTTGTCCATCTTATTGCTGACAACCACACCTATTCTTTCCTTACGAAGATTTCTTTCCATAGGGCGTCAATTTAGTTCTGTTTTTCTTTCTGGGCAAGAACTGTGAGCATCTTGGCGATGTCGGTTCTGGTCTTCTTAAATTTTGATGTGTCCTCCAATGGAGAGATAGCGTGATTGATCTTCATTGATTCAAGATTAGCCTTCTCTGCTGCAATGCGGTCTTTAAGATCCGCAACGGACATCTCGCGTACTTCAGATATTTTCATCTTTCTCTACCATTAAATTATTCAACAACATAATCTCTGCGAACCACGAACTTGGTGGCAACGGGGAGTTTATTGGCTGCAAGACGCATTGCCTCTTTTGCGATCTCAAGAGATACGCCTTCTGCCTCAAAGAGGATACGACCGGGAGTGATAGGACATACAAAGCCCTGAGGATCACCTTTACCCTTACCCATACGGGTTGAAAGAGGCTTCTTGGTGAAAGGCTTGGTAGGGAACACCCTGATCCAGATCTGACCTTCACGGTTCATCCTACGGGAGATAGCCTGACGCGCAGCCTCAATCTGCTGAGCGGTAAGCCAACAATTTTCAAGGGTCTTGATGCCGAAAGAACCAAACGCGAGCTGGTTACCTCTCTGAGCCATACCTTTCATGCGGCCCTTCTGTTCCCTTCTAAATTTTGTTCTCTTAGGTTGTAACATTGCTGTATTACTTTTTAATAAATTTTATCCTAAAATAGTCCTAACTTATTGAGTATCAGCTGGTTGGGCGGAGTTCTCCTCAATTTTTAGGACTGCAAATTTACAAAATTATTTTGAAATACAAATAATATTTCAACTTTTTTTGCAACTTTTCGACAGCGATTTTTTACACCTAACTTGTAAAATTTCAGGAACTTACGACATTTGTTGAAAACTTTTTTGGTAAATTTTGGACACGGCACCAAACCGGCCCCGGCAGGCAAAAAAAGAATGACACCGAAATGTCATTCTATTTTATGATTCTGTCATTCTGAACTACTCCTCATGCGGAACCGCATAAATAACCTTCAGCTTCGGCCTGCGCGCAGCAGCCGGACCATTGAGCCGTCCGCAGTAATACCGGTTTGCATCCAGGACACTCTGGGTAGACGTCGTCGTAGAAGACGAATTCATCATGGAAGCCATCATCATATAATTATAATAATTATTATAGTAGCTGCTGTAGCCGTAACCGCTTCCGTAACCGTAGCCATAACCACCGTACATGGAATTATAGTAGCTTGCATACGCCATCTGCTGATAATACTCCGACAGGTCGCTTGATGACGATGACGAACTGGTTATAGTCTCATCAGCCATGGCCAGGAACCATATATCGTAATTCTCAATCTTGGATTCATCCTCCAGGCGCAGCATCTGCTGAAGATGATAGGTAACGTAAGGAGTATACTTAAGAAGGGAACGGTTGATGTTACCGGGGTCCTCATCTGAAATGCTGGCATCAGTGATGCCTACGAAAGTCTCCGTGCCGTCATCGCCCACAATCCTGGTGGTAGGACTCATTGTGGTGGGGAAATACCTCATGTCCACATAGTCATCAGGAAACTCGAAGGGCAGTTCAAGGTATGCCTTGTTTATGACAGCAGTCTTGGGATTGCCATGGTTAAGGGTAATCTCCGCAGCGAGCTTGTCCCTTATGGATTTGGCCTTGATAACAGGCTTAAGACCACGCCCGCCCTCGAAATAAGCCACATCGGTCACAGAGCCAGCCATATCCTTGCTTGAATGCTCAGACAGAGTGTAAGCAATCTGCGGATAGGAAGAAATACTGGTAGATGTAACCGAAGCCATGTCATATTTACTTGCCGGGCCAAGATAGAATACGAAAGACGTATCCTTTACCTCTCCGTCATATTCAGCGGAGAACTTCAGGTTGGCATAGCTTCCCGTGATGCTTCCGGAAGTAACGGCGATAGGAAGTTTGAACATGTTGATTCTGCCCCCCTCCCCTGCCGGGTCATCAGTAGAAATGACGATGCCGGGGAAACGCTTCAGGTAAAGCGGCAGGGAATCAAGCTCTTCCTGGGTGATTGTAAGATATTTCTTTGCAAAATCTTCTGTAAAATCAAGAGAAAGGGAGTCAAGACCGTTGCATACAGGGACGCCGCGGGTAATCCTCTTTGTCTTGTCATAAACCAGCTCCGGAGCGCCCTGGGCCAGATTCATAGGCTTATCAAGCGCATATACATTCACGTTCTGAAGGATGTTGACCTGATCGAGCTTCTGGCATGAAACGCTGTCATAAGGAGCGGCAAGATGGAAGGCTTTGAACTTCTGCGTGCCTGGCTTTCCGTAATCAAGAGTATCGGCCACAGGAACGATATAAAAGGCCGATGTCCTTCTTGTAAGGCCGAAGACGCCTTCATCCCTGATGGCTCCGAAGGTGATACGGTAGAGGTTGTAGCCGGACAGGCTGTCCGCCATCTCCATCCGCATGTCGTCTATATCAATGGTGGTTGTATAGAAGGTATAATTCTGGTTGTCGGGGATAAGCTCCTCTCCAAGTCTTTCATTTACATCAACACAGGAGGCCGCAAGGGTCATCATCGCCACAAAGCCGCCAAGTAGTTTAAGCTTCATTTTTTACAATTGGTCGTAAAAACTGTTATAATCATCTATATATGCCCCGCTTTCAATCTTCGCCTCATCAAAAGGCAGCACCGGCAGGCCAAGCTCCTTGCAATAATCCGTGATTTTCGGGTCGATGGAATCAGAACCAAGGATTATTCCGTCAGAGTACTGGATTCCTGTTTTCGCAAGTTCTATGCCAGTCGCGTTTGAAAGGAACGGAAGATCCTTTTCAGTAAGGTTTCCGAACACTGCGTCCTTTGCAAAATTCTGCGGGAAACTCTCCTGGGCAATCTCATTGTACAAAGACAGTACAATCTTGCTGGAGGAGAATATAGGATCATCGATATAAGTCTTCTTCAGATAGGCCGGGAGCAGATGTGAAATCCAGCCGTGGCAATGGATGACATCCGGGGCCCAGCGCAGTTTCTTCACGGTCTCCAGCACGCTGCGTGCGAAGAAAATCGCCCGCTCCGCATTATCCTCAAAGAACTTTCCGCTTTCATCGTAAGAAAGCTGCTTGCGCTTGAAGAAATCCTCGTTGTCAATAAAATACACCTGAAGGCGGGCGGCAGAGATACTTGCCACCTTTATGACGATAGGACGGTCAACATCGCCCACAATGATATTCATTCCTGAAAGGCGGATAACCTCATGGAGCTGGTTCTTTCTTTCGTTGATACATCCCCAGCGGGGCATGAAGGAGCGGATTTCTTTCTTCCGTTCCTGAACGCCCTGAGGCAGATACCTGCCTATCAATGCCATACGCGACTCCGGAAGATAAGGGAAAATCTCCGAGTTCACGAAAAGGACTCTTTTTGCAGAATCACCCATAATAACAAATTCTATTATACAAAGGTACGGATTTTTTTTGAATTACTTTCCAAAAACTTGGCGTATTCTGCAATGTTTTGCTATCTTTGACCGATATTTGGCAAGATATGGCTCATAAAGAGAACAAAATAATGCGGCGCCGCCTGGCCAACGCCTACCTTTCATCCCTGGTCAGCATCAGTCTTGTACTGCTGCTGGTTGGCATTGCCGCCCTGCTCCTGATTAACTCCAAGAACGTGTCGGACTACTTCAAGAAAAACATGAGGATGTCTGTGATGTACAAGCCCGAAGTAACTGAGCAGCAGGCCCTTGAACACCAGCCGGAGCTGAATTCCATGCCATTCGTGGCAACATCGGAATTTATATCAAGGGAAAGGGGCGAACAGGAGATGAAGGCGATGCTGGGAGAAGATTTCCTCTCAGTTTTTGAAACTTCGCCGGTTCCGGTTTCGGTGGATATCACCCTGAAGCCGGAGTATGTAACAGCCGACAGCCTGGAGGTCGTTACCAAAGCCATCGGCAAATCAAAACTGGTAGAGGAGGTTGTCTTCCAGAAAACGCTGATTGACGCCCTTAATACCAACCTCGGACGGATATCGGCCTTCCTGATGATTGCAATAGTGCTGCTGCTCTTCGTGTCTTCCGTCCTCATCGGCAACACAATCCGCCTGAATGTGTACGACAAGCGCTTTACCGTTCATACGATGAAGCTGGTTGGCGCAACGAAGGGTTTCATCCGCAAGCCGTTCCTTGTAAAATCAGCCTTCATGGGCCTATTCGCCGCCCTGATAGCAATAATTATGCTGGTAGCGCTGCTCTTTGTGCTGAAGCGGGAGCTGCCGCAGCTCTTTGAACTCTTTACTCCGGGCATGCTGCTTGTAGTAATGGGGATAGTGATTGCCTCCGGACTGCTGATTTGCGTTGTCAGCACTTATTTCCTGGTTGGCAAACTCGTTTCACTGGACAAATCTGAATTGTACTATTAATTTATGGATAAGAATTTTGCAATGACTCCCAAGGGCCTCAGACTGCTGATTGTCGGTCTGCTGGTCATGATTGCGGGGTACTTCCTTATGGCAGGCGGCGGTAGTGACGACCCTGCCGTTTTCAATGAGTCGATGTTTGATTTTCGGCGTACGGTGGCCGCTCCGCTGGTGATTCTCTGCGGCGTAGCAATTGAAATCATCGCCATCATGGGTTCATTCAAAAATAAAAAGGAGAAATAAGATATGGATTGGTGGCAGGCTATAATCCTTGGCATTGTCCAGGGGCTGACAGAGTTCCTTCCCGTGAGCAGCAGCGGACATCTGATGATTTTCAAAGAGATTCTTGGGGCCGATGCCGAAGGGTTCCTGGATTTTACCGTTACCGTTCATTTTGCCACGGTGCTCAGTACCCTTATCGTTTTCTGGGCCGCTATACGCAAGCTTCTTCTTGGGCTTCTTAAGTTCAAATATAATGAGGAGACGGACTATGTGATTAAGCTGCTGGTCTCCATGATTCCCGTGGCGATTGTAGGCTTTGCCTTCAAAGACCAGGTAGAGGCCCTGTTTGGCGAAAACCTTGTACATGTTGCCTATGGCCTTATCGCTACCGCGATTCTTCTGTGGTTCTCTGACATTGCCGGCAAAGTGTTCAAGGCCCGCGCCGGAGAAAAGGCCCGCAATGGCATCACATGGTGGCAGGCTCTGATAGTGGGTATCGGCCAGGCACTGGCCGTAGCTCCGGGCGTTTCACGCAGCGGAACCACCATCGCAACAGGACTCATCACCGGTGTCCGCAGGGACGTCATGGCCCAGTTCTCCTTCCTGATGGTGCTTATCCCCATCATCGGCGAACAAGGCCTTACCATACTTAAGGCGGCAACGGGGCATTCAGAGTCAACCGGAAGCGTAGGCGTGCTTTGCCTGCTGCTTGGCTTCATCTTCGCCTTCATTTCCGGCCTCTTCGCCTGCAAGGCGATGGTTGCCCTGGTTCGCAAGGCCCGTCTTGGCTGGTTCTCTGTATACTGCCTTGCCGTAGCCATACTAATCATTGTCCTGACATAGCCTCCCTGTATGGCCGACCGTTCCCTGACTTTCTTCGCCTCTGACGTTCACCTTGGCCTGAATGTAGCAGACCCTGCCGCCCGGGAAGCCCGTTTTACGGCCTTCCTTAAGGCCATTCCTGCCGAACGGACGGAAGCCCTGTATTTACTTGGGGATATCTGGGATTTCTGGTATGAATACAAGCACGTGGTGCCAAAAGGCTATGTAAAAGTGTTTGCGGCCCTGACGGAGCTTATTGAAAAAGGGGTCCGGGTGTATTTCTTCCCGGGTAACCACGACATCTGGGCCTACCATTATTTTGAGAGCCTTGGCATTACGGTGGTTCGCGACCGCTGGCTGATAACCGAAATAGGAGGAAAGACCTTCTGCCTGTCCCACGGAGACGGCCTGGGACGCGGAATGTATGGCTATAAATTCATGAGGGCTATTTTCCACGGACGCTTCTTCCAAGTTCTGTTCAGCACACTTCACCCGCGCCTTGCCTTTGGAATAGGCCAAGCCTGGTCCCGCAGGAGCCGCCTTGCCAAAAGGCACAAATACGTGTTCAAAGGAGAAAAAGAGCCGCTTTATGAGTGGGCTTCAGAAATGGCGGACCGCCAGAAGACAGACTATTTCATCTTCGGGCACTATCACTGCCCCTACTCCGCCACCCTGCCGTCCGGGGCGGAATTTATATTGCTGGAAGACTGGATGGAAGGCTCTCCGTACCTGTGCTTCAGCCCCAGCCTTGGAATGTCCGGCAGCTTGCCGAATATGGAGTAATAAAAGCCTTCAAACTCCCCTCTATGCCACATTTGGACAAGTTCTTCAGTTTGCTTGTCTATTCCTTCCGGATCGTATTTTTTCTTGAGGTCCGCCCCGAAGAGTTTTCCTACGCCCTGCCAGAATCCGGCGGCAACGGTGCTCTTGTATTGTTTGATTAGTTCATATGGGGGTTCCCCGGTTTCACGGTCAATCAGCCGGAGCATCAGTTGGCCCTGGCTTATGGTAAGGCGCCGGAGCGGCTTCTCATAGGCCTTGAAAAGCTTCTTCTGCAACTTGTCAACATGCTTTTGCTTTGCCCGGCGGCCCATATTGTCAGCTTCAAAGGTGCTGTCTGTTTCTTCCATTATTTCCTTGGCCAGAAGGGCGTAAGGATAAACTTTGCTGAAGTTGTGGACGAGTTTGTAATACTTTCTCCACTGCTTTCCTTTCTTTTTGCCGACATATACGTAAGACGGCCTGATATTGTCGTAATAAATGGTGTCGCCGTTCTGGACCACGTAGGGCAGGAAGTTGCTTATCTGGGCCTCCATCGGCACAGAAAGCAAAAAGGCCGTTACGGCCAAAAGCAGATATGAAAGTTTGCGTTTCACCAATTACTTGTTCACAGCAAAAAGCATTCCAGCAAATAAAATAAGGGCCGCTAGAAAGCAGCCCCCATTTGTATCGCACTTCGAAATATTATTTCTCAGCAACTTTAGCCTCTACATAGTTGATGGCATCTGCAACAGTGCTGATACCGGAAGCGTCCTCATCGGGAATCTTGATATCAAACACGCGCTCGAACTCCATAAGAAGCTCTACAGTGTCAAGAGAATCTGCACCAAGATCATTGGTGAAGTTTGCGCTTTCGGTAACCTCTGACTCCTCAACACCGAGTTTGTCAACGATGATGGCTTTTACCTGTTTTACAACATCTTCCTTTGCCATAATAATAAAATTTAGTTTATGTTAATAATACACTTTTTCTAGTTTTTGCGGAGACGGTTCTCCGTATTACGTGGCAAAGTAAATAAAAAAATCCGAGAAATAAAAACATTCCCGGAATTTTAATGATTTACACCATTGATTCGCTAATATTAACCCTTGTATGTTAGCATCAGAAACGCCATGTCAGCTGAAGAGTTGGCATTATTGGAAGAATGCTAAGTTGTTTCCATTGCCCGTCCTCATAAAAATACTGATAAGCGTTGTGCTTGTTAAACAAATTGAAAACAGAGAGTGTGGCGCTGACAGCCTGCTTGCCGAAAGAATATGTAAACGAATAGCCGACGTCGGTTCGGAAATACAGCGGAAGGCGATAATTGTTAAGTTCGCTCATATCTTCCAAATGCAATAATCCGTTTCCGGTTTCGTCTCCGGGGTTCGGAACATCATACCCGCCTTGGGAGGTCGTCATAAGATGACCCGAACTTATAATAAAAGCCAAGCTTAACCTCTGCTCAATAGTCTTTGAACGCCCTGTTTTTTTCTTGTAGAAAAGAACGTCCCCGGTTGCCGTCAGAATATGAGGCCTGTCAAAACGGAAATTGAATTCTTTGCCGAAATTCAGCTCTTCATACTGCCGTTTAGACTTGGAGTAAGTATATGCGATATTGGCATTTACAGTTGGTGACTTTAGAATAAGCGATAGTTCAATGCCCTTAGAGCTTCCCTCTCCGCCAACCAGTTCTTTTGTGTCTATATTATCATGGACGCCAAAAGCATGAGATATATGTTTGAAGCTTACAAGCCCCTCCATTTTTCTCATGAATGTACCCAGGGTATAACTCAACTCTGCGTCTTCAAAAATGCGGCTTGCTCCAAACACGCCCAGATATGCCTGATTCATCATTTCAGCAGGAAAGTCATAGTCACAGGCTGTAATCAAATCCTGGCTCCAACCGGAAGGCAGCCCCTCAAAAACATGATAAAACTGGAAAGCCCTGTCAAATGTCGCCTCTATTCCGTGTTTCTTGAAATAATAAAAATCAATCAGGGCATGAATATCCGTTTTATTGAATTTGACAGTGTCTTTTCCTATCAGGTTTTTGTAGTTTGAAGGACGTACAGAGGCCCTGGCTTCTATCAGATTCTCTTTTTGCAGGACAAGCTCTGCGAACCACGACTTAGTAGTATAATCTGTTTTCCCGTCCAGGCTGCTTTCTTCGTTCAACTGGGCGGTAGTGGTGTACTCTGATTTATTCTTTGTCTTGCTGGCACCTAAATTCACAGCGGCATATTTGCCTATGTCAAGATGATACTGAAGTTTTACTCCTTTCTCTGCTCCGGAAGTGGTTATTTCCAGATGCCTCAGAAGGCCAACGTACCTGGCGTCCGACCTGTATATAAACTCTTTATGCCCCGTGGATGATTCAGTCTTATAGCCAGAGAACTCTATCGTTCCGTATTTTCCGGCATTAATCTTAAGGCCCGCCTTATATGCCTTTTCGTCTGACGATAGCTTTTCTGCACCGGTGCGGTAAGTATAGTCGAACCCGTCTTCGGTTTTAAAATACATTGCATCAAGGGACAACCACCTTGCGGGTTTCCACACCGCATTTGCCATTGCATCATATGATTTACCGCCGATGTCGCTTATCTTGACGCTGTTGTCACTTTCTGCATAATGTGTAATAGCCTTATTCGCAATTTTCAGCGCCGGAGAAACGCGGTATGAGGCCCTGGCTGTAAAGGTGTTTCCGACAGGCACCTCTAAAAACGCCTCTTCCATAAAGGGAGAAACAGAAAGCGCGCCCCCAATTTTGTCTGCTATATTTGATTTTAGTGTTATTTCCGTAAAAGAAGACGTTTGGTTGCCCGACGACGGCTTCATGCCTCCTGTATAAAAACTCATGGAGGAAATCATTTCCGACGGGAAAGAAGAAACCAATCCCAACAAATGACTTGACCTGTGAAGCGGGACCCCATTCAATTCTACCCTGTTACCGCCGGTTCCGGAGCCACGAACATAACTGGCAGAAGAGCCTTCCATTCCGAAAGAGACTCCCGGCTTGAAAGAAATAGTCTTTACTATATCGTTTACGCCCAGAGTTGATACCAGCCTTCCGCTGATTTCCGGAGTAACAATGCTTTTGTTTCCAGTGGATGGAGGCGTATAATAAGAACTGATTACAGAGCTGTCTATCCTCTCTACACGCAAGGTTGTATCTTGCGCGGCCATTTTTACTTCAAGCAAAATGGCTGCTGACAGAAAGGCTATCAAGCGTAATATGTTATTTTTAGTTTTGTTTACCATTTATATAACCAATTAAGTGCTTCTATTCCGAAGAATCCGATGCCTCCGTTTATATTTGAGTAAACCTGATCTTCGTACAAATACTGTAAGGGGTCTGCATTGTCTCCATGGCGAAGAGCATAAGAAATTGACGTCTTTAAATACTGGTCATACTCCTTGGAGACAAATTTCAAAATCGGGACAACGCGTGTCCAATATCCTTGACTATTATACTTCAAAGCACTAGTTGGTTCATCGACAATGATAAATTCTTTTTCATGCAATTTCTCTCCTAATTTAATCGCATACAAATATGATTTTTCAGTCTCGTTGTAATTAAATCTGTCTGTGTAAACAAGATTCGATATTATCTTGTTGACGGAGAACTTGATTTCCGGCTCATTTGGATACTCTGGTTTACAACCGTTCGCCTCCATTGTCACCCACGCCGGACCTTCTATCGGACGAGTCTGATAATAAGGAAAAGCCAAAACTGTATCAAACGGGACTTGTATATCCCGCATTTGTATTTCACAATCGATGTTTACTGTTTTTTCAAAAGAAGATACTGCCGAAATAAGTTTTTTACCGGGGATTCCGGTTATTTCCAATCTGTAGTGCAGGTCGTACTTTTTTTGTGTTTCGCTGTCAATAGACTCCGGGCAATAATCTGCCTGCCATTCATAATCTGATACACGATCAAAAACAGCAAGTAAGGCCCCTGTCTTGTCATCATATAATTTAACATCCGCCTCCGGAATTCTCTTTTCGTCACCTTCGGCATTTGAATAATAAATATATATATGCTGACGGTTTGGTGCTAAGTAGTATTCAGTATTCGGGGAAAACTCACCTCCAGGTCGATGTGGCCTTATAAGGGAGTGTATCGCCCCTATTACCACAACCTTTTTTTCTTTACCTTTTTCTAAATTAAGGTTTTTGACGCACGCAGTGCTTATAATGAGCAAAATGCCCATTAAAAGTACTGACACGCCGGAAAAACAACTACTCCACCTGTGCATAGTTTTGTGTTAAATTATAAAAAATGATTTGATTGTATTGGAACACAGCGCCCATTTCTGGTATTCTTCCAAGATTACCATAAAGCCCATTATGATCTCCATCCCAACCCCAATTCATATGATATAACGGATACGGTTCACTATATGTGTCTTCTTCTGTTACCATTTCATCTTCAGGACCATCATACCCAGCGGCCCACGCCGCAGCTTTTGCTTCTTCTTGTGTTGCGCAAATCCCATGGGGAACGGTTCCCTCCAAATAACCCATAATCCATTTGTATCTTGTTGTTGTTTTATACCTGGAATATGATATTCCGTCTACAACCCACATATGTCTTCCAAAATTAGTGTCACGACCGCCCATTATAACTGGTTTCCCAGAAATGATATTTGATTGAACATAAGAAGGATTAAATGATGATAATGTATCAACAGAAAAGCCAAATGAGTTCAAGGAAGAAATAACGCCGGAATTTTCTGTCCCACTTGCTCTTGGACACATTAAATACGTTGTTCCGGCCCTATTTCCAATATCCATCAATAAGTCTGAAACATAACGGGCCCCCTGAACTGATGTTGAATCTGATTCTGAATAATCGTCCGGTGTCTGTATCATTTGAGCCCATCTGGGAGAATTTGTATTAAAGTCGCTTTTTGACATGTTAAAGGTATAATAAGGCTCTCCCGTAAAAGGTATATGTGACTGCCAACTATCAATAGTGATAGTATGAAAAAGGCCTGATGGCGCTCCGGTTTGACTATTTAAATAATATAATACCTGACCAATAGCTACCGGTGAGCATCCTTGTCTAAAGCGAAGTGAATAAAAATTATTCACCGGGAGTGTTAAATTCCAGGGTTCGTCCTGTCCCCACTCCGTATTTAGCAATGGACCATAAGTCAAATAGCCTTCTTCATATACTGTGATATCTGAGAGTTTTACCTTTGTCCATAAAGGTTCTATGTCCCTACTCTTTGCTTCTTTCGCCAAAAGCGGTTCACTAACCAAGGCCAGAGTCTTTCCAAGCCACATCTCTGTGTTCTTGTTTGCTTTTATTGACCGATCCGCCCTTAATTTGGATGTTTGCTGCTTTACACCATCCATCCACTGCAATAATCCAGGATTATATGTTTTTTCTACGTTGAAGCTTCCCGTCTTAGAATAGGCAAGGATAGGCGACAATCTTTTATCTGCAGAGAAAATTTCCCAACCTTCATTATAATTAACAATAAAGGCGCATGTTTCCCCTCCAAACAAGATTGGATCTATTGTTTTTATTTCTTTGTCTCGCTTCATCCTTGAGATTAATTCTCTAACATCAGCTTCAGTACAAGCAAATTCTATTGCTTCTGTATTTGCTTCTTTTAATAATGCATCCGACTTTGTCTGAATGTCATCATTAAACACCAACTCACTTTTTGAGCAAGATGATATAGCAACAAACAAAAATAGATAAAATATTGTATTTATCGTTCTCATCTCTTTGAATAATTGAAATATTATACGTAATTACATAAAAAAGACTCTACTACGCTATAAATACCGCTCGGTAATGATGCCAGTCTTCCGTATATATATCTAAATAGGTGAGGCCCGAACTTGAAATGGGAATAACCGCAGGAGCACGGTAAGTTGGTCCTGTTTCCTCCTCTTCTTCAAATACGAATTCTATTTCGCTTGCCTCTTCATTGACTTGAGCAGAAAGCGAAACGACCGTAAACAGAAAGAATAAAACAAAGATTATCTTTTTCATAATTATATGTATTTTGTTTCAAATTTAGTTAGTTTTTTACATATAACCATGACTACCTGTCTTACAACACACCTTTGTAATTCTCTGTATATCAGCGTTTTATATTTTGATAAAACAAAAAATCTTACACAAATGCTACGATTTCAAAAATTTTTAAAGAAAAGGCAAATATCTCTCTTGGTTTTTTGGTTCAATTGCCAATATGGATTCCTTCAATCTATGAATTCTCGTATATATCGCAGAAACAGATGTATTCATTAATGCTGATATTGACTTTGGAGAAATTCCAACGACTAAATACGCAAACAACTGGTATTGACTGTCTTTTTGCCCTGGAACGTCTTTACGAAGATTTATAATTATATTGTCTAGATAATTATTCGCCAAATCTTCAACTCCAAGATTTTGACCATTTTCTGACGATAATTGTGAAACGACGTCCTTTACTTGTTCATATATTCGATCCTTTTTCTCTTTATAAGTTGCAACATAATACGCAGTGCACAAATCATCTAACAATTTGAATTTCTCTTTGTGCTGATGATAATATTTTTCCCTTAATTCAATTACTCTTTGATCTAACTCTTCACGTGTTTTATTGCTTTCTTTTAATTGCTCATCCAAGTCTGTTTTTACACTCTCTAATTCCATTATCCTTATACTGAGCCTTCAGGGATGGGGAACTCAACGCATTCGTGTCTATAGCCCTTATGGCCGCCAGGGCGCTGTCCGGACGCGCCTGAATATAAGATTCAATGTCGTCCAACTTGTGCCTGATGGCGTTACCTCCGCAAGAGGCAAAAACAACCATTGACACGATGAAAGATAGTATTGCTATATTTCTCCTCATAATCCATATTTGATTTACCTACAAATATAATCATAAAATACGAAA
>JAFUDQ010000012.1 GCA_017459075.1 Bacteroidales bacterium
AACGCCTACATGCTTGAGCGATTTATTTGCGTGTCCGGTCTGCGACCGAACCCACAAGTTATTGACAAACTTTTCAAAGAACTGGTTTTATTTACATCCAGAGCCGCTTAGGCCTGGGAACAAATTAACGAACTATTGTTTTTTCATGTGCATAAGTAATTAATATTTAACTATTTGGGCTGAATCTCAGACATTGAATAGTCACGGATTTTCAGATGGCTGCCATCCTCAGCGGTAAGCTGTACGAAGTCATTCGTAGAGTTGTTGGTATCCTTGAATACAAGGCGTCCGTCAGCAGCAACGTAATTAATCTTTCTTACCATTACAGCTTTCTGGTTGGTCATGGCATAACCGGCATCGACAGATGTTGGAACATGTTTTCCACCACGGCTCTCGAAGCCTGTACGCATCTGGTCCACTGCATCTATTACTTTTTCGGCAGGAAGGCACAGAAGAGTTGGTGCATACTGGGGGTAAGCCGCATAAGCCGGATCTGTAAGAGTCTGGAAACCAGCGATTTCGTCATCTGTTGCCTTGAAGAGAACGGGTATGTTGCCCTGGGAAACAAAGAGTTTGGCAATGCTTGAGGATGCGGCATAAACATCAGTAATAAGGTTGGGAACATCTGAGTTGTCAGCCGGGAAGAATGATACCGCACCCGCAACGTCGTAAGCTTCAAAGTCAGCACCTGAAAGGTCTACTGTATTAGTTACTACTTCTGCGTCAATGTGATTCTTGGCATTCATGGCAACTACAATGCTCTTGCCAGGCTCAACCGGATAGTCTGTACCGCTGCCAGGGAAGCGTGATACTCTCTGTATATACACCACGTCTGCGTCTGCAAGTCCGGGAAGGGAACCGGCCACAGGTGCTGAGCCGTAAGCCTCGCCTATGCAAAGGCCATCCACATACTGTACTTCAGCGGTATTGTTGAAGATTTCTACGAATTTGTCAATATTGTAAGCCTTTCCTGCGTTGTTCAGCGTGCCGAAGTTGTAAATCTTTGAGAACAGGAGACTGCTCGGAACAGACCACTCAAGTGAGAGGCTGATGACGGACTCCCCGTCTGCAACTTCTGCCAAAGTTACGATTTTTGAAACACCTGACAGTGAGGCACCTACGGTATTGCCAGCTGCAAGGTCGGGGGCAATTACGGCAAATTCATCGGCTGTAAGTTCCCAGTCTGCATATACGTCGTATACGCCGAAGGGTACATTCTTCAGGACTACAGAACCGTCGATTGCCTTTCCTCTGATTCTGACAGAAGTGTTGTTACGGTCAGCAAGTGTAACGTTACCTGCGAATTTTGCGCTTGCAGGAAAGTCGGACGGCATGTAAACCGTAACCGTGAGTTCATCTATAGATGTAATTTCTTTTTTGTCGTCATTGCATGACGAAAGCGCCATTGTTGCAGCCAGCGCAACGCTGATAAATAAGAGTAAACGTTTCATATAGTTATTAAGTTTTAAAAATGTACAGATAATTCAAGGCCGTAGGAGAAAAGCGACGAATTCCTTTCAGAATAGCTCGTAGACACTGAACTTTTCTGCCACGGCTGGTGGAAAAACAGATTGTTTATGTGAAACGACAGATCCATATTCCTTGACACCGTCTTGGATACCCTTAGCGCCGCGCTCCACAGGAGCGGCCATTTTTCCGGGACATCGGAGTATGCATTGCGACTGTATATCTGGTCTTGGATGTCATATCCCCTGAAAGAGCCCCCGCCTGCAATGTCCTCCGTAGTAAAGCGTACGTATTTAACTTTCCCGTCAGCGGCAGGGCACAAGTAGCCAAGCGGAGCCCCAAGCACGTTCTTATACCAGGAGTAGTCGTAGAATACTCCCTGAACAGAGGCGCTCAGGACGAAACCTATTGAAGGTATCCCTTGAACGATTCTAAGGGTTCCAGCGAAACGTTTTTTTACGTTCTGGCGTCCCTTGGCTTCATAAACCACGTAAGTTTTTGCATATGTTTCGGACGATGACCGTGGTGTAACGTAAATGTCGTTGCTGCTGTAGTATTCAGTACGAAGGTAGGCTCCGCTGAGGAAGAAAGACGTGCCTGTCGCCTTTATTTTTCCAAGATTGAAGTCGAATTCAATTCCTTTGGTGATGTGTACGTCTGAGTTTTTGCTTCTGGTAATGTTAAAGAGAAGAGTATCCCTCATGGTCGGTTTGGACGGGTCAAAAGTCAGTTTGCCGTCATGCCCTGCCTCAAGCTCGGAAGCAAGCCACCTGTCGAATGTCATGCATCCCCATTCACTATTGTCAGACGAAAAGCCGTTCGGGCTCTTTTCTACGTACGCAGTTACGGACAAGTTTTGTCCAAAAGGCGTTTCATACTCAACAGCAAGTTCTTTCTTCCTGCTTGTCATTGCCTTCAGTCCATTTGGCTGATGGTCAACCGTCCTGGTCGTATACATTCCAAGGTAACTGTCTCCTTTGTAAGCATTTATATTCATTACGTCGATGTATGTAACGTCCGGATACATCATCGACTGCGAAGGCATTTTGGAGGCATGGCCGTAACCGGCACGCAGCCTCAGGTGTCTGCTTATTTCCAAAGTAAAGGTAAGCCTTGGGTCGGCAGCATGAATCCTTTCCTGCCTGAACGGCTGGAAGGCAGTAAACCTCATGCCAAGCCTCCCGCCAAGTGATGGCCAAGCCTTGTCGGTAAAAGTAACCTTAAAATTGTCCTCGACATAGGCTGACGCCTGACCTATGAAAGGAAGACTGTCATAGGCCCTCGGTCTTGTACTGCTCGGATAAAGAGGAAGACTTGGATTGTCATTCGTGAACCCTTTGCCGTAATTGCCCTCATATCTGGTTTCCATGCCGGCGGATACATCGTTGGTTACTCTTCCGACAGTTACGGCACTTCTTGCATATATTCTGCCGTATGCAAAGAACGGCCTGCTTTGACTGCCACCGTATGCATAATACTGCTGAGGAAGCATTTCTGTCATGAAACTGCCGTCCGTTCCGGAGTTGATAAGAGGTAAACCGCCGTGGACCAGAAGCCTTGATCTGGAATCGGAAAACTTTATACTTGCCGACAGGTCATACCCGAATGCCGACACAGCCTTGCCCTGGGGGCTGAAACTTCCTCCATGGCTTAGAGAGAAGGAATTCTCCCTTGTACGGGACCATGTATCGTTAATTATTTCAGATGGGTCAGGGCCTTCCCATTCCCGGACATGCATAAAGGCAAATTTTGTCTTGAGTTTTGCCGTGCTGCTCAGGTTCAGGTCATAGAGAGCAGAAAACGATGAGCGGTTGTAGGTGTCTGTCGTATAACGAGGGTCCGACTTCCCGTCTGCCCAGTCGAACGACACGGAGATACTGTTGCGGTCATTTATCCTAAAGCCCTTTCCGGCAGAAGCCTGATAAATTCCGGGATATATTTTTACCGATGCCGTAAGGTCACTTATACCACTGCGGCTTTGAATCTTCATCATACTGCTGGACAGGTCTCCGTACTGTGCGGAAGGAATGCCCCTTATTATTTCTATGGACTCTACGTTATCCGTTCCTATATTCCTAAGATCAATCCCGGCGCCGGAACTGGACATGGTTCCGCCGGTATTGGCTCTTTCGGTGTTGGAAGACATAGGGATGCCGTCCACAATAACGGCCGCTCCGAAGGAGTTGTTGCTGTCGTAGCTGTCCAGCGTCCTTGACATGAACCTCTGGGCCGAAGTTAAGGTTGAATTATTAGTAACCACTTCACCCGGAAGGAGTTGCACAACGTCCGCGAGGCTTACAGCCTGCAAATGGTCAATGGCCTGCCTGCCGATGTGCGACACTGCCGTGCCATCGCCGCTGCTGTTCCTTCTTGTAGCAGTGACGACAACGTCATCAAGGTAAAGAGAGTTTACGCTGAGCTTTATGTAAAGGGTGTCTCTTCCCGGCACGGATGCAGTGCTCTTTTGGGATACATACCCAAGCATGGAAACTTCAACAGCGTGGCTTCCCTTCTGGCAGTATATGGTTGCGATCCCGTTTTTTCCGCTCTCTGCCCAAGCACTGCCGTTGTCTATACTTACAAGTGCACCTTCTATTGGGGCGCCACTCTCCTGATCGTTTATATGAACTGTTATTTTCCCCTTCTGAGCGTATGCCGAAAGGGCAACAACAAAAGTCAGGAGAATTATCGCTACAAATCGTTTCATCGGGGCAAAATTAGTGTAAATACGCCCTATATATTATTCCGACTATTTATTATAAAACGATTTGGAAGATACCTATAAATAATTATATCGGTCCGTTGCTACTTGTTTGTGCCAGAGGTGGAAAAGCGAATGAATCTTCATTGCCAGTAGGCCGGTTTTGTGGTGATTATGGGCGTTACGGGTATTTTGGAAGGGGTATAAAGCCCGCGATAAGGGCTTCCATGGGCGTTATCCGGGCCTTTTTAAAGGCTTAAAGCCCGTAAAACGCCATTTTGTGTCGTGAAAGGAGATTCTTCACTTCGTTCAGAATGACGGGATGGGAACCGGGAATGACGGGGAAGGGAGATTTCTCCGCTACGGCTGCGCCTTCGGTCGAAATGACAGGAAGGGTGCGGGGGCATTGCGGAGTGAAAAGGATTGTGTGTATGGGAGCGTAAGTTTCCCATGCACACAGCCTTTGAACGAGGGGAAGTAGATTCCCGGTCGGAGCCTGGAATGACGGAAGGGTGCGGGGGCCCTGCGATAATGATGCCGGTGGGATTGTTTTTGACCCACCTGTTCAAAAATTGCCGCAAAAGTATAACTAGTAGGCTCTGTTCCATCCCACCTGCCACGCATTGGTGAAAGGAAACATTGATGATGAAATGAATCGGGGAAAGGGAAGAGGGGGCAAGGGGCAATAGGAAGAGTCGGCGTTGTGCGATGGCACCGTGCAGGGAGCGGTGGCGGACACGGAGGCGCACGGGCACCTGAAGGACAAGATGGTGCTTGCACTCATCTTGGACGATGGGGTCTGGGAGCACGGAGTGGACGGCATGACGGCGTGTGTTTGACGACCGTTACGGGCGGCCGAAGGACGTCCGTAAAAGGGCGGAGTTAGCCGTCAAGCGACCGGTGTGGCACCGAACTCTTCCGTCGTCCCGGTCCCCTCTTCCCTTTCACCGACATACAACGGTACAAAGTTGTGCGGACACCCGACATACAGCAGAGCGGAGTAGTGCGGGCCACGCATGGTTTTGGTAAGTTATTGATTCGCAGGTATTTGCTAAAGAACACCGTGGCCCGCACGTCCTTTTTTTGGTTCGCGGGCCACGGCGTTATTTCATAAGAAGTTGAATACCAATCATATAGGGAAAGAAAGCGTAGCCCGCGTAAATTCAAATTTATGTTTGGTGCTCATACAGGTACAAATCCTGGCACCTGTATATGCAAAAACAGCCATTTTTGCTTATACCAGTCCCAATCAAAACACCTGTATAAGCACCTGGGGAAGAGATTTCTCCGCTGCGGCCTGACGGCCTTCGGTCGAAATGACAGTGGAAGGAGATTCCCGGTCGGGCTGGGAATGACAGTAAGAGCTGTGTCAGGTGCAAGAAGGGCCTTTTTGCACCGCAAAGGTGGAAAAAAGAAGGTTTCAGGTGCAGGAAGGGCCTTTTTGCACCTGGAACTGGTAGAATGGCCGCTGCCGGAATATGCGACCTCCGGCAGCTACTGCATGACAGGCACCGCAGCCGCACAACCACTAAGTGCGGCTGCTACGGGCACGGATAGTCCCGGGCTCTACACAGGGGCCCAGGACTACCGGCCCGTTGCTACTTGTTAGCGCCAGAGGTGGAAAAGCGAACGAATCTTCTTTTGCCAATAAGACGGTTTTGTGGTGATTATGGGCGTTAAGGGGTTTTAGAAGGGGGTATAACGTCCACCCTAAGGCTTCCGCGGGCTTTATCCCGGTCTTTTAAGGGCTTAAAGCCCATAAGACGGCCATTTCGTGGATCCAGTCCGGAGAGAGATTCTTCGACTACGCTCGGAATGACAGTGGCGGTGGGGAGGGGAACGGGTGGAGTAACGGGCGGGGTAACGGGTGGAGTAACGAGTGGGGCAATTTTAAAGGCATCCCAGCCGACACTGAGATGCCTTTATTTTCAAAAAGAAATAAGTTCGTTTTTGGAAAAACGGTTAGATCATGAGGGCGCCGACGAGGCCGAGGATGGCGTAGAACTCAGGAAGGGCGGCGTAGATAAGGGTGTTGGTAAACACGTCGTGTCCCTGGCTGATTCCAACGATACCGTTAGCGCAAACCTTACCCTGACGGATAGCGGAAATCATACAAACAAGACCAACGCAAAGGCCGATTCCGAAAATCTTGAGACCGGCAGCCTCTACGTTGCCAAGCATCATGAAGAAAGCCACGAAGCCATAGATACCCTGTGTTGCAGGAAGAGCAGAAAGCACCATGTAGTTTCCGGAACCTTCCGGTTTAACCTTAAGTGCACCCTCTGCAGCGCTGCCGGCGATGGTTGTACCAATTGCACTGCCGATTCCTGCAAGTGAAAGAACAAGGCCCAAGCCAAGATAACCTAGAATTGTTTCAAGTGTCATAACTTTTTGATTTTTATTTGTTTATATTATTATTCAATAGTAGTTTCAGTTGTATTTTTAAGAGGATCATAGATACGCGCACCACCCTCGTAACCGGAATTCTTGAAGAACTCCAGGAAGTTCAGACGCAGCGGGTGAACAAAAGCGCCAAGCACAGCCATCGCCATATTAAGCACATGGCCAATCAGCACAATAAGAATGAAGAACACCCAGTTAAGGATAGCTCCGTCCCCAAGCACCTTTGCACCAAGATCATTGAACGCAAAGCCAAGCATCGCACCCGCCAGGCCAAGAGCATAAAGACGAAGATAACTGAGCACATCTCCAAGCAAACCCGTCGCCGTATTGTACGTCTCCCAGAGACCTGCGCCCACATTAATAAGCGGATTACGATGCAAGTCATTAAGGAAGAATATACCTAGGGCGGACAGAACGCCAATAACTATGATAACCCATTTGGTAACCGCAGCATCAAGCACACCGCCAAGAGACAAAGCTCCAACGATGACGCCGCCTACGATAAGGAGAGTCCATCCCCATGTCCCCAGAGAACCAAGGAAACCATGATTCTTTGTGGCATATACAGTCTTGACGATGATGGCAAGGCAAATGTGGATAACACCAACCAGAAGGGCCAGAACCATCGTACCGTCATAACCGGCAATCTTGGAAGGAAGGAAAACACTCTTGATGGGAGCAAACATCTCCCAGCCCGAAATATCCATGGAGAAGAAGGTATGGAACAGGAAGCCGATGACAACCGTGGCAACGCCAAGAGTGGTCACAAGCGGCGCAAAGGAAGCCATACCCTTTGACTTTCCAAGCCCAAGTCCAAGCAGAATCAGGACAAGCCCGTAACCGCAGTCTCCCATGCAGAAAGCAAAGAACAGCATGAAGAACACCGCAATATAAGGCGTAGGGTCAAACCCATCGTATTCAGGACGGCCGTACATATCAGTAAGCACCCTGAACATCCTTGTGAACTTATTGTTTTTCAGGCTGATAGGAGGCCTGTCTTGAGCCGTAGCCTCCTCACTGATGAAGAAGACGTCATCCATAGCCTCAAAAGCCGGCTTCAACTGCGAATCATGCTCTGAAGGAGCAAATCCGGTATAAACGCAAAGCGTTTCCTCCGCCGCGGCCTCGGAAGTAGCGGCAGCAAAATACTTGTCAAGTTTCACCAGGGCCGCCTTGTAAGCCGATTCAAGGGCGGGAAGACAAGCCTTAAGGCCAAGCAGCCTTTCCTGCGCAACCTTAACCTCTGACTCTGCAAGCTCCAAAGCCTCCTTAGCCTTGGCCGCATTCATCTCCGGCGCCGGAATATCCTCTATAGGGAATTCGTATTCGGGGCTGTCGGATACAGTCACAAAACGCACACGGGAACCATCGTCAGAAACAACGGTAAGAGGAACGATGACGTCCCACGAAGCCTTGAACTGCTTCTTGGGCACATCATAGAAACGAACCTTGCAACCGTGACGCTCAAGGTCCTTTATCTGGTCAGGCTGGAATTCACCCCAAGGAAGAAGCCTTTCGCAGTCCCTGGCAGCCTTATCAAGATTCGCCTTGGCAGAAGCAAGGGCATCGGCAGCCTCATACACATCCTCCATCGGAGTCGATGACGCGATGGCGCCGCTTGCCTTGCCATCGGTCTTTTCCAGGATATCAATAGCCTTGCGCAAGCGCTCCGCACGGGAAAGAAGCTCCGCAGAACGCTCGTCCACAGGCTTTGAGGAGCGGACAATGTCCACCAGGCCAAGTTCCCCGAGTTTTTCAAGGAACTGTTCCTTATCCCCGCTAAGAAGGATGAAGGAATATTTTGTCATCTTGGATATCATACGGCATCCTCCTCTTCTTCCTCCGCAGCATGGCGGCTCTTGACAATCTTGGAAGAGGCCTTAGAGAGGTTTTCCTCATCCTCCATGTACCGCTTTATCTTGCGGATAGCCTCTTTGTACCCTGGAATCTGCACCTTCTCATACAGATTCACCTTCTGGGTAGTCTTCTTTCGCTGAAACTCAAGAATACGGCTCTTCTCCTTGTAAACCTCAGACTCTATTCCAAGCCTGGAAATGCTCTTCAGGATAGCAACCCCGTCGGCAAACCAGGCCGGCTTGGTAAAGGCGTTGAAAGGAGCAATCTCATAAGTGATGTCCTTCAGCGCCGGCGTCTTTACACCGGCCACCTTAACCGTCACCAGTTCCACATCCTTAATGGAAATAAGGCCAGGTTCAAACTCGTTCCACAGGGCAGAGAGATAGTCATAATCCTTCAGGCTCTGCTCCAGGTCCGAGACAAGTTTCTCTGCGTATTCCTTGGCTCGGCGGACTTCAAGCCGCAGGGCGCTCTCTTTGTTCTGAAGTGTCGGGAGGGCGTTCTGGCGAACCTTCAGCTGCTTGCCCAGGTTGTTCAGCGATGTCTTGTTATATTGAAATTTAATAGCCATAATTAGTTCTTCCAGTATTTGTCTGCAAGTGCCTGACGGATACCGGTTTCTGCCTTAGAGAAGTATTTGCCGAAGAGCTCCCATGCCGTATCAAGCATCTGGTCGATGCTGATGTTTACGTCAATCGACAACAGGCGGGTAGCATACTCCTTGGCATACTCAAGGCAGCGGTGGTCGTAGTCAGAAAGATCAAAACCATTCTCAAGTTTTGTCTTTGCATTCTGGGCATCGGCATAAAGACGCACACCGGCATTCATCACCTGGCTGTGGTCCTCACGGGTCTTCTTACCCTGAACAAGCTGCTTCAGACGGGACAGGCTGCGGAACGGGTCGATGATGACCTTTCCGGTATCAGAATCCGCACGCAGGAAGAGCTGGCCCTCCGTGATATAACCGGTGTTATCCGGAATCGCATGGGTGATATCGCCGTCATTAAGAGTTGTCACTGCGATGATGGTGATGGAACCGCCTGTAGGCAGCTGCACAGCCTTTTCATAAATCTTCGCAAGGTCTGAATACAGGGAACCCGGCATGGAATCCTTGGAAGGAATCTGGTCCATACGGTTAGACACAATTGAAAGAGCATCGGCATAAAGAGTCATGTCAGTAAGCAGCACGAGCACCTTCTCATTCTTGTCGGCGGCGAAATATTCCGCAGCGGTAAGGGCCATGTCCGGGATCAGCAGACGCTCTACCGGAGGCTCCTCGGTCGTATTCACGAAGCAGATAATCTTCTCCAGCGCACCAGCAGCCTCAAAGCTGTGGCGGAAGAAAAGGTAATCGTCATTGGAAAGACCCATTCCGCCAAGGATAATCTTATCCACATCGGCACGAAGGGCAACATCGGCCATAACCTGGTTGTAAGGCTGGTCAGGGTCTGCGAAGAACGGAATCTTCTGACCGGAGACGATGGTGTTGTTAAGGTCGATGCCGGCGATGCCGGTAGGAATGAGTTGCGACGGCTGGCGACGCTTATAAGGATTCACCGAAGGACCGCCAATCTGCCTTTCCTCACCCTCAACCTCAGGACCGCCGTCAATAGGATTACCGTATGCGTCAAAGAAACGGCCGCTGAGCTGATCGCTCACCTTAAGGGTAGGAGGAGCGCCAAGGAAACGAACCTCTGCATTGGTGGGGATACCCTCCGTTCCGGAGAACACCTGAAGGGTAACCATGTCTCCCTTGGTACGTACAACCTGTGCCAGACGGCCCTCCACAACGGCAAGCTCGTCGTTTGAAACACCCTTCGCCTTAAGCGAAACAGTAGCTTTGGTAATAGCCTCAAGCTGGGTGTAAATTCTCTGATATGCCTTATTTGCCATTTTCTTCTACCTGTTTGGAAATTTGTTCACGATAAGAGTTGAATGCCTCGCTCTTCCAGGGAGAGTAATTCATCTGGCGCAGGAGGTTAATCAGGTTCTTGAACCAGTCGCGGCACTCTTCAAAGTCATTGAAAGTGAATTGTTTGTCGCAAATGTCAAGAATAAGGTCAAGCATATATTTCTGACGCTCTATAGGGCAGAGTGCGTCAATATCATCGAACGCATCCTGCTGCAGGAAGCAGAAGTCAATAAGTTCGCTCTTCCAGAACGTCTCATGGTAGCTCATAGGCACGCCGTCGTCTCCCAGAATGTTAATCTGGTCATTGGCCTCACGGCCGCGGCGTACGATATTCTTTGCCTTTCCAATCTGCTTCACCCAGCCTTCCTCAACGGTCTTGTCAAGGTAATCGACAATCTCAGGATACTCCAGGTATTTGGAATATGAGTCGATGGGGTTCACAGCCGGATAGCGTTTCTGGTCTGCACGGTTCTGTTCAAGGGCGTAGAAGCAGCGGGCAGCCTTCTTTGTAGACTCAGTCACAGGCTCCTTGAGGTTACCGCCGGCAGGAGATACCGTACCGATGAAGGTTACTGCTCCCCTCTGGCCGTTATTCAGGATGACCATGCCCGCACGGGCGTAGAAGTTGGAAATAATAGCGGACAAGTCAACAGGGAAGGCATCGGCACCAGGAAGTTCCTCCATACGGTTACTCATCTCCCTGAGGGCCTGTGCCCAGCGGGAAGTGGAGTCTGCAAGAAGGAGGCAACGGAGCCCCATCGCCCTGTAATATTCGCAAATGGTCATGGCCGTGTAAACGGAGGCCTCGCGCGCTGCAACAGGCATGTTGGAAGTGTTGCAGATAATGGTAGTCCTTTCCATAAGGTGGCGTCCGGTGTGAGGGTCGATGAGTTCAGGGAACTCAGTGAAAATCTCCACAACCTCATTTGCACGCTCACCGCAGGCTGCCATAACGATGACATCGGCCTCTCCTTGCTTTGCAATTGCATGCTGGAGCACGGTCTTACCGCAACCGAAAGGTCCGGGGATGAAGCCTGTTCCGCCTTCAGCGATAGGGTTGAAAGAGTCAATTACGCGAACTCCGGTTTCCATGATGCGGTCCGGACGCGGTTTCTCTTTATATGCCTTTACAGCCACCTTCACGGGCCATTTCTGAGTCATGGTAACGGGAACATCCTCCCCTTCTTCATTGGTAAGAACGGCGATTTCCTTGTCTACGGTATAGCTGCCGGCAGGGGCAACGCTCTTAACCGTATACTCTCCCTTGAAAGAGAACGGGACCATGATTTTATGAGGAAGCCAGCCTTCCTTAACCTCTCCCAGCCAGTCTGCGGCGACCACCTTGTCACCGGCTTTTGCAAGCGGGACGAAGTCCCAGAGGGTTTCACGGTTGATAGGCTCTGTGTATTCTCCCCTCTTCAGGAAGACGCCTTCCATTGATGTAAGGTCATTCTGGAGACCGTCGTAAACTCCTTTCAGAAGTCCCGGTCCCAAAGTTATTTCCAGCATCTTTCCCTCGAATTCCACGGTGTCTCCGTTCTTGAGACCACGCGTGCTCTCGAACACCTGCACCTGGGCGAATTTGCCGTTCACCTTGATAACCTCTGCCATAAGGCGGGTCCCCCCTGTGGAGATGTAGCAAAGCTCATTTTCCGCTACAGGACCACTTGTGAGGACGGTGACCAGGTTGGATACGATACCGGTTACTGTGCCTGTTGTCTTAGCCATATTATGTTGTTTTTTTATTGATTCGAGTTATATTCCACGCCTTTGAACGTACCCTTCACCTCCTGCACCAGGGTGCGGAAGAGGCTGCGCCCGGTTTCCTCATCCAGAAGCATCCACCGCTGAGTGATATGCAGTTTTGCAAGGAAGCCGAGGACGGCGTCGATATCAAAGTAATTGAATGTAGTGATTTCCATTATCTTGTCCCAGAGGAGGCGGTCCGCCGCCCTCTCCTTTCCAAGGATGTCCGTATCTTCGTAAATCTTCTCAAGGGCAGCATCGGCCTGTAAGTCAATTACTTCCGGAACAAGGAAGATATCCATGTCCTTGGGCCTGTCAAGGGCCTTGTTGAGATGACGGACCTTGGCGTTTCGCATCTGGAGGTCAAAGAGGAAATACTCCCTTATGAAGCGGTTTTTGTGCTCCATGGCCTTTAGGTAGAACTCCTTGTCCAGGTTTTCCTCTACCCAGCCGCTCTCCAGGAAATCCACAAGGGCAAGGTCTTTCCCGTCCAGCTGGCTGCGGACAAAGTCCTTGATTTGCTCTGCCGTATCCTTGGAAGGGCCCTTGTCCGGCTCGAACACCGGAAGCGACGCTATAATATATTCAAAATTACCCATTAGCCGAAGAGAAGTTTCTTAGTGGCGGGACGCAGGTATTCTCCAATAAGTTCGCTGAAGGTTTCATCCGTCAGGGAAACGAAATAGCTGCCGTCTGCGGGGCCGATGGTAAGGCCGCCTGCGATTTTCTTTGAGAAACTAACCTTCACCTCTTTGCCAAGCGCCTTTGCGAGCTCTCCGCTGACGAAAGGTTCCAACTCTCCCTGAAGCTTTTCCGGAAGGACAAGGGCGAGGTCTGAGGGATTCTCTACGCTGAACTTTTTGGCAACTTCCTTTATAATCTCCTTAAGGAAGGCTCCGTCTTCCAGGCTCTTCTTGACCGGCTCTGCGGCAATCTTCCCGATGAGGACATTCTCGATGTCCTTTTTCGTGGCCTGCAGGCTCTGGGCCGATGCCATCTTGACATCGCTTTCTATCTTGTGACTATAGTCCTCTGCTTCGGCCTTTGCCTTGCCGATTATTTCATCAGCCTGCTTGTTAGCCTGCAAAAGGATTTCCTCTGCCTTTTTACGCGCATCCGCAAGAATAGCTTCCCCTTCCTGCTTGCCCTTGGACAGACCTTCGTTGTAGAGTTTGTCTGTCAGCTGTTGCAATTTGTCGTTCATACGATACAATTATAGTGTGGTTTTTGTTAATTTTCCTTCAATCTATAAAGGTAGCGATTATCTTTTCATTTTCAAAACAAATGTCAAAAAAATACCAGTTTCACTTCTGAAACCGTCGGCTTTGCCGACCACTCCCATCCTGCCGGATGGGCCCCTCCCTCTTACATTGCCGAGGGTGGCATGGGTTTCAGAAGTAAAACTGGTATTTTTTTGAAGAATTACAGCTTAAAAAGCAGCAATAAGCTCTTCGTTAGTGCAAGCCGGAGCGCCATAGCACATCTTGGCGTACTCAAGACCATAAAGGTAATCCTGCTCTGTGAAAGAGTTGGTAGCCTCTTTTGCAAACACTACGTCATAACCAAGGCAGTAAGCATCCGCAGAAGTATGGCGGCAGCACATATGGGTGTGCAGACCGGTGATGATAACAGTCTTGACACCAAGCTCCTTGAGAAGAATATCAAGATCTGTCTGGAAGAAGCCGCTGTACCTGCGCTTGGGAATCACGAAATCACCCTCCTTGGGAGTAAGTTCAGGAATAACCTCTGCACCCTTAGTGCCGACGATGGCGTGGTCACCCCAAATCTTAAGCTCACGGTCAATACCGGGAAGATGGGCATCATTGCAGTAAATAACCGGAACACCGGCCTCGCGGGCAGCATCAAGAAGTCTTGCGGTTGCAGGAACGATTTCCCTTGCCCTGTCACAACCTATTGCGCCAGTAACGAAGTCATTGAGCATGTCAACAACCAGGATGGCAGGTTTGTTTAATTTTTCCATTTCAAGAATTTAGTTAAATATACCCGCAGCCGAAAGTAAATTCACGGTGCGGGTTCGTGAGGCTTGGCGGATTTGAACCGCCGACCTCTTGCCTGTCAAGCAAGCGCTCTAAACCAACTGAGCTAAAGCCTCATAGGGACTGCAAATATACGGAAAATATATTCAGACTGCCAAATATTTTTGTTCAAAAGATTCTTTATACAACTTTCCTACGCTCAAAACAGTGCCATCGGCCATTTTCACCTGTCCGCAGCCATACTCCTTCACAAAGCGGGAAGCGACAATATGGGAACGGTGAATACGAACAAAATGAGACTCAGGAAGGGTATCCTGGAAATATTGCAGGCTGTAATGGACGACAAGCGGATACTCCTCATTCTTAAGGTAAATCTTGGTATATTCCCTCATGCCCTCTATCCTTGTAATATCCATGACATTTACAGCATTCGTCTTGTAATTGACCTTAAGGGTTATAACCTGGTCGGAAATCTTACTTGCCAGCAGGGAACGGTACTCCATCCGGGCCTTCACCTTTGCAACCGCCCCTTTGAACTCTTCATAACTGAAAGGCTTGAGAAGATAATCGGCAGCATCGACTTTGAAGCCTTCAACCGCATACTGGGAATACGCGGTAGTGAAGACCACGATTGGCGGATTCTGCAAAGAACGGATGAAATCAAGTCCGGACACATCGGGCATATTGATATCTATAAACAAGGCGTCAGCATCGTGGGCGATATCCCTGACTTTTCCTGCACTTAGGCTCGATGCCAGAAGAGTCAGCTCCGGGCATTTGTCAATATACATTTCCAACTGGCGCAAAGCCAGAGGTTCATCGTCAATTGCAATTACTTTAATCATAACTCCGTAATAGTTTGAAGGGCCGATGGCTTTTCAGGGAAGCTGAGCACGATTTCATAGACATCGTCCGTTTCAGTCAGCTTCACCGAATAATCCTTTCCATACAGAAGGTCCATTCTTTTTTTAAGATTGTCATTGCCAATGCCGGCATTATGCTCTTTCCAGCTGATGCGGCTGTTCCTGCATCCAAGAATCACCCGCCCGTCCTTCCTGTCAACCGACAGCTCTACGAAAGAGTCCTTTTCATAGCTGATACCATGCTTGAAGGCATTTTCAAGGATGGACGACATTGCCAGGACCGGCACCTCAGCTCCATCGCAATCACTTGTAACAGAATAGCTTATGCGCACACTTTCAGGATACCGCAACTTCATCAGGGACAGGTAACTCTTAAGGAAGGAGACCTCTTTTGCAAGAGGAATCGTCGGCTTGTCAGTATCATAAAGAAGCGTTCGCATCATACGCGAAAACTCTGTAATGCTTTCCTTCGCCTTTTCAGGGTCGATATCCACCAGGGCATGTATATTATTTAGGGTATTCATGAAGAAATGCGGATTAATCTGGAACTGGAGGTATTCCAACTGCTTTTTCACGCTTTCTGTCTGAAGTTCCCTGATGGTATGCTCACTTCTTATCCATTTGAAAATACTTCTGATACCGATGTTCACTCCAATGATAAGTATGCCGATGAGGATTCTGAGCCACTCCGGCGGAATGGGCCTCATACCGTCCTCGGGAGGGCCTCCAGGGCCTTCCGGTCCCGCAGGGGATTCACCCAAATCACCCGCTGTGAGGCAGTAAATACCAAAAACGATAAGGAGCGCAGCCGTAGAGCAGATGTACGGCCATTTTTTACGCCTTTCCACAAGCGGAAGAATAAGGTAATTATGGATTAAAAATAGGAGTACGAAAGGAATCAAGGAGAACCAGTGCCAGTGGATGTCAAGAAAACCAGTCAGGTCATCATACCCCATTATAATAGCGTAAAGTATTGGCAATAAGGTAAATGCGAATACAAAAACCCAAATAAACAGGTATACTTTATTCTCTTTTTTCCTTAAAGAATCCATAAGTTGCTATTTTGTGCAAAATTAAGAAAAATAGCGCCTAAGAAGGAAATATTTTCGCAGAAGAAATCAGTTTTTTAATTGAAAATTTTATTTTTGCCAAAATTTTGGGTATGGATGTTGCACATTCCAACGGTCAAGTATTAACCAGCCACCCTGTGAAGGGCGGCACCTAAACCAAAGTGCGTTATGAAAAGGATGTTATTATGGCTCCTGCCTTTTGCCCTTCTGGCAGCAGGATGCTCCGGTGACGATTTGGATGTCGTTACCGATGAAAGTGGTTCAGGAAGTTCATCCACCACTCTTACTGCTCCCGGCCTTTCCTGGTCCGCGTCAACTTGTGAAGCCTATATTGGAGCTACCAACACATTCCCTACGCTCACAAATCCTTACAGCGTAACGGTATCCTACACATCCTCCTCCACCGGTGTTGCAACAATTTCATCCACTGGAGCCCTCACCCTTGTGGGACAAGGCACAACCGTAATCACGGCGGCATCGGCAGAAACATCAAAATATGAGGCAGCAAGCGTCTCATACACCCTCACAGTCCTGGAGCAGGGTAGCACGCTTGTAAGTCCGGAACTTTCATGGCCGGCAGCTTCGTATTCAGCCGTGCTTGGCAGTGCATTTACATCGCCGGTGCTTACTAACCCGCACGGGGTTGCAGTTTCCTACTCTTCAAGCAACACCTCCGTTGCCACAGTGTCTTCTGGTGGCATCGTAACCATCGTCGCCGCAGGAACAACCAACATCACGGCATCTTCAGTAGCCGATGACACCTATTTTGCAGGCAGCGCTTATTACACCCTGAGCGTAACCAGCGATTCTGACGACGGCGCAGTCACGACTAACTTCCCATCTTCGGGAGACACTTCTTCCGATGACGATATTTCCAACACCACCTTCACAAGGCTTGTAACAGTGACCTTTGCTTCCGGCGGAGCAAGCGTAAGCGGATATTCCGGCGCCTCCAGCTACTTCACCGTATCCGTAAGCGGCAACAAGGTAAGCATCGACTACACAGGTTCTGAAAATGTGGCCTACAAGCTCACAGGAACGGCTTCCGACGGTTATTTCAAGCTTAGCAGCACAAGGAAGCAGGCCATCTGGCTCAGCAGCCTGAACCTTACCTGCACCAGCGGAGCGGCCATTAACAACCAGAGCGGCAAGCGCACCTTCGTTTATGTCGATGGTACCAACAAACTGACTGATGGTTCTTCCGCTTCCTACACCACAACCGGCACAGAGGACATGAAGGGTGTATTCTTCTCAGAAGGACAGCTTGTTTTCAGCGGCAGCGGCTCCCTTTCAGTCACCGCAAACAACGCCCAGGGTAAATCCGGCATCGTCTCCGATGACTACGTAAGGTTCATGTCAAGCCCTTCTGTTACCGTTTCCACAGGCACCTCAGCAGGCCACGGAGTCAAGGCTAATGATTATGTTCAGATATCAAACGGCACCCTTGACATCACAACCAAGGCTGCCATGAAGAAAGGCATCGCCTCTGACAATTATGTGCTTGTAGAAGGAGGTACCAGTACAATCACTGTTTCCGGAGGCACTGCATATGACTCAGACGCAAAAGAATACAAGGGTTCGGCAGGCATCAAGGCAGACAATTACTTTGCCATGACAGACGGCAAGGTTACTATTAAGAATACCGGAGCAGGCGGCAAGGGAATCCGTGCCGGAAGCTATGACTATGACGCTACAAGTCACACAGTAGAAGACAGTTACATTTCCGGAGGTACCCTTAACATTACAACTTCTGGCAGCGAGACCAACGATGTTTCCGCTAAGGGCATGAAGATTGGCTGGGTTACAAAGAGCGGTTCAGGTAGCCGTGCAAAAGTAACTGCCTATGCCGGCAACCTTCTAATAAAAGGCGGCTCCGTTAACGTATCAGCTTCAAAGAGCGAAGGCATTGAGGCCAAGGGCAATATTGTAATTTCCGGCGGCGACACCTATGTATATTCTTCCGGTGACGATGCCATCAACAGCCAGGCAGAGTTCGATGTAACAGGAGGTTACATCTATGCCCACTCAACCGCAAATGACGGCATGGATGCCAACCATGACATGAAGATTTCCGGTGGATACGTATTGGCCGTTACCACAAAAGGTTCTCCCGAACTTGCCATGGATGCAAATACAGAGGAGCGTTACAAGCTGTACATAACTGGCGGAGTAGTAATTGCTTACGGCGGGCTTGAGAGCGGATATTCCGCATCCAACACTGTTTACTCCATGAGCGCAACCGCAGGTAGCTGGAACGCCCTGCATAACGGCAGCTCATACATAGCAGCATTCAAGGCTCCTTCAGGCCTGTCCACATTCGCAGTCTGCGCTCCTTCTCTGAGCAAGGGTTACAAGGGCGTAACCGTAGGCAGCACAACTTATTCCAACGGTTCCCTTGCATCCACCAATATTTCAGGCGGAACAAGCGTATCGCTCAGCACCTACAGCGGCGGTGGCGGCCCGGGCGGACGCTGGTAAACACTTCACCATCAGAAAGTTATGATAGGATTCAATCATATTTCTTTTGATGACTCCCTTAAAGCTCTGGGGCCCATCTCCCTTGAAGAGATGGACTCCATCAAGCTTATGAACCGCATAGACAGCAAATACCTGACGGAAGAGTCTACCCTTCTTCTTATTCTTGCCGATGCCGCCAAGGCCGGATACCGTGTCCTCATGACGGAGGGCGAGAGGATAAGTCCCTACGACTCAATTTATTACGATACCGCCGGGCTTAACATGTTCTACGACCATCACAACCGCCGTCTTGTCCGCCAGAAAGTAAGGACGCGCGAGTATGTGAATTCGGGCGACGCCTTCCTTGAAATCAAAAAGAAAAACAACAAGGGAAGGACTAAGAAAAAGCGTATCCACATACCTAAGGAACAGCTCCTGGACTTCCACGGAGATCAGGAGGCGGTGGAGTTCCTGGACTCCCATTCAGAGTTTCCGGCATCCTCGCTTGACAAGGTCCTGGAAACGGCTTTCAAGAGGATTACCCTTGTGAATCCCGCAAAAACAGAGCGCCTTACCATTGATACCTGCCTGGAATTCACTAACTTTCGCACAGGAAAGCGGGCTTCCCTTAACAATGCTGTCATCATCGAACTGAAGCAGGATGGAAGGGCCGGCAGCCAGATGAAGAACATCCTTCTGGACCACCGCGTAAAGCCGGCAAGAGTAAGCAAATATTGCATCGCCCTGACGCTTACTGACCCCGTGGCAAAAACGGGACGTTTCAAGGTGAAAGTCAGGAGGATAGAAAAGATAACAGGAAATAAAATTAACGTGATATGATAGATATTGATCCCTCAACTTTTGGCAACATCGATCCGCTGATGGACGACAATGTAATTGATGTCCAGACCATCACAGATGCCATGATGACTACCTCCCAGAGCCTTACGGAGCTGGCTGTCAGGTTTTTCCTGAACCTTGCGGTAAGCTGGGTGCTGGTGCGCTGCTTCTATTACAAAAAGAGCCGCAGGCGCGATTATTTCTTCACCTTCATGGTGTTCTCTTCTGCGATGCTGATGCTGCTGTACATTATGGGCAGCGTAGAGGTGGGCGTAGGCCTTACCCTTGGCCTCTTCGCCATCTTTGGCGTAATCCGCTATCGTACAGAAACTGTTCCCATCAGGGAGATGACTTATCTTTTTGTAATCATCGCCCTTGCAGCCGTAAACGGTCTTGCGCCTATTTACAAGCTAACAGGGGCCACAACAATGAGCCCTCATTATGAACTGAATGTAGGCGCCGTGGCTATCACCGCCCTTTCAAACCTGCTGGTAGTTCTTCTTATAATGTTCCTGGAAAGCGAGAAGCTCATAAAGCACACATCCACCAAACTGGTTCTGTATGACCGCATTGAGCTCATCGTCCCGGAAAGAAGGGCGGAGCTTATCGCAGACCTTGAAAAGAGAATCGGCATAAAGGTAGACAATGTAGAGATTGGCCATGTTGACTTCCTCAAGGATGCTGCTTTCATTAAGGTTTACTATACTTTGGGAAAGGGTGAGACCAACACCATCAACACCCTTACCCGGGCAAAGGATTTCGTTGAACAGTAAGTATTTACAGATTATGAAAAAGATATTTGCAACTGTTTTGGTCCTGGCAGCACTCATGCCTGCGGCACTGGCCCAGGGGACCAAGAATGATATGGAAAGTGATTTTCGCGGCCGTCTTTCAGCCGGGATAGACAAGAAGATTTCCAAAGGCTTCCACCTTGACGTGGAGGGAGAGGTTCGTTTTACCGACAATTTCGGAGAGGTTGGCAGGTACCAGCTTGGAGCAGGCCTTTCCTACAAGATTGCGCCCTGGCTCAAAGCAGGCCTTGGATACCTTTACATTGGAAACAAAGGCTCATCAGGCTCTTTCAGCCCGCGCCACAGGGGTTATTTTGACCTTACCGAGTCCCTTGCTTCAGGAGACTGGAAATTCTCTCTTCGCGAGCGTATTCTCCTGACCCACAGGGGCGGCGACTTCAACAAATTCCAGAGCACGCCGAACGCCCTTGCCCTCAAGACCCGTTTCAAAGCACAGTACAAAGGATTCGCAAATGTTTCTCCCTATGCCATTGCAGAGCTTAAGATTCAGCTTAACGACCCTGCATGCAAGGGTACATGGAACGGGACCGAATACACAAGTTATGAGTTCAAGGGGTACGATGACTGTTACCTGACCCGCATTCGCGGAGGCCTTGGTGCAGAGTGGAAACTTTCAAAGCAGCATGCCCTTGATTTCTATCTTCTTGCAGACTATATTTACAGCAAGGAGATTGACACGAACAAGGCCGGGACAAAGCTTAAATCCCTGACTTACGACCAGACTTTTGCAACAACAATAGGCGTAGCTTATAAATTTTCATTTTAGGTATTCGGATTTTTTGCTTAATTTTACGGAAATTTAAATAACTTGGGTTTTTCCGTACTATTTGGCATGAAGTCTTTACTCAGAAACAGTTACATATTCGCCTTGGTGGCAGCCATCCTGGCCGCGCAGCTTCTTCCGGGTTGCAAATGCTCAGGTGACGGAGAGCCGGCGGGGCAGAAAGATACAATAGAGCTCAGAGATACAGTGTATCCTCTGGGCTTTTGTACTGATTCCTTTGACATGATTTCCGGCACCATCCGCAGCGGAGAGAATTTCACTTCCCTGCTGCTGCGCCTTGGCCTTTCCAACCAGGAGGCCTACAATCTGGTGCAGGCATCAGACTCTGTATTTGACGTCCGCAAGCTGCGGGCCGGCAATTCATGGAATGCTTATTTCAATGCCGATTCTGCCGAGGTTCGTCACGTCCAGTACCTTGTGTACAATCAGGACAAAGTGAATATGACAGTTTTCCATTGCACGGACAGCCTGTATGCATTCAAGGTTGCAAGGCCTGTTGAGACTGTGCGAAAGGTGGCCGATGTCACCATAAATTCATCTTTGTGGAACGACATGATTGCCGCCGGGGTCTCCCCTCTTATGATTTCAGAGCTTTCGGAGATTTACGCCTGGACGGTGGACTTCTTCGGGCTTCGCAAGGGAGACCGCTTCCGCGTCCTTTATGACCAGAATATGTGCGAGGGAGAGGTTATAGGCATTTCCGGGATTCCATATGCTGTTTTTGAGCGTGACGGAAAGACTCTTGAGGCTGTGATGTTTGACCAGGGAGACGGCGGAAACTGTTACTGGAATGAGAAGGGAGAGAGCATGAAAAAGGCCTTCCTGAAGGCCCCTCTTAAGTTCACCCGCATCAGTTCCGGCTTCACATATCATCGTAAGCACCCCGTTCACGGTGACGTTCGAGCCCATACGGGGGTGGATTATGCAGCCCCGACGGGTACGCCTGTCATGAGCATCGGCGACGGAACCGTCATCAGCAAGGGCTGGGGCGGCGGAGGCGGCAACACCGTCAAAATCCGCCATAACTCCGTCTACACTACGGCTTATCTCCATCTTTCCAAGTATGCCAATATCAAAGTTGGCGACAGGGTCCGCCAGGGCGACGTGATTGGCTATGTGGGCATGACCGGAACGGCCACCGGGCCGCATCTTGACTTCCGCGTGTGGAAGAATGGCTCCCCCATCAACCCCCTCACCATGGAATCGCCATCGGCAGAACCTATAAAGGCAGAGAATCTGCCGGCTCTTGACTCCGTCCGCCTTAAGGCGATATCGGCCCTGGATTCACTTACAACACTGAAACAATAAATCCACCATTATATGAAAAAATTTTTAGCACTGGTATTGGTTGCAGCGGTGGTTTTCTTCTCTGTGCGCAATTGCGGCAGCACTCCGGAAGTTAAGCCTACCAAGAACCTTATCGTAATGATTACCGACGGTACTTGTACCGGACTTCTCTCGCTTGCACGCTGGTACAAGCAGTATGTAAATCCTCAGGAAGACCTGAGTTCCCTTCAGATTGACCCTTATATCTGCGGTCTTGTACGTACTTTCAACTCCGACTCCCCTATTGCCGAGTCTTCAGGTTCAATGTCACAGTACATGACAGGTGTGCTTCAGCAGGGCCGTAACATTTCAGTTTACCCCCATGCGAATCCGCCCCAGGACCTTGTTCCCATTGACATGTCCCGTGAGTTCCAGCCTCTGGCAACCCTGCTTGAGGGAGCTAAAATCCAGCAGGGAAAATCCGCAGGCGTAGTTGTTACCTGCTACCATCACCATGCCACCCCGGCTGCCACTTCCTCCCATACGGTAGAGCGCAGCCAGGAGTACGCAATTACCCGCCAGATGGCTTCCCAAGGCCTTGACGTGGTGTTTGCAGGCGGTGCCAAGTACATCAACGATGACGTAAAGAAGATTTTCGAGGAGCAGGGAATCACCTATTACGACAAGGATATTGAGGGTTTCCGCAATCATAAAGAAGGCAAGGTCTGGGCTCTTTTCAATGATTCCCACATGGATTATGAGCTTGACCGCAAGGACAACGAGCCTTCCCTTACAGAGATGACAAAGAAAGCCCTTGACCTCTTGTCCAAGAACAAGAAGGGCTTCTTCCTCATGATTGAAGGCAGCAAGGTAGACTTCGGCGCCCATGCCAACGACCCTGCCGGTGCCATTACTGAATTCATAGAGTTCAACAACGCCTTCGAGGCCGCCCTTGACTTCGCAAAGAAGGACGGAAATACAACTATCGTTGTTGTTCCGGACCATGGAACGGGCGGAATCCAGATGGGTGAGGCCAGGTATCGCAACTACTCCAAGAAGGGCCTTGACTCAATGTATATCAACTTCAAGAATTACAAGGCTTCCGGCGCCGGACTTGAGAAGATTATCCGCGCCTGCGAACCTGATTCCATCGTTCCTCTCTTCAAGAAGTACACAGGCCTGGATTTGAGCGAGCGAGAGCTTGCAGCCATCAAGGCACACCGCTTCAAGACTGCGGCAGACCACATGAGCGTTGACCTTGCACCTAACCTTGGAGCCGAAATCAACAAGATTCTCACAAAGCATACACACATCGGCTGGGTTACCGGCGGACATACCGGTGAGGATGTTTTCCTGGCTGTCTACAATCCTAACGGCCAGACTCCCCACGGCCTTGTCAAGAACATAGAGCTTAACCAGTACATGCGTAAAGTCCTTGGTCTCAAAGAGACTCTTGAGGATATGACGCAGCGCCTGTACACTCCTCATTATGAAGTATTTAAGGATTATGACTACACTATTGTCGATGGTTTCGACGGCCCTTGCCTCAAAGTTGTATGCGGCGATGTTACCCTTGAAGTTCCTTCACACCGCAGCTTCGTGCTCCTTAACGGAGAACGCAAAGACCTTGGCTCCGTGGTTCCTTACATAGAGGAAAACAGGACTTTCTACCTGCCGGCATCGACCCGTTCCCTCCTTCCCAAAGTTGCTCCGAAGGAGCATAAGGAGGTTCCCGTTTACGCATGGTTCTCCCTTAAGTCTGACTCTCCCGAGGAGGTTAAGGCTTACATGCAGGACCTTAAGGACAAGGGTGTTACCGGAGTATGCGTAAATTCTTCTATCCGCGACCGTGAGAAAATTGCCATGGCTGCAAAGGTTGCACACGAGCTTGGCCTTGTGTACCACGCCTGGATTCCCACCATGCTCCAGCCCGGCCTGCCCCACTCATGGTATGCCGTGAATGCACTTGGAAAGAGCGCGGACACAGACCCTGTTTACGTAGATTACTACAAGGCTCTTGACCCTCATAATCCGGAAGTAATTAACTGGCTTGTAGGGCAGTTTACAGAAATAGCACAGATTCCCGATGTAGATTACGTCCAGCTTGATTATATCCGCTATCCCGATGCAGTTCTGGCCCGCGGCCTTTGGGCAAAATACGGTCTTGACATGACAAACTACTATGCTCCGGCCGATTACTGCTACTGCAAGGACTGTGTGGCTGATTTTGAGGCTAAGGTTGGCCGCAAACTCAATAACCCTTCCAACGATGCCAAGTGGAATCAGTTCCGTCAGGACGTTATTACCAACCTTGTAAACAAGATTACAGCCGCCGTTCACGCCCAGGGCAAGAAAGTGAGCGCCGATGTTTTCCCGGGCCCCTATACTTACGCCTACAAGATGGTTCGCCAGGAGTGGGACAAATGGGAGGTTGACGAGTTCTTCCCCATGAACTACAATGACTTCTACCTGACCGATACCAAATGGGTTGCCCGCCTGACCGGCGAGGAGGTTCGCGCAGCAGCCGGCAAGCCGGTTTACAGCGGCCTTTTCATCTGCCGCGACTGGCAGAACAAGGCCGGCCTTGCAGACCCTGAGAATTCCGGCCTCATCCCCTCTGAGGTTGAGCCCGCTGTCCTTGGCTCCATGGAGAACGGTGCCGCCGGAATCTGCCTCTTTACCCCGGACAGCATGACAGCCGAGCATTGGGAGGCCCTTGCCTCCGCCCGCAAAGCCTGGCTCAAATAAAGCGTTTTTCGTAAACGTTTAATCTACAACAATTTACGCAAAAGCCTGGTCCGGAATTCCGAACCAGGCTTTTATTTAAGTAATTATCTGTTAAGTGTTTACAGAAAACGCTTCATCAGAAAGGAAGAGTGCCGGATTCCCACTTGAGGGTGCCGTTGGAGGTTACATCATAGTAACCTGTTGCATCCTTAATGGTATTTCCTGAGCCTTCGTCGAAGTACCAGTTGGCAAGAAGGGTGTAGTTGTTGTCAGTAGGATTCTTAACCTTCATGTTGTCTTTGATTTCCTGCTGGGAACGGGCTTCACCCCAAACACGCAAGTAGGCCATTGAACCAATGAACTTACGCTTAGGCTGTGCAGCTGCGCCAATATAGAAGCTGAAAGGAATCTCATACTGGGCACTGGGGCCGTTAAGGTTATAGCCATGGGAAGTCGGAGCGGTTGCGCTGCCTACTTCTTCACCATCGACGTAAAGTTTGATGCTGCCACCCTTTGCGTAAGTAGCTGCAATATGGTACCATGTATTTGTATTATATGTTCCGGATGCAGTAATCTTACCCTCAGAATACTCCTTATTGTCATTCCTGTAGCTCTCGCCGCTACCGTAAACAAGGCAAAGCTTGTTGCTTTCGAAACGGAGAAGGAAATAGCCCTCTGTTCCGAAGAGGCAGTGAAGGGCCTCGTCTGAAGAGCCGCCGAGATTTGTAGGATAGAACCAGCCTTCAAGGGTGATATTATCCTGATCTGCGTCGTAGCTGCTCCAGGTAACAGGAATATACTGGCCATTGGTATCGAACACAACACGTGATCCGCTGCCAGCAGTAGCTTTTGTTACAGTAACATCGCAGGTAGCGGTAAAGCCGGCTGCAGAAGCGGTGATTGTAGCTGTACCCTCTGCAACTGCGGTTACAACGCCACCGGCAACGGTAGCAACAGATGCATTGTCAGTGCTCCACTCAATGGTGGGATTCTCTGTTTGGTTGGCAGGAAGAAGACTTGCAGTAAGAGTAAGGGTCTGGCCTTCTACTATGCTTGCAGAAGTCTTGTCAAGCTCAATACCTGTAACATTTACAGTGCCGCCGCCACCGGGAACATAATGGAAGATAGCATAGCTGCCATCGTAGTCGCCATTATTGACACCGAATACATAAGCATAACGCTCGATTGTATCATCTGTGTCTCCATAACTTCCGCTGAAGTCCGGAAGGTCGGATGAAGCATACCAGCTGAGGTAGTCAGCATTCTGGGAAGCGATAGTCTTGTAATTGTTCAAAGGATCACTGCCGGCATCACTTGCCTTTACTACTGAAATGAAGTGTTCAGGAGAAGAGCATTCGTCAAGGGTAAATCCGAATACATCGTAGTAATTATAGAGTTTACCAATTCCGAAGTGACCTGCCCACTCTGCTGTGCGGTCTGTCCAGACAATGGAACTACCGGTGACAGTTACATGGATAGACTCCTCAAGGTCGTTGAACTTAGCAACAATGTCAGCCTCGCCAGGAGCTCCGGCAACAACAGTGTAGTAATTGCTGTAATATAGACGAAGAGTAACAACAGACTCGTCTGTAGAACTGAATGTGATGGAGCCAGTATCTGTGCAGTCTTCAGGGAGGAGTACTGCACCGAAGTAGTTCAGGGTCTTACCCTCACGAAGTTCAATGGAAGTAATAGGAGTGTTGTTCCAGCCCTGGGTGAACTGGATACCGGTTGCATGAACCGGATCGGGTGTCTTGGCCTCGAACTCGTAGGTAGCATACTCACCGGTGAATTCAAACTCCTCGTCAAAGCCAAGTACATAAGCGATGGCTTCGCCAAGGTCTTTGTAAGCCAATGTCTGGGTCTCCCCCTTGGAGAACAGGTTGGCAGGGCTCTGGCCTGCATCCTTTCTCTCCTCTACCTGCATGTACAGGTCATTGGCTACAGACTCGATGTCTACACCCTTTTCCTTGGAAACGATCTGGAAGTAATGATACTCTGCATCGCAACCGGCAAGGGCCACATCAACATGGGAACCAGTAATCTGGCCGTTCCAGTTCTTATCCCACTTGGGAGTGTCTGTCATTGTCCATGCAGATGAACGGTCCTGGAGTTTAATCTTGTCAGAAATGGTAACCTTGCAAGTTGCAGTGATGTCACCCTGCTTTGCGGTAATTGTAGCCTCACCCATGGCAAGGGCAATGACAACACCGGACTCTACAGAAGCAATCTGTGCATTTGAAGTAGACCATTCAATGGCAATCTTGTCGGTAGTATTCTCAGGCTCAAGGCTGGCCTTGATCTTTGAATAACGGCCAACCAGGGTGCTGACCTCTGTCTTGTTAAGAACGATGCCTGTAGCAGGAACACGCTCGCCAAGAACATTGACTATAGCTGTAGCAGACTTGCCCTCTGCGGTAGCAGTAATGCGGGCAAGACCCTTTGCGAGGGCTGTAACAGTACCGTTAGCATCTACTGAAGCAATCTCAGGAGTCTCTGAAGACCAGGAGACCTTAAGCTCACCTACGTTCTCCGGAGAGAAAACAGCTTCAAGCTGATAGGTGTCGCCGATTACCATATAGGTACTTCTGGGCGAGACCTCCAGGCCCTGAAGGGTTTCGATAACCTCTGCATTTTCATCCGGAAGAGGAAGGGCGTTCTTGTCATCTTCCTTTCCGCAGGAAATGGCGGTCATGAGTGCCATGGAAGCCATGGCGAAAATTGAAAATATCTTTTTCATACGAAACATTGTTCTATTTTATTGTCCCAACGATTTTAAGCGGAGTCACCATGACCCCATTCACTTCCAGCGAAAGTTCCACCCCTGCCTCTGAGCCGGACTTCTTGAGCCAGCTGTTGTACTGTCCCTTCAGGTCCACACGGGTGCGGGCCGGAATTGTGGCGGGATACCGGGGGAAAACCCTCCATGAAGAAGGCTTGACCACCAGTGAAACAGGAGAGTCAGTGTCGTTGTAAAGAGGAATCGAAAACACATAGTCCCCGAAACTGTCTTTATGGAACGAATTGACAGTGGTATCGGTCCTGAGACCGAGTCCCAAGTCTTCGGCATACCTGATCTGGCCTTCTGAAAGGTCGCGGACCACATAGCCCCTGACTCCGACTGAATTCATGATGGTCTCATTACCGTCCGATGCCACAATTGTAAGGTGACGGTTCTGAGGGCCGTAGAGCGAGTGGGGTGCGAAAACCGCAACGAGCTCAGAGCGCTCTCCCGGCTTGAGGGCGACTTTTTTCACCTTTCCGGTGAAGCAGCCGCAGGTGGAATGTACTTCAAGGACGGAAACATCGCGTCCTGAGACATTCTGGAAGTGGTAAACAAGTGTGATGTCCCCGCCGTCAAAGCGTACCGAATCCACCTTCTGCTCCGGCTCATCGAACCGCAGCAGGGCCTTGGACGCACCCTGTGCACCGGCAACGAAGCCGATGGC
Source organism: Bacteroidales bacterium (assembly GCA_017459075.1). Taxonomy (GTDB): domain Bacteria; phylum Bacteroidota; class Bacteroidia; order Bacteroidales; family UBA932; genus Cryptobacteroides. The sequence goes on from JAFUDQ010000012.1 coordinate 28,352, forward strand.
AAGGAGCATCAAAGCGAAAAGGATTTTCCGGGACTTTTCCATTATTCGGGACAACGAATGTTAGCTTCGGTATAAGTTACACTACCATGAGGAACACCATCGTAACCGTTTCCGGTGAGGTCTTTTCCACGGTTGGTTGCATCAAGTTTCCAGTAGCCCAGGAGTTTGTTCTCCCTTGCCTCCTTTACAGGGTCGGCGATAGAGCACTGGCCATTGATAAGTTCAGTAGCAGAGAGAAGACGACCCCAAACGCGGGCTTCGCTTACCTGACCGTTGAGATAACGGCCCTTCTCTGACATACCGATAGCGAACTTGGAGTTATATACCTTTCCAAGGTTGATACCCTTTCCACCCATAGGTGTAGAGCTGTCCAGCTCACCATTGATATAAAGGTCGCAGGTCTGCTTTACACCATCGGCAACAACGGCGATGTGATACCATTTACCAGTCTCGAAGTGAGCCTTTGAGGTGATGGAAACACCCTGGCCGGCAAGCTGGAGCTGGTTAGGATCGCAGGAGATATCGCCGAAGCGGAGGAGGAAGTTCTCCTCTACACCGATAAGTGAAGAGATGAACGGGTTTGCTGTAGCCCAGGCATTTGCCTTTACGCGGATTTCCATTGTGCAGACCTCAAGTGAGAGGGCCGGGTCGGAAACCGTTGTAGGCATCTCGAAGTATGAGCCTCCGGGGAGGTTGGCTGCAGATGCATAAACATAACCGCGGATTACAAGGAAGGCATACTCCTCTCCAGGGATGGATGACATACCTGAATTGGTGCCGGTAATCTTGAAAGGAAGGCAGTAGATAACACCATTGCGGAAGCCGTCGATGTTTACGTCAACGGTAACAGGCTGTGAAACGGCCTCACCGGCCTTGATGACAGTCTGCTTCTGTGAGATAGTGCAATTCTCTGCGGGAAGGAACCAATAGTTTGTACCGTTGGTCTTGTTGAACTCACCGAGCACCAGCGAATCGCGGACGGGCTCGAAGAAGACGGTTACATCCTTCTCTACCTTAACGGAAGAAGAGATATTGAATGTAACGGGACCGGACTCCTCAAGGAAGGCGGAGATTTCCTGGCCAGAGGTCTGGAACATTACAACGCCGTCGTCATAGAGACCTTCCGAGTCAAGAACACTCTTCTGACATGAAATCATGAGAGCGAGCGCACCAAGCGCAAAAAATATCTTTTTCATACTCGTCATTTCCTATTATTCACCTGAATAGTATTCTACCTTTGACTGGGCGCGAATACCCATGATGTGATGCTGATACCGCATGGTTTTGCCTTTCTCTGCACCCTCGGCCTCAAGACGCCAGTCCCTCTGACCGTGGAAGGAAGCGAAACCACCCTTGTGGCCGTATTTCTGGCCGACGGTAGAAGGCTGGAAGCCAGCCATCTGCTCAAGGTTGTGGCAACCCTCGCTGTAGGTATCACCTACGTTCTCTGTTGTGATAATCTGGGCGGGAACCCAACCGGCTTCACGGTCAAGGTTGCTGCCGAAGTCTCCCTGTGTAGCAGGGCTTGCACCACCAAGGCTGCCGTACTTCTGATAAATCCAGAAGTTGCAGAACTTGGCAAGGGAAGCATCGCCTGCACCGGAGTTACGGTCGATGATAAGGAGGCTGCCCTCTTTACCGGACTTGGGACCGATATACTGTGACAGGTAAGCTACCATTGTGTTGAAGCAGGTACCACTGAGAGGGTCTCCTTCCGGCTCGTAGTCAAGATCATAGCCGTCGAGGCCATATTTCTCAATCTCGTCAAGAAGGAGCTGGGATGCGTAAACGCACCACTCAGGCCACTCCTGGTCAGTTGTAGCACCGGCGCCGGGGTTGGCGGCCATATCGGCGCGAAGGGCGGCGTTTCCTGCATCAAGAGCAGCAGACTCAAGTTCCTGGGCGGAAATCTTGCCAAGGACAACCTCGCCCTGATGCTCATATTTGTAATTCTCATAACCCTTCATGAAGGAAGGAATCTCTGCTTCCATTCCCCAGCGGGCGTTCTCAAGAATACGGGTGATGCGGCAACCTACCACCTTCATACCTTTGACTTCCTGGCAAGCCTTGAGCTCCTGATAATCGAGGGAACCGAATTTGGGAACACCGCCCCAAAGGTTGATTACGTCGATGGAGTCAGGGATGTCTGCAAAGCGGAAAGCCATTGAACCGTAGTCTGCAAAGAAGATGTAGGAAATACTCCTGGTGGTGATACCATCCTGGTCAAAGGCGGCCTTCTTCCACTCGCGGAGGTTCTTGTAATAGTCTGCGTCCTGAATCTTGTTCACAGTGCCGGTTCCCTGGATGAAGAGAGTCCAGTCCTCGGCCTTTTCAATGCCGGAGGTGCGCTCTACATACTTGGGCTCAGCGTCGGTGTCGCAGGAAACGACAGCCATGGCGGCGATACCCAATGACACTATTGAATATAATATCTTTTTCATAACCATTGCACTTTAAGGGTTATTTCTGATCCCACCAGAGTTTGGTTCCACCGTTGTCTCCGGGAGCTGAAGCGGCTTCCTTAGCCTCTTCCACCAGTTTGTCAACACCGGCTTTTACGTTAGTGTTGTTGGCGGTGTACTCGGAGGTAGGATAAACCAGGCGGCGAATCTGCATCTGGGTATCGATAAGACCTGAAGAGTTGTTGGTAAGGGTAGGGATAACCTTGGGATATCCGGTACGACGGAACTCTGCCCATGCCTCCATTCCTTCAGGGAACATAGCAATATACTTCTGGGTGATAATCTGCTCAAGGTGACCCTCAAATACAGACTGACTGTCCCATGATACGGCAACCTCTGTAAGGTTGGTAGAGTAGCTGTTACCGCCGGTAACAGGGTCTGTGTAGCTGCCTACGGAAGCTGTACCTGCAAGGTAAGAATCAGCACCTGAAGCGCCCCAGATTTCGAAGCTCTTGCGAACGCCGGTCTCATACATGGCCTTTGCAGTGGCCTCATCGCCCTGACGGAGAGCATGCTCTGCGCGAAGGAAGAAGCTTTCTGCACCTGACATAATCATGAGAGGATCGGAGTTCTTGCAGTTGATGCGGGACCAGAGTGCAGACTTGGGATAATCCTCGTTTACGACTGCGCCCATGCGGACACCGTGATAGTCGCCGTCTGAACCTGCGGTAAAGTATTTCTCACGACGGGGATCGGCATAAGAATTCATGTAAGTGGTGATGGTAGCACCAACTTTTGCGTCACCGTCATTGAAGTTGTACTCAATTACATAGAGAGGATTCTCCCATGCACCTGCGCCGGGGGAAAGCATTGCGTCTTCCTCAAGGAAGCCGTAGGGGCATTCCATGGCTGCCTGAGCCTGTGCAAGATACATTGAGTTGTCTGCGTAAGCGACGCGAAGGGCAAGACGAAGACGAAGGGTGTTAGCGAACTTAACCCACTTCATGATATCGCCGCCGAATACGCGGTCGTACTGTGCCATATAGCTGGGTTCCTTGGATGCAAGCTCACCAAGCACGGTGATTGCATTGCCAAGATCCTCGAACATAGCGGCATAAACCTCCTGCTGTCCGTCGTAAGCTACGTGGATGGAGTTGGTCTTAAGGCCGTTGTAAGGGATAGGGCCGTAAGCATCGGTAACACGGTGGAGGGCTGCAACCTTGAGGATATCGCCAAAGGCGGCGCCGTTGGGATTCTCTTCACGAAGGGCGTTGAGCTTTCTCCATGGACCGATAGCACGAACGTAAGCGTCCTCAAAGAGAGCCTTTGTCCAACCATCGGCAACAAGATTGTACTCGTTGGTCTGGTGGAAGCCGGCGTTTGAAGCTGCCTCATAGTTTGCGAAGATGTTGCCGGTAAGGCCCTGCACTACCTGATAGGAAGCGGAACCGTACTCTTCCTCACCTCTCTGGTAAGAAGGAAGGATGTTGACAATCATCTGGGAGATATATGAACCTGTACGAAGGTTATCGTACTCAAGCATTTCATCGGTTGCCTGCTCAGGGTTCGTATTGCGATCAAGGTAATCGTTTGTGCAAGATACTGCGCTAAGGGCGATCACCGCGATAAAGAATGTAAATATCTTTTTCATACGCTTTGTCATTAGAAGGTGATCTTGGCAGAGAAGCCGATATTACGTGTAGAAGGAGCCAGGAAGAGGTCAATTCCGGAACCGTAGTTACCGGCGTTGGAAACCTGTTCAGGATCGAAAGGAGCCTTGCAGTAAAGCAGGGCGAGGTTGCGGCCTACGAGAGCGACGTTGAGACCCTTGATGAAAGGAACAACCTTGCTGATAGGAATGTCGTAGCCGAGTGAAACCTCAGAGAGACGGATATTTGTCATATCGTATACATAGTATGCACCAAGTGCATTCTGTCCGTCGGAACCGGAAATTGTCTGCCAGAAATCCTGGGCGCTTACCTGATAGTAGTTCAGGGCGTTGCCATAGATTCCTGCAGGAGCGAAGTTGAAACCGTTCTCACGGCCCTGGAGTGTCTTTTCGGTTACACCGAAGGCATCCATGGCAGCCTCTGTGAGGGAAACACCTACACCACCCTTGCGCATGGAGAGCATGAAGGAGAGGTTGATTCCGTTCCAGGAGAACTGGTTGCGCCATGAACCGGTCCAGTCAGGATTTACGTTACCGGCATACCACTGGGTGTCAGGGGTACCGTCATTGGGAGCCTTGTGCATTACGCCACCCTTGTCTGAAGGAGTGACATAGAGGGTGCCATCCTCGTTGGTTGCCATACCGGCAACATACATTTCACCGATAGGACGGCCCTCGATGAGCCACATGGTAACACCAGAGGTGCCACCTACGCTCTCACGGGTACTTACATAATGCTCTGAACCATAGGTATAGTCAAGCATGTCTACAACCTTGTTCACGTTCTTGGTCCAGATTGCGTTGGTTGTCCAGTCCACGGGACCGAGTTTCTGGGAGAACTGAGCTGAGAGCTCGATACCCTTGTTGTCTACGCGTCCTGCATTGACATAGAATACGCTTGAACCACCCACGGATGCAGAAGTAGGAGTGAATACCTGGTTGTAAGTAGATGAGTGATAATAAGTTCCTGCAAGGTGAAGCTTGGACTTGAAGAATCTGAAGTCTGCACCAACCTCCCATGAACGGGTACGCTCCGGCTTGAAGTCAGGAGCAGTAGACCAGCTGTTCAGGTTAGGAGTACCGCCTACTACAGGATAAGTTACGTTGAAGATGTAACGGTTGATAGGGTTACCTACCTCGGCGTATGAAGCGCGAACCTTTGCATAAGTAAGGATATCGGACTTAAGGTCGAGCATTTCGGTAACGAGGGCGGAAGCACCGATTGAAGGATAGAAGAAAGGATCTACTCCGCTTGCGGATGCCATCTGTGAAGACCAGTCCTCACGGGCGGTGGCCTCAAGGAAGAGCATGTTGTTCCAACCAATCTCAAGGGTGCCGAATACAGACTGGGTCTGGTCACGGTAAGTATCCTTTGAGAAAGCCTTTCCAGTCTCCATGTTGGTGAAGGTGAAGAGGTTGGCTACGCCAAGGAGGTCGCCGCCAAGGGATGTGCCGCGGAACCAGTAATCCTCGATTGATGCACCAACGACAGCGTTGAGCTGGATCTTGTCATCCATGAAGCTCTTGTTGATGTTCAGGAGGACATCGGCATAAGTCTGGATAGTCTTCTGGTCATCATAGTAGTAGCGGCCGTACTGCCCGGCGAAGAGTCCGTTGGAGCTTGCATAATGCTTCTGCTCTGCGATTGTGCCGGTGTTGTCTGTACGTACGCGTGCCTGGATGTCAATCCAAGGAGCAATGTCATAGCTTGCGGAAAGACCAAGGATGTAACGGTCTTTGCGGGCTGTGAACATGTTGCGGTTGATTGTCCAGAAGGGGTTCTGCATTGAAAGCTGGTTTGCACTCCAGTACTGGGTAGGGAAATTACGCTCTGCGTTGTAACGCTCGTATACAGTATATGAATAGAGGTTGTCGCTTGGAGACATAAGGTAAAGAGGTACGAGCGGGTTGTGGTAGAGACCACCGGAGAGCATGTTCTGCTCGTTTACGCGCATGTACATTCCCAGGAAGCTGAGGTGAAGCTTGTCGTTAAGCAGGTCTGTAGTGTGACGGAAGGTGGCGTTGAAACGATCGTAATCGTTGTTGGGGATGATGCCACGGGCGTCGGTGTAACCTGCAGAGAGGTAAGTTGTGGAATTCTCGGTACCGGCGGAAACACTGAATGCATGAGCTGTGTTGTAACCAGTCTGGAAGAAATCCCTGATTTTCCATGAAGGCTTGCTCTCCAGCTGGCCGCCCCATGAAGCATAAGAGCCGGCTTTTGCGCCGTAGCTGCTCTGACGCTCGGGAAGCATGAGAGGTGAAGAGAAAGTAGTGTTGGTGGAATAGCTTACGTGGAAGCCTTCCTCTCCCTTGCGGGAGGTGAGCATAAGGATACCGTTGGCAGCCTTGTATCCGTAAAGGGCTGCTGCGGAAGCACCTACGAGGGCGCTCATATCCTCAATGTCCTCACTGTTGAGCATTGACATACCGTCACCGGAAAGACCGGAACCGGAATAGATGCTCCAGCTGTCACCAGGTTTGGTGAGACTAAGTGTAGGAAGCGGAATACCGTCCAACACATAGAGGGCGTTGTTTGAATTGGAAATGGATTTTGCACCACGCATCACAACCTTGGTCTCTGAACCGGCACCGGCTGCAGTCTCATTGATCTGCACACCAGCGAGTTTTCCGGCAAGTGAGTTGACCATGTTGGCCTCGCGTGTAACAAAGACCTTGTCGTCCACTTTCTGGACATTGTAAGTAACTGCTTTCTCGGAGCGTTTGATTCCGAGGGCCGTAACGACTACTCCTTCAAGGAGATTAGCGTCCTCGACCAAAGTTACGTCAATCTGAGTACGTCCTGCGATTTCCACAACCTGATCCATCATTCCGATGAAGGAGAAACGGAGGTGTGTTGCGTCTGCAGGAACATTCAGCGTGTACTTGCCGTCAATGTCAGTAACCGCACCAATGGTGGGCTGGCCCTCAACGACAACACCTGCCCCGATGAGCGGCATATTTGATGAGTCGACAACCGTTCCGCTCACGGTAACTGTACCCTGAGCCCACATTGAAATCGAACAAACAAACGCTGCAACTACGAGGCAAATCTTACATAAGCTGTTGTTACGCATTTAGTTGAGTTTTTGGTTAATATAAAATTTAGTTTTGGTTTAGATTTCAAAATAGCCCGCGAATTTAGACAATAAATTATTACTAAAAAATCATTTTTCCCTTTCAATTTTTAACTAACAGAAAAAATAAGAATTTATACAGAAAATATAGTAACGATTATAAAAAAACAAGCAGGAGGCCATTTAAGAGCCTCCTGCTATCAACAAATATTTGTTTTCACGCTTATTCAGCCTTGACAAAATGATTGTAAAGTCTTGTCAAAGTGCCGTTTATGATGTTCTGTTCTCCTTCTCCGTCAACTTTGCAGCCACTGCTTATCATGACAAGGCCGAAGCTGCGGTCAGGGGCGAAGAACATGGCGCTGCGAAGGCCGTAGGCTCCACCGGTGTGCCCCACAAGAGTAACTCCGGGAACGCGGTCGTCCACAACCCTCATGGCAAGGCCGTAATTCTCTTCATCGGAACGGGGAGTCTGCATGGAACGTGAGTGTTCTTCAGAAATAAGCTTAACTCCCTCAGGAGACGTGCCGTATCCCATATGCATCATCATATAGCGGGCAAGGTCGCAAGCGGAAATCTTCATACCGCCGGTAGGAGAGAACACAGGTGTATCGTAACCGAATTTGTAATTTGCTATCCTTTCGCTCCTGGGAGCATAGGCATCGGCTTCCTCTACCATTGAGTCGGACTTGGCGTCATAGGCATAAAGCTTCACAAAGCGCGAAGCGTCAAGGGAATCGACACAATAGCCGCCATAAAGGCCAAGGGGCTCAAGCACATGGTGGACAACGTATTGGTCAAACCTCTCGCCGGAGAGCTTCTCAATGAAGGTGCCTACCATATTATAATTAAGGTTGCAATACTCATAACCGGTGCCGGGCTCATAGTCGTTATAGCACCTAGCCCACTCCGGATTCACATCGGGATTAATGACATCAAGGGTAAAATAGCCCTGGCTGTCATTGAGGCTGGAAGTATGGGACATCAGCAGTTCAAGGGTAATCACCTTGTCCGGGAACTTGGGATTGCGCACCTTGAAGCCGGCCAGGTCGCTTACATCGGTATCAAGGCTAACAAGGCCTTTTTCAACCAGCTGAAGCATTGATACGGCGCTGAAGGACTTGGAGATAGAGGCAATCCTGAACAGCGAATTATCCTGTACAGGGGCCTTGGTCTCAAGGTCTGTCACGCCGAAGTTGGCATGGTAAACGATTTTGTTGTCTTTGACAACTGCAACCGCCAGGCCTACGTTACCCATTTCCTGGCGATAAGCCTCGATATCCTCTACAAAAGCCTTCTCCGGGCTTTTCCCGCAGGAGAACAGCAACACGGACAAAGCCGCTGCACATAAAAGTTTTCCGGTCATACTATAATAATATTTATTCGATTGCTCCGCGAACCTTAAGGTTGATGGCCCTGAATTTTTCCTCGTCCACCTTCACCACCTTGCGGTCATAAGTCATGATGCCGTTGACTTCCCCCTCAACATCCGTAGTCTGGGTATAGACGCCGGCAGAAACGCCGGATTTAATCTCAGGGATGAACTCAAGGGCATAGCCTTCATATTTTTCCAGGACCTCGGCACCATCGGCACAGAGCCCCCTGTAACCCCAGTTGTTGCCTTCCTGCCACAGATGGCCCTCAATGGCGCAGCCTATGCCGCCATACTCTCCAAGAACGTCAATCTGCTCTCCCCCACTGCGGAATTTCATGATGGGCCTTGGATAATTGTGGCCGTCCAGGATGTCACCACAGTGACGGGAGTTTCCGCCGGAAGCGGAATTCACAAGGCGGGAACGGTCTATTCCATAGGTAAAGTCAACTACCTTTTCAGTGTCAAACTGGCCCCAACCCTCGTTGAAAGGTACCCAAACCACTATGCAAGGATAGTTGTAGAGTTGTTCCATGATTTCCTTCCACTCTTTGTAATAGGTGGCCTTAGCCTCTTCGCTGAGCGGATAATCAAAGCCTGTGTCATAGGCCTTCTGCCCCCACTGACGGCGCGGATCATCCTTCGGCACAGGGAAGTTTGCGGCGATGGAAGGCATATCCTGCCATACTGCTATGCCAAGCCTGTCACAATGATAATACCATCTTGCAGGCTCTACCTTTATATGCTTGCGAATCATGTTCCAGCCCCACTCTTTTGTCTTGACGATGTCAAAACGAAGAGCCTCATCCGTAGGAGCCGTATACAGGCCGTCAGGCCACCATCCCTGGTCAAGAGGGCCGAACTGGAAATACGCCTCGTTGTTAAGTCCAAGACGCTTGTAGCCGTCCTTGTCTACAACCATGGAGCTTTTGCGGAATGCGGTATATCCTTTGACTACATCTACCGGTTTCCCATCCTTAAACACCTCTATTTCAAGGGCATACAGATAAGGATGTTCCGGAGACCAAAGCTCCGGGGCATCGGCATGAAGGCTCAGGGCCTCGCCGGGAAGGGCGGTAGCTTCGGCAACAAGGGCGCCGGGCTTGCCATCGTCGGTGGAGTAGCCTTCACCGCCTTCAAGAAGGCGCACCGTAACCTTGTCTGCCTGGCCGGCAATGGCGACATCGACATTAATATTACCGCTGTCAATATCTGAAACAGCTTTGAATGAAGAAGCGTAAACATTGGCCACGGGTTCCATCCAGACGCTCTGCCAGATGCCTGTGACAGGGGTGTACCAGATGCTGCCGGGCTTGAGGACCTGCTTGCCACGCGGCTGGAGGTCATTATTCGTGCCATCCGTAACCTTCACCACAAGGCTCTGGCGGCCGGATACAAGATAATCCGTGATATCATAGCTGAAAGCCGTGTAGCCGCCGGTATGCTCCCCGAGCCGATGCCCGTTAAGCCAGGCTTCCGACTTCCAGTCAACAGCGTCAAAATGCAGGAGCACCCTGCCTTTCTTCCATGACGACGGCACTTTGAATTCTTTCTTGTACCAGAGAGTGCTGTCAGGGCCGACGTTGCGGCCTACTCCGGAGAGGGATGACTCTATGCAGAACGGCACAAGGATTTCGCCGTCCGGCTCTGCCGGCTGAGGGGCGTCCAGGGCTGTTACAGAGTAATCCCACAAGCCGTTAAGGGACTCCCATTTGCTTCTTACCATCTGTGGCCTTGGATACTCCGGATGGGCGTTGGATGGTGAAACTTCTTCCGCCCAGACGGTACGGATGCGGTCCCCCGCAGGGGCCCAGTTGCTTTTTTCCTCTCCGCCACATGCCATAGCCAGGAGGAGCAAAGGCAGCAATGAATAAAATAAAAGCTTCTTCACGACGATTCAGTTTTTTCGATTCTATGAGTCGGTCTTGAAATGGTTTTAAACCAAATCATTTCAAAACCGACTTTAAAGATATGAACTTTTTTCCGGAAATAAAATTTACTGCAAAGAAACTATCGCTCCGCGGGATTTGCAGACTTCCGCCGATACCATTACGGCCTTGGCGTGAGCTTCAGGCACGGACATGCCGTTAAGGATGCCGGAAACAAGGGTGGCGGTAAAAGAATCCCCCGCCCCTACGGTATCCTTCACCTTGACTTTCGGAGTCCTTATTTCAGATACCATTCCAAGGCGGTCGTAAATCCTGCTGCACACTTCCCCGCAAGTGTAAACAATAAGTTGCAAGCCACGATAGCGCTTAAAGAGAGCCTCCACAGGGTCCCCTTCCAGTTTAAGCACAGAAGCTATCAGTGGCAGTTCAGCCTGATTCAGCTTGAGGATATTCGCCCTCTGCAAAGAGCAGGATATGATGCGGCTGGAATAATAATGCTGCCTGATATTGATGTCAAAGACTTTCAGGGCCTTTTTGGGGGCCGCATCCACAAGGGCAAGGATGCTGTTCTTTGACAATGAAGACCTTTGCGCAAGGGCGCCCCAGCATACTACGTCTGCCTTTCCTGCAATTTCAAGGGCCTTTGGGTCAAGGGCGATGGCGTCCCAGGCCACATTCTCTACGATATTGTATTTCGGATCATTCTTTACGGACGAATCCACCTCGACAACGCCGGTCGGCAGCAGGCTCTTTTGGATGAGGTCTGTGTAAACATTGTCTTTCTTAATCATCCTGACGGCCTTGCGTCCAAGTTCGTCCCTTCCGACTGCGCTAACAACGTAAGCATCGCCTCCAAGTTCCTTTGCAAAGTGTGCAAAATTATACGGGGCCCCGCCCAGGCAGTACCGGCTGCCAATATGGTCCCACACTATTTCTCCAATCCCCAAAATAATTTTCTTATCCATAGCCAAGTATTTTATGAGTTTGAAATTTCCTGTTTTACCGCAGGCTTTCCTGCCAGGCATGCCGCATCAGCCATCTTGACAGCAATAATAAAAAGGAAAGCATGGACTTTATTGTAGAGGATGCCGTACGCCGTGGTGTAAGGGCGCTCTACTTTCCAAGTGCCACATTGGCTATTCTTTGTTACCAGTCTTGTAAAAAGCAAAATATCAGCATCCCGGAGAAGTTGGCGCTGATTGGTTATGACGGAGGGCTTTTATATAAGATGTGTTCCCCGGCCTTAAGTCAGATTGAGTTTTCCAGAAAGGCTATTGCAGAGGAAGCTTTTGCTTCACTTATGGAGATTCTGGATAAGCCTGGGACTATTCCGGAGCCCAAGTACCTGCCGCCGCGCCTTATTGAAGCTGATTCCACCGCTGTTGTTTCCAGGAAAGAAGACCGCTCGTCTTCGTCTGCCGCACTGCGCATTGCAGTTGAAGAGGCCATTTCCCTTCTTCAGAAGCACTTGTAACTTTTTCCGTGAACTCCAGGTGCAGGAAAGGCCGCTTTTGCACCGCGAGGGCGGAAAAACCAGGGTCCCAGGTGCAGAAAGGCCACTTTTGCACCGCGAGGGCGGAAAAAACAGGGTCCCAGGTGCAGAAAGGCCACTTTTGCACCGCGAGGGCGGAAAAAACAGGGTCCCAGGTGCAGGAAGGCCCTTTTTGCACTTGGTGACATGGAGGTAAGATTTACAACGGGTCAACGTCGATGGCGATGTGGCCGGACCATTTGTGGAAGGATTCAAAATCTGAGACCAGGGTACGCAAGGTGTGCTTTGCAGCCATAAGACGGCCGTCGCGAGGCAGGGTAATCCTGATAATCCGAATGAATTTACCGGCAATTTTGTCAATCTGCGGCGGGAAAGGCCCCAGGACAGAGCCAGTGGCAGCCTCTTTCAGGCGGGAAGCAAGCTGAAGTGAGAGATAGTCCAGCCTCCGGTCAAAGGAATCCTGAAGAATAAGGTCAATCATCCTGGTGAAAGGCGGGTAGCCGAAAGCCTGCCGCTGGGCATTGAGTTCATTCTCAAAATCCACGGCCGAAGCCAAGCCGGAAAGCAGCCTGTAAACAGGATGAGCACTTTGGGAAGTCTGAATCATCAACATGCCGGCATCCTCCCTACGCCCCGCACGACCCCGAAGCTGGGACAGCACCTGCACAGCTTTCTCATCAGCCCGGAAGTCCATAAGACCAATCAGGCTGTCAGCCCCGATAGCAGCTACAAGCTTCAGCCCCGGGAAATCAAAGCCCTTCACAAGCATCTGAGTGCCAATCAGAATATCAATCTCACCTTTACCGAAGCTTTCGGTAATTTCCTGGCGGGCCGTGCCGGGCGTGTCCCCGTCCAGGCGGGCCACCCTTGCGGAAGGAAACAGGCGGGCCGTCTCCTCCTCTATCTTCTGAGTTCCGGAGCCGATGCCACGAAGCTCCCCTCCGCACGAAGGGCAGGCATCAGAAGGCTTCCGCGCCCCGCAGTAATGACAGACAAGTTTACCAGAATCCTTATGAAAACTCATGGGCACATTACACCTGGGGCATTTCACGATTTCCCCGCACTGGGTGCACTGCATCGACGTTGAATACGCCCGCCGGGCCCGTAAAATCAACACCTGTCCCCCACCGGAAAGCGTTTTACCAATCTGGGCTATAAGCTTCCGGGAGAAATTGCCCACCATTCCGTTTTTCCTAAACTCCGCAGTAGTATCTATAATCTCCACCTTCGCAGCCGCACTGCCGTAGTACCTTTCCGTAATGGAAATCCTGGCGTATTTCCCTGTATTACAATTAAATATCGTCTCCAGGGAAGGAGTCGCAGACCCCACAAGGAAGCGGGCCCCGTGAAGGGACGCCAGGACCGCGGCACAGTCCCGCCCGTTATAACGCGGGGAAGAATCCTGTTTATAAGCCCCGTCATGCTCCTCATCCACTACAACAAGCCCTAAATTATTGTGAGGCAAGAAGATAGCAGACCTTGTTCCAAGAACTACATAAGGCTTTTTACGCACGGCATCTGTGACGATGCTGCGCTGAACCTCCGTCTCCGCCGAATGATACACATACAACCTTGGGCCAAAATATGCCTGAAGGCGGGCCTCCAGCTGGCCGCTAAGCGCAATTTCCGGCACCAGAATAAGGACGTTCCGTCCCTGGGACAAGGCTTCGCTTGCAAGAGTAATGTAAATCTCAGTTTTTCCGGAGCCCGTCACCCCATCCAAAAGAGCAGGTTTTCCGTCCAGGAAAGCCCTTCGCAAAGCCCCAAGGGCCTCCGCCTGGGCCTTGCTAAGCTTTGTCTGGACAGGCTCCCACGGCAGGGTATCGTCAAGAAGGGAAATCTGCGCCTTAAGCTTTTCGGCAGCCTCAAGAAGGGCCGCCTTTTTCTTGGTTCCCTCCCTGGCAGAGCCGGCCTTGGAAAGCTTATCATGGAGAGACTCCTTCAACTTTGCCAGTTTGGCAGACCTGTCCTGCCTTACAAGCCCCAAAGGGCAGGCGATTTTATAAACCTCACCTATAGTACAAAGGTAATAGTCAGCTATGAATTTCCAGAGCCTGAGCTCGTTCTCCGATATCGAAGGCAGCGCCTCCAATTCATTGATATAACGCACTTTGCCCGGCTCCGGAGGCTCCGGACATCCTGTTTCCCAGACTACGGCGCTATAGGGGCGGCCTGCAAAAACCACCTTGACGCGGCTCCCACGCGAGGCCTCAACGCCATCCGACAAAAGATAATAAGGCTCCCAGTCCAGCCTCAGCGGGACAACTACCTTAATATACCTCTTCCCATTCATATCTTCTGCTAAGGTAGTCATTTAATCCCAAACAGCCAATTTATTTTGACGGCAACAAAGCTGCCGGTTAATTTTTGGAATCTAAAGAGGAAATAAGTATATTTGCAAGTTGCATGTTGTACGATTTTTGCAGGGAGGACGAGGCAGCTACAACACAGACATGATTAAGAATCAGGCAAAAGAAGAAGAATAACATATGGGTAAAGTCATAGCAATAGCCAACCAGAAAGGCGGAGTGGGAAAAACCACAACGGCAATAAACCTTGCCGCATCGCTGGCCGTACTTGAAAAGAAAGTACTTATCATAGACTCTGACCCGCAGGCAAACACGACATCCGGCCTGAATTTCTCTCCGGACGATGACCAGAAAAGAACTCTGTATGAGGTACTTATAGGAGAGCTGGACATCCGTGACGCCCTTATCCAGACAGAAATGAACAACCTGCACCTCATCCCCTCCCACATCAACCTTGTAGGAGCGGAGATTGAGATGCTAAAGATAGAAGGCCGGGAATCCGTCCTCAGGAACGCCCTGGCTCCGCTTGTAAACGAGTACGACTATATAATCATAGACTGCTCGCCGTCCCTGGGCCTTATCACCGTAAACGCCCTGGTTGCCGCAAACTCGGTAATCATACCAGTCCAGCCGGAATTCTTTGCCCTTGAAGGACTTGGAAAACTGCTTCAAACCATCCGCATCGTAGAGAACAGCCTCAACAAGGACCTAACCATAGAAGGCTTCCTGGTAACGATGTTCGACGGACGTACAAAGGTTCACACTCAGGTTGTAGGAGAGCTCCGCGAACACTTCAAGGACATGGTTTTCAAGACCATAATCCAAAGGAACATCCGCCTGTCAGAAGCCCCGTCACACGGAAAGCCCATCATTCTTTACGATGTAATGAGCAACGGAACCACCAACTATCTGAACCTTGCAAAAGAGGTGCTGCAACGCAACTCAGAGTATCCACTGGAAGAAGAAGGAGAAGATTATGAATAAACCGGTACACGGCCTTGGAAAAGGCCTCGGAGCCCTTTTGGGAGACGCAGAAAGCGTTCAGTCGCTGCGTAAGCCCATTGGTTACGTAAACAAGGAAATCGCAGGAAGCAAGGAGCCGCAGGACACCTCGGACATCCTTCGCATTCCCATAGACATGATAGAGCCCAACCCCTTCCAGCCGCGCCTGTCATTTGACAAGGAGGCCCTGGAAGAGCTGGCAGAGAGTATCCGCACCTTCGGCCTTATACAGCCCGTGACCGTCCGTCATAAAGTCAACGGCAAATACCAGATTATCAGCGGTGAACGCCGTTATCGCGCCTGCCGCATGGCCGGCCTTGACATGATTCCGGCCTACATCCGCGATGCCAATGACCAGGGAATGCTGGAAATGGCGATAGTGGAGAATATCCAGAGGGAGAATCTTGACCCCATCGAGGTGGCAATGAGTTACCGCAGGCTTATTGAAGAATGCAACCTTACACAGGAGCAGATGGCAGAGAGGGTGGGAAAGAAACGCGTTTCCGTTACCAACTACCTGCGCCTTCTGAAGCTTCCGGCCAAGGTTCAGCACGATATCAAGGTGGGCCTTCTGAGTGTCGGCCACGCAAAAGTTCTCCTTTCAGTGGAAGACCCCGTTGTCCAGGAGCAACTCTGCGACCTTGTAATCAAGAATGACATGAGCGTCCGCGCCCTTGAGGACAAACTTAAGAAGCTCTCCCGCGAAGAAGGAGAGCCCGCTCCCCAGAAAGAGCAGGAGCTGCCGGACGACTATTACAAGGTTCTTGAGCATCTTGGGAAATACTTTGGCAACAACATCAGCCTCAAGCGCACTTCAGGCGGAAAAGGCACAATGACGGTGCGTTTTGATTCAGACAAGGAAATCCAGGCCTTCCTGAAGGCACTGGAAGAATCAGGTATGTAGCCGATGCGTAATTTTCTGAAAATAAGCATATTCACACTTGTGTTCCTGGCTATGTTCCAGGGGCTTTCCTTTGCGCAAAACGGAGAGGGAGGCTTCCGTAAAGACGCCTTCACGCAAAACTACAACCAGGACACCCTCAGCCGCAAAGACACATCTGACGTCCTGTTCTCATTCAGTGAATACTTCGGTGCAATAAGGCACAAGAATGAAATCGGGAACGGAAAACTCTTCGGAGGTTCCATGGTTTTCCTTGGCGGCCAGCAGATTTACAACAGCCAGTACTGGAAACTGCCCATAGTTTACGGCAGCATCGGCGCAGGCATCGGCCTTGGAATACATTATAATCAAAAATATCATTCCACGGGGGACGACAGTTTCAGGAAAACAAGGAACTGGTGCTTCGCCGGGGCGGGACTGGCCTACTGGTGCATGCTGATGGACGGTACCGTCAATTACAACAAAGGCTTCGAAGACACGCACACAAGGGCTTCGAAGGCAACGGTTTACTCGCTGCTGCTCCCAGGTCTGGGGCAATTCTACAACGGCGAGTACTGGAAGATTCCGGTTTATTACACCGGACTGCTGTTCACGGCAAGTTTCTACCATCACTGGAATGTCAATTACAAGAGATACAAGCGAATCTATAACGAAATCACTGATCCTGACATTGAGTATACAGGGCGCCTGCAAGCGTCTACGGCCTTGTACTACAGGAATATTTCCAGGCGGTACAGAGACTACTTCGTTGCAGGCTTCATTGCTGTTTACCTGTTACAGGTAATTGATGCCAACGTATTTGCATTCATGCAGAATTTTGAGGTCGATGATGACTTATCCCTTAACATAGGGCCGGCCGTTCTGCCTCCCGACAATATGTTTGCAGGCAGCGGCTTCGCAGCACCTACCGTTGGCATGAGGATCGGACTTACATTTTAAAAGATGAAGGTTTACAGAAGTTTCATGGCCCTTGCAGCGGCCGTTTTCATTACTGCCGGTTGTGCTGTAACTACCGGCAATTCTCTTTCACGGGAAAACAAAAGGCTGAAGGAGCAGGTGGCATCGCTGCAGAGCCAGCTTAACGATATTTTGGAAGAACGCCATGCCGCTGACAGCATTGCGGAAGAGATGATTCAGGTTTACGAAGAAAACCAGGAAGACAGGACCTATTCCCCGGAAGAAGTGGACAGCCTGCTGAACCTCTGGTACCTTCACCGCCAGGCTGGCGGCCCTGAGTCCCTTCTGGCAGCGGAGACAGAGAAGTTTTCTTCCAACGTCCCGGACAGCGTCTTCATCAAGCGCCTCGCCTCCATCAACTCCTACATCACCCTCCCCTACAACGAGACCGTCCGCAACTTCATCATCCTGTACGCAGAGAAGATGCCCTCCAAGATGGCTACAATGCTGAGCCTTGCAGAGTATTACTTCCCCATTTTCGAGGAGACCCTGAACGCTTACGATATGCCATTGGAGCTCAAATACATGGCTATTATCGAGTCTGCGCTGAACCCTACGGCCGTTTCCCGCGCCAGGGCGAAGGGCATGTGGCAGTTCATTTACAACACCGCCAAGAGCTACGGACTTAAGATTAATTCTTATGTCGATGAGAGATTCGACCCCGTCAAGTCTGCCGATGCAGCCGCAAGGTACATGAAGGATGCATACGACATCTTCGGAGACTGGAGCCTGGCGATATCGGCCTATAACTGCGGTTTCGGAAATGTGAGCAAGGCCATCCGAAGGGCAGGTGGCAAAAGGGACTTCTGGTCAATTTATCCCTACCTTCCAAGGGAGACAAGGGGTTACATGCCCGCCTTCGTCGGTGCGATGTACGCCTTCAACTTCTACAAAGAGCACGGCATCCGCCCGGAGACCTCTCCCCTTCCGCCACATGTAGACACCTTCTACGTAAAGAAGAACCTGCATTTCAGGCAGATTAGCGAGGTCGTAGGCGTGCCACAGCAGGATTTGCACAACCTTAATCCGCAGTATATCAAGGACATAATCCCCGGAAACGAGGGTCCTTGCATTCTCCGCCTGCCGTCCAAGTTCTCAGGCACCTTCATTGACTGTGAAGATTCAGTATACAATTACAAGTCGAAGGAGATATTCTCTCCCGCTACCCTGGCTGATATCCATACAGGCTCGGCGAGGGATTACGACAGGATAGTCTATAAGGTAAAGCAGGGTGATTATCTTGGCAAGATTGCCGCCCACCACCATGTGACAGTTGCCCAGATAAAAAAGTGGAACAACCTGAAAAACAATAACTTGCGCATCGGCCAAAGGCTGGAAATCTATCCCGGAGGCCGTGGTCCCGCAAAGGCTTCCTCTTCTGCCGCCAGCACTGCAAAGCCCGCCACCAAGACGGAGCCTGCAAAGAGCACCGTAAAGACGCAGGAGAAACCGGCAGCATCGGCTTCAACCGCATCGAAGTCGCAAGACTATACCATTTATAAAGTAAAGAAGGGTGACACTCTGTCAAAGATTGCATCCAGGTATCCGGGGATATCGGCCCAGAATATCATGGATTACAACGGGATGAAGAGCAGCAAGCTTAGCATTGGGCAGAAGATAAAGATTCCTAAAAAGATGTAAATGAGAAAGTTAGCGGTAATAGCGGCTCTTATCCTGACGGCGTTGCAACTTGGGGCGCAGTCAGGGAAAGACATCTCCGTCAAATACAACCTTGATTTCCTCTTTCATTTTGACAACAGGGAGTTTTCCTCTTCGGGAGACGACATTACGCCGTCTTACACAGAGCACGCTGCGGTTTTCAAACCGATGCTGGGCGTGATGGTAAAGCAGAGCGACAATGTTCAGCATTACCTCATGGGAGGAGTTGACCTTCAGCATGACATGGGAGAGCAGTCCTGGAAACATACCGCAAAAGAGGCTGTACTTTATTACGAGGCCGATGTTCTTTCAGACAAAGGCTTGTTCCAGGGCTTTGCGGGAATATTCCCTCGCCGACAGCTGGAAGGCTCGTATTCAGAGGCCTTTTTCTCTGATTCACTGCTGTTTAACGACAGGCTTCTGGAAGGAGTCCTCCTTAAATGGAAGGCCGGCGACTTCTACGCAGAACTTGGTTGCGACTGGATGGGAAAACTTGGGCATGAGAGAAGGGAAAGGTTCCAGCTGATTTCAGCAGGAAGCTGGAAAGCCACTCCGGCCCTTACCCTTGGATGGAGCGGACTGTTCTATCATTACGCCTGTTCAGAAGTGGCCCCCGGGGTAGTTGACAACCATCTTCTGGAGCCATGGATTAAGGCCGATGCAGCCTGCATCGCCCCCTGGTTCAGCGAACTCTCCCTTCAGGGCGGCTTCATGCTGGGATACCAGAGAAACAGGAAAATCCAGGACAAGCCTGACATTCCCCTTGGAGGAGAATTCACCCTCACGGCCCGCAGGAAAAACCTGGTATTCAAAAACACCAGTTATTTTGGAGACAACCTCCAGGCTATGTATCATGTACGCGATGAGAGCGGGGCTATCTATGGGAATAACCTTTATCCCGGCCTTCCATTCTATACCGGTTTTTATGACAGGGCAGAACTTTCATGGGAGCCGGAACTTGTGAAATACATTACTTTACGCCTTGCGGCAAGGGCCCATTTCAGCAAAGAGGGATTCCTTGGCTGGCAACAGCTGGTATCCCTCCGCTTTAATCTGGACGCTTTTTTGGGGCGGTAATTAACCGATGCTCTCTACAAGGGCAAGAACGCGGTTACGGTTGTCTTCGATAGTACCGTTGTTCCCGTCGCACTCATAATACTTGCCGGCATTCTTATAGAAACCGATGAGCGGTTCCGTCTGAGCGTGATAAGTCTTGATACGGTTGGTGATGGTAGCTTCCGATGCATCATCGGCACGGCCTTCTATCGCAGCGCGGTGAGCGATGCGCTGGCGGATAACATCGTCATCAATCATAAGGGAGATGACAGCTGTTACGCTTTCCCCACGTTTTGCAAGGATTTTGTCAAGGTCTTCTGCCTGAGCAAGGTTTCTGGGGAAGCCGTCAAGAAGGAAGCCGTCCACGCCTTTAATGGTGTCGAAAGCATTCTCTATCATTCCTTCAACCACAGAGTCAGGTACGAGTGAGCCAGCATCAATAAGAGCCTTAGCCTCAATGCCAAGTTTACTTCCGGCAGCTATTTCCGCGCGAAGAAGTTCTCCTGTGGAAATGTGCTTAAGGTTGTACTTCTGCGCAATTGCTCCAGCATGTGTGCCTTTCCCTGCTCCGGGAGGGCCAAAAAGAATATAGTACTTCATGGTATTTTGTGTTATT
Organism: Bacteroidales bacterium; assembly: GCA_017459075.1. Classification (GTDB taxonomy): domain Bacteria; phylum Bacteroidota; class Bacteroidia; order Bacteroidales; family UBA932; genus Cryptobacteroides. The sequence goes on from JAFUDQ010000012.1 coordinate 48,753, forward strand.
ATTCTGATTTCAAGACGTAAATATCTTTGTAATTGCGGCCAAGCTCGTTATAATCAAGACCGAAGCCTACAATAAACCTGTTGGGGATGGACATGGCCACATAATCTATGGGAATAGTCTTCTTGTAGACATCGGGCTTAAGCAGCATGCTGCAAATCCTGACGTCTGCCGCACCCTCACTGCGGGCGATGCTTACAAGGGCGTCGATGGTGTTTCCGGTATCCACAATATCCTCTGTAATAATGACTTTCTTGCCACGGAGGCTGCCTGTGAGCCCCATCACCTGACGGATTTTTCCGGTGGATTCGATGCCGTCATAAGACGATACTTTCATTGAAACAAGCTCGCAGTCAAAGTCCAGCCTCTTCATAAGCTCTCCTGTGAACATGATTGAGCCGTTAAGGATGCACAGGATTACCGGAGGTTCCGTAGTGTCTTTGTAATCTGCATTGATTTTCTCTGCAAGAGTGTCAATTGCCTCGCAAACTTTCTCGTAAGGGATGAAAGGGACAAAGGTTTTGTCGTGAAGTTTGATTTCCGGTTTCATGGTGTCTTTTTGTAAAGTTCAAATTTACGAATTTTATCATAAAATTTGTAAAAATTTTAATTCTTTCACGTTTTGCAACCTTTTTCCGGTTTAATTTGCCCTTTGCGCCTGGTCTTTTCCGGGCCGATGTTGCATTATGAAAGATATTCTGTTTTGCGTCGCCTGCTTGTTCTTCTTAACCGCCGCCTGCGTTCCAGTCCCATGTCCGGCCCAGGAAGAGCATGAACTGTACACCGTTTTCGGCAGTGCAGAGGAGTTGTCCGAGGAAGAACTCCTGCGGATAGAAGATTTGCTGGGAAGTCCGCTCAGGATTAATTCCGCAGGAAAAGCGGGGCTGATGGACTCGGGCCTTTTCACGGCCTACCAGGCGGCTTCAATCCTTGATTACAGGGAACGTATGGGAGATATTCTTTCCGTGGCGGAGTTTGCCCTTGTGGACGGCATCGGGGAATACATGGCAAAAGGGCTCTCGCGGTTCCTGTCATTCTCCCCTTCCGGAGCCGATGCAGCATCGGCACCAAAGGGAAAGGCCATGCTTAAGGGGCAATGGAAAGACGGGGCGGGCGCCTGGAGTTCAAGGGTTACTTACAAGGCAGGGAGGATTGACGCAGCAGTGGCTGCGCGCTCGGCTTATACAGACAAAAAGTTGTTTCCACCGTCGTCCGTGGCATTTTACGGAGCCTGGACAAAGGGTGGCACAAAGGTAGTTGCGGGTGACATGAGCCTGCGTTTTGGCCAGGGCCTTGCCCTTTGGAGCGGGATGTCGCTCTCGGGAATCACCTCTCCCCTCTCCCTTTACAAAAGGGCCGGCCTTGTGGCAGGGACATCGGCCTACGGAGGCTCTTCGCACCGCGGAGTGGCGGTGGTATTGTCTGGCAGCAGGGTGGTATTTACCGGTTTCACCTCCTTTTCCAAGGGGATAATGCCCGGGGGAGACCTTACCCTGCTGCTTCCCTGGGGGCAGTTCAGCCTTACCGGCTGGTATCTTGACAGGCCATCCTCCGGAGCGGTTTCCACAAGCGGAAGAGCCTGCCTGAGCGGGATTGATTTATTTGCCGATGTTTGCTGGGAGCCGGGCTCAAAAGCTATTGCAGGCCTTTTCGGGGCAATTTTCCCTGTTGCCGGCCGCAGCCGACTGGGATTTCAGGTCCGATGTTATCCCAAGCCCTTCCAAGGAGTATTCTCCGGAGCCGTACGCACATGGAGCAAGACTTCGGACGAGTCCGGCCTTTCCGTATCCTTCGGGAGCGGGGCCCTTGCCATCACCGCCGATGCTGCAAAGAAGCTCTCCAAGGATAACCGCCAGCTGAAAATCGGCATAACGGATGCCTTCAGGTTAAGTAGCCGCTTTGAACTGAAACTTAGGATGGCAGGGAGGCTGCGGAACTACGGGAATGAAAGGCAAAGGACAGACCTTAGGGCTGACCTTTGTTACAGCCGTGCAAGGCTTAAACTCAACTGGCGTCTTAACTGGGTTCACAGTCTTAAAAACGGATTCCTGACGTATCTGGAGGCCGCTTTTGAAGGACGAAAGAGTGGAGCTTTGTGGCTTAGAGCCACGTATTTTGCGGCAGAAAAGTGGGCGGACCGGCTGTATTCTTATGAAAGGGATGCGCCTGGCAGTTTCCTTATCCCTGCCTATTATGGACAGGGCCTGGCGGCATCGGCTTATCTCAGCAGGAAGTTTGCCATAGGCAGGAGCCAGGGGCTCACCTGTTACCTTCGCGCTTCCTATATAACCAAAAAATCAGTCGCAGAAGTCCGCCTCACCTTAAATTACAACTTTTAGGAACTATGAAAAATTACCAACATCACTTTCCCTGCCGTCGCCCAATGGGCGACCACTCCCATCGCAAGCGATGGGCCCCTCCTGAAGCGTTGGGAAACGGGGTCCCCGAAAATTTTAAATTCTTGGGGTGAATACGAGGGTGGCAAAGGCGACGGAAAGCGATGTTGGTAATTTTTTCCACTGCTAAAAGAACTGCATGCTGGTGCTCTTATAAGGGAATAATTGTTTATCTTTGCAGGCAAATATTCCAGAATATGACAATAGAAGAACTTTACAGTATATACAAAAATTGCGGCGGCCGCGTTTCAACGGACAGCCGAGCAATAAAAGGAGGCGAACTTTTCTTTGCCCTGAAAGGAGAGAATTTTGACGGAAACGCCTATGCGGCAAAAGCATTGGAAGCAGGAGCCGCCAAGGCAGTAGTCACCGCCGACTCCGGCCTTGAAGGAGACGGTTTCATTCCCGTAGAAGACACCCTTGCCACCCTGCAGCAACTCGCAAGATACCACAGGGACAACATCTTCGGCCCTGACAAACACCTGACAGTCATAGGTTTAACAGGCACCAACGGAAAAACCACCACCAAGGAACTTATACGAGAGGTCCTTTCCAAGAAGTTCAATGTAGCAGCCACCTCAGGGAACCTTAACAATGACATCGGCGTTCCCCTGACAATCCTCGGGATGGGACAGGACACCGAAATTGCCGTTGTAGAAATGGGCGCAAGCCATCCGGACGATATCCAGAAGCTTGTAAAAGTATCCGCTCCAGACTTCGGCCTTATCACAAACGTAGGCCGCGCCCACATCCTTGGATTTGGCAGCTTTGAAGGCGTAAAAGCAGCAAAGGGCGCCCTTTACGATTTTGTAGCCGCAAACGGCGGTACCATTTTCCTTAATGCCGATGATGCAGTCCTTGCGGAAATGGCAGCACAGAGGCCGAACCTTTCCATCGTTCCCTACGGCGTAAGATATTGGGATTCAATCGTTTTGCCGTCAGACGAAAAGCATCCTTTCATGAGGGTGGCTATCCCTGAAGACATCGGCACAGATGCAGAGTCTGAGAATCTTCCAGTCCTTGAGACCAAGCTGGTCGGAGCTTACAATGCCACCAATGCGCTGGCAGCAATTGCCGTCGGCCTTCATTTTGGTGTTTCGCTGGATGATGCAATGGCCGCAATCGCCGCTTACGAGCCTGCGAACAAACGTTCGCAAATGGTTCATACAGAGAAGAATACGCTTATTGTAGATGCATATAACGCCAATCCTTCAAGCATGGCTGTAGCACTTGAGAGTTTTGCTGCCATAGGGGCAGCGCGCAAGGCCGTTATGCTTGGCCAGATGGGTGAGCTAGGCTCCATCTCAAATGAGGCTCATTCAGAAGTTGTAAAAGCTGTAAAGGAGCTTCCGGAAGTTTATCTGGTGGGACCTGAATTCAAGACCGCCCTTGAAGCAGAATATGGCAAGGAAGTAGCTGCCGGCCAGCCTGTCAAAGAGGGACTTCTCTGGTTCGGTACGTCTTCCGAACTGGCGGAATACATAAAGTCGCACCCCGTAGAGAATGCAACCGTACTAATCAAAGGCTCCCGCAGCCAGGAAATGGAAAAAGTAATCCCCGTCCTTTAGGACAGGGAATTTTTTATTCATTAAGCGCATTCCAAAGCAGGTCCTTTAGTTCCGGCAGGCCCTCTCCTGTTACAGAAGAAATCAGCACGGAAGGTATTGACTTAGGAAGATGCCTGCGGATGTTTGCGCGGGCTTTTTCATCTGCAAGGTCACATTTTGTAACAGCCAGCACGCGGTCTTTTGCAAGGAGCTCCGGGTTATACTCCTTCAGCTCCTTAAGCAAAATCTTGTAGCTTGCATTCACATTTTCTTCTTCCGCAGAAACCATGAAGAGAAGGACGGAATTGCGTTCTATGTGCCTTAAGAAGCGCAGGCCGATGCCTTTGCCCTCATGGGCGCCCTCGATAATACCGGGGATGTCGGCCATTACAAAAGATTTGTCATCATAGTATTTGACAATGCCAAGATTCGGTTCCAGGGTAGTGAATGCGTAGTTGGCAATTTTTGGTTTTGCCGATGTCACAGAGGCCAGAAGGGTGGACTTCCCGGCGTTCGGGAAGCCTACAAGGCCAACATCGGCCAGTACCTTCAGTTCAAGGATGAACCATCCTTCCTCTCCTTCCTCACCAGGCTGGGCGTAACGCGGTGTCTGGTTGGTAGGGGTCTTGAAATTGTTGTTTCCAAGACCGCCCTTGCCACCGCGGCAAAGAATTCTGTCCTCGTTCGGCGTAACCATCTCAAAGAGAACCTCTCTTGACTCCGCCTCCTTTACAACCGTGCCCACAGGGACATCCAGCACAATGTCCGCACCCTGCTTGCCCTTGCAAAGGGCTGCGCCTCCGGCTTCGCCGGCATCGGCCTTAACCACCTTGCGGTACTTAAGGTGGATGAGGGTCCAGAACTGGGGGTTGGCACGCAGGATAATATGGCCGCCACGGCCGCCATCACCACCGTCAGGGCCGCCTTTCGGCACATATTTGGCCCTGTGAAGGTGCATGGAACCAGCGCCGCCATGCCCGCTCGCACAGTAAATTTTCACATAGTCTATGAAGTTGCTCTCTACCATAATAGATTCTTTTCAATTTATTAAGTGGTCTAAAATAACCGTTTTCGGCAGCGAAGTAACAAGCCAGTAACACGAATTTTCGAAAAGTCGGCAAAAAGTGCAATCAAAAATTTGCTGGCAAGTTCGGGATTTTAGCGGGTTTTTAGCCTTGTTTCGGGCCGGAAAAACCGCGTTACTTCACTTTCGCTGTCAATAATATCAGTTTGGAAGCTCAATTTTCTCCACTTATTTGCCTCCAGGGCCCTTATTCAGCACACTTCCAAGGTGCAAAGTTAACGATTCTTTTTGAAAAACAGTTTCCATTAAAATTACTGCCTTCCGGTGCTTCCGAAGCCACCTTCACCACGATCGGTGTCGTCCAGCAGTTCCACAGGCTCCCACTGCACCTGCTCGTGGCGGGCCACAACCATCTGGGCAATCCTTTCCCCATCCTCAATAACAAAAGGCTCCTGCGAGAGGTTGACAAGTATCACTTTTATTTCCCCACGGTAGTCCGCGTCAACGGTTCCGGGAGAATTAAGTACGGTAATACCCTTTTTGGCAGCAAGGCCGCTGCGGGGGCGTATCTGCGCCTCATAGCCTTCGGGCAGCGCAATGAAAAGGCCCGTAGGGACCATAGCCCTCTGGAGGGATGCAAGAACTATCGGCTCATCAATATTCGCCCGCAGGTCAAGGCCTGCGGAAAGCGAAGTCGCGTATTCGGGAAGAGAGTGACGGGACTTGTTTATTACCTTAACTTTCATACTATCAATTATTTGGGAGCTATCTTATACAATACGACGGCGACAACCGCATATATGATGTTCGGCAACCAGATGGCAAGGCCTGCCGGCATTGTGTCGGTAAAGACGAACATCTCGCTGAATCTCATGAAAAGGATGTAAGAAAAGCTTAGGGCGATGCCTATCGCAAGGTTCCAGCCCAGGCCTCCCCTCTTTTTCTTGGAAGAAAGGGACACTCCTATGAGCGTAAGGATAAAGGCAGAAAATGGCAGGGCAAAGCGGTTGTGATATTCTATAAGGGCATATTTGATGTCCTTGTCACCCCTCATTTCCTGCATTTTTATAAGGTCTGTCAGCTGGTCCTGGGGCAGGTCCTGGACAGTGTTGTTCCTCCTGTAAAAGTCTTCAATTGTAAGCGTAAGCGTTGTATCAACCCGGTCTCGGAGCGTCACCTTGTCCTGGAGGACCCCGTTCTCCATATCACGGATGAAGCATTTCTTCAAAGTCCAGCGGCGGGCTACGCTGTCCCAGGCGGCTGTCTCTGCTTCAATCTTGGAAATCAGGTTCTTACCCTCAATCTTAGAGAGGGAGAATTTGTAGGCAGTGTTGTTCCATTTGCTGAAAGACTGCACATATACATACTCTCCGGGATTAATCTGGTATCGCACATTTTCTGCGGCAAGGGCGTTCCTCTTCTTGACATAAGAATTCTCAAACTCGTGCCGGACCCCGTTCGCCCGTGGGATGACCCAGAGGTTAAGGGACAGGGAGAGCATGGCTATTATGGCTGCGGAGAATATATATGGCACCATCATCCTGTGGAAGCTGACTCCGCAGGAAAGAATCGCCACAATCTCTGAATTCGCAGCCATCCTGGAAGTAAAGAAAATCACAGTTATGAATACGAACAGGGGGCTGAACATATTCATGTAATAAGGGATGAAATTCAGGTAATAATCGAACAGGATAGCCTGCAAGGGCGCTTTTTTCTGGACGAAGTCGTCTACCTTCTCACTGAGGTCGAAGATTATGATGATACCGATGATAAGAAGCAGGGCCACGAAGAAGGTTCCCATGAACTTCTTCGTGATATATACATCCAGTTTCTTCGGTTTCCAGCTCATACTTCTTACAGTCTTGTCATAAGTCCCGGCATGACAGAGTCTTTCCAGGCGTTAAAATCTCCCTTTTGGATATGTGCCCTGGCCTGACGGACAAGGTCCAGGTAGAAGGCCAGGTTGTGTTCACTGGCTATCATCGCCGCAAACATCTCTCCGGCGATGAAAAGATGCCGCAGGTATGCCCGGGTGTAATGGCTGTCAACAAATGACGTACCATCAGGGTCAATGGGAGAGAAATCATCGGCCCATTTCTTATTACGCATGTTCATCATGCCCTTCCAGGTGAAGAGCATGCCGTTCCTGGCATTGCGGGTAGGCATAACGCAGTCGAACATATCTACGCCACGGGCGATTCCTTCAAGAATGTTCGCAGGAGTTCCTACGCCCATGAGGTAGCGGGGCTTGTCCTCCGGCAGAAGCGGAGCGGTAAGTTCCAGCATCTCATACATTTTCTCCGTAGGCTCGCCAACCGCAAGACCGCCGATGGCATAGCCACCGCGATTATCACTATCAAGGCTCAGGGCATGTTCAACAGCCCTTTTCCTGAGCTCCGGATACACGCAGCCCTGGATGATGGGGAACATCGTCTGCGAATATCCGTAAAGCGGCCCTGTCTCATCGAACCTCTTTGCATAGCGTTCCAGCCATGACTGAGTGAGCTTAAGCGACTTTTCTGCATATTTGAAGTCTGCGTCTCCGGGGCAGCATTCGTCAAAGGCCATTATTATATCTGCGCCGATGGTTCTTTGAATATCGACATTGTTTTCAGGGGTGAAGGTGTGCCTGGAGCCGTCGATATGCGAAGAGAACGTGCAGCCGTCGGAGGTGAGTTTGCGGATTCCGGTAAGCGAAAATACCTGGAAACCGCCGCTATCCGTGAGTATGGGCCTGTCCCAGCCGATGAATTTGTGAAGGCCGCCGGCCGTATTCAGGATTTCCAGTCCCGGACGAAGGTACAGGTGATATGTGTTCCCGAGTATTATCTGGGCGCCGATATCTTCCTTAAGGTCACGGTGATACACACCTTTTACAGAACCCACCGTACCGACTGGCATGAAGATAGGCGTTTCTATCTTTCCGTGATCTGTTTCCAATATTCCGCACCTTGCGGAACTGCCTGCATCCCTGGCTATAACCTTGAATTTTGACATACTTATTCCAAAATAGGTAACAAAGATAGACATTTTACAAGAAATTTTCCTATTTTTGTATGGTTAAACCATAGAATAACTGAAACATTTTTCCAATATGCAGAACAAACCTTTGACAATCCGCCTTATTGTGATGAACTTCCTGCAGTATGCAGCATGGGGCTCCTGGCTAATTTCACTCGGAGCTTACCTTAGCGGCGTACTGGGATTCAAACCTTTGGAGGTGGCCAGTTTCTATGCCCTTCAGGGCATCGCTTCCCTTTTCATGCCAGCCCTCCTGGGTATCGTGGCAGACAAATTCCTTCCGGCACAGAAGACCCTGGGGCTCTCCCACATCATCTGCGCAGCCTTCCTTATTGCAGCTTCGTTCCAGACCACTTATTCAGGCATTTATCCGCTCATGCTGGGAGCCGTATGCTTCTACATGCCAACTATTTCCCTGTCTAACACAGTGGCCTTCAACGCTCTTACAAAAGCTGGAATGGATACGGTCAAGGATTTCCCGCCCATCCGCGTTTTCGGCACCATCGGCTTTATATGCGCCATGTGGATTGTTGACCTCACCGGCTTCGGCATCACCAACAAGCAGCTCTGGCTTTCGGCAGGAATCAGCATTATCCTTGGCCTTTACAGCTTCACTCTGCCTGCATGCCCTGTAAACAAGAGCAAGGGCGGCAGCCTTGTAGAGAAGCTCGGCCTTAAGGCTTTCAGCCTTTTCAAGGAGAAGAAAATGGCCATTTTCTTCATTTTCTCAATGCTCCTTGGCATGGCACTTCAGATTACCAACACCTTTGCAGACGGTTACATCAAAGGTTTCAAGGATGTTCCTGAATACGCCGACAACTTCTTCGCCCAGCATTCTACAATGCTCATTTCACTGAGCCAGATTTCTGAGACCCTGTGTATCCTGCTGATACCGTTCTTCCTCAAAAAATTCGGAATCAAGAAGGTTATGCTCATATCCATGTTTGCATGGGTGTTCAGGTTCGGCTTCCTTGGTACAGGCGATCCCGGTGCAGGTGTATGGATGTTCTTCCTGTCCATGATTGTTTACGGTGTGGCATTTGACTTCTTCAATATTTCCGGCGCCCTTTACGTTCAGCAGGAGACAGACAAGAGCATCAGCGCAAGTGCACAGGGAGTATTCATGCTCATGACCAACGGCCTTGGTGCATTCATCGGCTCTTACCTTGCAGGAATGGTGGTACAGAATTACGGCTGGCCTGATTCATGGTTCATCTTTGCTGCATACGCCCTTGTAGTCGGAATCGCATTCATTTTCCTCTTCAAGGATCCTCACAAGCCTATTACAGAGGTTAGCCATTAGAATTTACACACCTTTTTATATAAGTCCGGTTCATTTGAGCCGGGCTTTTTTTATGCCTGTCACTTAGGCAGGGTGTTCACAAATTCCATATTATATACATTGCGGGCGGTTAGATGATAGATAATATCAAAGCACATGCATATGGAGCACTTTTTCTGTTTCACGCTGCTTGTAAAATACAGAGGATTGAAGCCCATAACCGTAAGGCTTGACAAGGGGACATCCCTAATGCCGGACTCCAGGAAAGTAAGCAGTATTCGATAGTTTTTCTCCAGAATGTGCTGCACCCTCAGTTTGATCCGCTTTGAAGCCGATTCGCTTCTGTTGTGATACCTGTTCTTACATGAGGGACAGCAGAACTTCCTGTCCGGCCGTCCGTAAACCATTTCTTTCCCGCATTCCAGGCAGAAGGGCTTGTGCAGGCGGAATTCTTCCGGGTACGGAAGTTCATATCCTTTATTGGCGGTTTTAGTTTTCATGCCTTGAAGTTCGGCACCATAAAGCGCTTGTGCAACAATTCCAAAGAAAATTTCGCCACATTTTTACGAATTTTATGTTTTTGAAGAAAAAGCCACCATCGGTGCAGGAAGGTGTCATTTTCTGCGTTTCATAAGATTCGTAAAAATTTTTCATAAGATTCGTAAATTTCACGTTTTGCAACCTTTTCCACATTTACTTTGCACACGGCCGCCAAGCTGCAGATTGCGGCAAAGTTAAATTTTAAACAAAGTATTGATATGGAACAATTCAACCGTGTGGAGATTCAGGGGCTCGTAGGAAGCGTAAGGCTGACCAATTTCTCAGACTCTACCCTGGCCAACATTTCAGTTGCCACCAATTACTTCTACAATGTACGCGAAGGCCAGGCCACAGCGGAAACCACCTGGTTCACAGTCCTTGCAAGAGTTGGAAAGGGACTTGAAAGAGCGGATTCCGTCACAAAAGGCAACGCCGTAAGGGTACTTGGGAGGTTGCGTACACATACGTATACAGACTCGGAAGGCATCGAAAGACTGTCGTATGACGTTATAGCTAATAAAGTTGAAAGACTGGACGCCGACCCGGCTCCCGCTCCGGCAACATTTTAAAAGACATTACCGGTGAAAACATTCCTGCTCACAGTTGCAGCGGTCATCCTTATGGCAGCATGCACCCATACACGCAAGATCGATTTGCTGCGGCACGATGGTACCGCTGCAAGCATTGCCTTGCCGGGCGATGACAAGGCTCCTGAATTTGACAGCATTGAAGAATCCCTTAGCGACACACTGCGTATACATGATGAAAGGGGAAATGAGTTGTTGATTATGAATGCCGTCAAAGATGAAAACGGAGAAATGGTCGCGCATGATGAGCTGAAGGCGGCCGTTGTAACTGCGAGGTTCAGGAATGTGGCGGAGAGGGACGGGAAGGTAGACATTGCCTTTGACGTTACCATACCAGCCAGGATGACTGACTCTGAATGGATGCTCAGGTTCAAGCCCTATCTTACGACACAGGAAGGAAGGACCGAACTTGAAAACGTACAGGTAACCGGGAGAAGATACAGGGAAAAGCAGCTGAAAGGCTATGAGCTTTACAGGAAGTTCCTGAATTCCATCGTCACGGACAGTACGAAATTCATTTCCATGCATCAGCTTGAGGTATTCCTGAAACGCAACCTGCCGCAAATATACAGGTACAAGAATGACTCTTCTTTAGTAAGCCGCGAGCAGTTTCTTTCAGAGTACGGGGTTTCCCAGGAAGAAGCCGTTGAGCATTACACCAACGACTTTCTGGTACGCCGCAACAAAAGAAAGATTATGATGAAGGACAAGATGAGGAGCAAATACATAAAGATGCCTGTAAGCAGCGAAGGCTTGCGCATAGATACGATTGTTTCAGACGGAAACGGAGACATCGTGTACAGGTACGTTCAAACCATTTTGGTCAAGAGCCGCATGAAAAAGGTCTCGGTTACCCTTGACGGGGAGATTTACGACGAAGACCAGGTAATTCTCAAGGTGCCCGAAAGCAAGCCGCTGGACTTTTACATAAGTTCGCTGAGCTCACTTGCAGACGAGAGTCCGCACTACATCTCTACCATCATTCACCGGAATGCAGAGGCCAATACGGCCTGTTATATCGACTTTGAAGCCGGCAGCAGCGAAGTTGTACCGGCAAGGGAGAACAACGGAGAAGAGATTCACAGGATTAAGCAGAACCTCACGGAACTACTTGACAATGAATCGTTTGTAATGGATTCCATTATCATTACAGCCTCCTGTTCCCCAGAGGGCAGTTTCCAAAGCAACACCCGTCTTGCCGCTGCCAGGGCGGAGTCGGTAAAAAGATTCTTTGACAAGTTCGTTACCCGGACGGCAGACTCCCTGGACGTACTGGATGACCGCAAGTCTATCCGTTTCATAACGGCCAGCCTGGCGGAAAACTGGCCGGGACTTGATCTCCTGGTAGAAAAAGACTCCGTACTGTCAGGAGCGGACAAGGAGGACTACTCCCGCTTCGCCGGGATTCAGGAGCCGGACAGGAGGGAGGCCGGACTAAGGCAGAAGCCTTATTACATGCACCTAAGGACAAAACTCTATCCGCAACTAAGAATAGTGAAGTTTAATTTTTACCTGCACAGGAAAGGAATGATAAAGGATACCGTACACACAACCATCCCGGACACCCTGTATGCAAGAGGCGTGGAAGCCATAAAAGACCGTAACTATAAGGCTGCGATAGAGATTTTGAGGCCGTACCAGGATTACAACACCGCGGTTGCCTACTGTGCGGCCGGGTACAATGCCAGCGCCAGGCAGATTCTTGAATCCCTTAAGAAAAGCGACCGTGTGTTGTATATGCTGGCCATAATCTACAGCCGTACAGGAAGGAAGCAGGATGCAATACAAAGTTACCTTGACGCCTGCCGGATGAATCCCTCCCTTGTCAACAGGGGGAACCTTGACCCCGAGGTCTCCGCCCTTGTCAAAGAATACAATCTTCAGGAACTGTTGTTCAACATTTACTAAATTTTCTAAATCCTAAATCAAATGAAACTTATCAATTATTTCGCTCCCCTGGCAGGAGCACTGATTCTTCTCTCCGCTTCCTGCAACAAGGAGACGGTTTCTCTAAGTGAAACGAGTCAGGCCGGTGACGCAAATGTCACACTGTCAATTTCTTCCGCCCTGAATACAAGGGCCGTGTCTCCGGACGCACAGCTCAACACTGCGGATATTTTTATCTTTGACGTAAACCCTTCTTCAAGGTCCTACGGCATGGTGGAAGCTTATAAAAAAGTCACATCGTCTGAGATTCAATCAGCATCAAACGCTACTGTGAACCTGACCGTTTCCGCCGGATTGAAACATATCTACGTACTTGCCAATGCAGACGAAAGCATCGCTCCTACAATTCTGAAAGAGCCCCAGCTCAGGGAACTGTATGCAGACCTTAAAGACTGCACGGCTGACAATCTGCTTATGATTGGAGCAGCGGAAGAAACTGTTGCAGCCGGCTCTACAAACAACATTGAGATTGCATGCCGCAGGCTGGTTTCAAGAATCAGCTTCGGGCAGGTTAAGTGCGATATTTCATCGGAAGCATTCCAGGCCCTTGATTTCAGGTTGGAGGGAGTTTATCTGATGAATGTACCAAAGAGGGTCAGAATCGTCAACGGAGACAGCAAAGACGTGTTTGGCACAAGCGGCTCCACTTTATTCAAGGAAGGAAGCACGGGATATCCTGCCGGCTTTGTAGCGGCCATGAAAGATGCCTCCACTAAGCTTCCCTATTATAAATACGAAGAGCCTAATCAGAATCGCCACGCTGCCGACGGCCTTTACAATGGTTTTGATACTGAATTCTTCCGTGATTACCATTGGATGCCTCTTGACACTCCGGCCAAAGACCTCACCCAATTTATACCCGCAGCAGAGGATAGGGCCTTGAATCCTAACAAGACCATTAACGTAAACAAGAATTTTTACACTTATCCCAACTCATGTGCCCCAAGCACGGATATTACCGTCGCAGACCGAACCACAAAACTTATAGTGGAAGCCCTTATTCATATAGAAAACGAAGCCGACAGAAGGTATTACTACCCTATCAGCATCCCTTACACCCAGCCAAACTATTACTACAGGATTGACAAGCTGATTATCAAGCGCCTGGGTTCACCGGATCCGTCCCTGCCAGTTACCACAGCCCAGTGCAGCGTAAAAGTTACCGTCATGAACTGGCATACAGGACAGATTGTAGGAGAGTTCAACAACGAGACAACCACCGGTACTTACGAATATTGATGCCATGACTGTGCGAAGAACATTGTCCGTCCTGTTTGTCTTCTTCCTCCTGGCCGTTTCCTGCGATATCAAAGAAGAAAGGGTGGGATGCCCCTGCGTCCTGAGCATCTATCCTGACGGCAGTATTGACGGAAATACATACAAAAGCATAAGCAACGATATTCTGGTATACGATTTCGCTACCGGAAGGAAGTACTATGACGGCAGTGTGGAATCCGATAATTTTGCCGGCGGAAAACCCTGCAAACTTAAAATACCCAAGTCTTCCGTAAATATCCGCGGCATTTTTGGAGTGAGGGCCATGAAAGAGGACGGGCCAGTCCTCAGGATAGGGAAAGGCTTACAGGCGGACAGTGTCTTCGTTTACAGCGGATATGCAGACTGCCTTGGTGAAACTGCTTCCGACACCCTGGATTTGGCAAAACAGTGGTGCTCCGTAAGGATAACCTTCAACCAGAATGAGAATTGGAAGGTGTCTGAATGCACGTTAAGCGGAGAATGGAACGGTTTTGACACATCCACGTTGGAAGCAGCCAGGGGCAGTTTTTATTTTGAGGCTGAGGCCACGGGAGGAGACAGTTTCATTGCCAGGGTTCCCCGGCAGGGAGACAATTCCCTGTCACTATCCGTAGCTTATGGAGGGGATGAGAAACAATACCGGGAGTTTCCCGTGGGGAAGCTTATTGAAGAGGCCAGGTTCGACTGGAATAAAAAAGACCTGGATGACGTTGTGATTCTGATTGACAGGGCGCAGATTCAGGTTCAGATTATTATTGCAGACTGGGAAAAAGGAACTGATTATGGAAATGTGGAAATATAGTTTAGCGGCACTGGGAGCCATTTTCTGTGCCTGTGAGAGAGTGGAAATACCGATTAACGGCTGGGGAGAACCGGCCAGTCCGAATGACAGCAAGGCTGTTGTGGCCCTTAGCGCGGATGCGACTCTGGGCTCCCTGGCGGTATGGATTGCCTCCGGTATTGACACGGTTTACGTTTCCTCCGCCGGGAACGGCGTAATGGCAGAATGCCGGGCAGATTTGTCAAGGATTTTTGTTGCCGGGAATATCGCCACGGGCGCCTCCGCGCGTCCGGACACACTGACAGCCAACCTTGCCAATATGACTGATGGCAGAATCAGCTGTTCTGCAACCTTTGACAAACTGCTGGGGCATGGCCTGAACGAGTTTCCCCTAAGCCTCCCAAGGGACATTTGCAAAATCAGCCTTGAAAAAGTAGAGAACAGGATTTCGGAAGGGGCTTATTCCGGAAAAACGGTAACCGTAGAAAAGGTATTCATTATAAACGGGGTCGGCCGCTTCCAGGTTTTCTGCATGAATGGAGAAGAGCCGCGCAGGTGGTGGTTCGCCCCATCCGGCTTCGCCCCCGACGCCGGATGGGAAGCCGGGGCCGCCAAGGCATCGCCTGAAATAACTGCGGAGGGTACAGGATACATGAATCCTCCGGGTATTTCAAAGGCATCTCCGGGGAAAAGCATAGGCTGGGGCTTGGCGGAAACAATTGACATTGAACTGTATACTGGCCCTAACGATGTTTCTGAAGACGCCTGGGGCGGTTCCGGGGAAGACATGGGCTCTGGGCAGTGGACGCCAAGGAAAACCCGTCTTGTTCTGCAATGCCTTATTGACGGGCACAGGTGCTACTATCCCCTTACTATAGATAACCTGAAAGCAAATCATCATTACATTGTACGTAAAATGGTGCTGACAAGATTCGGGACCGAGTATCCGGACCAGCCATACGACTTCACGGAGGCAGGCGCTTCCATTGTCCTTGCAGACTGGAACGGTGTACCCGTCTCAGAAATCATCTGATTAATTTTGTATTTAATCCAAAAAGTACTACTTTTGCATCGGGAAAGTCGTACACGACCAGCTCCCTCCAAACTCCCCCAGGGCCGGAAGGCAGCAAGGGTAGGAGGTCGCAGCGGTGCGATGTACTAAGCTTTCCCTTTTTTTGATTTAAGCCACAACCCTTGACAACTGACATGGATAACCAAAAAGACAATTCCAAAATAAAAGTCTGCGTAGGACTGTCCGGCGGAGTGGACTCCAGCGTAGCTGCCCTGCTTCTGAAGCAGCAGGGATATGATGTCTTTGCCATGTTCATGCAAAACTGGAGCGATGCTGAGACCACCCTGCACGGTGACTGTGAATGGGAGGAAGACCGCTTCGTAGCAGAAATGGTGGCCCGAAAGATAGGTATTCCGTTCTATTTCATAAACCTGTCCAAGACCTATCGCAAGAGAGTTGTGGACTATATGTTCGACGAATATGCAAAAGGGCGTACCCCTAATCCTGACGTCCTCTGCAACAGGGAAATAAAATTCGATGCCTTCCTGGAGGCGGCCGAAAGACTTGGGGCAGACTATGTGGCTACAGGCCACTACTGCCGCAAGGAAATCGCCTGCGGAACAGACGGAAAGCCGCTGCAAACGCCTGAAGGACAGCCCGTTTACCGCCTTTTGGAGGGAACGGACCCGGGCAAGGACCAGAGCTATTTCCTGTGCCAGCTAAGCCAGGAGCAACTTGCAAAAGCCCTCTTCCCCATCGGACATCTTCTAAAAAAGGAAGTCCGCGAAATCGCCCGCCAGGCAGAACTGATGTCAGCAGACAAAAAAGACTCACAGGGAATCTGCTTCATAGGAAAAGTTGACCTTCCCACCTTCCTGAAGCAGCAGCTTGAACCCAGGGAAGGCCAGCTTATAGAGGTCTTCGACGCATATTACTCCCAGAATGAGCAATACCGCTTCATGGAAGAGACAATGAATTCTCTTACGGAAGACGGTAAGGCCAGGATGATTACAAGCTATATATCTGAGGACAAGGAACTTCCGGCCGCAGAAGGCTCAAGGCTTGTTCCCGAAAAGCTGGCAGCCCTTTCGGACAGCCAGCTCAGGAGGCTAAGCAGCCCTGTAGACTATAACCTTACCTTCCAGACAGAAACTTACCGCAGCGGAAAGCATCATGTCAAGAAGACAAGGTATAAGGAAAATCCCTTCGGCAGAATCATCGGCACTCATGAAGGCTGCCAGTTCTACACCATCGGCCAGAGAAAAGGACTTGGCGTGGGCGGGCATAAAGAGCCTGTTTTCATTATAGAGACTGACCCTGTAAACAATATAGTTTACGTAGGAGAGGGACATACCCATAAAGGGCTGTCACGCAGCTGCTTACGCATTGCACCGGAAGAGATTCACGCCCTGCGCCCGAAGCTTCTCCCGCCCGTCGGGGGGCTCGGCCGCTTTGATATCCGCATCCGGTACCGCCAGCCGCTGCAAAAGGGATGGGTCCTTATGAGGGAAAGCGGGGCTTATGTGATTTTTGACGCTCCGCAGCGCGGAATCACCCCCGGTCAATTCGCCGCCCTGTATAAGGAAGGAGAGATAATCGCAAGCGGCCCGATATCAGACGAAAGGCAGAATAAAAAAGACATAACAGAATAATTATCAGCCATGTACAACTTTGACAAACCAGTGGACAGACGCGGCACAGGTGCCTACAAGTACGAAAGAATGGACAGGGTCTTCGGACGCAAAGACCTTCAGCCAATGTGGGTGGCGGACATGGAATTTGAAACTCCGGACTTTATTGTCGATGCCCTCAGGAAGCGCCTTGAGCATCACATATTCGGCTATCCCATAACTCCTGACGATTTTGCTCCCGCTATTAAAAAATGGGAGAAAGACCGCCATGGATGGGAGATAGAGGAAGAGTGGATAGACTTTGTCCCGGGGATTGTCAAAGGCATAGGAATGGCCGTCAGGGCCATGCTGAAGCCGGGTGAAAAGGTTGTAATCCAGCCGCCTGTGTACCATCCTTTCAGGCTTGTTCCGCAGGACTGCGGATACGAAGTTGTATTCAATCCCATGCTTCAGAATGAAGACGGCTCATACAGGATGGACCTTGAGGGGCTGGACAAACTTTTGGAGAATGACAAGCTCTGCAAAATGCTAATTCTGTGCAACCCTCACAACCCTGCCGGAATTGTCTGGGACAGGGAAACCCTTAAAGCCCTTGCCCTTATCTGCCACAAGCATGGTGTTCTTGTTATTTCTGACGAAATTCACTGCGACATGGCCCTCTTCGGGCACAAGCATATTCCCTTCGCCTCCGTCTGCAAGGAAGCTGAACAAGGCAGCATCACCTTCGCGGCTCCTTCCAAGACCTTCAACATTGCCGGAATAGTAAGTTCGCACGCAATAGTGCCGAACAAGGACATCCGCGACAAATTTTTCGGCTGGATGGAAGCCTGTGAGATGAACGACCCCGGAATTTTCCCGCCCATAGCCACAATAGCCGCCTTCACCAAGGGCGAGTCCTGGAGGCAGGAGCTGATTAAATACCTGGAAAACAACGTTTTGGCAGTAGAGGAATTCTGCCGCGAAAGGCTGCCGGAAATAAAGCCCCTGAGACCTCAGGCTTCATTCCTTATCTGGCTTGACTGCCGCGGGCTCGGGCTCAGCCATAAAGAGCTCGTCAACCTGTTTGTAGAAGAGGCCCGTCTGGGCCTAAACGACGGTGCCATGTTCGGAAAAGAAGGAACAGGCTACATGAGATTCAACATAGGGGCCTCCAGAACCTTTGTCCTGGAAGCCCTTGAGAAACTGGAAAAAGCCGTGATTAAATGCTGTCGAAAATAAAAGGCAGTACGTCATCAACCTTTTCAAACTTCCAAATTTTATCCTTGCCCGTGAGTATAATGCTCATAGGTCTGCGACCTATTTTCTGATACTCTGCCATTACCTGACGGCAGGCTCCGCAAGGAGTGGCCGGATTGGAGCACAATGTAAATTCCGGGCCGCCGGCGATAGCCATTGCAACCATCGGAACGCCGGGATGAGTGGCGCCGGCTGCAAACATGGCCGTACGTTCTGCACAAAGTCCGGAAGGTGAAGCTGCATTCTCCTGATTGGAACCCTTGACAACAGTTCCATCCTCAAGCAAAACAGCCGCGCCAACATTGAAATGGGAATAGGGGGCATAGGAGGTTTTCTGAGCCTCGAACGCAGCCTTCACAAGCTCGCAGTCCGCTGCATTCATCTCCTCCAGCGACGAGTATTCCTCATAATGAATCTCAATTTTTTTCCCTGTCATAGCTCTTATTAGTATTTAGTGCCAATCCCAAATATATGCAATATATGCGATAAATGCAAATTATGACTCAAAAACTTGCCCCTGGAGCTTCTTTGCAGCCGCTTCGGCGCAGTTAATTCCGTCCAAAGCCGATGAAACTATGCCACCTGCATAACCTGCACCCTCGCCGCAGGGATAAAGGCCCGGCATCTGGACACACTCGAAAGTTTCCTTGTCCCTGACTATCCTGACAGGAGAAGAAGTACGGGACTCCACGCCAAGAAGAAGGGCGTCCCTTGTATAATACCCGCGCATTCCGTGCATATCCACAAGCGGGAACACTTCCTGAAGCCTTGAGGCAACATTTTCCGGCAGAAGTTCATGAAGAGGAGCGGACACCACTCCCGGATGATAAGAGCTCTGGGGAAGCGTCTCTGAAAGTTCTCCTTCACAGAAATCGGTCATTCTCTGGGCCGGAGCGGCAAAAGGATTTCCACCCTTGTTATGCGTCGCGACGTAGTCAAACATGGCACGCTCAACATCCCTCTGGAAATCCATGAGGGAGAAAGCTCCGGCAGCACGGTATTTTTCCGGCTCATCGCCAGGCTCCACGGATACCACAACTCCGGCATTCGCCCACTGGGAATTACGGGCAGAATTTGACATTCCGTTCAAAACCACTGTCTTATCCTCTGTAGAAGAAGGGACAAGAATGCCGCCGGGGCACATGCAGAAGGAATACACTCCCCTCTCAGCCGGCTCACCATCAGGGCCTGCACCAACGACCTGCTCCACGAAACTGTACTCCGCAGCAGGCATTCCGGGCTCCCAGCTGCCGCGATAACGGATTTTGTTGATAAGGGACTGCGGATGCTCAACGCGCACACCCATTGCAAAACCCTTCGCCTCAAGCTCGCAGCCTTTCGCTGCCAGCATTTCATACACATCCCTTGCAGAATGACCTGTGGCAAGAATAACGGCAGCAGCCTTGTAAACAACTAAACCTGAAGGAGTTGCAGCTGTAACATCAAAACTTCCGTCCTCATTCCTGGCAACATCGGCAACCCTGTTTTCAAAATGATATTCACCCCCGTGCTCAAGCACACATTTGCGGATATTCTCCACCACCTTCGGAAGTTTATCAGTGCCGATGTGGGGGTGGGCATCCACCAGAATCGACCGGTCAGCACCAAACTCAACCAGCTGATAAAGGACCTCCCTTATATCTCCCCTCTTTGAGGAACGGGTGAAAAGCTTTCCGTCAGAGAAGGTACCTGCGCCTCCCTCTCCGTAACAATAATTCGACTCCGGATTAAGGGCACCGTCGCGGCTCAGGACTGCAATGTCTTTCTTGCGTGAGTGGACGTCCTTTCCCCTTTCAAGAACTATCGGCTTAAGACCAAGGGCAAGAAGCTTCAGGGCGGCGAACATTCCGGCAGGCCCGCTTCCTACCACTGCCACAGCGGGAGCATCTGCAACATATTTATACTCAGGAGTTTCGTACTCTTTATAAGGCTCCCCGGCGCGGTAAGCCTCAACCTTGTAAACCATTTTCACGTCCCCGCGAGCATCAATGGATTTACGGACGATGCGGCAGGTTGCGGCAGCCCCGGCCATGGCCGGCTGGAATGATTTTGAAGGGTCGATAACGTTAATGACGGCATTTCTGCGGAGCTTCAGTTCTGCGGCTGCTTTTACGCGGATGTCGTCGTGACGCAGTTCGCGTCCAAAGGGGCAGGATATATCAAAAGTTTTCATAATCAATTGTTTGCATTAATAGTCCGCAAGGCGGGATACAGGGGCCACATCCAAGGGAGCGCGTTCCCCGGCAAGGAAACTGAAATAACCGGCCACGGCAATCATGGCGGCATTGTCTGTAGTGAATTTGAATTCAGGAAGGAAGGTGTTCCAGCCGCGCTTTATACCCTCGGCCGTCACCCTTTCACGCAGGGCACTGTTGGCAGACACTCCCCCACCTATGGCGATATCCCTGATACCGGTCTGCTTTGCAGCTTTTATGAGTTTATCCATGAGGATGTCAATAAGGGTTTTCTGGAATGAGGCGCAGATATCTTCCTTGTTCTTCTCCATGAATTCAGGGTCTTTCGCCATTTCGTCACGGACGAAATAAAGAAGCGATGTCTTTACTCCACTGAAGCTGTAATCAAGGCCGGGAATATGAGGCTTGGAGAATTTGAACCGCTCCGGGTCCCCCTGTTTTGCCAGCCTGTCTATGACAGGGCCGCCGGGATATCCAAGGCCCATCATCTTTGAGCATTTGTCAAAAGCCTCGCCCACGGCGTCATCAATAGTCTGGCCCAGAATCTCATACTTGGTAGGGCTTGACACCTTGACTATCTGGGAGTTACCTCCGGAGACCAAAAGGCAGAGGTATGGGAAGGACGGCTCGCAGACCGGCTTGTCATACTGGCGTACAAAACCGGCGAGAATATGCCCCTGAAGATGGTTTACCATAACCATGGGCTTATCCAGGGCAATGGACAGAGTCTTGGCGAAAGACGTTCCTACAAGCAGGGAACCAAGGAGCCCCGGTCCGCGGGTAAAGGCGATGGCATCAATCTGGTCCGCCGTGATTCCGGCAATTTCCAATGCGCGGCTTACGACCGGAACAATGTTCTGTTCGTGTGCACGGGAGGCAAGCTCCGGGACAACGCCGCCGAAGTCTTTATGGACTTGCTGGCTGGCAATTACGTTGGAAAGCAGGTAGGCATCCTTCACTACTGCTGCCGACGTATCATCGCAAGATGACTCAATTCCAAGTATAATATGAGACATATTTCAAAAGAACTGCTAATTTACGGCTGCAAATATACGAAATATCCTTTTAAAATATTATATTTGTAGATTGCATATGAAGCGCTTTCTGAAAATATCGGTCCTTGTGATTGCCATAGTCATGACAATCGTCATTGCCTGCGGAGTCCTGCTGATGTCTCCGCCGGTCCAGAGTGCCGTAACCAGAAAGGTGCTCGGCGAGCTGGAGAAAAGCATGAACGGCAAATTCCACTTCTCTTCAATCGCCATCAGGCCGTTCGACGCTGTGGTAATCAATGACTTCGTGTGGACGGACAACGAGCCCTACTTCAACCAGGACATGCCTTACCTTGCCAAGGCCGACACAATTGCAAGGGCGTCGCAGTTAAGCCTGTCATTCAACGCCATCGGCCTACTGAAAGGTGAACCGGCGATGATTCGGGACCTTCGCATCAAGGACGGGGAGTTCTTCCTTGTGAACGAGCCGGACGGAAACAACCTCAAGAGGGTGCTTAACCGCAAGCCAAAGGAGAAAAATGAGCCAATGAAGATTCCTGACATAGAATTCTTCCAGGCAGACTACGTTTGCATAGACGGTTTCAGGTTCAGGATGATTAACCACAGGAGCCCGAAGCCCCACAGGGACAGGGCCATGAACTGGTCAGACCTGGATGTGCGTGACATTCACATGATTGCAAGGAACGTGAGCCTGAAAGGCATCGTCACAGAAGGCTCGGTAGAACATTTGGACGCAAAGGAAAAAAGCGGCTACGTCATCAACCATATAGAAGGAAAGGCAAGGGTTTACAACCGCCAGGTATCCATCAAGGGGCTTGTGATGCAGGATTACTGGAGCGACATCCGCATACCGGAGTTCAAGATGAGCTATGACCGCGGAATTCCTTCACTGAATAATTTCATTGAGGAAGTGAAGTTGCAGGCTGATATCAAAGATTCCAGGATTAACATGGAGAGCGTGGCCTACTTTGCCCCCACCCTACACAAAATGGACATCGTCGCCGTCATTGAAAGCGGCAACATAGACGGTTTCGTAAGCGACCTTAAAGTCAAGAATTTCAAATTCCGCACCCCTGATAACGGGGTGAAAGGAGAGGCGGAAGGTGAACTCATCGGCATCCCGAACACCATGCTGATGACTACGAATTTCGATATCGGAGCACTGTCTTTCACCCCTTCCGGCATAGACAAATTCGTAAAGGGATGGGCTCCGGCAGTCAAATTTGATTTCCGGAGGTTCGCCCCGGGAGAAAGGCTTTCATTCAAGGGAAAGATAAGGGGGCCGCTCAACAATGCCAAAATCAGCGGCACCTTCGTCTCCGATGACGGCGGCAGCATAAAAACTGCCCTCCAGTTCGGGCACATGCTTGAAGGCGGAAGCCTTATTACCATCGACGGCAATGTAGAGACACGTGAATTCGACACTGGAGCCCTTGCAGGAACGAGCGTTCTTGGGCCCTGCTCAATGCACGGAGGCTTCAAGACAAAAATTGGAGGAGACGGCATAACAGTCAAGCTTGACTCCCTAAAAATAGACCACCTGAGGGCGCTGGACTATGATTACAAAGACCTGGTAGCCGCAGGAACCTACAGCGAAAACGCCTTTGACGGAACGATTTTCTGCAACGATCCCAATCTTAACTTCATGTTCAACGGCCTGTTCACCCTGTCAAGCAGGACGGGTAACGGGGCGTATAAATTCGTGGCAGACCTGGCTTACGCCAACCTAAACGCCCTTAACATAGACAAGCGCGGCCGCTCGGAGATGAGCATGCACACCACGGCCAATTTCAAGACGCTGACAGGAGGCGATATCCTTGGCAACATCCTCATTAGCAATGTAATACTGACTGACGATGACGGACGCCACGACATAGGAGACATTTCCATCAACTCTTATATGAAGGACGATGTGAACAGGATCAGCCTGAATTCCGGTTTTGCCAGCGCCAATTACAGCGGCACCGGATTCCTTGACGGCTTCGTCTCCGACATCATCGCCCTGAGCGCAGGTAAAGACCTGCCGTCGCTGTTTGCCAAGACGCCGTCGGCCTGGAGCGGAAACACCTACTCCCTTGATTTTGAAGCCACCGACACCAAAGACATCCTGTCGTTCATCGCCCCCGGCGTATGGGTGGCCGATGGTACAAGGATGAATCTTGGGGTGGACAAAGACGGTATCCTGTCCGGAAGGCTTATGTCCCAGAGGCTTGCAATTGGGGATAAATACCTGAAAGACATTGACTTGACAATAAGCAATGCCTCCGGTTACTTAGAGGGAGGCCTCTATGCCGGAGAGCTGAAGGTTGCCGCAATAAAGACTCAGGCCAACAAGCTTAAGCTGATAGCGTCGGACGATAACCTGGGGCTTAACTTCAGTTACGACAATAATTCCGAACAAGAAAACAAGGGCTCCATTGAAATAGGCGGACAGCTAAGCCGCGAAGCCGGTTCCCTTGCCGTCAAAGCCGGCCTGTCCCCGTCGCAGATTTTCATGAATTCAGCTTTGTGGAAGCTGGAATCCTCGCCCGTACTTATTTCAAGCCGCGGAATCAGCGTCAGCCGTCTTAGCGCGGAGAGCGACGGACAGAGCCTCCTCATTGAAGGCGGGCTGTCAACATCGGCAGCCGATACCCTGAGGTTTACCATGGAGAACTTCGACATGAAGACTCTTAACCCGTTCATGGGTGGCATCCTTGAAGCAGGAGGCCAGGCTACAGGACATGCTTACTTACTGTCGCCTGTATCGGGGACTCCCTATATCCTGGCCAATATGAAGATAGAGGAGGCCGTGCTTGGGGATGAGAGTCTCGGAACCATTAAGATTGGGTCAATGTGGGATTCTTCCCGCAAGGGGTACAAGGCCATTTGCAGGGCCCAGAAAGACTCCACTCGCACCATCGATTTCATGGGATTCCTCAGTCCTTCTGAGAAGACGCTAAGCGCTTCAATGGACCTGAAAGACTTCAATATAGCCTGCTTCTCCCCGGCCCTCACCTCAGTATTCAGTGACATGGGAGGCATGCTGTCCGGCCATGTATCAGCCGACGGACTGCTCGGAGGCGACATCGACATTAAATCAGAGAATCTCCAGATTCACGAAGGCGTGCTGCGAATCGCATTCACAAATGTTCCCTACAAGGTGGAAGGCAGCCTCAACCTTAATTCAGAAGGCGTATTCTTTGACGATGTTTCCGTGCGCGACCGTAACGATGCCACTGGAAAGGTCACCGGAGGCATTCACTGGAAGGGATTCAAGGATTTCCGTGCAGACATCGGCCTTGACATTGACAGGATGCAAGTAATTGACCTTGAAGAGAATATGAATCCTGCATTCTACGGAAAGATTTCAGCAACGGGAAAAGCTTCGCTGGCAGGACCTTTCGATGCGATACTTCTTAAGGCTGACGCCCAGACCGTTGGTGATGGAGAGTTGCATATCCCTATGAATGCGTCAAGTTCAGGGGCTACCAGGAGCGACCTTCTTGTTTTCAAGGCCCCGGAGCCGGAGGCTAAACCGGATTTGTACGAAGAGATGCTGCTTAAGAACAGCATCCGGGAGAAGAAGGAGAACCGGTTCGCCACGGAGATTTCCGTCCAGGCCCACCCTGGAATCGAAGCGGTGATTGAGGTTGACAAGGCCTCCGGAAACGTGCTTACAGGCCGCGGAAACGGCAATATCCAACTGGCGGTGCGCCCGTCGGACGGCACGCTGAATCTTGGCGGAAACTATGTCATTACGGACGGAACCTATCATTTCGCAGCCCTTGGAATAGCAAAGAAAGACTTCAGCATCCTTGACGGCGGTACGGTGAAATTCGCGGGGGACGTCATGGACACAGACCTCAACATAAGGGCCATGTACAGAGTCAAGACCTCGCTCGCCACCCTGCTTTCAGATACCACCAGCACAGCTTCCCGCCGCTGGGTGGAGTGCGGCATCAACATAACGGACAAAATCCGCTCGCCCAGGATTGAATTCACGATTGACGTTCCGGACATCGACCCTACGACTGCGGCAAGGGTGGAGAGCGCCCTGAACACAGAGGACAAAATGCAGAAGCAGTTCCTGTCCCTGCTTATTTCCGGAGGCTTCCTGCCTGATGAGCAATCTGGAATCGTGAACAACTCCAGCATGATAGGAACCACGGTTGCAGACCTTATGGCCAGCCAGCTCACCAATGTGCTGCAGAAACTGGATATACCTATAGACCTTGGACTTGACTACCAGCAGAATTCAGGCGGGGCGGACATTTTTGAAGTTGCGGTTTCAACCCAGCTTTTCAACAACAGGATAAGCATAAACGGGACCTTCGGCAACAGGCAGAGCAGCACCACTTCCAGTCAGGATGTGGTTGGTGACCTTGAGGCCGAATTCAAGCTTACAAGAAACGGAAGCATACGAGCGACTGCCTTCCACAGGACGGCGGACGAATATACCAACTATCTTGACAACCTTAAACGAAACGGAGCCGGTATTTCCTTCCAGACAGAGTTCAATACCACCCGCGAACTGCTTCAGGGCCTGTTCCCGTGGTTGTTCAGGAATGCTATTAAGAATGAGGATGCATGGATAGAAGAGGAGGAAGATGAAAGAACGGTTATTATCATTGAAGAGGATGACTGAAAAAGGTAAATTATATCTGATTCCCACGCCGCTGGGAGATTACGACCCCGCCCTGGTGCTCCCGGCGCCGGTTTTTGAGATTATTGGCAGCCTTAAGACCTTTGTGGTTGAGGAGGTGCGTACAGCAAGGCGCTTCCTTTCCGCCGCCGGACTGAAAGGCCATATCGGCGAGCTGGGTTTTCATGAGCTCAACGAGCATACCCGCCCCGAGGATGTTGACTCCCTAAAGTCTCTTTTTGCCGATGGCAACAGCGTCGGCCTGCTGTCAGAGGCCGGCCTTCCCGCTGTGGCAGACCCCGGTGCCCTTCTTGTCGCACTCTGCCACCGCGAGGGTATAGAGGTGGTGCCTCTTACCGGCCCTTCGTCCCTGATGATGGCTCTTATGGCGTCCGGTCTCAACGGACAGAGCTTTGCCTTTAACGGCTATCTTCCCGTTAAGCCGGAGGAAAGGCGCCAAGCCCTTAAAAACCTTGAAAAAAGGTCTTCCAACCTACATCAGAGCCAGATTTTCATTGAGACACCTTACCGGAACGACGCCCTTATGGCAGACATTCTTGCTACCTGCTCCGGGCACACAAGGCTGTGCGTTGCCGCCGATATCACTTTGGCATCGGCTTATATAAAAACAAGGACTGTGGAGGGGTGGAAAAGGGATGTTCCGGTTATTGGAAAGAGGCCTTGCGTATTTATTATATTGGCTTAAGGTATGAAGATAGCACTGCTCACACTCGGCTGCAAACTGAATTATGCAGAGACATCAACTTATGAACGCGGTTTCAAGGCTGCGGGGCTGGAGGTAACGGACTGGAGGGATACCGGTGCCGATGTTTACCTTGTCAATACCTGTAGCGTTACCCAGCATTCCGACAACAAATGCCGCAATATTATCCGCAAATGCCACAGGACCAGTCCTGATGCCGCCATTGTTGTGACCGGGTGTTACGCCCAGCTGAGGCGGGATGAGGTGGAGGCTCTTGAGGGGGTGCGTCTTGTTTTCGGGGCCGATGAGAAAAAACTGGTTGTTCCACGTACCCTTTCTCTTCTGGGGCTTCAGCCTGAAGAGAATGCCATACCGGAACGGGCCGGAGCAGATGAACTGTCCAAAGGCAGTGTCATTCCCGGCGCCACCTCTGTCATTCCCGGCGCTGACCGGGAATCCCCTCTTGAAGCATTTTCCAGCGGCGAAAGAACCCGTTCATTCCTGAAAGTACAGGACGGATGCGACAACTTCTGCGCCTACTGCACAGTCCCCTTCGCCCGCGGACACAGCCGGAATATTCCCATATGCGAACTGGTAAAACAAGCGGAACAGATTGCCGGGCAGGGCATAAAAGAAATAGTTCTTACCGGAGTAAACACAGGAGACTTCGGCCGCACAACGGGAGAGTCCTTCCTGGACCTTCTTAAGGCGCTGAACGGAGTAAAAGGCATAGAAAGATACAGGATTTCTTCAATAGAGCCCAACCTTATTACGGAAGAGATAGTGGACTGGATAGCCTCCGGGACCAAATTCCTCCCCCACTTCCATATTCCCCTGCAAGTAGGCTGCGACAGGCTCCTTAAGGCCGTAGGGCGCAAATATGACACAGCTCTTTTTGCATCAAGGATAGACTATATCCGGGCAAAGATGGGAGACAAAGTATTCTTTGGAATCGATGTTATCGTGGGACTTCCCGGTGAAACCGAAGAGGAGTTCCAGCAGACTTATGATTTTCTGGAAAACCGCATCAAACCGGCGTTCATCCACATATTCCCCTATTCCAGAAGGCCCGGGACAAGGGCCGCCGTCATGCCCGGACAGGTCCAGGACAGCATCAAGACAGAGAGGGTTAAAAGGCTGGAGGCTCTTTGCGAAAAACTGCATTCCAGCTTTGCCGAATCCTGCAAGGGGATGCCAGAAGAAGTCCTCTGGGAAGGAGCGGAAAAAGGCGGGAAGATGTCCGGATACACGGGCAATTATCTTCGCATTGAGCGCCCCTTCGAATCAGACAAAATAGGTAAAATAGAAAAAATCGTCATATAAAATGCAGGCAAAACTCACCTTCCTCGGAACCGGGACCTCGCTTGGAGTGCCAATCGTGGGCTGCAAATGCGAAAAATGCACATCGACTGATAAAAAAGACAAAAGGTTCAGGGCATCGGCCTTCGTTCAGTACGGAGGGCTGAAGATTCTGATTGACGCAGGGCCGGATTTCAGGAGCCAGATGCTTGCGGCGGATTTATGCAAGCTGGATGCTATCTTGCTGACTCACAATCACAAAGACCACACCGGCGGCCTTGACGATGTCCGCGCCCTCAACTATATCGGGAAGCAGGCGGTAAGCATTTGGTGCGAGAAAGCCGTGTTTGAGTCCCTGAAGCAGTCCTACGGCTACATTTTCACCAAGGTCAAATACCCCGGAGCTCCTGAAGTCAATATTCATCTTATTGATGACCAGCCTTTTATAATGTATCCAGAGCCTCCGGATAAAGTTCTGGAATGGATTCACGACGAAGGGTACCGCTACCGTCTTCCGGACGGGTCACTTATGCCTCCCGGAGAGCCTGAGGTTCAGGCGGAAAGGGCCGATGATCCCCTGTTTACCGGAAACTCTCGCGGAATGAGGGGCGACGGGATTGAAATTATACCGATACGCGGCTTCCATGACAAAATGCCGGTACTGGGATTCCGCTTCGGGCAGATTGCATACATTACCGACATGAGCCTTCTTCCGGAGTCTGAATTTGCAAAATTGCAGGGACTTAAACACCTGACACTTAACACAGTAAGCTACCAGCCACACCACTCGCACTTCTCTTTGGACGAAGCCCTGACCCTGGCGGACAAAATCGGTGCAGAGAATACCTGGCTCACACATCTAAGCCATTCCTTCCCCCGTCATAAAGACTTTGAGGCTGACCTTTCTACCCTCTGCCGCGAACGCGGCATCCGCTCACGCGTCCGCCCCGCCTTCGACGGCCTAACCATAGAATAAACAGTTATGCGTAAATTACTTATCATCCTGACATTTGTTCTCTTCCCCTTAGCCGTTATGGCCCAGGATACGGACCTGTTCGGCCAGTATAAGGCATCTTCTGCCAGCGGACTGCCTTTATACAGGGGAAAAACTGCCACGAAATACAGTTTCAGCTACAACGGTGTATACACCTGGGATCGCGGAGGCTTCCGCACGGGAGACCTTGTTTTTGCAGGCAAGCTGTATAAAGCTCTCCAAATGAATATAAACGCCCACTTGCAGACCTTGCTTGTTTATGATCCGGAGAATTACACCACCGTAGACCTTGGGAACACAGAGGTAGAGGAGTTCTCTCTTGGCACGGAGGTATTCAAGAACCTGTCCGCCAAGGGCTACAAGCTTCCTAAAGGGTTCTATAAGGTTATTTACGAGGGTGAGGAATCCGTCTATGAAAGGATTGACAAGGAGTTCATCCGCGACGTTCATTCTTCCAATGACGGCACCATCGGCTATAAAGACCCTGACTACAAGGAAGGGGTTTTTGAATTCTTCGCCCAGCACCGATGCTTCTATTATATTGGAAAGGAGGGCAAACCGGAAAAGTTTACCAATCCCAAACTGCTTCTTGGCAAGCACAAAGACAAGAAAAAAGCAATAAGGAAGATGCTTAAGGAGAATAGGCTGAATGATGCCGATTATGCCGTACAGTGTCTGGAAATAATGAAATTTATAGAAAATGCGCAATAATTGGAGAATCACACTTCTAATTCCCCTGTTCCTGACATGTCTTGCAGCTAAAGCCCAGGATATCTCAGTAAGGATGGTTTCAGCCGACTCCCTTGTTTCCGTTATCCGCAGTGTTACCGGGAATGAGATCTATCTTGCAGGCGGAAAAGAAGATGTCAGTTTTTATTCAGTGTCGGCCCATCCTGAATCCTTCCTTAGCTCCGCCCTTGCCAAACTAAGGACAAACGGGTATTCGGTTTCAGAGTACGAGGGTGTGTTGTACCTTATCAGGGGAAAATCTCTTCAGGCCGGCCTGCCGTCAGGATGGTTTACCAAGGGGGCGAAGGAGACAGCCACAGTGTCCCAGGAGAGTTCCCAGACGGCTTCTTACCTTAACAAGATTTATGAAATCGGAGACGAACGGAACAAGCGTTCCGGCATGGCGACGATTCATGGAAAAGTCCGCGATGCCGCAAGCGGTGAGCCTGTAATTGGCATTACGGTCTCTGACAAAGACGGCAAATATGCCATGACGGACTCTTACGGAGACTGGACCCTGCAACTTCCCACCGGCCGTAACATCCTGACTTTCAGCGGCTATCCGATGGAGGACACGGTTCTTGAGGTTGTCATTTTTGACAACGGGGCCCTGGACCTTAACATGAAAGAAAAGGTTGTCACCCTGAAGGCTGCATCTGTATCGGCCGACGCCATCGCCACTCACAGGTCTGCAAGGCTGGGCGTGGAAAGAATCCAGCTTGACAGGATTAAAAAGCTGCCATCGGCCTTTGGTGAAAGTGACCTTATAAAGGCCGTCCTGGCTTTGCCGGGAGTGCAGACCGTGGGAGAAGCTTCTTCCGGATTCAACGTACGCGGAGGCTCGGTAGACCAGAACCTGATTCTGTTCAACGAAGGCACGGTCTACAATCCGAACCACATGTTCGGTATTTTCTCATCCTTTAATTCCGATGTCATCAGTGAGGCGGAACTGTACAAAAGTTCCATTCCTGCGTCGATGGGAGGCCGAATTTCTTCCGTACTTGACATTCATACCAAGACCGGTAACGGGAAAAAGATTACAGGCTCGCTTGGAATAGGACTTCTTACCGGCCGATTCTCCCTTGAAGGCCCGATAATCAAGGACAGGACAACCTTTGTCCTTGCTGCCAGGACGACTTATTCCAACTGGATTATGAATCTGCTCCCTGAAGAGAGCCATTACCATGGAGGAAAAACTTCTTTCAGGGATTTTAACGCAAGTCTTTCACACAAGATTAACGACAGGAACAGCCTCAGCGTTTACGGTTATTATTCAGGGGACAAGTTCTCTTTCTCTTCCGACACCACATATAGGTATTCCAACATGAATTTCGCTGCGAAACTGCACAGCGTGCTTGGAGACAACATCGTCCTGGATTTGGCGGCAGGTTACGACTCATACAATTCTTCAGTTGAAGCTGACCGCCAGTATGCACAGGGCACCTACCTGTATTCCACGGCCATCAGCCAGATGTTTGTAAAACTCGCCTTAAAGCATAAAGTTGCTGAATCGCACACCCTTACCTATGGTATCAACGGAATAAGATACGGGCTTATGCCGGGCAAGATGGAGCCTTCCGGCAGCCTTTCCATAGTGGCGTACCGCGAGTTGGACAAGAAATCCGCCCTGGAGCCCTCGGCCTTCCTGTCCGATTCATGGAAGCTGAGTGAGAAGACCGCCCTTGAGGCAGGCATCCGCCTGAACGGCCTTTCCGGTAACGGAGGCAGCTACATCGGCCCTGAATTCCGCCTGTCGGGAAAATACTCCCCGGGAGAGACCGTGACCATAAAGGCCGGCCTGAATTCAATGAGGCAGAGCATTCATCTTGTAACGAATACTTCTACCATCTCTCCTATGGACACCTGGGTGCTGTCAGGCAAAAGGATAAAGCCGCAAACCGGCTACCAGGCGGCGATAGGCTTATACTGGACTCCCAATCCCGGTTATGATTTCACTCTTGAAGGCTATGGAAAGAAGCATTCAGGAGGTTTGGATTACAGGGCCGGGGCGATTCTTGTGATGAATCCTGATTTGGAAGACGACCTTGTCACTACCGAAGGACGGGCCTACGGAATCGAGGCCATGATAAGGAAGAACCAGGGAAAACTTAACGGATGGCTGTCTTATACTTATTCAAGGTCGCAATACCGTGAAACTCAGGAGGATGACCCTTATCCCATCAACCTTGGTAACTGGTATAATGCGCCTCACGACAAGCCGCATAACATCAAGATGGCCCTGAACTACCATTTCACCCACAGGTTCAGTTTTTCTGCAAACCTGGATTACTCCACAGGACGTCCAATAACAATACCAATCGGCTATTATAAATATGGAGGAAAATGGCGTCTGGCTTACTCAGACAGGAACTCTTACCGCATTCCAGACTATTTCAGGATTGATGCGGCCGTGAATATTGAGCCAAGCCACTATCTGCGTAACCTGATGCATTTTTCTGTTACACTGGGTGTATACAATGTAACCGGCAGGAAAAACGCATACTCTGTATATTATACAATGAAAGAAAACAACCCTGTTCCGCAGGGGTATATGCTTTCTGTTTTCGCCTGCCAGATTCCTTATATTAACATCAACATTAGCTTCTGATGAAACATTTAAGAATATATTTCCTTGCAATCCTGTACCTGGCCGCCGTCTGCTGTACATATCCTTTCGATGCGGAAATGAAAGACAGCAATGATGTCCCGGTTGTTGAAGGAAACATCATAATAGGCTCATACTCATATATTTCCGTAGACAGGATAATCAAGTCAAGCGGAAAGCAAAGCACTGCTCCCCTGTCTTTCATCGTAAAGGTTGAAGGAGAGGACGGCACTGCCGTTCAGGGAACCGGAGACAACCCGTACCAGCTTGACACCAGGGATCTTCCTGCCACCCAGAAATACAGGCTTGTCCTTACAAGCACAACTGATAATTCCGTCTATATGACAGATTTTTCCACTGTTCTTGGCACACCGGAAGTTGATGACTTCAAATATGAGATTACAGGTAATTTGCTGACGTTTAAAGTAAGCCTGCACTCAGATTCGAATCCATTCTTCCAGATTAGTTATGATGAAGAATGGGAATACCATTCCTGGACGGATACCAAGTTTGTCTACAACAGGAACAGCAATGAAATCGTTGCCGGCAACTACCCTTATTATACATGCTGGAACCACTCTGACTATGCGAAATCTACCACTATGTCGGCAGAGGCATACGAAGGCTTCCGGCTGAAGGATTACCCTGTTCTGTACATGCGTAATACTGACAGGAGGATATCGACCCTGTACAGGTTGAAAATGAAGGTAAGCCTTATTCCAGAAGACAGTTACCGCTACTGGCAGAATCTGGATAAGATTTCCCAGCCGGACGGAGACCTTTTCTCCCCCATTCCAAGCAGCATGAGAGGAAATCTCTATAAAGAAGGTGATAAAAATGCCCTTATACTGGGTTACGTCGGTTTTGCCGCATCACATGATATTTCACTGTTCTTTAACAACGAGAAGGAGGATTTCTATGTGTTCCCGAGGTCTCAGGTGGAGTATATGCTAAATGACAGGAAAGAATCCGGCATGGATCCTGAATACTGGTCAACTCTCTATTCCAGCGGATACTGGCCTTACGATACCCGTTCGGACATTTACGGCAACACAATCGGCTACATCTGGATTACACAGGATTGCGTAGATTGCAGAAGACAAGGTGGCTCGACAACAAAACCAGCTGACTGGACAAATGAATCAACAAACAAACAAGAACTATGAAAAGAATCATTTCGACCATAATATGCATATCGGCAGCAATAATTGTTTGTTTTAGCCAGAATGTCCCGTACGAACGTATATATCTTTCTACCGACCGCAGTTTTTACGCCGCCGGAGAGACTGTGTACTGCTCTGCGTTCTGCCTGAATGAAAATAACGGTTTCT
Organism: Bacteroidales bacterium; assembly: GCA_017459075.1. GTDB lineage: Bacteria > Bacteroidota > Bacteroidia > Bacteroidales > UBA932 > Cryptobacteroides. Next base: position 82,504 of record JAFUDQ010000012.1, read on the forward strand.
CTTCGTTCAGCAGTGTGGCATACGTAGAATTGTATTCTTCCAAAGGCATGGCGGCATCGGCCAAAATCGCTCTTCAGGATGGTCGCGGCGCCGGCAGCATTGCCATACCTTCAGATCTTCCCACAGGGAACTATCGCCTTTCCGCCTATACCGCTGTGGCAAAGAATATTCCGGGATTCGATTTCGCTGACGGGGGTTGCATAGTCTCCGTTTACAATACAACGTCGGTTAAAAAGGCCGATGAGGTGCTGTTCACAGATGACATCGTTCCTGCTGCGGCAAAAGAGTTCGGAGGGCTTAGCATCTACGGCAAAGATGGCATCTACAGCATCATGAGTCCTTATTCCGATGCTTACGTATCTGTCTCTGTTTTCAAGGATGAAGGGCTTGTAAATTACAATGGTTCAAGTATTTACAGCTTTCTTAATTCTACTCCTTCATATTCTTCCTATACCGGGTTCGCTATCCCTGAATACGATGGAGAGATTATCCGCGCTACCGTGAGCGGTGAAGATGGAAAGCCGCTGTCTTCCCTTTCAAATACGGATATTTATATTGGCTGCCCCGGCAACAATGAAGACCTGTACGCAGCCCGCCTTAAAGAAGACGGAAAGGCAACCTTCTATACCTCAAATATTTACGGAGATAAGGACATGGCTGTCATGCTCCTTGAAAAAGCCGGACAGTGGGATGTTTCTTTCGCTTCCCCTTTCGTTGGTTTGTCTTCTGCCGATATACCAGCCCTTCAGCTTTCTGTTAAATCAAAAGGTGCCATTGAAAGGCTTGGAGTGGCTTCCCAGGTTTCAAAGGCTTTTGAAAGGGACACGATTTTTACAAAGATGCCGGTAAGGAGGCTTCCTTTCCTTGGCAGTTCCCACGCCTCTTACAGGCTGGACGACTATACCCGCCTCCGCTCGATGAGGGAAGTGTTTACAGAGATTCTCAAAGATGTGAACATGCGTAGTTTCGGAGAGGTGAAAAGGGTATTTATCAGGTGTGAGGATAATTTCAACCAGATTCCTTCATACAGGTCTACTCCTTCCCTTGTAATTATTGACGGCGTTCCCCTGCTGGATCACGAGCTGCTGATGGATTATGATCCCCTTCTTTTTGAGTCGATAGATGTATATCCCTACGAGTATTCTTTTGGTAATACGAATTATGCCGGCGTCCTTAGCCTGAATACTTACAAGAAGGATATTTCAGGATTGAATCTTGGCAAGGAGACAAAAATTGTTTCGTTCAAGGGCGTTTCCTATCCCCTGGCCTTCAGCAATGCAGGATTTCCCGGGAACTATCCCTCGCTGCGCCAGACCCTGTACTGGATGCCCCTGGCATATCTTGAAGCCGGCAAGGCTTTCTGCCCTGACTTCATAGTCCCGGAGCGCCCCGGCTGCTACATTATAAAGGTCGAAGGCCTCACCGCCGACTATAAACCTCTCTACAAAGAATTCAAAATCACCGTGGAATAACCCTCCCGTTTCCCGTGTCAGGTGGCTGACCAAAAGTAGATTCTTCGGCAGATGAACCTGCCTCAGAATGACACCAGACGGTCATTCTGAACGGAGTGAAGAATCTTTTTGGTCAGCCACCTGTTTAGAAAACAGGCCAAAAACATAGCAGGTGGGCTCTTGTGAAGCCCACCTGACACGGTTGCATAATCCTTCCGGGATTAGAGTTGGGGGCCGGGAACGATGTCTTCGTCAATAAGGCGGCGAAGGGTTGGAGCCCAGTCCAGTTCTGCGAAACGGCTCGGAAGTCCAAGATGCCGGGTGAGACCGGCAAGGGTGTATCGGCCCTGGTTTGCCTGAATGTAATCGCGGATGGCTGCCTCAAGATCTGATGTGGTGGGGGATTCCCGGTTGGAGCCGGTAGTGGCGGCATTGGTAGCATGGCGGCGGCAGACGTCGCAGGTGCCACAGGCAGGGGCATCTGTCTCTCCAAAATAAGCCAGCAGCTTCTGCGAGCGGCATGTAGTATCGTCGGAAACATAATCCTCCATGGCAGAACTGCGGGCATGGTAACTTTCCCTTAGCTGTTTGTACCTCATGGGAGACAAGGCAACATTTCCAGGCTCAAGCCGGGGATGGGCTATTGTAAGAACGTCTGTTTTATCCTGGGGTACATAATTGATGACATGCATTTGGGACATCTTATACAGCAGCTGGTGAAGAGCAGGAACATCGATTCCCAACCGTGAACATAAATAATCCTCTTCTACAGCCACAGCCCAGGAGAAGATACCCTCGTACCGCCGCATAAGAATCTCCAGAAGCGGGACGGAAAGTGGATCGTCAAAATCAATGTCATACAGCTCGTTACGTGAGGCCCGGATTTTTATCCTGAGCTCAATTTCCATGTCCTCCGTAAGAGTCCAGTGCCCCTCCCTCTCTATATATTTAACGGCATAGTAAACCTCCTGCCTGTTAAGGGAAAAATGCTTGCAGAACTCCTCAAGGTTGAACTTGAGCATTCGGCCCTCGCCGGCACCATAAGGAATCTCAAAGAAAGCATGCACTTTCTGGTAAATATCGGCAATAAACTCAACGGAAGGGAAACTTACTTTTTCTATCTGCCTAAGTCTCTGGATATCAGTTGAATTCCAAATCTGGACAGCATAAGAAGTGAGGCCGTCACGACCGGCACGTCCTGCCTCCTGGAAATACGCTTCCGGGCTGTCAGGCAAATCAAGATGTACTACAAAACGGACGTCCGGTTTGTCAATGCCCATGCCGAAGGCGTTCGTGCATACCATTACCCGGATTTTGTCCCGCCTCCATTCTTCCTGGCGCTCACTGCGGAGCGAATGTCCAAGGCCGGCATGATAGAATGAGGCCGATATCCCATTGGCTTTAAGGAAGGCCGATATTTCTTCGGTCTTCGCCCTGTTGCGTGTATAAACGATGCCTGTCCCGGGAACGCCGTTGCAAATTGCAAGAAGCTGGCCAAGTTTATTATCGGCCCTTCGGACGATATAACTCAGATTGGGGCGGGCGAAACTGCTGCCGATGACATTCTCTTTCTTGAATCCTAGCCTGTACATTATGTCTTTTGCCACAACAGGCGTTGCAGTTGCGGTAAGAGCAATTACAGGGGCATCGACAATCTTCCTGAGTTCGCCTATTTTCAGATAGTCCGGCCGGAAATCATATCCCCACTGGCTTATGCAGTGGGCCTCATCCACAACAATGTAGCTGATGTTCATCTGTGGCAGATAGCTGCGGAAGAGGAAGGTGGAAAGGCGTTCGGGTGAGACGTAAAGAAACTTGAAATCCCCGTAGCAGGCATTGTTCAGGATTGTATCTACCTCATTCCTGCCCATCCCCGCATGAACCGCAAGAGCCTTGATGTCCCTGTCACGGAGCGACCGAACCTGATCTTTCATCAGGGCGACCAAAGGAGTTACCACCAGGGCTATTCCCTCCTTCATCATGGCAGGCACCTGGAAACAGACGGACTTTCCTCCGCCTGTAGGCAGAAGGGCCAGAGTGTCCATACCGGCAACAGCTGAATCAATTATTTCCTGCTGCCTGGAGCGGAAACTGTCATAACCCCAATACTCTTTCAATACCTCCAATGCTGTCATAATAACAGGGAATCAGTTTTAATTTGTTTTGGTAAAACATTTTACATCCGGCGGCAAACGGACGTGGCAAAAAATTTGCAGTACAAATTTAAGAAAATTACTGTATTAATCAGTGATTTTATGTAAATTTGCATGATTGAAAAGTCAAACTATAAACATTATAAAAACTATGCCTAAATTCGATTTGAGCAAGTATGGTATCAAAGGTGTAAAGGAAGTTCTTTACAACCCTACATACGAAGTTCTTTACAACGAGGAAACCAAACCCGGACTTGAGGGTTATGACAAAGGTCAGGTTACCGAACTCGGTGCTATCAACGTTATGACCGGTATCTATACCGGACGTTCTCCTAAAGACAAATACATTGTCTATGACAACACTACCAAGGAAGGTAAGCCTGGTGAGATTTGGTGGACAACAGAAGGTTATCCCAATGACAACCACAAGATGTCTGTAAAGACATGGAATGCTGTAAAGAAGCTTGCTCAGAAGCAGCTCAGCGGCAAACGTCTCTTCGTCGTTGACGGCTTCTGCGGAACTCACGCAGACACCCGCATGAAGGTTCGTTTCATCATGGAGGTAGCATGGCAGGCCCACTTCGTTACCAATATGTTCATCCGTCCCAAGAACCAGAAAGAATTTGACCAGGAGCCTGACTTCGTAGTTTATTGCGCAGCAAAGGCAAAGGTAGACAATTACGAGGAGCTTGGCCTTCGCAGTGAGACTTGCGTTGCCTTCAACGTAACTTCACGTGAGCAGGTTATCCTTAACACCTGGTACGGTGGTGAGATGAAGAAGGGTATGTTCTCTATGATGAACTACTATCTTCCCCTTAAGGGCATCGCAGCTATGCACTGCTCTGCCAATACAGACATGAACGGAGAGAATACCGCCATCTTCTTTGGCCTCTCCGGAACAGGTAAAACCACCCTTTCAACCGACCCTAAGCGTCTCCTTATCGGTGACGATGAGCACGGCTGGGACAACAAGGGCGTCTTCAACTTCGAAGGTGGCTGCTACGCCAAGGTTATCAAGCTTGACAAAGAGTCTGAGCCCGATATCTACAACGCTATCCGCCGCGACGCTCTCCTTGAGAACGTAACCGTTGATGCAGAAGGAAAGATTGACTTCAATGACAAGAGCGTCACAGAGAACACCCGCGTATCTTATCCTATCTATCACATCAACAACATCGTTCGCCCTGACAGCCACGGACCCGCAGCAAAGCAGGTTATCTTCCTTAGTGCCGATGCATTCGGAGTTCTTCCTCCGGTTTCAATCCTGAATCCTGAGCAGACCAAGTACTACTTCCTCTCCGGTTTCACCGCAAAACTCGCTGGTACAGAGCGTGGAATTACTGAGCCTACTCCTACCTTCAGCGCATGCTTCGGCCAGGCATTCCTTGAGCTTCATCCTACCAAGTACGCAGAGGAACTTGTTAAGAAGATGAAGAAGAGCGGTGCAAAGGCATACCTCGTAAACACTGGCTGGAACGGTACCGGCAAACGTATCTCTATTCGTGACACCCGTGGTATCATCGATGCTATCCTCAACCACAGCATTGACGAGGCTCCTACCAAGGTTATCCCTTATTTCAACTTCACAGTTCCTACCAAACTTGAGGGTGTAGATACCGGTATCCTTGATCCTCGCGACACCTATGCAGATCCTGCACAGTGGGAAGAGAAGGCAAAAGACCTCGCAAGCCGTTTCATCAAGAACTTCCACAAGTACGAGTCTAATAAAGCAGGAAAGGCCCTCGTTAAGGCCGGTCCCCAGCTTTAATTTTTGTTCTCATAATGCGCTGGCAGGTGGGCTTCACAAGGGCCCACCTGCTATGTTTTTGGCCTGTTTTCTAAACAGGTGGGCTCGGGAAGAGCCCACCTGACACGGATATAAGAGGGATTATTCGGTTGCTACGCCAAAGTGGTAAATGGCGGTGTGGGAATACTTGTCCCCGGCTTTAAGAAGGGTGGATGGGAAGTTGTCGTGGTTAACGGCATCTGGCCATTTCTGGGTTTCCAGGGCAAGGGACGAACGGAAGCCGAGAGGTTTTCCTGACTTTCCGCACTCACTACCGTCAAAGAAATTGCCACTGTAGAACTGCAAGCCGGGCTGGTCTGTAAAAATCTCCACGAAACGCCCAGTAACAGGGTCAGTCACACGGGCGGCAAACTCCAAGTCACAGCCAGTCTTGCGGTCAAGGCACCAGTTATGGTCGTATCCACGCCCGTTAAGAAGCTGAGGATGAGGCTCACCTATCATCTGGCCGATTGTATGCGCCTTGCGGAAATCAAACGGAGTCCCCTCAACAGGAGCGATTTCCCCGATAGGAATTGAAAGAGAATCAATTGGGATATAAGCCGACGCGGCAATTTCCATGACATAATCCTCTATGCTCCCCTCTCCTTCACCCCTGAGGTTAAAGAAAGGATGATGCGCCATGTTCACAGGAGTGTCCTTGTCGGATTCAGCCTCCATGACAACCTTCAGGGAAGCATCGGCAAGTAACTGATACTCAAGGGTAAAGACAGTATTGCCAGGAAAGCCCTCGTCACCATCGACCCACTTTAAGGAAAGGCGCAGGGTGCTGTCATTGCTTGCCACAACGTTCCATGCCCGCATGTCTATGCCCTTGAAGCCGCCATGCAAAGTATTGACTCCGTTGTCATTGGCGTCGGTATGATAAACTTCGTCCCCGATTTTATATGTTGCGCCACCGATTCGGTTGGCAACGGGGCCCACGGTCGCACCAAGGAAACGCTCCCCAGCGGGAGTCATATACGCACCGATGTTGTCATGTCCCACAACGATATCCGTAAGGGAACCGTCACTGCCGGGAGTCCAAAGGGAAACCACGCGGCCACCGAAATTGGTTATCTGCGCAGTTATACCGCCGTTTTTAAGGGTGTACAAGGACACAGGAACGCCACCATCGGCCTCTGCTTTGAAAGAAGATTCAGGATAAAGGGTTGGCCCTCCGGCTGTACACCCGGCCAGGACAAGGGCTAAAGCAAAATATTTAAAGCGCATAGTTGAAGCCTTTAACAACGTTCCACTCTCCACGGGTGAAATCAGGGATTTCTACCGGTGCACTTCCATTCTCAATGGATATCTTTGAAAGTTCGCTAATGCAGCACCACTCCGCAAGATCATAAACATCCATATCCAGCGGCAGACCATTCAGGAGACAGTAAACGAGGCGGTAATCCATGATGAAATCCATTCCGCCATGGCCACCGACCTTCTTGGCAAGAGCCTCAAGCTCCGGAGTAAGAATGGCGGCATTGTACTGAGCCTGAAGAGCCTTGGCTTCTTCGCCAAGAATAACCTTCTCCTTGCCTACGCCATTGGCCTCAGCAGTAAGCTCTTCACGCAGGCAGAACTGGTTAACAGGATATTTGGCAGCATAGCCATCGGTTCCAACCAGCTGATACATACGGCTGTACGGCCTTGGAGTAAGGACATCGTGCTCAATAAGGATGGTTTTACCCTTTTCCGTACGGATAAGAGTACAGGTTTCATCTCCATTCTGGAAATCCTCGCAGGTCTCTCCCCTGCTGGCAACGATTCTGGGGCCATTGAAAGCATCGGTATCCATGGCAACAAGAGTGGTCATGCGGTCACCCCTGTGAATATTCAGGGCCTGGCAAACGGGGCCTATACCATGTGTAGGATAGACGTCTCCCCTGTGAGCCTTGTTATATTCAAGCCTCCATGAATGCCAATACTCATCCCAGAACGGGTCCAAATTATGATGATATGAGCCCTCTGCATGAACAATCTCTCCGAAAAGACCGCTCTGGGCCATTGCAAGAGTATTCATCTCAAAGAAATCATAGACGCAGTTCTCCAGCATCATGCAATGCTTGCGGGTGCGCTCCGATGTGTTGATAAGGGCCCAAATTTCATCCATGTTAAGGGCGGCAGGCACCTCTACAGCGGCATGCTTGCCGTGCTCCATTGCATAAAGGGCGATGTTTGCATGGTTCAGCCAATCAGTACAGATATAAACAAGGTCTACATCTTCACGCTCGCAAAGGCCCTTCCAGGACTCCTGCTCTCCGCTGAAGCAAGCCGGCTGCTCATGACCGTTTTCTACCAGCCATTTGCAGGTACGGTCAGTACGGTCCGGTTCGATATCGCAGATTGCTGTAATCTTTGCACCGGGAACAAAAGTAAGACGATGAGCGGCAAACTCGCCCCTCATTCCAAGGCCGACTACGCCAATCCTGACAGTCTCCATTGGCTCTGCCTTCAAGCCAATTACACTCTTCTGTCCGGAAGGACGCTCAGGGACAACGGTTTTGATTACGGACGGACCCGCGTTTTCATTGCAATTGCATGAAACAACGGCAATTGCAGCCACGATGATGGTTAAAACTTTCAGTCTCATACTATTAGGATTAAATATTATTCTGTATGAATGCCGATATCTCCGGAAGGGCCTCATTTACACAATCAAATAGCTTCAACTGGTCAAGAGTACGGACCAGATTATGTTCAGGATATTTTATCTTGTAATACGTGTCTCCGTTCAGGTAATCAGCAAAGAAACGCACGGCCTGCATATAAGGGAAAAGCTGCACGGCATAAGGGAGATTATCCACTTCTACCTTTGTAAGGAAGTGAGCCTCAGACAGATAGCCTTTCGCAAAAGCCTTGAACACTTCCATGTTGAAGGAAATCTTTGAAAGGTCCGGTTCGTCTTCTGCGGCAGTGTTGGCGGCAGTACGTAGGAAGTCGCCGAAATCAGAGAAAACGAAGCTTGGCATCACGGTGTCAAGGTCTATGACACACAGGATATTGCCGTCGGCATCAAATAAGACATTATTAACCTTGGTATCGCAGTGGCAGATTCGCTTGGGGAGGACGCCTTCCCTGTGGAGGCGCTCAGCCTTGCACATTTCTTCCGTCCATGGGCGAAGCCTGGCCAGAATCTCCTGAACCTCAGGCTTGCTTAAACGTCCTGCCGCATCAGCGGCGACAGCTTCTTCCAGCTGACGGGCCCGCAACTCCATATTATGGAAATCCGGAATAGTTTCTCCCAGCTGCCCATGCAAATCTGAAAGCTGATCCTGGAAATTTCCGAATGCCTTTCCTGCGCGGAAAGAATACTCCGCATTTATAACATCATGGGTAAACGAGTCCTTTATGAACACAGACATCCTCCAATACTTCCCTTCCCCATCCAGGAAATATGTTTTTGCCGATGTTTTCAGGGATATGAACCTGAGGACGTGGCGGTCTGCATCGGCGCCTGCCAGCAGTTTTTTACGGAGATGGTCTGTTACGGCGACAATATTGGATTGCAGGAGTTCCACATCCCGGAATATCGCGTTGTTGATGCGTTGCAGTACATAATCCTCCGGGCCGTCGGTTTTTACCCTGAATGTATCATTAATAAGCCCTGAACCCAACGGCTCAACGTTCAATATTGTGCCCCTGATGTCAAATTTGTTGACAATGTCGATATGTGTTTTCATAAAATATTTGGCGAATACTGTTGTATTCGCCAAATATAATGAAAATAAAAATTATTTCAAATAAGCTTTACCTAAAGCATCACCGCAACGACCAAGGAACTCCGAAAGATCCTTACCCTTAAGGAGACCATTGGACAGGAGAGCCAAATCAGCAACCAGACGAACCAGATTACTGTTCTTGGCATAATCGGCAACAGCAGACTTACGCTCCTCCTTATCCTCAGGAAGAGTCAGAGCCTTCTTCTCATCAAAAATCTTGGCAACAAGAGGATGCTCCATATTAACAGTCACATTGTAGCTGGCAGGAGCACTTCCAAAGAAATTCATACCACCGCCAAGAGCGGACATCTCACGATATCGGCGCATAAACTCATTCTGCGTAAGAAGCACAGGCTCTGCATCCGCACCAAGATTATCGGCCTCCACGGTGTACTCAAACTCCTTGGGCAAAACAGCCTTGAAGAGCTCTGTAAAGTCATTTTTATCTTCCTCGGAAAGCTCGGGCTTAACCCTCTCCTCCTTAACAATCAGGCGGTTGGCAGAATCAGAGTCAACCCTTGCGAAACGAGTCTTCTCCATCTTTGTCTCCAGCAGGTTGACAAAATGAGAATCAAGCTCGCAGTCAAGAAGAAGGACGCTGTAACCTTTGGCCTTGGCAGCCTCAACAAATGAATACTGTCCCTGGGCATCAGTAGCATAAAGGATAATCACATTGCCGTCCTTATCTGTCTGGGCATCCTTCACAGCCTCCTTGTATTCATCAAGGCTGAAGAATTTACCGTCAGTATCCTTCACAAGGGCAAACTTCATTGCACGCTCGCCAAACTTCTCGTCAGAAAGCATACCATACTCAATAAAGAGCTTGATATTGTCCCACTTAGACTCAAGGGCGGCACGGTCCTCCTTGAAAATCTCTTCCAGACGGCCGGCAACCTTGCTGGTAATGTAACCGGAAATCTTCTTCACTGCAGCATCGCTCTGAAGATAGCTTCTGGAAACGTTCAGCGGGATGTCAGGTGAATCCAGCACTCCGTGAAGCAGTGTCAGGAAGTCAGGAACGATATTGTCTACATGGTCTGTTACGAACATCTGGTTACAGAAGAGCTGAATCTTGTTCTTCTCAATCGCCATGCGCTCCTTAATCTTAGGGAAGTAAAGAATGCCGGTAAGATGGAAAGGAAAATCTACGTTCAGATGAATCCAGAACATAGGGTCCTCATGCATCGGATACAGCGCTTTATAGAAGTTCAGATAGTCTTCATCCTTAAGTTCCGAAGGCTGGCGAGCCCACAGCGGTTCGATGTTGTTAATTACGTCATCTTCCTCTGTATCAACGTATTTGCCGTCTTTCCACTCCTGCTTTTTGCCAAAGACTACAGGCACGGGCATGAAGCGGCAGTACTTCTCAAGGAGCTGGCGGATTTTACCCTTGTTGCCGAACTCTTCTGCTGCTTCCTTGTCAAGATAAAGGGTGATTGTGGTACCTCTTTCGGCACGCTTGCCTTCTGACATTTCAAATTCCGGACTGCCGTCGCAGGACCATTTGACAGCCTTTGCCCCATCTTTCCAACTCAGGGTGTCGATGGTGACCTTTTCTGCAACCATGAATGCGGAATAAAAGCCAAGGCCGAAATGGCCGATGATGCTGTCCACCTTGTCCTTATACTTCTCCAGAAACTCCCCTGCGGATGAAAATGCTATCTGATTGATGTATTTGTCAACCTCTTCCTCTGTCATACCGATTCCGTTATCTGAAATCGTGAGGGTTTTGTGTTTTTCATCCAGGCCGATGTTTACTTCCAGTTTACCCAATTCGCCTGTAAAGTCTCCGCTTGAAGCCAGGGCTTTCATTTTCTGGCTGGCGTCAACTGCATTTGCTACAAGTTCCCTGAGGAATATCTCATGGTCTGAATACAAGAATTGTTTGATTACCGGAAAAATGTTATCGGTGCTTACGCCGATTGTTCCTTTGTTTGTCTTTGCCATATCTGTTGTATTTATATTTTCTATTCCGACACATTGTCCCAAAACCGTCGCCGGCGAGCGGCGACTCTTCCCACTTACATTGCCGAGGATGGCATGGGTTTTCTGGGCAACGGTCAGAATAGCTAAAAACAAAATATATTCCAATAGCATGAAACTGACAAAATGTCATTATATTTGCAGCAAATAACTGATTATGAGCAGAAAACCTATAGTAGCCCTCATTTATGACTTTGACGGAACCCTGTCACCCGGCAACATGCAGGAATTCGGCTTCATCCAAGCCATTGGCAGCACCCCTGAGGAATTCTGGAGCATGAGCGACGGCATCGCCAAAGGCCAGGACGCCAGCAACATCCTCGCATACATGAAACTGATGTTCGATGAAGCCCGCAATCATGGAATAAAACTTAGGCGCAGCGAATTCAAGAACTTCGGCAAACACGTCGAATTCTTTGAAGGGGTGCGCACCTGGTTCAAGGCTGTCAATGAGTACGGGGAAGCTCATGGAGTACGCATAGAGCACTACATCAACTCATCGGGCCTTAAAGAAATCATAGAAGGCACGCCCATAGCCCACGAATTCAAGCACATCTTTGCCTGCACCTATTTATATAATGAGGCTGGCGAAGCTGAGTGGCCGGGAATTGCCGTTGATTACACGGCAAAGACCCAGTTCATGTTCAAAATCAACAAAGGAATCTTCTCTTCAAGGGACTCCAAGCGCGTTAATGAAAGCACTTCAGACGAGAACAAGAGGATTCCCTTCCCACAGATGATTTATTTCGGCGATGGTGAAACGGATATCCCATGCATGAAAATTGTCACAATGTTCGGTGGCAACTGCATTGCTGTCTATAATCCTGACAAGCCGGAGAAGCGGCAGATTGCAGAAAAACTCAAAAAGCAGGGCCGCGTTACCTTCACAGCTCCGGCCCGCTACACCACAGACAGCAAAGCCTTCCGCATAGTCTGCTCCATCATAGACAAAATCAAGGCGGAAAAAGAACTCAAAAAACTGGCGAAATAAGCAACAAAAAAACGGGCGGCGATGCCGTCCGTTTTTTGTTTTGTCTTCTCTTGTTATTACTTGATAACAACGCAGCGGTTGAGCTGGAAAGGAGTGTCGAAGAGGTTATTGTTAGCACCCTCGTTGACAACCTCGATACGAGACTCATCAATACCCTTGCTTACGAGATAATTCTTAACAGTCTCTGCACGTTTGCCGGCGATTCTGTTGTTGACAGCCTCGGTACCAGTCTTCTTGTCAGCGTGACCGTAAACGGTAACCTTGTTCTCTGTCTTAGCAAGAATGTTCTCAATGTAGTAGTCAAGGTGAGCCTTCTCACGAACGCTGAGCTTAGAGCTGTTGCTGTCGAAGTAGAGAGTAGCAGGGCTTGCAACCTGAACGTCCTTGTAAACTACGTCAGGAGTCTTAGCCTTGAGCTCTGCGATTTCATTCTTAAGAGCAGCATTCTCTGCCTCAAGAGCGTTTACGCGGTCCTGAAGAGCGTTGTACTGATCAAGAGTGAAAGGAAGGGGAACAACAACAGGGGTAACTGAGCTGTGACGGTCGAAGTTGGTTCTGCCAAGGTTGAAGATAAGACCAGCGGTAGCAGAAAGAAGACCTGCATACTTCTTGGTATCATTGATCTTGTAGATAGCCTCACGAGCGATAACTGCGTTAACGTCTACAAAGAGGTCAAGGCGCTCACCAAGACGGAAGGTGTTGAGGAGACCTACACCGGAACCGAACTCTTCATCACTTGTGTTGCCAGTAAGATTGAGAACACCGAACTGAGCGTAAGGGATAAGGTTGTAGAAACGGGTCTCTTTGTAACCGTCGATAGACTCGAGCATATTCCAAAGAACGTCTGCGTGGAAGTAGTGCTGGTTGAACTCACCATCCTGAATAGCTGTTACATAACCGGTCTTGGGCTCAACAGCGTTCTTGATACCACGGTAACCAACGCGGAGACCGAGGGTAGGAGTGAACCACTTACCTGCGTTAACATCAACAGCAAGACCACCAAGGTTGAATTTTACATTGGAACCCATAGTTGCATTGACACCTGCGCCAGCGCCGATGAACCAGTTGTCCCAGAATTTGTTGGTCTCGTAAGAACCGCGAACGACATTGCCGTTCTCGTCACGATTTCCGTTCTCCTGAGCGGATGCGCTGAAGGAGAAGGTGAAGAGACTTGCTACTGCAAGTGCTCCGAGAATAGTTTTGATACCTTTCATAATATTGCAATAATTATTTAAGTTATTGTCAAATAAAATTACGTTTACATTTATATCCGTTTTTCACGGGATATATGTGACAAAGATAGCTATTTTTTGACAAATACAACAACTTGCAACGCAATTTTGGTCCTCAAAAATGGTCAAAATCGCATCTAAAACCATTTAATAGCGAAATTCTTTTTACTCCTGATAATCTGGGAAGGCTACTTCTGCTGTTTTATTTTAGTTTCTTCGACTGCATAGTAGCTATTCCTTCCAGACTTTGAGGTACTCCTGAAGGGCCCACATTTCGTCGCGTGAAGCGGCGGCGGTGGCGAAGTCCAGCTCCGCCGCAGCTCGTTGCATCTTGCGCTTGGCTTCGGCCACAGCCTTTTCTACCTGCTCGCGTGTCATTGAGCGGATAACCGGATCCTGAAGCACGGCGGCAAGATCCGCCTTGATATGCCCTCCCTCGTAAGCGGAATTGGATTCCCTCTTGGAATCATGCCCAAGGCCCACAGTAATGCGGCCTTTTCCAAGTTCCGTAGGACTCGGAATGTAAGTGGGATTGTCGTAGGAATTGGCAGCACTCACCCTGCCTCCTATTTCACCTACCAGGATATTATGCTTTGTCTCAACCTGCTTAGGCGTAATATTATGTAACTTGTTGTATTCTATTTGTTTACTGCGACGCCTGTCGGTCTCGTAAATAGTCTCCTGCATGGAGCCCGTGATGGTATCGGCATACATGATAACAAGACCGTGGACATTGCGGGCAGCGCGGCCGGCAGTCTGCGTAAGCGCGCGGCCGCTGCGCAGGAATCCCTCTTTGTCTGCATCCAGGATTGCTACAAGGGATACGGCCGGAATGTCAAGTCCCTCGCGCAGCAGGTTAACACCTACAAGCACATCAAACAGCCCGTTCTTGAAATCTTCTATGATTTCCACCCTCTCTGTAGTGTCGACATCGGAATGAATATAGCGGCAGCGCACTCCAACCTTGGTAAAATAGCCTTCCAGTTCCTCTGCCATACGCTTTGTCAGGGTTGTCACAAGCACGCGCTCATCCACCTCCGCCCGCTTGCGAATCTCTTCCAGAAGGTCATCAACCTGGTTCTTGATAGGGCGAACCTCAATCGGCGGGTCCAGAAGCCCGGTGGGACGGACAACCTGCTCTACCATAAGACCCTCCGACTTCTCCAGCTCATAGTCAGCAGGAGTTGCACTCACATACACCATCTGGCCCGTTATGGACTCGAACTCGTCAAAAGTCAGCGGTCGGTTGTCGGCCGCGGCCGGAAGGCGGAAGCCGTATTCTACCAGCACGCTTTTACGGGAATGGTCACCGCCGTACATAGCGCGAATCTGCGGAAGGGTCACGTGGCTTTCGTCAATGAAGGTTACGAAATCATCCGGGAAGTAATCAATCAGGCAGAACGGCCTCTGGCCAGGTTTCCTGCCGTCAAGGTAGCGGGAATAATTCTCAATACCGGGGCAGTAGCCCATCTCCTTAATCATCTCAAGATCGTATTCTACCCTCTGTTTCAGGCGTTTAGCCTCCAGTCCTTTGCCGATGCTTTCAAAATATTCCACCTGCTTTACGAGGTCGTCCTGAATCATGCTGACGGCACGGATGCTCTGTTCACGAGTGGTGACGAAGTTCTTGGCCGGATATATGGGGACCTCCGGCAAATGTTCGTATGTTGCTCCGGTTACTGGGTCAATAAGGGAGATATCATCGACTTCATCGCCAAAGAATTCTATCCTCACGGCTTCATCGGACCCACCCAAAAATACGTCCACCGTATCTCCACGAACGCGGAAGGTTCCGCGCTTGAAATCCGTCTCCGTGCGGCTGTACAGGCCTTCCACAAGCATGTAGAGCAGGGCAGTCAGGCTTCGCCTTTCTCCTTTCCGGACAATGACGGTCTGTGTGTGGAAGTCTTCCGGATTGCCGATTCCGTACAGGCAGCTGACGCTGGATATGACAATGACGTCCCTTCTCCCTGACATAAGTGCCGATGCAGCACTGAGTCTTAACTTATCTATCTGCTCGTTGATGCTGAGGTCTTTTTCTATATAGGTATCGGTCGTCGGGATGTAAGCCTCCGGCTGATAGTAGTCATAATAGGACACAAAATATTCCACGGCATTCTCCGGGAAAAAGGCCTTGAATTCTCCGTAAAGCTGGGCGGCGAGGGTTTTGTTATGGCTTAGGATTAGTGCCGGTCTCTGTAATTTTTCTATTACGTTAGCCATGGTAAAAGTCTTTCCCGAACCGGTAACTCCAAGAAGGGTCACTGCCGGAGCCCCCTCCCGGATGGCTTCAGTCAGTCCTTTGATTGCCGTCGGCTGGTCTCCGGACGGCTGATATGGTGCCTGTAGTTTAAATTGCATCTGGATTTTTCTTTGCAGTACAAAGGTATTAATAAAATTACTCAGAAGGTGGAGAACTACACTCTGGAGACTTTGACGACGCCGCGGAGGTTGCGGATTTGGGAGACGACCTTGTCAAGTTCAGCTCCGGTTGGAACAGAAACCTTTATTGTAATATAATAGAGGCCGTCGCGGGGGTTTTCCGTCATATTGAAGGAGCGCAAAGAAGTCTTGAAGGAGCCAAGGATATCCATAATCTGGCCGGTAATTCCAGCCTCGGAAGAAGTAACCACCTTAAGAGCCACCTGGAAGCCGCTTCCGGAAGGAGTCTCCGTCCAACGCACCTTCTGGATACGATAGGGATACATCTCCATAAGACGGGCGGCATTAGGGCAGGAAATACGGTGAATCTTGATACCGCTGTCCCTTGTCACAAACCCGAAGACATCGTCCCCGAATACAGGATTGCAGCATTTGGCCATCTTGTAGTCCAGGCCTTTAAGGCTCTGGGCATTGATAACCAGGATATCATCGGCCCCGGAAGTAGCAGCCCACTGCTGGGCCTTGTCCTTGCCGGAAGCCTCCGGCACCGGCTCACCACTCCCCCACTCCTGAATGAAAGTCTTGAACTGGTTCACATCCAGGGTACCCTCTCCGATGGCAGCATACATCTCCTTGACAGACGGGAAATGATGCTTCTTCATGAACTCACCCCTCATCTCATCCGTCAGTTCCAGCTTCCAGTTCTTAAGACGCCTGTCAAGCAGTTCCTTGCCGTCTGCCGACAACTTATACTCCTGATCCTTAAGTACTTGCCTAATCTTATTGCGTGCCTTGGATGTTACCACGAAGTTCAGCCAGTCCGCCGACGGCTTGCTGTTGCGGCCAGTCAGGATTTCAACCACATCTCCTGTCTGAAGTTTCTCACGGATACTCACGGGCTTGCCCCCAATAAGAGCTCCGGTGCATTTAATACCCACATTTGAGTGAATATTAAATGCGAAATCCAGCACCGTCGCCCCGGCTGAAAGGATTCTCAGCTCCCCGGAAGGAGTGAATACGAAAATCTCTTTGGAAGGAGGCAGAGGCAAATCATCCGGGTTCTGCCCGGGGTGTTCAAGGGCATATCGGACAGACGACAGCCATTTATCCATCGTGGCCTCGTGGCTTATGCCTTTGTAAGACCAGTGGGCGGCATCGCCGTTCTCTGCGACATCGTCCATCCTCTTGGAACGGATTTGCACCTCAAGGTAAGCCCCCTCCTTGTTCTTTACAGTGATATGCAGGCACTCATAGCCATTATCCTTGGGCTTTGTAAGCCAGTCGCGAAGCCTCTTGGTATCCGGTTCATACTCTTCCGTCACATAGGAATAAACATCCCAGCACAGCTTCAGCTCCTTCTCCCGGACAGGCTCGCAATCAACAATGAACCTGATTGCAAAAACATCAAAGACACCCTCGAACGGCACCTTCTGCTTCTGCATTTTCTTGAAAATAGACCACGCAGTCTTTGTACGAATCTTCAGTTTATAAGAGATGCCGGCATCGGACAACTTGCGCTTAAGCGGCTCAATAAACTCTGCGGTAAGCTTTTCGCGGTCCTTTTCCGTAGCCTTAAGTTTGTTGGTTATGGTTCGATACTCCTCCGGATAAGCCTGACGGAAGTAAATATCCTCCATCTCACTTTTAATGTTATAAAGCCCCAGCTGATGAGCAAGAGGAATATATAACATCAAGGTTTCCAGGCATTTACGCTCGCGCACACCCTTTGGCATACTGCCAAGGTTACGCATGATTTCCAAGCGGTCGGCAATTTTAATAACCGTTACGCGGGGGTCTTCTGAATACCGGACAATGAGCTTTTTGTAATTCTCTGCCTCAAGACGGGTATCCTTGGGATTAATGGTAGAAATCTTGTCCAAACCATCAACAATCTGAAGCACTTCCTGAGGGAAACCGGCAAGCAGGGGCTTGGACTCCGGAGCCATCCGCGAAGCTTCATGCAGGAAAACAGCCGCAACACAGACCGGTTGCAGGCCAATCTCCCTGTCTACAATTTTGGCAACTCCCAGCGGGTGCTCCAGAAAAGGAGCTCCACTGTCACGTTTTTTATCTGCCAGAGCCTTCTCTGCTATATCATAAGCCTTTTGGACAAGGTCCAACTCGGCATCCTCCAAATGAGGGAAAATTTCCTTTACATTTGCCATAACCAACTGATTTATATGCCGGTACTGCAATTACTTTGCCGAAGCCTTGGCTGCTTTAGCTTCTTTCTGCTTTACTGTAAGCGCCCGCTGGAAACTTCGGGCATTTTTTAGATGTTCCGTATAAGACGATGCGAAACTGTGGGTGCCGTCGAAATTTGAATTCGCACAGAAATAAATATATCCGTCTGCGGTATCGGGATTCAGCACTGCTTCAAGACAAGCCTTCGTGGGCACACAGATAGGTGCCGGCGGCAGTCCTTTGTGCAAATATGTATTGAATGGCGAATCCACGGAAAGATGCTTTTTAAGAATACGATTCAGGGTATAATTATAACAATAGGCGATGGTAGGGTCAGCCTGAAGCTTCATTCCTTTGCGAAGGCGGTTTAGATAAGCCCCGGCAATCTTCGGCATCTCAGGCTCATAGTTGGTTTCTCCTTTGACGATGGAAGCGAGGATTGCGACCTCTGCCTGCGTAAGCCCCTGAGTTTCAGCTTTTTTCTTGTTTTCATCGGACCAGAAAGCATCGTAAGCCTTTTTCTGGCGGGCAAGTATTTCCGGCATCGACTCCGTCCACAGAACCTCATAAGTATCGGGGATGAACAATGAAAACACATTCGCTTTGGTAAAACCGAGTCCTGCCAGAAGGGCGGAATCGCGAAGGCCCATAATTACGTCGGCCGAATCCAGCATCATCTGGGCCGATATCTTTTTGGCGATGCCGCTTTGCAGGCGCATCGTCCCGGAAAGAACAAGCTTTACAGGAGTCTGCCAGCCGTGAGAGAGCATCCTTGCCACGGCGGTGGATGTCTGCCCGGCCTCTACCTTGTAATGGCCCGGCTTCAGGGGGCTGTCTGCAGATACTTCATCTATGCAGCGACGCAGGCTGGCATTCCATCTTACATCGCAACTATCTATAATATAATTTGTTACAGATTCCCAAGTAGCATCAGGATAGACAAAGAGCTCTGCACTTCGGCCAATATTGGAAGCCTTGCGGTCATAGACCTTACGGCCCACAAACCAGCCTGCCACAAGTAAAATGGCAAACAACGCTCCAAGTACACTCAAAACTGTTTTTTTCTTCTTTGTCATATCCTGTCTGGAACTAATACAACACTCTCTTCTTTACGCCCTTGCCACGGAGGACAAGTTCATCTCCCTCTTTGGTAACATAGTCTTCCGGAAGCTTGTTTTTCTTAAGCAAGGCCGACAACTTGATTCCGAAACGCTGAGATATTTCCCTGAGACTTTCCCCGTCTTCACCGACGGTGTAAAGGTCTACACCTTTTGCAGCATCTTTCTTCTTGGCCTGGAGATAAACAATCGTGCCAGGTTCAAGAGGTTCTGCAATCTTAAGGTCGTTATACTTTAATATTTCCTTGCGGAACAAATCATATTCACGGGCGATGTCGTCATAAGTTTCACCCTCAACCGAATAAAGGAACGGTACGCCGTTCTGGGAATAAAGCTGGCGGGAAAGCGGAAAACTGAAGGTCTGACGAGCATCTCCCGGCTTAATTTCCACAGGGGCTTCAAGTTTATGGGGCGATGCAGGGATATCTTCTCCGGTATCAAATCTGTAAAGCTGGTAATCTTCTATAAGCTTGACAAGCTTGTTGCCATAACCAGGGTCCGTGGCATACCCGGCGTCCTTAAGGCCGTAAGCCCAGCTCTTGTAGTCCGTAGGGTCAAGGTCAAAGAGGAATTTATACCTGTCACGGCTCCTGAGGAAAGACGAATGGTCCTGGAAGGACTGCTCTGCGTCGTCATAGACGCGGAAACATTCGTTCCTCTTGTCATCATCGACCTTCATGGTTTTTCCCCTCCAGCCATGGCATTTGATGCCGAAGTGGTTGTTGCCTTTTGCGGCAAGGTCTGACAGGCCATTGCGGGATTCCAGCATGCCCTGCGCAAGGGTAATGCTGGCAGGAACGCCGCTGCGGTGCATTTCACGCACAGCCATGTCTTTATATTTGTCTATATACTTTTGCTGTGGTGTATCGCCGGTTGTGGCGGCTCCCAGGCCGACGGCAGCAACAAATGCAAATATCAGAGAAGTTAGTTTGTTCCTTAAATTCATCTTTAAATCCATTTTCTCCAAATATAGTTTCTTTTTTTTAATTTATCAAATATAATGGTTTCCAGGTGCAAGAAGGCCGGTTTTGCACCGCGAGGGCAGAAAAACAGGGCGGCCAGGTGCAAAAGGGGCTGTTTTGCACCGCGAGGACAGAAAAACAGGGCGGCCAGGTGCAAAAGGGGCTGTTTTGCACCGCGAAGGCAGAAAAACAGGGCGGCCAGGTGCAAAAGGGGCTGTTTTGCACCTGGAGGTGGAGGAAGGGAATTTAAGAATGGCTAGATTTCAAAGGAATCGCCGTCAGAGGCGGCATAAGATTCAGGGAAGATGGTGCGGCACTCTTCCTGATACTGGGTTATGTCTTTGTTTCGGGAAGAATAGTGGCCGATGATTAATTTGCCAGCACCGGCTTCCTTGGCTACAGATGCGGCCTGGAGAGTTGTGGAGTGGTGACGGAGCGCGGCCTGGTCTTCCAACTCTGCCAGATAAGTTGCCTCATGATAAAGGGTTGTAACCCCTTTGAGCCAACTGGCTAGCTCCGGGAACGGAGCGGTATCACTTATATAGGCATAACCAGCGGGCTCGAAAGGCACATAAGTGCAGCGCTCCACCGTAAGGACAGAGCCATCCGGGCGCGTGACATCCTCTCCCCTTTTCAGGGAGCCAATCTCCGTCAGGCTGAGCCCGAAGGCCTCAACAGCCCATTTATGAACGTTAAGCATAGGAGTTTTCTCACGGAAAACATAGCCGTAAGTCTCTATGCCATGATTCAGCGGCAAGGCCGACACCTCCAGGGTCTTGGTCTCAAGAATGACTTCAGGAGCAGATCCCTTCAAAGGAGTAAACCTGATTTCATAGGCCAGGCCATCGCCATAATAAGATAGGAAAAACTTGATTATCGGCCCTAAATTGGCAGGACCGAAAATATTCAGCGGCGCTGTACGGCCTTTCATGCCAAGGGTGGAAAGAAAGCCGAAGAGCCCGAAGACATGGTCTCCGTGGATATGGCTGACGAAGACGGAATCTATCTTCATCATTGGCTCATGGAAGTTCACAAACTGCTGCTGAACCCCTTCACCGCAATCTATCAGAAAATAGCGCCCGTGTACGGAAAGTACCTGGGCGCTCTGATATCTTCCGGAGACGGGCATGGCCGAAGCCGTGCCCAGCATCCGTACTGAAAATTCTTTATTCACCTTTCTCAAGTTTGCTCTTGAGGGCTGCAAGCTCAGAGATGTCACCAAGGGTGGTCTTCTCTACGCTGTTGTTAACCTTCTTGACAGCCTTCTTGGTGTTGTCGGCCTCTGTAGCAACCTTCTCTGCCTTAGCCTCTGCATAAGTGCGGGTGTGGCTGAGAAGAACCCTGCGGGTGCTGCGACGGAGCTCTACAACCTTGAAAGGAAGAATCTCGCCTACAACTGCGGTCTTACCGTCCTCCTTAACGAGGTCACGGCTGAAGCAGAAGCACTCTGTACCGTCCTCAAGGGTAATGGTAGCGCCCTTGTCTGTAGTAGCGGTAACCTTGCCCTCTACAGTTGTGCCGGCAGGATATTTAGCCTCAAGCTGGTCCCAAGGATTAGGGAGAAGCTGCTTGTGGCCAAGGCTGAGCTTATGGTTAGCCTCATCGAAGTCAAGGATAACAACCTCAATCTTGTCACCGGGCTGTACCATCTCTGAAGGATGTTTGATCTTGTCCCAGCTGAGGTCGCTGATATGAACGAGACCCTCGATACCGTCCTCAAGCTCTGCGAATACACCGAAGGTGGTGATATTGCGAACAGTTGCAGTCTGCTTGCTGCCAACGGGATAACGCTCGCGGATGTTCTCCCAAGGATTCTCTACAAGCTGCTTCAGGCCAAGGGACATCTTGCGTGCCTCACGGTCAAGGGAGAGAACCTGTGCCTCTACCTCGTCACCAACCTTGAGGAAGTCCTGGGCAATGCGCAGGCGGGGGCTCCAGCTCATTTCTGATACGTGGATGAGACCCTCAACACCAGGCATAATCTCTACGAATGCGCCGTAGTCTGCGATGAGAACTACTTTACCCTTTACCTTGTCACCTACCTTAAGGTCAGGATTCAGGGCATCCCAAGGATGAGCTGTGAGCTGCTTGAGACCGAGGGCGATCCTCTTCTGCTGCTCATTGAAGTCAAGTACAACAACCTTGATCTTCTCATCAAGAGAAACGATCTCTTCAGGATTGTTGATACGGCCCCAAGAGAGGTCTGTGATGTGGATGAGACCGTCTACGCCACCAAGGTCAACGAATACGCCGTAGTTGGTGATGTTCTTAACGGTACCCTCAAGGATCTGGCCTTTCTCAAGCTTGCTGATGATTTCGCTCTTCTGCTTCTCAAGTTCAGCCTCAAGAAGTGCCTTGTGGGAAACAACGACATTGCGGAAATCCTGGTTGATCTTGACGATCTTGAAGTCCATGGTCTGGTCTACGAATACATCGTAGTCACGGATAGGTTTGATGTCGATCTGGCTGCCGGGGAGGAAGGCCTCGATACCGAATACGTCGACGATCATACCGCCCTTGGTGCGGGTCTTAACATAACCCTTAACGACTTCACCCTTGTCGAAGGCTGCGTTAACCATATCCCATGAACGGAGCTGGCGAGCCTTTTTATGTGAAAGAAGCAACTGGCCTTTGCGGTCTTCTGCAGACTCTACGAATACTTCTACCTTGTCACCTACCTTGAGGTCTGGATTGTAACGGAACTCAGGAGCTGCGATTACGCCTTCGCTCTTGTAGCCGATGTTTACGATAACCTCTCTCTTGGAGATAGCGGTTACTGTACCCTCTACAACGTCGTTTTCTACGACCTTTGAAAGGGTCTGGTCATAAGCTGCCTCGATAGCGGCTTTGTCTTCTGCGCCGTAGAGGTCTGCTCCGCTCTCAAATGCGTCCCAATCGAATGCCTCAGGGGCGATGGAAGCGTTGAGCTGTGCTTTCTTAATTTCTTCTGACATAGTGTTTAAATAATTAAAAACTAGTTGTTTAACATTATACTTAGTGCTTTGCCCCAAAGCGGGGACCAAAAAGCCTGCAAATATAGGCACTATTCGTTAAAAAACAAACATTTAGGCCAAATAAAAATTTCTTCAACAAACTCTTTGTCCTCTTGTTTCTATTTCGTATCTTTGGTTTTTGTAAGTCGGTGGCGGTATTCCGAAACCGTCGTCACTTCGTTCCGACCCCTCCCATCGCAGGCGATGGGCCCTCCCTCTTACATTGCCGAGGGTGGAATGGGTTTCGGGACACCGCCACCGGCCTTACAAGAGAAAGAATACTAATTATTTATCAATATGCAAAGGAGAGACTTTCTAAGAACAGCGGCCCTGGCCACAGCCGGAGCTGCCGTCATGGGCACTGCAGCCGCCTGCGGAAAAACAGACAATTCACCCAAGCCTTACAAGGTAGGCGGAGTTGCAAGAATGAAACTCAGCTGGGAACGCTATGAACTCAAGCTGGCCCACGTATTCACAGTTGCATCCTATTCCAGGACAACTACCCCTGACATCCAGGTAAAAATTGAGTACGACGGTTACACAGGATACGGAGAGGCATCAATGCCCCCTTACCTTGGACAGACCTACGAAAGCGTAGAGACCTTCCTTGCAAAAGTCAACCTGGAACAGTTCAGCGATCCTTTCCAGATTGACGACATCCTGACCTACGTAGACAGCCTTTCCGAAGGCGATGCAGCTGCAAAAGCAGCCGTAGACATCGCTCTTCATGACCTCGTAGGCAAACTCATCGGTCTGCCCTGGTGGAGGATCTGGGGACTGAACGCAGCAAAGGCTCCCAATACAACATTCACCATCGGCATTGATACACCGGAGGTTGTGCTTGAGAAGACGAAGGAGTGCGCAGACCGCTTCAACATCCTCAAGGTTAAGGTTGGCCTTGACAATGACTACGAGATGATTGAG
The DNA here is from genome assembly GCA_017459075.1 of Bacteroidales bacterium. Lineage (GTDB taxonomy): Bacteria > Bacteroidota > Bacteroidia > Bacteroidales > UBA932 > Cryptobacteroides. The sequence goes on from JAFUDQ010000012.1 coordinate 106,385, forward strand.
ACCATCCGCAAGGTGACCGACCTTCCTATCGCCGTTGATGCCAACCAGGGTTGGAAGGACCGCAACAAGGCTCTGGAAGAGATTCACTGGCTCAAGGAGCACGGCATTGTTATGGTTGAGCAGCCTATGCCCAAGGAGCAGCTTGACGATATCGCATGGCTTACTGAGCGCAGCCCGCTGCCGATTTACGCCGATGAGGGTATCCAGCGTCTTAAGGATATCCCGCGTATCAAGGGTGCATACAATGGTATCAATATCAAGCTTATGAAGTGTACCGGTATGCGTGAAGCATGGAAGATGGCTAACTATGCTCGTGCAGAGGGTATGGATGTTATGGTTGGCTGCATGACTGAAACTTCCTGCGCCGTTACTGCTGCCGCACAGCTTTCTCCGATTGTTGACTTTGCCGATCTTGATGGTAACTTGCTTATTGCGAATGACCGTTTCAAGGGTATGGTTGTGGAGAAGGGTAAGATTACTTTGCCGGATGCTCCGGGACTTGGCCTGGAGCTACTGTAAGCAGAGATGTCTCGACTTCGCTCGACATGACAAGGAATATGGCCCTTCAACTTCGCTCGACATGACAAGGAATAAGGCCCTTCGACTTCGCTCAGGGTGACAAAACTTGTCATTTCGACCGACCGAAGGGAGTGGAGAAATCTATTATGAAGAAACATTTAATATTTATTCTACTGGCCGTAATATCTTGCGGCCAGCAGCAGTATTCATGGGAGGAGGATTTGCAGGAGAGGCTTGCAACGGACTTCTGCAGGACAAGGGAGCAGGTAAAGGAATATATAATAAAGTATATCCCGGATGTAACCGAGGCCCAGATAGACGCGTGGACGGCCAGCGGCAAACTTGAAAACATGGAGATAGGCGGAAAGACAATGTACTTCCGCAACGCCGCGCCAAACCTCTTCCGCATAGACAAAGCCTGCAAAGCAATAAAGGACGCCGCTGGAGCAGACGACAGCGCCAGCTACACCCTGTCCGGGAACGCCATGGGCGGGGATGAAAAGGCAGACATGATAAACCTTCCGGAGATACTGGAGGCGGCAGACCTTGCCGGCGGCAGCACCATCGCCGCACCAAAGAGGATGAGGGTAAAATACACCATCACTGTTGATGCCGATGCTGTCCCTGATGGAGAGACTGTCCGCTGCTGGCTCCCCTATCCAAGGGCCGATGTTGCAAGGCAGACGGGAGTGGAATTCATCCGCGCAGGCGCAAAGGCATCATCGGACCACCTGTTCTTTACAGAAACAACTGATTCAGAGCTCATTACATTCGCTCCGAAGGAATATGCGCACAGTACCCTGTACATGGAAATTCCCGCCTGCAAGGGACAGCCGGTTACATTCACGGAAGAGTTTGAATACACCAGCGCCGGAGAGTATTTCAGGGACTTGGAGAACCGCGTAAAGCCATATGACAAGGAGAGCGCGATTTACAAGACATACACCGCTGAACGGGAGAAACATATCATTTTCACGCCCCGTCTCAAGGAAATTGCGGACTCTCTTACTGCCGGCATCGACAACCCCTTCCTTCAGGCAAAGGCCATCTTCACTTGGATAGACGCCAACTTCCCCTGGGCATCGGCCCGCGAGTATTCCACCCTTGAGAATATTCCGGAATATGTGCTTGCAAACGGGCACGGGGACTGCGGCCAGTTAACCCTTACTTTCCTTACGATGTGCCGTTACAAAGGCATCCCTGGGCACTTCCAGAGCGGGTTCATGATGCATCCGGATGCATGGAACCTTCACGACTGGGCAGAGCTGTACTTTGAAGGCGTTGGCTGGGTTCCGGTGGACCAGAGTTTCGGGCGCCCCGTCTATGCAGTGGGAGATTATCTTAAGAAGTATCCCCTCTCTGACTATTTCTTCCTTGGAGGAATCGATTCCTGGAGGATGATTGTGAACCAGGACTTCGGCATGGAACTCTATCCAGCAAAGACTTATCCGCGAAGCGAGACTGTAGACTTCCAGCGCGGAGAGGTTGAATGGAAGGGTGGCAACCTGTACTTCCCCAAGTGGGATTATGACATGGAGATAATCTACCTTTAAAAAAGCCATTATTCCACGCAGTATTTCGGATAGTCGGGAGACTATATTATAGAAAAATATACTAACAAATATGACACTATTCAAACGAGTGCTCTTTACACTGGCGCTTCTTGCAGCCGGAGCCGCAGCAGCATCGGCCCAGGAAAAAGAGATTGATGCGTATGAAGATACCGCAGGATGGGATCTTCCCCTTTACAGGGGCAAACAGATGCCGGAGTATAACTTCCGCTTTAACGGAACATACTATTGGGACAATCTGGGATATCGCACGGGAGACATCTGCTACGGAGGAAAAGTCTACAGGAACATCCTGATGAACATTGATGCCAACAGGCAGGCAGTCTATGCCAGGTTTGCCAACAGGATGCAAATCTGGGAGCTGGACAGGGACCTTATAGAGTGGCTTACGCTGGACAATACCAAATTCCTGAACCTGAGATATTACGGAGTAAAGAAGGCCCCGGAAGGTTTTTTTGAAGTCCTCAGGGAAGGGCCGGAGGGCTACAACCTCAGGCAGGTAACAAAAAGCTACCGCGAATCCATAGAGATAAACGGCTATTACAGAATTGGTTACGAAGACCCTGATTACAACAACAAAATTTTCGTTTTTTTCTCTTTCAAGGAGCAGTTCTTCTTTGTAGACAAGAATTGGAAACTAGAGAAATTCGGTTCACTGGCGAAGCTTTTCAAGAAACATCCTAATTTTTAGCGCATAATGAGAAAAATAAGCATTACACTTTTTGCCGTTCTGGCTCTCTCATTCTGCGCCTTTGCACAGGATGAGATTTCCGTGAGGATGGTTTCCGCCGATTCCCTTGTCAGTGTTATCAGGAACCTTAGCGGGAACCGCATCCATATTGCCGGAGCAGAGAAGGACGACAGTTTCTACAGCCTTGACGCAACGCCGGAAGTATTTGTAGAAAAGGCCCTTGCAAAGTTACGCGAGGGCGGTTACACCATTTCTGAATACAACGGAATCCTGTTTGTGGTCAAGGGCCGCAGCATGACTCCGGCCATATCCTCTTCATGGTTCCTGGCAGAAAGCCGTCAGGAAACCACTTACCATGAAGAAGAGACACAGGCGGCCGTCTACCAGAACAAAACTTACGAGATTGGCCAGGAGAGAAACTACAAGCCAGGCCGCAAGGCTACGATTCACGGCTACGTGAAGGACGCTTCCAGCGGAGAACCTGTTGTAGGAATTTCCGTATATGACGGAAATACAAGCACTTACACAATGACCGATGCCTACGGTTTCTGGAAATTATACATCCCGTCAGGGCGCAACACCCTGAACTTCAGCGGATATCCGATGGAAGACGTCAATCTTGATATCATAGTCTATGAAGAAGGCGGATTGGATATCACCATGAAGGAGAAGGTTACAACCCTGAAGGCCGCTACCGTAAGCGCAGAGTCCGTTGCCAACCACAGGACCGCCCGTCTTGGTCTGGAAAAGATTCAGATTGAGCGCATCAAAAAGATACCTACAGCCTTCGGAGAAGGCGATATCCTTAAAGCCGTACTTGCCCTTCCTGGCGTACAGAGCGTTGGTGAAGCGTCTTCCGGATTCAACGTCCGCGGAGGCTCGGTAGACCAGAATCTGATTCTTTTCAACGAGGGAACAGTTTACAATCCGAACCACCTGTTCGGCCTTTTCTCCGCCTTCAACTCTGACGTTATTTCCCATGCAGAGCTGTACAAGAGCTCGATTCCGGCAGAATTCGGAGGACGAATTTCTTCCGTTCTTGACATTCACGCACGTGAAGGAAACAAGAACAAGGTCCAGGGTTCGCTTGGCATAGGACTTCTGACAAGCCGCGCAGAGATTGACGGCCCTCTGGGAGAAAAAACATCCTTTGTACTTGGCGGCCGTACAACTTACTCCAACTGGATTATGGGCCTGCTGCCGGACGACAGCCACTACCATGACGGAAAGACCCAGTTCATGGACCTGAATGCGGGAATCAGCCACCGTTTCAATGAGACGAACACTTTGTATCTGAACGGCTACTGGTCCCATGACAAATTCTCCTTCAGCAACGATACCACCTTCTCTTACAGCAACCTGAACCTGTCTGCCAAGCTGCGCAGCCTGCTGTCAGTAAAGACAACAATGGAGGTTGCCGCTGGTTTTGACTCCTATACCAGCAAGGTGGACGGTCATGAAGTCCTGACATTGGATTCCTATAAATACAGCAACGGAATCAACCAGGAATACCTGAAAGTTAAATTCAAACACCTTTATGACGAGTCCCACACAATGAGCTTCGGCGTAAATGCCCAGTATTACAACCTCCAGCCAGGTACAATGAAGCCCGGAGACGCCGCATCCATGGTTGCGGAAAGAATTCTGGACAAGATTTCAGCCGTAGAGGCAGCCGCTTACTTTGGAGACAGCTGGACTTTCAGCGAGAAATGGGCTTTCGAAGGCGGAGTACGCCTTGGGGCATACAAGAGTACTGACGGAGGGACGCTACGCGTGATGCCGGAAATCAGGCTTTCTGCAAAGTACTCCTTACTAAGCAACCTTTCTGTAAAGATGGGCATCAACACCCTGAGGCAGAACATCCACATGATATCCAACACCTCCACGATTTCCCCGATGGATGCCTGGACCCTGGCGAACAAGAACATCAAGCCGCAGGATGGTTATCAGGCGGCCGGAGGACTGTACTGGACCAGCGACCAGGGAGTTGACATATCTGTCGAAGGTTACTGGAAGCAGAGCCGGAACAATCTTGACTATCGTTCCGGAGCGCAGCTCATCATGAATCCGGAGCTGGACAACGACCTTATCCGTACCAGAAGCCGTTCTTTCGGAGCGGAGCTGATGGTTCGCAAGGCCTCCGGAAAGCTTAACGGATGGGCTTCATACACTTACTCAAGGGCATTCATGCAGCAGATGGAGAACACTGGCACAGGCCTTATCAACGGAGGCCGATGGTATAAGGCTCCCCACGACAAGCCGCATAACTTCAAGCTTGCAGGAAACTACAAATTCACCCACAGGTACAGCCTGTCCGCCAACATAGATTACTCTACCGGAAGGCCTATCACTGTGCCGGTAGCAATCTTCTCCTCCGGCGGACGCCGCTATCTTGCATTCTCTGACAGGAACGAATACCGTATTCCGGACTACTTCCGCCTTGATCTCGCGATGAACATTGAGCCAAGCCATTACCTGAAGAACCTGATGCATCTTTCTTTCACCGTCGGAGTATACAATGTTACCGGACGGAAGAATGCATACTCTGTCTACTACAGCATGAAGGAGACCTACTATCCGCAAGGCTACAAGATTTCCGTATTCGCCTGCCCCATCCCTTACATTAACCTTAATATTAAATTCTAATGAAACGGCTGATATTCAAATACTTATGCACATTATGCGCACTTATGGCGATATCCTGCACTTATGAATATGATGCCGATATCCCAAGCGACACCTCCATTATCGTTATAGACGGCCAGATTCTCGCCGGCGGAACTTCATCCGTTAGCGTTTCCAAGGCGACCAGGCTTGACGGAGCAGATGAGAGTGCTCCCCTTTATGCCACCGGCATCCTGAGAGGAGAAGACGGGAGCGAGATTCAAGGCACCACCCAGGCCAATGGCTGGTTTGAAGGGACTTCTCCTTTTTCTTCATATTATCCGGGAGACTTTAAAGGAGGTTATTCCACCGGCGTATCTATTTCTTTCCCTTCAGAGTACCTGCAGAAAGGCCAGAAATACAAGCTGTTCATAGATGCCGGGGAAAACGGAAGTTTTGAAAGCGATTGGCTTACAATAAACAAAGCCCCGGTCTTGGACAAACTGGGATATATAGAACATGAGGGAGTTATGTCCGGAAGCTATTACTCCGGACGTTATGTTGATTTTACGGTATCAGCCCACTCTGACAGTTCACCTTATTTCATGGTATCATTTGAAGAAGCGTGGGAATACACAGCCCTTGAAAACTCTTCACTTGAATACAATCCGGAAACAAACCAGATAGTGGAAGCCTACAGTTGGCCCCTTGAGCATCCTTATTACAGATGCTGGAGAAGCAGCGGAATGCTGACATTGGCTATTTCTGCCGCCGGACATACGGAAAAAACAATAAATGACGCGATAGTTACATCTATCAGTGCATATAACGAAAAAATTTCCGTACTTTACCGTCTTACAGTGAACGTAGGATGCGCCACTAAGGAATACCAGGAATTCTGGGACAACCTGCAGCAGATTTCTTATGCCGATGGTGACCTGTTCACCCCTATTCCAAGCAACATGGAAGGCAATATCCACCGCACTTCCGGTTCCGGCGTTGTACTGGGCTTTGTAAGTGCCAGCGAAGTTGCGTCCGATCATATGTACTACACGGGTAACGGATTCCACAGGACATCTCCGGAAAGGAATACTCTCAGGAGGGAGTTTACATATTTTACCCCCAACTACGATCACCCTGACGATTACTTTCAGTATTATCATCCAGATGCCAGTGAATGGCACAGAGCATACATGAACGGAAACGTTCCATGGAGGAACGCTATTGATGCAAACGGAGAAGAAATTCCCGGGTTATACCTTTGGGCTAATAAGAATTGCCTGGACTGCAGGTTCTTTGGAGGCGACATCACTTTCCCTTCTGACTGGCCGGACCGCAATGACCCTAATCTTTAAAAGACAATAAGATGAAACTCAGATATTTAGCACTTTCTTTTATTTTTATAGGGGGCTTGGCGGCGGCCCAGACTTCCCTCAGGGAAAGGACGCTCGTTTCTACGGACAGGAACTATTATGCCGCCGGAGAGAGCATTAAATGCTCTGCCTTCTGCCTTGAATCAGAAGGAGTGTTTTCCAACTTCAGCGGAGTCGCCTATGTAGAGGTCTACAGCAAGGAGGGAACCGTAGCTACGGGAAAAGTCGCCCTTGTAAAAGGTCGCGGAGGCTGCACCCTTGATATTCCGTCCGATGTTCCAACCGGCAACTACCGTATTGCAGCCTATACCGCTACCAACAAAAATGAAGAAGGTTATGACTTCAACACATCTTCAAGGGTCATAACCATCTACAATACAGCAAGTTCGGTAAGGGTTAAGGACGGCGTGGAAACGGTTCAGGCCCTGTCCGAAGGCGCATCGGCCCCTCATAACAGCAGCGCCGTAAGAGTTAATGTCGGTAAAGAAGAAGACGGATTCATTCCCGTTAGCATTGCTGCCGACAAGGATGCGACGCTGAGCATTTCCGTATGGAAAGATGAAGGCTTTGCATCCTATGACAACAACACCCTCTATACCCTGGAAAAATCAGCCTGGAGGCAGCCTACAACGCACAAGAACAATGTTGCTGGAGAGTATGACGGAGAGGTTATTTATACCAGGATAAACGGACAGATAGACACGTCCGCCACCTTCCTGTCAAGTCCCGGCAGCCATTCGGATATTTACAAAGGGCATCCCCTTGCAGATGGCAGGACTGCTTTTTTCACTGACAATATCTATGGAAACAAAGATATCGCCATTATTTCCATGTCAAAGGATAAGAACACTTTTGACGTAGAGTTAGAGAGTCCATTCATAGGTATTAAGGCCGGCTTTATCCCGGTCCTGCAAATTGCTCCTTCAATGAAGAACAGCCTTACGAGCCTGGATGCGGCACTTCGCATAAGCAAGACATTTGACGCCGATACCCTTTATGATGCGCTGAATGTCAGGAAATTGGCTCTTCTCGGCCCCTGGCAGAACAGGTACAATCTTGATGACTACACACGCTTTGTGACTATGCGTGAGGTGTTTATAGAATACCTTCACGATATTCATATTGAGCGCAACAAGAATGAGATTGAGATGATTGTAAAAACCATCGATGTCAAGGGAGTCATTTCTTTCAGGCATTCCATGCCTTCAATTATCCTGCTGGACGGAGTTCCGGTTACAGACCACAGTATCATTTATGAGATGGATCCCCACCTTATCAAAAGTGTAGAGATTTATCCAAGCAATTATTCCTTCGGTACGGCGTATTTCTGCGGCGCGGCTAATTTTGTGACATACGGCGGTAATCTGGCCGGGGCCCAGCTTGGACGCGGCAGCAGAATCCTGTCTTTCAAAGGGGCTTCTGTTCCTATGGTTTATTCCGCGGCTAAAGCTGCTTTTGACCCTAATTTCCCAGCGATTTCAGAGACGCTTTACTGGCATCCGCTTGCCAAGGTTGAGGCTGGAAATTCATTTGATTTTGATGTCGTCTGCCCGGCGTTCCCCGGACGGTATGTCATTACCGCTGAGGGGTTCCTTTCCGACGGCACCCCAGTTTATTTCAAAAAGGTATTTCCCCTATAAGAGATTTCTCCACTCGCTTCGCTCGGTCGAAATGACATCTGTCATTCCGAACGAAGTCGAGGAATCTAATAAATAATAAAGGCGTCCTTTCGGGCGCCTTTATTATTTATTAGGATATTTGGAGATTATTTATCCCAGAATACAGGGATACCCCAAATGTGCTGGTCAAGAGCACTGTCATACCCATACTGTGCATAGATATTAGCAACCTCTGTAGAGTTGTAGTTGGTCTCGTGAGTAGAGTGCTGCCAACGACGTACGAAGTGGCTCTTGCTTGAAGGATTGGTATCGAAGATACCGTTACCGTTCCTGTAAGCAGGATCCTTCATCTCGGTGTAAACACCGTCTGCGTAGTAGTTGTACTTACGCATATCGTTGTAGTTCTGGTAGTTAACACCCATTGCAATGAACTTCTGCATCATGATGTCAGAAAGGGTGAGGTCACCGGAATTCTGAACAACAGCTGCACTTGCCATGTAAGCGTTGATGTCGGCCTGAGGGATAGGAGAATAAGCGAAGCTTACGTCGAATCCGCGTGCGGTAGTACCGCAACCGTCAGCAGTCCAGCTTTCAAGCTTGTTGTTCATGAGGCCGAAGCTTGCCTTGATACCATCCTGGTATGCTGTGAAAGCAGCAGACTTGTTACCCTGGTTGAAATAAATTTCAGCCTTGATGAAGCACATTTCAGGATAGGTAAGGATGTAAGAATCAGAGTCAATTCTTGAATAGAAAGCACCTGTTCCCTGTACGAAGCCGAGAGCCCTTGTCTTTGCAGAGTTACCTGAATAGTAGCAGTTCATATCGTTAACTGCAAGACCTGCAGTCTCGAATACACCGTCAGAACGAAGCTGTACGTATTTGATATCCTCTACATACAGAGGGTTGGTATCGTTAACGTACATTGCACCGGGATGATATACTACGGTAACCTTGTCAGCACCGGCAGTAACAGTTACGTTGTCTGCTGAATAGTACTTGTTGATAGCGTTTACAAAACCGGTAATACCGTTGGTGTAATACTTCTCAATTTCGTCCTTTGCGTACTCCTTGGAAACATCAGCGGTAGCAATTGTGAGATAACCGTTGAGGTTACCGCCAACGTGACGGGCAACTTTCCAGCCTTCGTCAGGATCGTAAGCGTCAACACCTTCGTCACGGAGCCACTCGTATGAGCTGATTGCAGAACCATCGGTGTTAAGCTTAACCTTGTACATAGCAGAAGGGAGAAGCTTGTCAGCACGAGGATCCTCTACGCCTGAGCCCTTGAAGTTGGTAAGGAGGTTAACATACCACCTGGTAAGACGCTGGCCGGTACCCCAAGCCATTGAATCGTAAGTTACGTTAGGACCGTAAGCATCACCTACGGTGAAGTTGTAACCTGCGGTCTCTACATTGTAATGCTTCATGATGATGTTCTCTGCATTTGAGGTAGGAGCCTTTGAGATGCAGTCGAGAACTTCCTGAGCATCGAATGTGCTGAGCTTGGACATGTTGTTGAGCCAACGAGCCTTAAGACCGTAGCAAAGCTTGAGCCACTTGTCAGCATCGCCACCGCACCAAAGGTCACCCTCTGAGAGAGCAACAGCGCCTGTAGGCTGAGGCTGGGAGAAGATTTCAATAGCTTTGTCAATATCCTCAAGGCAGCCTGCATAGATAACGTCGCCGTTATCATAAGAAGGAGTGAAGTCTGCGGTGATTGCATAGGTGTAAGGCATTTCACCATAAAAATCGCACATCATGATGAAACCCATAGCCCTTACAACGCGGCCGGCAGCCTCATAATGAGGGCTGTTGTCCTCATTTGCCTTTGTAATCATATCAGGAATGTTACAAGCGGCGCCAAGGAACCAGTTCTGGTAAACGGTTGTAGAGATACCCTGTGCAGGGTTCCAGTTAGCCTGAAGACCGATGGCGGCAGTACGGCTGGTACCGGTAACCATCTGGGCAATAGCGTTTGCCCTGGTGTTAGCAGTACCCCATGCATACATATAGTAGTACTGAATCCACGGCAGACGGTTGTTTACCGTAGCACTCAGGTTGCTGGGATTATCGGGGTCTGTATTGACATCAAGCCAATCCTTGCAGGAACTCAGCGAAAGGAGAGTTGCAAGACCCAATATAATTGCATATAACTTTTTCATAATCGATAAAGCTTTTGGTTAACTAGAATTTGATATTGACACCGAAGGAGTAAGTTCTCTGAGTAGGAACACCGCAGTATTCAATACCTACTGAACCAGAGCCACCGTTTCCAGAGCCGGCTGCAGCAGCCTCAGGATCCATACCGCCCTTGTAGTTGGTGATGGTGAAGAGGTTGGTACCGGTGATGGTAGCAGTAAGGCCCTTGATGAAATTCTGACCCTTGATAAGCTTGGAGAAGTCATAAGAGAGGCTCAATGCACGGAGTTTCAGCCAATTGGTCTTGGTGATGAAGTTGTATGCATTGTTGGAGTAGTTGCTGTAGTAAGACTCAATCATGTAACGACCGTCACGGTTGGAACCGTTTACATTGTAGGTCTGGTCTGCATAGTAAGTGATCTCAAGAGGATCGCCTTCTGCATAAGTTACACCGTTGAGGGTACCGTCTGCTGAAGCAACACCGCTAACGGTGATGGCATCACGCTGGAGGGTAGTCTTTGACTGGCCGTTGGAAACCAGATAATACTGTGTACCGTTGTAGATGTCACCGCCGATACGGAAGTCGAGGAGGAATGAGAGGGTGAGGTCCTTGTAACGGAAATCGTTGGTAATACCGCCGATAACCTTAGGCTCACGGTTACCTACCACATTGGTAGTTGAACCTTTCATCTTGTAGAGACCGGTTGCAGGGTCTACCTGATAGCGACCGCCTGCAAGTTCCTGCATCTCAGTAATTTCTACACCGTTGTCATCATATTTACCAGTTCCGACCTCATGCATTTCACGGATCCAGTAGTTACCGGTGAGGGCCATGAATGCACCGCCGTTAGGAACGGAAGCAGCCTTAACGCCACCAATCTGGGAATCAGTTACATAGAAGAGGTCTACACCTTCTACGAAGTCACCCAGGGTACCCTTGTTGTGAGAGAGGTTGAGGGTTACATCCCAAGAGAAGTCTTTGGTCTCTACAGGACGGCCGGTAAGCATGAGCTCGATACCTCTGTTACGTACGGAACCGGAGTTGATGGTAAGGAAGATATAACCTGAAGACTGTGCAAGACGGGGAGCTGCAATCTGGTTCTTGGTCTTGCTGTCATAGTATGTGAAGTCGAGGCCGAGTCTTCCGCCGAAGAACTTGAGCTCTGTACCAACCTCCCAAGAGGTCTGGATTTCAGGTTTCAGATAAGGAGAACCACCGGTCCAGCTGTTACCGAGGCCAACGAAACCACCGTTAACATTCTGTGAAGGCCAGAGGTAGGTGTTGGTTGAATAAGCGTCAGCATCCTTACCAACCTGTGCCCATGAAGCACGAACCTTACCGAATGAAAGGACATCGTTCTTTTCAAGGAGCTCTGTGAATACGAGGGCGCCACTTACTGAAGGATAGAAGTAAGAATTGTTGTCCTTAGGAAGAGTAGAAGTCCAGTCGTTACGGCCGGTAACAGTCAAGTAAGCGATGTTCTTGTAAGCGGCACGTAACTCTGCGTAAACACCAACGAGGCGTTTGAGACCTGTAGACTCTACGAACTTCTTGTTTGCATCAAGAATATTTGCGAAGCTGATGGTACCTGCAGTGATGAAGTCGTAACCCCACTGGCTCTGGCGGATTCTCTTGGTCTTCTCTGCAGATGTACCTGCGAGGAGGTTGAAGTCGAAGTCACCGAAAGTCTTGTGTGCATTTACCATGAAGTTAGAGGTGAGGTAGTTGTAGTATACCTTACTCTTGCTGAGACGACCGTTCTGGTACATTTCCCTTACGGAGCCGCCCGGAGCGATGTATGTGAAAGCATCGTTGGTATAGCTATCGATACCGATACGGTAAGTAGCGTTGAGCCATTCTGTAATATCAAGGTTGGCAGCAACTGAACCGGTGATACGCTCATTTCGGTCAGTCATCTTATTCTTGTTGATAATCCAGTAAGGGTTCTCAATGTCATTCTCAAGAGCAACGCGGTCACCGAACATACGATACTTGGTACCGTCCTCATTGAGCCACTGGGACATGTTCTCACTGCGGGACCAGCCATAGAGAGCTGTCATGGTACCGTTACCACCACCTTCGTAAAGGCCGCTGGTTGTGAGGGTCTTCTTTGTGTTGGCTACTGAGTAAGCAACATTAGAAGTAACGGTAAGGATGCCGTACTTCTGCTCACCGTTGAAACGAACGGTATTCTTCTCATAGTTTGTGCCGGGAACAACACCTTCCTGCTTGAGGTTGGAACCTGAAAGGAAGTAGTTGCCGTTCTTGTGACCACCAGAGATACTGATGTTGTTATCATAAGAAGAAGCACCACGGAAGAAGTCTGCTACGTTGTCATAAACAGGACCGTTATTCTCAGCGCCCCAAGAGCTTGTGATTTCGTCAACAACGAGGGCACCGTTTATATCATAAGTACCACGACCATACTTTGACTGAATCTCAGGCTTTGCAGCAATCTGTGAATAAGAGTATTTGCTGGAAACGTTTACGGAAACCGTACCATTCTCACTACCCTTCTTGGTTGTGATGATAACAACACCGTCTGCAGCACGTGAACCGTAAAGAGCGGCAGCAGCTGCGCCTTTGAGGACAGACATAGTCTCGATATCCTCAGGGTTGATATCCATAACACGGTTGGAGAAAGAAGTAGCTGTCCTGGTTACACCGTCGGTACCGGAGTTACCACCGTTGATTGTAGTGTTATCATAGATGATACCATCTACAACGAACAGAGGCTGGTTGTCACGGGACTCGGAAGCAGAGTTACCACCACGGATAATAATGGTAGAACCTGAACCTGCAGCACCGGAAGCCTGGGTAACGTTAACACCGGCAACCTTACCAGCGAGTGAGTTGATAACGTTGGCATTCTTGTTCTTGAGGAGTTCCTGTGAATTAACCTCAGTTACAGAATAACCAAGAGCCTTTCTGTCTTTCTTAATACCGAGAGCAGTAACGACAGACTCGGTAATAAGCTCGCTGTCCTCTGAGAGAACTACGCGAAGACCGTTAGCAGCGACAACCTCTGTATTAAGGTATCCAAGGCAGGAAACCTCCAGGGTAACACCGGGACGAACCTTGATTGTGAAGGAACCGTCAGCATCGGTGATAACACCGTTGCGGGTACCTTTCTCAATCACGCTGGCTCCGGGAACACCCTGTCCGTTAGCATCAACAACAACACCAGAAATCTGCTGCTGCTGTTCTGCTGAAGCAGAATACTGAGCGTTGCCATTAATCATGGAAGCGTTTGCTCCTGCAGTGAATACTACTGCAAGGGCAACACTTGCAAGGATTTTGCCTAAGCAATTACCTTTGCGTGAATTAATTTTAACCATATACGATAAGTATTTAAGTGAATTAAAATGTTCTTAGTTGTTAACTATAGTTCTTTTTAACCCAAAATTACCCTCAAAGTAAACATTTATTTTTTTATTATGCAAGAAAAATTAAACGTTTTATCATATCTACAAATGCATAAATATTTAGGCTGAATATTCAAAAGGCAACAAAAACAGGATTTCTGTAAGTGATTAAAGGTTTGCCATTTGGGAATTGTCAAGGACTAATTTAACAACTTAAACCAGATGGTCATGTTTTGAATATTTTTGTTTTTTCCGGACAAGCGGAGAACAACTTACAAATTCCAAGAATAATGAATATTTACGCAAAAAAGTATAAGAAAAATATTATCTAATTTCTATTTTTTTTAATCTAAAACTCTTATTTTTGTATGATTTTCCACAAAAAACGGGAAATAGGCAAATGGCAAACATTCAACCACTAATATTAAAATCTATGAATGAAGTTCATGTAATGAGAGGTACTCGCCTTGGCAAGTACCTGGCATGCGCCTTTGCAGCAGCCGCATTCCTGTGCGTCCCTGCATTCGGTGCTTCCGGCTCTATGTCGGATTCAGAAGTTCAGGCACAGCAGCAGCGTAAAGCCGCTACCGGTTTTGTCGTAGACAAGAACGGTGAAAGCATCGTTGGTGCAGGTGTCGTAGTAAAGGGAACCAATAATGGTGGTGTCACCAATATTGACGGTTCCTTCTCTGTTGCGAACGTTGCAGAGGGAGCAGTTCTCCAGATTTCCTCCATCGGCTACAAGACCGCCGAGGTAGTTTGGAACGGCCAGCCTGTAAACGTTGTTCTTGAGGATGACTCAACACTGCTTGACGAAGCAGTTGTCGTAGGTTTCGGTACCCAGAAGAAGGCAAACCTTACAGGTGCCGTTTCTGCTGTTGACGTAGAGAAGACTTTCGCAGGAAAGCCTGTTACTGATGTTGCAAAAGGCCTTCAGGGTGTTGTTCCCGGTCTCACCATTACTTACAACACCAACGACCTTGACGCATCCCCTACCATGAAGATTCGTGGTACCGGTTCTGTTAACGGTGACAACAAGCCTCTTATCCTCTTGGACGGCGTTGAAATTCCGGACCTTTCCTTCGTAAACCCGGACAACATCAAGAACATCTCCGTACTTAAGGATGCCGCATCTTCATCAATCTACGGTTCACGTGCTGCATGGGGCGTTGTCCTCATCACAACCAAGGACGGTTCCGGCGCAAAAGACCGCGTAAGCATCACCTACTCCAACAACTTCTCCTGGAACCAGCCTATGGCTCTTCCTAAGTTCATCACCGACGAGAAAGGTATTCTCGCCCAGCTTGAGGAAGGTATTATCGCCCAGAGGAACGTAGACGGTACCCGTATCGAAGCCTTCGGTATGTACTATGACACCATTGGCGACGGTATCAAGAATTGGTTTGCAAACTACAAGAGCAATCTCAGCAACCCCGTTTACACTTACGGCGAGGACTATGAGTTCATCAACGGTACTCCTTATTATTATAGGGTATCCGATCCTAACAAGGAACTGTTCCAGACCTCTTTCAGCCAGACCCATAACATCGGCATCAATGGAAACAGTGGCAAGACCAACTTCAACATCAGCCTTGGCTACACCAAGAACAATGGTACCCTTAAGGCAGCTGAAGTTAATGATGTTAAGCGTTACAACGTAAACCTTTCCACCAACTCACAGGTTAAAGACTGGCTGAATATTGGTACCAAGGTTATGTACGTAGAAAAAGAGTACAGGTATCCTTACGGCTACGAGGCCAGTAACGGTGCAATGGGTCTTCTTTATTACACCCAGCGTTTCCCTGCATTCTTCCCCTTCGGTATTTCTGACGGTGGTCCCAAGGACGCAGCCGGCAATCTTACCGATTCACGCGCTGCAACCGGCGAAGGCCTCTACTTCCGTCACGGTAACGGCTGGCTCGTAGGCGAGGCAATCTGCGGTTCAAAGGACAAATACATTTCCCTTGGCGGCAACCTCAAGATTAACATCGCCCCCGGCCTCACCTTCTACGGTGACTACACAAGAGGACGCTACGACTACGAGAACCGTTCTATCCGCCAGCCTGTCTATGTTGCAAACTGGAGCTATCCTTCACGCGCAGCCATGACAACTGCAAACTTCCTTTCAAGGATTTTCGTAAGCCGTATTACCGACACCTACAATGCATACTTCGACTATCTCTTCGACATAGAGAAAGATCATCACTTTGCAGTTAAGCTTGGTGCCAACGCTGAAAAGCTTCACTATGACAACCAGAGCCTGACCACCAACGGTGTTCAGAACACTGACATCCAGACCCTTAACCTTACCGACGGCAAAGATGCAGCTTCTGTAAGCGAGGCTCTCCGTCACAGATCTACCGCCGGTTTCTTCGGCCGTGTAAACTATAACTACAAGGACAAATATCTCCTTGAGCTCAATGGTCGTTACGATGGTTCCTCAACCTTCCGTCCCGGCAAACAGTGGGCATTCTTCGCTTCAGGTTCAGCCGGTTACAAGATTTCCGAAGAGGAATTCTGGGCTCCCATCAAACCTTACGTTCCTACCTTCAAGCTTCGCGGTTCTTACGGTTCTGTAGGTAACCAGGCTCTTTCAAGCTGGTATCCTTACATCGCTACCATGAGCACCACCACTGTTAACTGGCAGGGCGCAGACGGCAATAAGAAGAGCTCCGTTACCACTCCGGCCGCAGTCAACTCTAACATGACATGGGAGAAGATTCGTACCCTTGACTTAGGTTTTGACGCCGGCTTCCTCAACAACGAACTTACCGCAAGCTTCGACTGGTTCAGACGTGAAAACGTTGGTATGCTTGTAGCAGGTAACGAGATTATCCGTTACGTAGGTATTGCTTCCGCTCCTCTTGAGAACGGTGGTAACATGCGTACAACAGGTTGGGAAATCCAGTTGGACTACAACCACGCATTCAACAAGGATGCTGCCATCTACGCAACCTTCACCCTTGCAGATTCCCAGAGCAAGATTTCTAAGTGGAACAACACCACCGGTGCTCTCCAGAGCTGGTATGAAGGCAAGATCGTAGGCGAAATCTGGGGCTTCACCACAGACCGCTATTTCACATCTGCAGACGATGTAAACGCTTCTCCTGACCAGAGCAAACTCGCTACAGGTTCATTCAGGTACACCGCAGGTGACATCAAGTATAAAGACCTCAACGGAGACAATGCTATCGACTCCGGTAAGGGTACCATCGATGATCACGGTGACCTCAAGCGTATTGGTAACGCACTTCCGAGATTTGAGTATTCACTCCGTCTTGGCGGCGTATACAAGGGCTTCGATGCAGAAGTACTCATCCAGGGCGTAGGCAAACGTGACATGTGGACAACAAGTACCTTGTTCCTCCCTCATACCGCAGGCGCACAGATGAACATCTTCGAAAACCAGCTTGACTACTGGACAGAGGACAACCAGAACGCTAAGTTCCCTCGTCCTTACATCAACTCTGCATATGGTTCACTCCCCGGTCTGCCCAGCAACTCCGGCTGCAACAACTTTGCACCTCAGACCAAGTATCTGAACAACCTGGCTTACCTCAGGATCAAGAACCTCACTCTTGGTTACACTCTTCCCCAGAACCTTACACAAAAGGTTTCTATCGACAAGGTACGCGTTTACTTCAGCGTACAGAATCTTCTCACTCTCGACCACATTGATGGCGTAATGGATCCTGAACTGACCGGTGGTTGGTCTTCATCATTCGTTGACGGCGTAGATATGCGCTATGCCGGTAGGGCCGTACCTTTCAACCGTCAGTGGACCTGTGGTGTGCAAATCTCATTCTAGTTTAAATGAACAAGATAATTGCAGAAAGTATGAAAAAGAAATTATACACTCTTGCTATTGCTGCCCTCTCAGTATTCGGTCTTAGCAGCTGCGATGACTTTTTGGATCTGAAACCTATGGACAGCAACTCCGATGCCACCAACTGGACTTCCGTAGCGTCCCTCGAAACTTACTCTTGGAAGTTTTACGGCTACCTTAGCGAGCTCAGCTACGGCAGCGGTTGGACACGTGGCCAGTATCATTCAGAAGAGCTGTGCGACGACTATTCTACAGAGACATTCTCTGAATTCACAAAGAATGTTCCCAACTCTTCAGGCGTTTGGAATACCAACTATGACAGAATCCGCGAGGCTAACATTCTCCTTAACAGGGTTGACAGGGTTCCCGGAATTTCCGAGGCTGATGCAAACCACTGGAAAGGCGTAGCACGCTTCTTCCGCGCCCTCTATCATTTCAACCTTGTCAAGACTTACGGCGATGTCGTTTGGATTGACGACGAGATTGATTTCTCCAAAGAGGAGAACGTGAAACGTTCACGTGATTCACGTATTACCGTTGTTGACAACATCGTTGCAGACCTCCAGTTTGCAGCCGACAACTGCTATGCTCCCGCAAAGGCTGGCGTCAACACAGTAAATAACATGGTTGCTAACGCTCTCCTTTCACGCGTAGCCCTCTTTGAGGCTGCATGGGAGAAGTATCACAATGTAAGTGGCGGTCATCCCGAGACCTTCTACAACGCTGCAAAGACTGCTGCAAAGAAGGTTATCGACAGCGGCAACTATGAGATTGGCAACGACTACAAGAACATGTACACCTCCCTTTCCCTCGCTGGCAACAAGGAAGTTCTTCTTTACAAGATTTACACCCTTGCTAACGTAAACGGTGGAAAGATTACTGAGGCTCATGCCCAGTATGGATGGGTTGACTCTTCAACTCCTACATGGGGTCTTACCAAGAGCGCAATGGAGAACTATACAAACGCTGACGGTATTCCCGTTCACATGTATGCTTACTCCGATGCAAGCATGAACGATGTATTCAGCAACAGGGACGCTCGTCTTACTGCTACTGTTTACGATCAGATTCTCCCTATTTCTGAGACTGCATGGGATTACGGTATCATCTCTACAACTGGTTACTGGACATTCAAGTTCCTCCCTCTTGAGAGAAGGGCACAGATGGAGGCCAACAACAGCTGGAACGCTCCTTCAAATGATACTGACGGTCCTATCTTCCAGTATTCAGAGGTTCTTCTTAACTATGCCGAGGCTTGCGCCGAGCTTGGACAGATTACCCAGAACGATCTTGATTTTTCTGTTAACAAGCTCCGTACAAATCACGGACATATTCCTGCTCTTACCCTTGCCGGAACAACAGGTTGCTCTGTTGGCGGAACTACCATTACCAAGGATGCACACGATCCCGCAGCTAATGTTCTCCTTCAGGAGATTCGCCGCGAGCGCCGCAGCGAGCTCATGTGCGACGGCTTCCGTCACGCTGACCTCATGAGGTGGGCTCTTGGAAAGAACCTTGATACCAAGGAGAATCCCGATGGTTATCTTGGTGCTTCTGTAACCGCTCTTCAGGAGTATGCAGGTAAAGTTTCCGCATCTTGGAGCACAGTTCAGAATAAGAACTTCTTCCTTAATGGCTACAAGTCCCCTTATAACACTTCAGCTGTTAACGCAGGTGGTACTACCGTAGACCGTACATGGAATGACAAGTATTATCTTGAGCCTATTCCTGCCGGACAGATTCTCCTTGACGAGAACCTTGGCCAGAACCCTGGTTGGTAATAGTCTTTACTACTGATATTTGGCGGCTCCACTACGGGGCCGCCTTTTTTGTTATTATTTTTATTATCTTTGCTGCCCTATGAAGCATCGACATATAATATATGGTATAATGGCGGCGGTGGCAATGGCTCTGCTGTGGGCCTGCAGCAGCAAAGACGACTCGGAGCCGGAGACGCCCCCGCAACAGGAGCAGCAGACGGAACTGCGGCTTGCCCTTACCGCAAAATATATTTACCAGGGGCCGTCATGGAACCTTTCCAAGAGCGTAAGGTATTACAGCGGGCCGGGAGTTGGCAGCGTATTGACCTACGGGACTGACGGACGCTACGCTAACGGCACCATCAAGGAAACCGCGAATGCCAGCCACACCGTTGTATCCCCGGATATACAGGCTAATTACAACGGCTCTTACATTGCCTTTTCTTTCCCGGACAAACAGAAGGCCCAGGCGGGAATTGTGCCGAACGATATTGCATTCTCTTTGGGTACGGGAACGGGTAGAAGCGTCATAATGCAGCCCCTTTTCAGCTGCCTGCTGCTAAACTTTGCAAGGGATGACGTAAAGTCTGTCACCCTTAAGACAGCAGATGGCGAATACATCCACAGCAGGGTTAGATTCTATACCAGCGACCTTCATGCAGAAGGGCTGGACACACGCCGTGAAATAAGCATGGAAGCGGCCCAGGGCGGCCTTGAAGCCGGAAAAGACTGGGTAATGGTGCTTCCCCCTGTGAGTCTTGAAAAAGGCTTCACCCTTACTGTGGTAACGGCTGAAAAGAGCTATGACTTTGTTTATGAAAATGCCCTTAAGCTTGGCATCGGGGAGTTTTTGCGCATAACGGTTCCGGATGAGAAAGAAAAGCCGGAGACTCCGGGGACAGGGCTCAGAACCCTTATCATCAACACTCCCGGCGGACGCAGCATCAGCAGTAAAGATAACTGGACGGAGAACTGTTCCGTGATGCTGGTTGACGATAAAGGGAAAATCTATTACGAGAATTCTGAAGTAGCGGTAAAAGGCCGTGGAAATTCCACCTGGAACTATCCCAAGAAGCCTTACACGCTTAAGCTTCCGTCTAAGGCGGACCTGATAGGAACCGGTGAGGACAAACGCTGGGTGCTTCTTGCGAACTGGATGGACAGGACCCTGCTCCGTAACGATGTTGCCTTTGAGATTGCCCGCAGGACAAGGCTTTCATGGACTCCGTCAGGGGAATTCGTAGAAGTTTACCTTAACGGAAAACACATTGGTAATTACTGGCTCGGGGAAAAGATTAAGACCGGTAAGTCCCGCCTTACGGCTGACTATCTCATAGAGATGGATACTTATTACGATGCTTCTTGGCGTTTCTACAGTTCTTACGGCCGCCGTTACAATGACAACAAGACTGGTATGCCCATTGGAGTGAAGGAGCCGGACGATGATGAAATGACCGATGCCCAGTTCCAGACTCTGAAAACTCTTGTGAACGATGCAGAGAAGGCATTGTACACCGGCGGAGACTGGAAGAGCAAGATGAACATGGAGTCTTTCATTGACTGGTATCTGGTTCATGAGCTTACGGAGAATGCCGAGCCCAACCATCCCAAGAGCTGCTATTTCCACTTCCGTGACGGGGTTATGTACGCCGGACCGGTATGGGATTTTGACTGGTACACTTTCCAGCAGAATATCACCTGGCTTGTAATTCCAAAGAGCATTTATTACGAACAGTTCATAAAAGATGCGACTTTCAAGGCTGCTCTTAAGGCCCGATGGAAGGAGCTCAAGCCTCTGGTTTCCAATATTCCGGACTACATAGATGCCAAGGCGAATGAGATTCGGGCGTCTGAAAAGCTTAACTGGGCCATGTGGCCTTGTACTTCTTCCGGCGTAAACGGGGATGAGTGGCTGAGTTTTGACAGCGCTATTTCCCGGATGAAGACGGCCTTCAGGAATCGTCTCACCGCAATGGACACTGCCATTTCCGCTTTATAAGAAACGATAAAAGAATTACCTACATCACTTTCCCTGCCGTCGCCCTTTGGGCGACCCCTCCCATCGCAAGCGATGGGCCCCTCCCGAAGCGTTGGGAAACGGGGTCCCTGAAAATTTCTAATTTTTGGGGTGAGTACGAGGGTGGCAAAGGCGATGAAAGTGATATAGGTAATTCTTTACCATTGCAAAATATTCAGAATTATTGTGTTATTATTCATAAAATTGTATATTTGCGGCCGAATATGCGTTAATTATTAATATTTATACAATTTATATGCAAGTAACAAACGGAAAGGCAAGAGGGCTTATATCGCTGATTCCAATGATTGCATTGGTGGCGATGCTAGCCCTTAACATAAATATCTTCGGCAGCGATGCCATTTTGGGAGCCAGCCAAGTAGCTCTTCTGGTGGCAGCCGGCCTTGCCGTATGGCTTAGCATGTGGCTCTTCAAAACGCCTTGGAAGGCCTTTGAGGACGCGATTAAAGGCAACATCGGCGATGTAACGACAGCCATCGTCATACTTCTTCTGATAGGTGCCATATCGGGCACGTGGATGGCCAGCGGCATCGTCCCCACCTTCATCTGCTACGGTATAAAAATCATAAGTCCGAAGTTTTTCCTTCTCACCGCATGTCTGCTTTGCGCCCTCATTTCCGTAATGATTGGCAGCTCGTGGACGACAATCGCAACCATAGGCGTCGCGCTGATGGGAATCGGCAAGGCTGAGGGTTTCAGCGAAGGCCTAATCGCCGGTGCAATCATCTCCGGGGCCTATTTCGGGGATAAGATTTCACCGCTGTCAGATACTACCGTCATGGCATCGTCGGTCTGCGGAGTGCCGCTATTCGCCCATATCAAGAACCTGATGCGCTCCACCGTGCCTTCAATGGTTGTGGCGCTGATTGCATTTACTGTCCTTGGCTTCACCCAGGGTGGCGGTGCCGATGAAAACATTGTGGGCTATACCGACGTCCTGCAGTCGAAATTCAATATCACCCCGTGGCTGCTTATTGTGCCGATAGTGACCGGTATCATGATTGCCCGCCGTATGCCTGCAATCATGGTTCTTGGCCTTTCTACGCTGCTGGCAGGCTTTTTTGCCGTTATTTTCCAGGCCGATATCCTTAGGGAAATTGGAGGGAAGATTTGCGCCGGGCCGGATAACAAGGTTCTTTTTACCGGTCTTATCGAGTCTATATATAATAGTGTAGGGGTGGCAACCGGCAGCGCAGAGGTTGATTCTCTGGTCGCATCGCGCGGTATGACTGGAATGCTCAATACCGTGTATCTTATTATCTGCGCGATGTGTTTTGGCGGCTGCATGAGGGCTGGAGGTATGATTAAGGCTCTTACGGCTTCGCTGGTAAGGAGGCTCCGCCACAAATGGTCCGCTGTGGCCGCCACGGTTACTACCGGTACGGCACTTAACGGCATTGTATCTGACCAGTATCTTGCAATTTTGCTTACATCAAATATTTACAAGGATGTGTATGAGAGCAACAAACTGGATCCTAAGTTGCTGAGCCGAAGCGTGGAAGACAGCGCCACCGTTACCTCTCCACTCTTCCCTTGGAGCAGTTGCGGAATGACTCAGGCTACCATTCTTGGAGTGCCTACGCTGATGTACCTGCCGTTCTGCTTTTTCAACTACCTGAGCCCGTTTATGAGTATAATCGTTTCAATTATCAGCCTGAAAAAGCGAAAATAGACAAAAAATTGTTATCTTAGGGGTCGCATTAAACTTATTCCATAATGAAGAGAATCATTGAATGCGTCCCCAACTTCAGCGAGGGCCGCGACCATTCAGTAATAGACGCAATTGTTGCGGCTATAAGCAATACCCAATTTGAAGGAAAGAGTGTCAAGGTGCTTGACGTAGACCCGGGAGAGGCCACCAACCGTACGGTGGTGACTTTTGTGGGAGAGCCGGATGTTGTCCTGGAGGCAGCTTTCCAGGGCGCGCGCAAGGCGCAGGAACTCATTGACATGAGGCAGCATCATGGAGCGCACCCGCGAAGCGGCGCTACGGATGTGCTGCCACTTATTCCGGTTGCCGGGATTACACTTGAAGAGTGTGCCGCTTTGGCCCGCGGGCTGGCGGAGAGGCTTTACAAGGAGCTTGGTATCCCCTGCTATTGCTACGAGGCTGCCGCGCTTAAGCCGGAGCGCAAAAACCTGGCGGTGTGCCGCGCCGGTGAATATGAGGCCCTGCCCAAGAAGGTTTCAGACCCGGCCCTGGCGCCTGACTTTGGGCCCGGGGAGTTCAACGAGGTTGTTGCAAAGGCCGGTGCTACGAATGTTGGCGCACGTAATTTCCTTATTGCCGTTAACTATAACCTGAATACTACTTCTACTCGCCGCGCTATGGCCGTGGCATTTGACGTGCGCGAGAAAGGCCGCAAGGCCCGCGAGGGGGATTATTGGATTCCGGGTACTCTTAAGGGGTGCAAGGCTATCGGCTGGTATATTGACGAGTACGGGATTGCCCAGGTTTCGATGAATATTACCGATATTACCGCTGTGCCGCTTCACGTGGCTTATGAGGAGGTTTGTCGCGCGGCTTCTGCACGTGGGCTGAAGGTTACGGGCGTGGAGATTGTGGGGCTTGTGCCGAAGAGTGTCTTGATTGATGCGGGCAAGTTCTATCTGGAGAGGCAGCAGCGTTCGCTTGGTATTTCAGAGGATGAAATCATAAAGATTGCCGTGAAGTCCATGAGTCTGGACGATCTTAAGCCGTTTAATCCCAAGGAGAAGGTGATAGAGTTCCTGATGGAGGACGAGGGGGAAGTGGCAAGGCGCGAGCGCCTTGTGCGGATGACGGTTGCGGGCTTTGCCCGCGAAACGGCATCCGAGTCCGCCGCTCCCGGCGGCGGCTCCATTTCCGCCAACATGGGTGCCCTTGGCGCCGCCCTGGCTACGATGGTGGCCAATCTTTCCGCACACAAGAGGGGCTGGGATGACCGCTGGAAGGAGTTTTCTGATGTTGCAGAAAAGGGCCAGGCTGTAATGAATGAGCTACTTGCGCTTATTGATGAGGACACGGCTGCTTTTGACCGTATCATGGAGGTATTCTCCATGCCGAAGGGTACAGAAGCAGAGAAGGCCGCCCGCGCCGCTGCGCTTGAGGAGGCTACACTTTACGCCGCCCAGGTTCCGCTAAGGACGATGGAAGCGTCGCTCAAAGCCCTGCCCCTTGCCCTTGAAATGGCCCTCAAGGGGAACCCCGCATCGGCCTCCGACGCAGGTGTAGCCGCTCTTGCCGCTACCGCGGGCATTCGCGGCGCGGCGCTTAACGTACGTATAAACGCCGCCGGCCTTCAGGACAAGTCCAAGGCCGAACCCCTGCTGCTTCGCGCCGCTGAAATCGTCAAGGAGGCCCAGGCCCTTGAAGCCCAGGTCCTTGACGCCGTCAACGCCAACATCGGAATATAATTGATAACGCTATGACATTTAAGGAAGAAATATTGATGGGGATTCCGGAGAGGATTCCGGAGGCAAAACCGTACGATACTACCATCAACCACGCCCCCAAACGCAAGGATATTTTGACAAAGGAAGAAAAGCGCCTGGCCCTCAGGAACGCCCTCCGCTACTTCCCCGCCAGTCAGCATGCGCAGCTGGCACCGGAATTCGCCAAGGAACTTGAGGACTACGGCCGCATCTACATGTACCGCTACAGGCCGGACTACGAAATGTACGCCCGCCCCATAGACGAATACCCTGCAAAATCCCGCCAGGCCGCAGCCATAATGGCCATGATTCAGAACAACCTGGACCCGCGAGTAGCCCAGCATCCGCACGAGCTCATTATCTACGGAGGCAACGGAGCGATATTCCAGAACTGGGCCCAGTACCGCCTTGTAATGCAGTATCTGGCCACAATGACGGATGAGCAGACCCTTGCCATGTACTCCGGCCACCCAATGGGCCTCTTCCCCTCCCACAAAGACGCCCCGCGCGTAGTTGTAACCAACGGAATGGTTATTCCAAACTACTCCAAGCCTGACCACTGGGAGAAGTTCAACGCCCTTGGCGTATCGCAGTACGGCCAGATGACAGCCGGCAGTTACATGTATATTGGCCCGCAGGGCATTGTTCACGGGACCACTATTACAGTGCTTAATGCGGCACGGAAGGTGCTGGCAAAGAGATTTCTCCACTCCGGTCGAAATGACAGTAACTGCACTCAGGATGACAAAAAAAGTGCTCAGGATGACAAAAAAAGTGCTAAGGATGACAAAACTGTCATCTCGACCGAGCAAAGCGAGCGGAGAGATCTCAACAGCATCGCCGGGATGCTGTTCGTAACAGCAGGCCTTGGCGGAATGTCAGGCGCCCAGCCAAAAGCCGGAAACATAGCCGGAGTAATCAGCGTAACCGCAGAAATCAACCCCCTGGCAGCAGAGAAACGCTACAATCAGGGCTGGGTAGACGAGCTCCACTACAACCTTGACGAGCTTCTGGTCCGCATCGGCAAAGCCCGGGAGGCAAAAGAAACCGTCTCCCTCGCATACGTCGGCAACGTAGTAGACCTCTGGGAACGCCTTGCAGACGAAGGCATCCAGGTAGACCTCGGCAGCGACCAGACCTCTCTACACAACCCTTGGGCCGGCGGATACTACCCCGCAGGCTACTCCCTTGAAGAGTCCAAGAAGATGATGGCAGAAGAGCCGGAGCGCTTCAAAGAAGCCGTCCAGGCCTCACTCCGCAGGCATGCAGCAGCCATCGGCCGCCTTGCAGACAGGGGCATGTATTTCTTTGACTACGGCAACGCCTTCCTGCTGGAGAGCTCCCGCGCCGGCGCAGACATCGTAAAACCGGACGGCACCTTCCGCTACCCTTCATACGTCCAGGACATCATGGGCCCCATGTACTTTGACTATGGCTTCGGCCCCTTCCGCTGGGTCTGCATGAGCGAAGATCCGGAAGACCTTGCCAAGTCCGACGCCCTTGCCGTCAAGGTCCTTAGGGAGATATCTGCCACCGCTCCTGCGGAGATTCAGGGCCAGATGCACGACAACATCCGCTGGATAGAAGAGGCCGGACGAAACAACCTTGTGGTAGGCTCCCAGGCCAGAATCCTGTATGCCGACTGCGAGGGCCGTACCAAGATTGCCCTTGCCTTCAATGAGGCCATCGCCAGCGGAGAGATTTCCGGGCCGATAGTGCTTGGTCGCGACCATCACGACGTTTCCGGTACCGACTCCCCCTTCCGAGAGACTTCCAATATTTACGACGGCTCCCAGTTCACTGCCGACATGGCTGTTCAGAACGTCATTGGCGATGCTTTCCGCGGTGCCACATGGGTATCGATACACAACGGAGGCGGCGTTGGCTGGGGAGAGGTTATCAACGGCGGCTTTGGTATGGTGATTGATGGTAGCGAAGACAGCGCCCGCCGCATTCGCAATATGCTGTTCTGGGATGTGAACAATGGCATCGCCCGCCGCAGCTGGGCTCGGAACGATGGTTCCCGTTTTGCCATCCAGCGTGAAATGGACCGCACCCCCGGCCTTCGCGTCACTCTTCCAAACATCGCAGATGACAATTTAATTAACTCAATCATATAATGAGATTTCTCCACTCGCTTCGCTCGGTCGAAATGACAGGAAAGAATCACTCGAAATGACAGGATAATATCGCTCGAAATGACAGGAAAGAATCGCTCGAAATGACAGGATAATATCGCTCGAAATGATAGGATAATATCGCTCGAAATGATAAATGAGAGGACAATCATTCTGTCATTTCGACCGAGCCCGGAGGGCGAGCGGAGAAATCTCAAAACATAAAAATTATGACACACATAATTAGTAAAGAACATCTCTCATTGGAGAGAATCAAGGAAATTATTGATAATCACGAAAAACTGGAACTGTCGCAGGAAAGCCAGGCAGCCATCATCAAATGCCGTAAATACCTGGACAGCAAGATGGAAGACATCGGCCGCCCCGTATACGGAGTAACCACCGGCTTCGGATCACTGTACAACATAACCATACCAGAAGAAGACCTCAGCCAGCTCCAATACAACCTTGTAGTCTCCCACGCCTGCGGCACCGGAGAAACAGTCCGCCCGGAAATCGTCAAACTGATGCTGCTTCTGAAGGTACAGAGCCTCTCATACGGCCACAGCGGCTCGCAGCTCATAACCGTCCAGAGGCTGATGGACATGTTCAACGAAGACATCCTGCCCGTAGTCTACCAGCAGGGCTCGCTCGGCGCCTCCGGCGACCTTGCACCCCTTGCGCACCTGTCCCTCCCCCTCATCGGCCTTGGAGAAGTGCTATATAAAGGACAGGTCCGCCCTGCCGCCGATGTATGGAAAGAAAAAGGCTGGGAGCCAATCAAACTTCAGTCCAAGGAAGGTCTGGCCCTGCTCAACGGCACCCAGTTCATGAGCGCACACGCAGTATGGTCACTAATCAAGAGCATCCGCCTTTCAAAGTGGGCCGATATCATCGGAGCGATGTCCCTTGAAGCATACGATGGCCGCATAGAACCCTTCTTGCCCCTTACCCACCAGCTTCGCCCCCACAAAGGCCAGATAGCCACCGGCAAACGCTTCGTAGAGATTCTGGAGGGCAGCCAGCTCTCATCGCACTACAAAGAGCATGTGCAGGACCCTTATTCCTTCCGCTGCATCCCTCAGGTACACGGCGCCGTAAAGGATAACATCAACTATGTGCGTTCCGTAATTGAAAACGAGATTAACAGTGCCACGGACAACCCCAACGTCTTTCCGGACGAGGACATGATAATTTCCGCAGGTAACTTCCACGGAGAACCTATCGCCATCCCGATGGACACCCTGGCGATAGCCATGTCAGAGCTTGCAAACATCTCTGAGAGAAGGATTTTCCGCCTGATTTCCGGCCTTAGAGGCCTGCCCAAGTTCCTTGTGGCGGAGCCCGGCCTTAACAGCGGCTTCATGATTCCTCAGTACACCGCCGCATCTATCGTCAGCCAGAACAAAGGCCTATGCTGGCCTGCATCGGCCGATTCCATCCCCTCTTCTCAGGGTCAGGAAGACCATGTGAGCATGGGCTCCAACGCCGCTACCAAACTGGTCCGCGTAATTGACAATGCAGAGACCGTTCTTGCGATAGAACTTTTCAACGCCGCCCAGGCCCTGGATTTCCGCAGGCCGGAGAAGTCATCGGCAAAGATTGAAGAGATTTATGAGGATTATCGCAAAGTGGTGCCATTCATTGAAAAAGACACCTACATGCATCCGCTGATTATAAAATCTGTGGAGTTTATCCGTAACGAGAAATATTTATAGCCGATGGGGAAAAGAATTCTTATCCGGAATATCGGGGAGCTGGCCGGCATAGTTCCGGCCGGCGTCCTTCGCAAGTGCGGGGATGAGATGTCCTCTGTAGAGTCTATCAGGAATGCCTGGCTGCTTATTGAGGACGGGCGGATTGCCGGCTTCGGCCAGATGCCCGATCAGGTCGGGCATGACGGTAAAGGCGTCATTCCCGGCTGCGACCGGGAATCTGCCACCGAGGTTATTGATGCCGATGGTGGCATGGTCCTGCCGGCGTTCTGCGACAGCCATACCCATATTGTGTACGCCGGTTCCCGCGAGGGCGAATTTCTGGATAAGATTAACGGCCTGAGTTATGAAGAGATAGCTGCCCGTGGCGGAGGCATTCTGAATTCCGCAGACCTCCTGCACAATACTTCAGAGGAGGAGCTTTACCGTCAGTCCAAGGCCCGTCTGGATGAGATGATTGCCTTTGGCAGCGGGGCCATTGAGATTAAGTCCGGCTATGGCTTGTCTACAGAAGACGAGCTAAAGATGCTGCGGGTTATCCGCCGTCTTAAGGAGAATTCTCCGGCACTTATCAAGGCTACTTTCCTTGGCGCCCACGCCGTGGCCCGCGGCATGACCCGTTCAGACTACGTAGACAAAATCTGCAATGAAATGCTCCCGGCAATAGATTCCCACGCTTCGCTCGGAATGACAAAAAAAATCAAAGGCTCTGTCATTTCGACCGAGCCCAAGGGGCGAGTGGAGAAATCTTCATTGGCAGATTTTGTGGATGTATTCTGTGATGAGGGTTTTTTTACTCCGGAGGATACTGCACGTATTCTGGAAGCTGCTTCCAAATATGGAATAAGGCCAAAGATTCATGCTAATGAACTGGCAGTCAGCGGCGGAGTACAAGTAGGCGTCAAATACAACGCCCTCTCAGTAGACCACCTGGAACGCACCACAGACGCAGAAATAGAAGCCCTGAAAGGCACCGAAACCATGCCCACAATGCTCCCCGGCAGCTCCTTCTTCCTTGGTCTCCCCTATGGCCGCGCCAAAGAATACATCGCCGCCGGCCTGCCCCTTGCCCTGGCATCGGACTACAATCCAGGTTCTTCGCCCAGCGGGGACATGCGCTTTGTAATGGCCCTCGGCTGCATCAGGATGCGCCTCACCCCGGCTCAGGCCTTCAATGCCTGCACCCTTAACAGCGCCTACGCCATGGGCGTAAGCCAAGAGGCCGGCTCCATCACCGTAGGCAAACGCGCCAACCTAATCCTCACCCACCCCGGCTGGAACCTCACCAAAATCCCCTACCACTACCGCACTCCCTTTATCAAAAAGATCATACTATAAAAAAAAGCGCCGCTCGGCGCTTTTTTTTACTTCTGATTCTTAAGGAGATCACGAATCTCTTCAAGGAGAACAACATCATCCGGCTTCGGAGCGGGAGCCTCAGGCTCTGCAGGAGCTTCCTCTTCTTTCTTCTTAAGGCTTGAAAGCTTGTTGATGCCCTTGATAACCATGAAGATACAGAAGGCAACAATCAGGAAATCAACAACAACCTGAATGAAGTTACCGTAGCTGAGATAAGTAACAACTTCCTCACCAGCCTCGTTAACGGTAGAGCTGAGAGCAAGTTTAAGGTCTGTAAAGTCTGCTTTACCAACAAGACCGCTGATAAGAGGCATGAGAAGGTCATTTACAAGAGATGTTACGATTTTGCCGAAAGCACCGCCGATGATAACGCCAACAGCCATGTCTACGACATTACCCCTCATTGCAAACTCCTTGAATTCTTTAAGCATTCCCATAATAATATAAATTTAAGTGTTAGTGAATAATAGCGAATTAAAGTATTGAAACCCTCTGCAAGGCATTATACAAGGTTTCAACGGATGAAGCGAATTCCTCGGTGGAAACGCTTACGGAGCGCTCCCCAGTCTCTGTTTCAAAACTGATTTTTGATGCGCCGTGGGCCAGGGCCTTAAGCTGGTCTACATCCGGGAAGCATACAATCTCTCCCTTTGGAAGATCCTTTTCCTGACGGAGCCTGATAACAGTTCCAGAAGGAGTCGTGAAAGAAACAACGGAGCCTCCGGGAATAATACCGGAGTTAACCTTCAGATTAAGGTCATAGCTCTCTGAATTACCATCGGCAGAGTAAAGATATGAGAGTGAAACACTTACAGACTCTCCAACCTCTATTGCGACGGTTTTTGCCACGCGGTTTCCGGAATAATCGTCAATAGTCTCAAGATGACGGCCAACGGTAACGGCAGCAGCCTTGGCACCGTCTATCGCATTGTATGCGCGTGAGAGGGCGGCGGAAAAGCCATTGTTCTTGAAAGAAATCTTCAAATGACCATCGGCAGACATACGTACGGTTGCATCAAGGTCAGAAACGCCGCCAAGAAGCTTGTCAAGGTCTGACTGCTCAAGATAATACTCCCCGCAGTTGAGCCACAGTGTCCTGCCACCTTTTGAAATACCCTTCGGAGCCACCAGGTTAGCATCGTCCTTGGAATTGTTAAGCACCACGCTCCTGCCGTTTGAAAGATTGAAGGTGATGCCGGCCTTCTTTGGCATTTTCCATGCCGATTCAGATTCAAAATCAATCCTAAGGGTATAAATAGGCTTGCCATCAGGGTAAATAACACGGCCAAGCTTAAGCTGAAGTGCGGGAGAAGATGCAACCTCAACACGCTCTGCCCCGGTATAAACAAAGTTGTTGCGTTTGTAATTATATCGCAGCAAATCTTGTCCGAATGCCTGCGCCGCTATCATGAGGGCAATAATGGAAAATATAATCTTTTTCATACCAATCAATTGAATTTCAATTATTTATTTCTTATCAAAGCCGATTCCGGACTGAATCTTGTCTTTAAGTACGGCAGATTCCCTAACCCCGAACGGCCTTGAGATATATGCACAAATCAGGCCAGCAAGGGCAGCGGCGGCGACCATAAGAATAACATAAAGGGAATCGGGCTCAGGAACGACAACCTTGGAAAGGCACCACATGAAGCCCACTGCCAGAAGGGCCAGGACAACATCGGCAATATAACCCAACTTCTTGGCAGAGAATATCTTAACCCTGTAGTTGCGCTTTTCGCCCTCCGGCTGGTCATCCGGGGAAACATCGACGATATCGCAAATAAGATAGCGGGTGCAGAACATATTGGAATAATCCAGCCAGAACTGACCGCCTCCGGCCTCTCCCACCTCTTTGGAAGAAGACTTGAAGACATCCCACAACTCACCGCAAACACCGTCCAGGTCCTTTTTGGAAGAGACATCGGCATTGAGGCGGAAAACCTGTTTTACTTTGGTATCAAATTCCATATCCGATTAAAACTCTGACACTTTAGTCCATTGTTACAACAAAAGTAATGATTTTTTTGTTATATTTGGGACAATTATGCAAAAAACTTGAGAGCTATGTATAAATATCGACAGTTCAAAGACAAATTCGTCCTTAGCATTGACAACCACCAGAAGATAGCAGCCGCTATCGCAGAATTCTGCAAAGAGAAGAAAATCCTTGCCGGAGCGGTATATGGAATTGGCGCAGTAAATGAGGCCACACTCCGTTTCCTGGACCCTGCCACCAAGAAGTATGTAGACAAAACCTTTGCAGAGCAGATGGAGATTTGCAACCTCACCGGAAATATTTCCGAGAAGGACGGCCAGGTATACCTTCACCTGCACGTAACCCTTGGAAGAAGGGATTACACCTGCATAGGAGGCCACCTGCTTGAGGCTACCCTTAACGGCGCCTGCGAACTTGTTGTAGAGACTCTGGATGGCCCGTCCCTGCCCAGGTATGCAGACCCCGAGACCGGCCTCAACCTGTACGACTTCAGATAACCCACGCTAACAAAACAACACTTAGGATATGACTCTTATGATAATCCAGCTGCTCATTGTGCTGGCAGCCCTGTATGTTGGCTCCCGTTACGGCAGCCTTGCGCTTGGCGCAATTTCAGGAATTGGCCTGGGAATCCTGGTCTTCGGCTTTGGAATGAAGCCCGGAACTCCCCCTACGGATGTTATTTACATTATCATTGCGGCCGTTACCTGCGCCGGTATGCTTCAGGCATCGGGCGGCATGGACTGGATGATACAAATTGCAGAAAAGATGCTCCGCAAGCATCCTGAGCACATTACCTTCCTGGCCCCGATTACAACTTTCTTCCTTACGGTTCTGGTTGGAACGGGCCACGTTGTGTACACCCTCATGCCAATTATCTGCGACATCTCCCTAAAGAAGGGCATCCGCCCTGAAAGGCCCTGCGGCGTTGCCTCAATCGCATCGCAGGTTGGTATAACCTGCTCCCCTATCGCGGCGGCTGTCGTTTCCTTCGTGGCGATTTCCAACGCCAACGGTTACAATGTAGCTATTCCTCAGGTGCTTCTGGTCACCATCCCATCATGCCTTATCGGCCTTATGATGGCCGCTATGGCTTCTTACCGCAGGGGCAAAGACCTTGACAAAGACCCTGAGTTCCTTAAGAGAAAGGCCGATCCTGACCTTAACCGCTACATGTACGGAGAGTCTGCAACTACCCTTGACAAGGTGATTGACGGCCGTGCAAAGGCATCGGTATTCATCTTCCTTGGAGCACTGCTGGTTATCGTCCTCTTCGCTTGCTGCCAGATGATTAAGGTTGACCAGGGTGGCGAGAGCGTAGCCCTTGCCCAGGCCATGGGTATTCCCAAGATGAATATCATCATCCAGATTATCATGCTCATGGCGGCAGCGCTGAACATCATTTTCTGCAAAGCGCAGCCCAAGAAGGCCGTCGCCGGTGCCGTTTGGCAGTCCGGAATGGTGGCAGTAGTTGCGATTTACGGTATTGCATGGCTGGCCGATACCTTCTTTGGCAATTATATGGATGAGCTTAAGACGATGCTTACAGACCTTGTTTCCCAGTATCCATGGAGCATCGCCTTTGTCTTCTTCCTTGTTTCCGTGCTTATCAATTCCCAGGGTGCTGTTGTTGTGGCGATGCTGCCGCTGGCTTACAAACTGGGTATTCCGGGCCCCGTTCTTCTTGGCGTGCTGCCCAGCGTTTACGGTTATTTCTTTATTCCGAACTATCCTTCGGATATCGCCACTGTGAACTTCGACCGCTCAGGAACGACGGTTATCGGCAAATATCTGCTGAACCACAGTTTCATGATGCCTGGTATGATTAGCGTCGTTGTTTCCACCATCGTCGCATACCTTATCACCAACGTATTCTTCCACGGCTATTTCGCTTCATTCATTGGATAACCATAAGGATGAAAGACTTCCAAGTATCACTTTCCCTGCCGTCTCACTTCGTTCGACCCCTCCCATCGCAAGCGATGGGCCCCTCCCGTTCACGAGACCACGGGCGGCCACGGGTTTTGGGGGCAACGCAGGCTATACAAAACTAATTGACAAGCAAAAATGAACGTAGCTCCGACCAGTTGTAGTACTGGTCGGAGTTTTTAGTTAATGCGGGGGTGAGGGCCGGAATGGAAGTCGCCACCTCATTATGAAGAATTTTGACAAGGATGTCGGAAGAGTCGGAATCGGACCGGTAAAAAATAAGCTGGATATTCGCCGCCATCGGCACAATATTACCAATACGGTTATTCCGGCCAAAGCCGTCCAGCCCCATAAGGCAGCCAAGGGGGACGAAGGCGCTGTCATGGCCAAAACGAAGGTCCGCAGCATACCGCCTTTTACCGGAAAGGGCAGCATCGGCCTTGGAAATGATATCTCTCAAAAGGCCTTTGGCACAAAGGGCTTCCGCCCGCGATGAGGGCATCAGGCTGTGGCAGAAGGCACTGTCAAGTTCATCCAGCATTTGGCCATGTTCACCTCTTGTGAAATACCTGACTATCAGCATTTTACTCACCCCGAGACATTCCGCGTTCCACGCATAGGCGGCCAGCGCAAGAAGCTCCGGATGCCCTGAATTGTACTTGCCGTGCTTAACCCCGCGGGAGAATTTCCGGTAGGTAAGAAGGCTGGCCGACGTGCTTTCTTTTATCCCCGGCGCCGCGGCTTGCATACCTTCAAGAAAACTCCGCATGCTGGCTTTGCAGCGGCCGATAACGCTGGAGCGGGCGCGGATTTTAGTCATGCCCGATGTGTCTTGGAGGCTTGTCCCAAAGAGCTCTGGAAGTCTCTTTGCCATCCTCCCCCCTATTCCCCGCTGCTCACGGGCACCGAGTTCTGAAAGTTCCCCTTCGTGTCCAAGGGTAATCCGTCTTAAGCTGTCAACGGCTTCTTTGACCGCCTGCGGCAGCTCTGTATTTGACAGGGTTTTATAGGCAGACCTCTCCTCCCGTTTTGTAAGAAATCTGGAGCCATGCCTTCCGAAATGACTCACGTAAACCGCCCTGTAGCCATCCGGAGCCACATCAACAGTTGTCGTTGGGGCGGGATACAGAGTATAAACCGCCTGGGCAAAAAGGGCCTCTCCCCCGTTGGCAAGCAGGAAGAGAAGAACGCTTAGAATAATTGTTTTAAAAACTTTCATGCTCAAAAGTAAAAAAAATTTTCATATTATTCTAAAACTTCTTACATTTGCACCCCAAACCAAAGGAGAGTTGGCCGAGTGGTCGATGGCGGCAGTCTTGAAAACTGTTGAGCTGAAAGGCTCCGGGGGTTCGAATCCCTCACTCTCCGCTAAAGATAGCAAAAAACCGCGTCAAGCTTGCTTGAACGCGGTTTTTTTGATAGCTTTAGCAATGCCCGCCGCAGGCGGGAGGGATTGTTTCCCATATACAGGGGCGCTTCGCTCCCCCGAACCCCCTGGCCTCCAGTGCTTCATTGCATTCCACACCTTCGGCCTGCGCCTGTCACAATCGGCAATAATGTCTGGATAGGCGGCAGTGTGACCATCTGGGTGTTTGCCTTTTTTCGGAGACAAAGTTCCAAAACGGGCACCAGAAAAATGGCACATATGGATGCCCATATGTACTACGAAATTATCCTTTGGACTGTCCGAGTTTGGTGGTGAGCGCCTCCAGATAGGAGGTGGTTGAGAAGGGCCTTTGCCTGAGAGATGAACTCGTTAAGCTGGAAATCCAGCTCGGAAGGGGTGATGTCCTCGTCGGACATTGTCTGTACCGTTGTAAGAAAACGGCAATTGAGAATTTCATTCATACGCTATAGTGTTTGAAAGTTGTGTTGCCTATTTCTTTTCTCGGAACAAAAATAAATGTGGGTTGTACCACAATATGAGACAGTTACGAATTATTTTTGTGTTTTTTACCAATTAGAAAGCAATGAGTCAAGTTTTTGTGTTTGAGCAATTTCACATCATTTTTCAAGGAATGCTGCGAAAAAATGTATATTTTTGTAGTGCAGTAAGATTAATAGCAATACAACCATAAATGAGTGCAAAATTCTTTAACAATAACGGAGAGAATACGCTCTTCGCTAAGTTAAAAGGCATTGCTCAGGGGATGGCCAACTTCGACCGTTTCTTGGCAGTTGTCGGTTTTTTCCGTTCCTCCGGGTATTTTAAGCTCAGAAAGGAATTAGGAGATGTCTCTGAAATAAAGATTCTCGTCGGTATAAATGTCGACGAAATCTTCCGCAGACACAACCAAGCGCTTTTGATGCTTACCGATGAAACGAAGGCTAAGAAAGTTTATAGCGATCAGTTTAAAGAGGATATCCTTAATGCAAAATATAGCAAAGACGTTGAGGATGGAATTCTCCAGATGTGTGAAGACTTGACATCTGGACGCCTTCAGATGCGCATTCATGGCTCTAAGAACCTCCATGCCAAGTTCTATCTTTGCCTCCCGCAGAATCACAACGAGAATTCGGATGGTTGGGTAATCATGGGATCCTCCAACATCTCAGATTCCGGATTAGGCATTTCGGAGCCACCTCGCTATGAACTCAACGTCGCCATGAAGGATTTTGATGACGTTGATTATTGTAAGAAAGAATTTGAAACACTCTGGGAAGAAGCCATTCCGCTTACCCTTGATGATATCGAACTCAACAAAAAGAAAACATACCTTGGCTATCAACCAACCCCTTACGAGATTTATATCAAGGTTTTGATCGACACCTTTGGCGATCAAGTTGAAGACGATTTTACCATCCAGCTCCCCGATGGTGTCCTTGACCTAAAATATCAAAAGGACGCTGTAATTCAGGGCTACCAGATGCTCCTTAAGCACAATGGACTCTTTCTGGCCGACGTTGTAGGTCTTGGTAAGACAATGATTGCAACAATGATTGCAAAGCGTTTTATCGAGGCAAATGGGAAAAACACGAACATTCTTGTCATCTACCCGCCTGCGCTTGAGGATAACTGGAAACAGACTTTCAAGCTGTTTGGCATTGAAAGGAAAGCGCAGTTCATTACCAACGGGAGCCTCCATAAAGTTTTGAGTGGCGAGAATCAATATAAGGAAAAGGAAGAGTTTGATCTTATCATTGTGGATGAAGCGCACGGTTTCCGCAGCGATCAATCCGGCAAATATGATGAGCTCCAGAAGATTTGTAAATCCGCATGCACGAATCTTGGACTACTACGCAGTCTCCAGAAAAAGGTAATGCTCCTTTCCGCAACTCCTCTGAACAACCGCCCACAGGATTTGTTGAATCAATTACTTCTGTTCCAAAACAGCCAGAGCTGTACAATAGACGGAATTCCTAATTTGAAGGCGTTTTTCTCTCCTTACATTGCAGAGTACTCAAAATTGATGCGTGAGAGGGATCAGAGGGATATTACTGCCGAGGTTGACAAGATTTACGAGGCCATTAGGGAAAAAGTCATTGATAAAGTGACTGTACGCAGAACTCGCCATAATATTCTCAATGACCCAGATTACCGGAAAGATCTTGAAAAACAGCATATTGTTTTTCCGAATATTCTTGCACCGAATATTCTTGAATATGTCATGGACGATGATACCAGCGAGCGATTCTATAACACTCTATCATACCTGACGGATCCGGAAAACCCTATGCATCTTGAATATGCAAGGTATCGTGCCATTGAATTCCTCAAGCCAGAACTACAAAGTAAATATCAGAATGCCGTCCACCTTGGACAGTCTCTTGCCGGGATTTACAAAGTTCATATGGTGAAGAGACTTGAAAGTAGTTTCCACGCGTTCAAGAAATCACTGCGTACCCTTCTCCGTATTACTGACGATATGATCCACATGTTCGAAGATGGACGTGTGCTGATTGCCCCTGATCTTAAAATTAAAGACCTTCAAGCCAAGGGGATGGAACTGGATCAAATCATTGAGTACGCTGTGAGCAAGGGATATCTTGCTGACGAGATTACTTTCTCTCCGGATGATTTTGATCCGCAATTGTTGAAGCTTCTGAAGGATGATAAGGAAGTTCTTGAATACCTGATCGATGACTGGGACAAAGAGAATGACGACCAGAAATTCGACAAATTCAAAGAGGTGCTCGCAAATGAGCTCATGCGTCCGGATATCAATAAAGAAGGGAAGCTCGTTGTTTTCTCTGAAAGCGTTGATACGCTCGAATATCTGTATGAGCGCATGAAGAATGAAACGGGGCGAACGGACATTACCCTGGTCACTTCCCAGAATAGAAACAAGGTGGTGAAACTGGTTAAGGAGAATTTTGATGCCAACTCCAAAGTCAAGCTCAATTCGGTAAACATCATCCTCACCTCTGATGTTCTTGCTGAAGGTGTTAACCTGCACAGATCCAATGTCATTGTCAACTACGATTCTCCTTGGAATGCGACACGGCTTATGCAGCGCATCGGGCGTGTTAATCGAATCGGCTCTGTCGCAGAGAACATCTATAATTACATGTTCTATCCATCGAAGCAAGGCAATAGCCAAATCCAGCTTTATGAAAACGCTCTCATGAAGTTACAGGGATTCCATTCTGCTTACGGCGAAGACGCACAGATTTATTCCCGCGAGGAGATTGTGAAGCAGTTTGAGATGTTTGATAGCAACGTGCGCGACGCGGTTGATAAGAAGATTCAGCTTCTCCGAGAGGTTCGAGAACTATATTCCAAGGACAGAAAGCTTTATAACAAGATAAAGAATCTCCCGATGAAGAGTCGCGTTATGCGAGACACCGGAAAACATTCTGGATCTTCCATTGTTTTCGTTTCGTCAAACGTAAAGACGGAATTCTACAAGGTCGATTCGAAGATTGTTGAGCCGCTGGATTTCTTGGAGGCAGTTAAATACCTCAAGGCAAAGCCTGAAGAGCAGCCCGCTCCCTTTGGCGATGATAACACTCACTTCGAGCATGTTAATCGAGCCCTTGACAGCTACTCCTATGCTGTCATGGAAGCACGAGATGACAATACCGCCCGCCGGGTTGATTTGGATCAGACATCACTCAGAGCCAACAATTTCCTTAGGACGGTTAAGAGAATAACTCAGGATTCCGATCTTCAGGCGAAGTGTGATATCCTAATGAATTATATCAATGACGGTGTTTATTCTCAGCTCCCTCGATATTTGAAAGCTCTGGCCGGGGAATTTCATAACGACAGAGTCCTTATGAAAGAAAAGGAATACTACATTTCCACCAAGATTGATGGCCTAATCCAAACATATCATTCACAGACAAGAAAGGAAAGGAATAGCCGACAAGAGGTCGAGGATCCTCGTATCATCATATCAGAAACATTCAAATAGCACTAACTATGGCTAAAACATATACCAACGAAGACCTGAGGGCCGTATTTCAGTCGTCATTCCGGCTTGACACATGGCAGTCCATGCTTAAGGGTCTCTTCCACTCAAAGGAGATAAGAGTGCAGCCAGAGTTCATTGGTGGCAAGGACAATGAATGCGGCTATTATCTTGGGGCCCTTGATACGGAGGATAATTACCGTGTGGGGCTTTTCTGGTATGAGATAACTAAGGGATCCGTTGTACACAAGAAGGTGGGATTACGGCAGCTGGTAAAGTCTTTTATTAACCCCAGCTGGGGCGAATTTGATGCTGCGCTTGCTGTATTCTCTGAGGGGAGCCATTGGCGTCTTTCCCTTATCTGCGATATCAAGGAAGAGGCCATGTCACCTCGGAGATATACTTATGTCTTTGGGGAGAAGAATAACTATTACAACACCCCCGTAGCGAGGTTTGACTTTATTCAGAAAAATGGAGTCACCTTCGAGAGTCTCAAAAACGCCTTCTCGGTAGAGGCCCTGACAAAACAGTTCTACAACGAGCTCTTTGATTGGTACCAATGGGCCGTCAAGGACGAAACGGGTGTGACGTTCCCTAACAATACGGCCACCGAAGATGATGACCGCGAGCAGATTGACACGAAAATTATCCGTCTTATCACCAGATTGATGTTTGTCTGGTTCATCAAGCAGAAAGACCTTGTTCCTTCAGTACTGTTCGATCCAAACCAGATGAAGGGGGTTATTAAAGACTTTAACCCTCTTAGCAAGACAAGCGGAACATACTATAATGCGATTCTGCAGAATTTGTTCTTCGCAACTCTTAACAGAGCAATAGTTGATGAGGAGGGAAACAGACGGTGTTTCGACAAATCCCAGAGAAAGGGTGTAAAGACAACTTATCGCTATTCAGAGCTCTTTTCAATTAGCGAGGATGCTGTCATCAAGATGTTTGCAGATGTTCCTTTCCTAAATGGCGGCTTGTTTGAGTGTCTGGATAAAACAAAGACTCTCGATGGCGTAGAAAAAGCATTCAATTTTGATGGCTTCAGTCGCAATGATGCCCGGTTTGCCGATGGCCGCTATAAGTATCGTGCTTTCATTCCGAATGTCTTATTCTTTGATCCGGAATACGGCCTATTCTCCATTTTGAACAGGTATAATTTTACTATTGAAGAGAATACTCCAAACGAGCAGCAGGTCGCCCTGGATCCAGAGTTGCTTGGAAAGGTCTTTGAGAACCTCCTTGGCGCATACAACCCGGAAACCAAGGAAACTGCCAGAAACCAGAGCGGCTCTTTTTATACGCCACGAGAGGTCGTTAATTACATGGTGGATGAAAGCATCATCGCCTACCTTGGGGATTCCGACTTCTCCCGTTCTTTGTTAAGCGACGAATTTACTCCTAATCCCAAAGACAAGGAACAGTATGCAGAAGTCGCAAAGAAGCTTAAAGAGATAAAGATTCTCGATCCGGCTTGCGGATCCGGAGCATTCCCTATGGGGCTCCTCAACCGTATAGTGGACATTTTGGAGAAGATCTCCCCGGAAGAGAGCATATATCAATTGAAACTCGCCCTCATCGAGAACTGCATTTACGGTATTGATATCCAAAGCATCGCTGTTCAGATAAGTAAGCTTCGGTTCTTCATATCACTTATCTGTGATTGCGAAAAGGATCCATCCAAACCGAATTTTGGCATCCCCACCCTTCCTAACCTTGAGACGAAGTTCGTTTGCGCCAACTCGCTGATCTCTGCCGATATTATCAAGTATGAAGGAGACTGGACAAACAATGCGGATCTTAACGCAATGCAGCAGGAGTTGATAGATATCCGTCAAAAGCATTTCGGAGCCCGCACTACTGCAGAGAAGAGAAGATATCGTGCCGCTGATGAACGGAAAAGAGAGGATATCCTGCAGCATATTCTTATCGACGTGTCGACTCCCGACGAGGAACAAATATCAAGATGGGAATCCGAGATAGAAAGACTGCGTAAAGAGGCCGTTGCATACAAAGAGGAGGTCTGGGTGGATGTTACGAAAGAACCAGAGGTCACTTTGTTTGGCGTTGTTGAATCCCCGACCTCAATATTCCGAGAGGATATCAATAAGAAGAAACGCGATGAGATAAATGGCAAGATTCGCTTCTTCCAGCAGCAGATCTCTAAGGAAAGAAATAAAGGGAAGCTTCAGGGCTTCGAGGCTGCAGTTAAACAGATTACGGATTGGAATCCATATGATCAGAATGCGTCATCGGAATTCTTCTCATCCGAATGGATGTTTAATGTTAAGGATGGCTTCGACATTGTTATAGGTAATCCGCCTTACATCCAGCTCCAGAATAATGGAGGCGAGTTAGGAAAGCTCTATGCTCCTTGCGGATATGAGTCGTTTGCCAGCACTGGAGATATCTACTGCCTGTTTTATGAGCGCGGTTGGCAATTGCTCAAGAAAGGTGGTCACCTTTGCTACATAACTTCCAACAAATGGATGCGGGCAGGGTATGGCGAGAAACTCAGAACGTTCCTCGCTTCTCAGACGGATCCGCAGCTCATGATTGATTTTGGCGGTGTCAAGGTATTTGAAAGCGCAACGGTTGATACGAACATTCTGCTCTTTGCCAAAGATGCCAATAAGCATAACACCCGCTGTGCTGTAACCAATAAACAGAACAAGGATAGCCTAAAGCAATTGAGCGTTTTCGTACAGCAGCAGGGTACTTTCTGTGACTTCCCCGGAGGTGACAGCTGGGTGATCCTAGCCCCGATTGAGCAGAGCATCAAGCGCAAGATAGAAGCCGTTGGGACTCCCCTCAAGGATTGGGATATTAATATCTATCGTGGCGTCCTTACTGGGTACAACGAAGCATTCATTATTTCTTCTGACAAGAGGAAGGAAATCCTCGACAACTGTAAGACAGAGGATGAGAGAAAAAGAACGGAGGAACTTATACGACCGATTCTTCGTGGCCGGGATATTAAACGCTATGGATATGAGTGGGCAAACTTGTGGTTAATTAACACCCACAACGGTGTAAAAGGTCGAATTCCAAGGATCCGAATCGAGGATTATCCAGCAGTGAAAGCGCATCT
Organism: Bacteroidales bacterium; assembly: GCA_017459075.1. Classification (GTDB taxonomy): domain Bacteria; phylum Bacteroidota; class Bacteroidia; order Bacteroidales; family UBA932; genus Cryptobacteroides. The sequence continues at coordinate 148,869 of JAFUDQ010000012.1, forward strand.
TGACCGGTATTGGGATAAAATCAAAGATAGAGCCGATCAAGGAGACACTCCATACAATCTCAGGAACTGCGCTTATTTGGAGGATTTTAGTCGGCCAAAAGCGATGTGGAAAATAATTGGTTGCAATATCAATTTCTCGTTTGATTACGAACGTTTTTTATGCAACAACGCTGTCAATATTATCACAGGTAAAGAATCAGTCATTCTCCAATTTGTTGGAATCATGAATAGCAAATTGTTTGATTGGTATCTGAAACTAACAACTGAAGCAGAAGTCCAAGGGGGCGGGATCCAATTATACGTCACGACGCTTGAGAAAACACAAGTCAAATTAGATTTCCCGGAACCTTTATCGACGGTAGTTCGTGGCAGAGTCCAGGGAAATCATTCTGATGCTGATGTTGACAAGGCCGTCTTTGATGCTTATGGCCTTTCAAATGAAGAAAGAGAATACATAATCCAGCACAAGAAGGTAAATCGCAAATAATTATGTTATCTCAATATAACCTATTGCTTGAATATCTTTTTCGTCAAGGTTATAAGCTCTGAAGATCATCTCATCAATCTGTTTAGCTTTTTCTTGAGAAAAACATCTTTGAATATCTTTTACAACTTGAATAAACGGTGTCTCATCTTCAATACGAAGCACTGGAATATTATCAAAAAAGATCTTGCTTAATTCTCGTGTCCCCCCTTGCAGTTCCGGGAATGAATCGCGAAAGCAAAATTTAAATAAGGATGAGTTCAGGAAGGCCGTTAAGTAAGCGGTGCGCTCTCCTGTAATTATAAAGCATTTCTGGTTTGTAAAATAGTTGCAATCATCGAAACAGAAAGGCATATACTTCGTCATATTTGGGTATATAATCTTTGGCTGATTAAAATCCTCCGTCAAAGTATAACGGAGGAATTTTCTAAGCCAAAAATCGTCTATATGGAAATCCAGACAGATAATGCTTCTGAAGGCTATCCCTTTCCCTGTTTTTCATTCGATAACAGAAAATGCATTACTCTTAATACCGCGTATACCATGAGTAGCGAATC
>JAFUDQ010000013.1 GCA_017459075.1 Bacteroidales bacterium
ATTTAAAGAGAAACGTTTTTCAGCGTCTTGCTGTATTTTGATTCCGGCGACTCCAAATAATCCGTTCTGGGCAAAAGCCGATGTAGAAACAGCGATCAGGGCTGTTGCAATCATTAAAAATTTTAAGCGCATAATCCTGTTTGATAATTGTTTATTCAATAATAGTTGTACAAATATACATAATTACAAAAGCATTAACAAAAATTTGCCTTTTTTCAGTTTCCACACCAGTCTTTGGTAAATAATTGATTAATAAATATTTACAATCGATAGAGCTTGGCCTGTTTCCACACTTGGTTATTTGAGGTCTATTTATCTTGTTTATTGAGGAAGTTTTCCAAAATCCAAAGCTCTCGATCGGTAGAAAAGATCAGGCTCCGTTGCCGCTTGTACCATAGTCTGCTTAAAGCCCATAATAGGCCACTTTGTGTCGTTAAAGGAGACCCTTCACCTCGCCTTCATCTCGCCTTCACATAGCCTTCGGCTTCGCTCAGGGCTAAAAGCTCAGAATGACAGTCTAATGTCATTCTGAGACAGGTTTAGTTGCCGAAGGGAGAATAGGGGTTGTTATAGCCGGAATAGGGGAGGTCCTCTTTTTTCCCAGCCTGAATCAAAGTGATTACTCCGTCTTCCACATCAAAGCAAAAGTCCCAATATTCATTTGCGTAAACAACATACTGATTCTGATTATTCAAAACCGTTAACGCATTCCCCTGAATACCTCTTCCATATGGTGTATTGACAAAATCAATGCTTTGCAAACGCTCCAAACTATCTCCGACTTTTATTCCTCCGTCTATGAAATCGGAGAAAACGCAGAATCGGTCAGAAGAAAAAGACAAACCACTAAAGACAAATGAGTCGTTGGCATTTTTGTCGTAAAAGACCTGAAAGTCTGAATAGATAAGTGTTTTATCTGCCTGATTTATCAGACCATTGTCGATTTGATTAGGTGTACCATATAAAAGCGTAACCTCATCGGGAGTTTTATTTACCAACACTTTTATATCTGAAAATTGTGCTTTGGCCTGGAGCGAAATAACCGCCGCAAGGAACAGGAATAATATCTTTTTCATAATAGACAATGTTAATGGATTATCGATTCTTCTTTGGTTACAGTTAATTATGTAAATACAATTCCAAGGTTAATTGCCGAATGGAGAGTTGGGATTAATATTGTTTGGATTGTTATCTGCAAGAGTTCTAATATATATCTTTGCGATAGTGCCGTTTCCTATTAAAAAGTTAATGTATAAAAATTCGTTTCCGTATACTATGTATGAATTCGTGTTTTCTTGTGTAAGTGCATTCCCGTTATCTCCTCTTCCATACGGAGTATGAACAAAGTCTATACTTTGCAATCTTGCCAGTGTGTCTCCAATTTTAATTCCACCGTTGATAAAATCAGAAAATAAACAAAATGAAGTAGATGTAAAGTCGAAGTAATTTATACTGTATCTTCCACTGGGATCTTGATCATATCCAATAGTAAAAGAATTACCATTTACAATGGCATTGACACCATAATCCCACATTGCATCGGTATTCAATGATGAATCAGGGTAAAGATTGACTATCTCTTGAGGTGTTTTATTAACGAGATTCTTGATATCCGTTACTTGTGCGAATGTCGGTATTACTGCCATCAAGACAATAATGATAGATATTATTCTTTTCATAGCTGGGAGATTTAGTTGCATATAATATTATCAATCCTTCCTTGGGTACGATTAATACTACTTACATTTATTGTGCCATTAATATTACGATAGGTAGACCGTGTCTAAACTATGGTGCATGTAATAGGAATAACCGCAGGAGCACGGTAAGTTGGTCCGGTTTCCGGAATTTCCTCGAAAATCTCAATTTCTTGTTCCTGTTCCTGTGCAAAAGCAGTGGCCCATTTTTTGCTGAAAGGAAGTAGGAAATTGCCTTGTCAGGTTCTGTTGGATATCTCCCAACCAATATTTGGGAATAGTTGAATAGATTCCTGGCAAAAATTACGGTATCAAGTATTGGCTTACACATATATGCTCTATACGCACTGTCCGCCTTTTCTTTTTCTCTACTATTACCTAAACAAACTGCAATTCTACCATCCAGAATCCATTCTGACTTTTTATCGTGAGATTTAATTGCGTATTTTCTTGCATGTTCCGCATGCAGTAATGCCAAATCGGCAATATACTTCACAGAATAAAGATCTGACAGAATGCTGTTTATCAGCATCTTGTCTGTTCTATCCCACCTGCCACGCATTGGTGAAAGGAAACATTGATGATGAAATGAATCGGGGAAAGGGAAAGAGGGGGCAAGGGACAATAGGAAGAGTCGGTGTTGTGCGATGGCACCGTGCAGGGAGCGGTGACGGACACGGAGGCGCACGGGACCCTGAAGGACAAGATGGTGCTTACACCTGTCTTGGACGAAGGGGCCTGGGCGCACAGAGTGGACGGCATGACGGCGTGTGACCGACAACCGTTACGGGCGGCCCAAAGACGTCCGTAAAAGGGAGGAGTTAGCCGTCAAGCGAGCGGTGTGGCACCGACCTCTTCCGTCGTCCCGGTCCCCTCTTCCCTTTCCCCGACATACAACGGAACAAAGTTGTGCGGGCTACACTGCATTTTGGTAAGTTATTGATTCGCAGGTACTTGCTAAAGAATACCGTGGCCCGCGTAAATTCAGATTTGTGTTTGGTGCATATATCGGTGCAAACGAAGGTACCCATAGATGTAAAAAAGGCCGTTTTTGCTTACAACGGTCCACAGCATAGCACCTGTATAAGCACCTGGGGAAGAGATTTCTCCGCTACGGCCTGACGGCCTTCGGTCGAAATGACAGGAGGGGATTCCCGGTCGGAGCCGGGAATGACGGGGTGGGAACCGGGAATGCCGGAAAGGATGCATAGCGGGGGAAAAGGGTGCGGAGGCCTTGCGAAGCGAAAAAAGTGCCGCGGGGAGGCGGCACTTTTTAAAATGGTATTCAGGATGAAGTCTTTGTGCTTGATCCAAGCGGGAATTAAAGCTCGTTCATCTCGCGCTCATACTCCTCCTTGCTGCCAACAACCAGATCCTGGTAATCCTTAAGACCGGTTCCGGCAGGAATGAGGTGACCGCTGATAACATTCTCCTTAAGACCCTCAAGGTTATCTACGCGGGCGCGGATAGCAGCCTCGCTGAGCACCTTCGTAGTCTCCTGGAAGGAAGCGGCAGAAATGAAGCTGTCTGTCTTGAGCGCAGCCCTTGTGATACCCTGGAGAACAAGTGAAGCAGTTGCAGGCACAGCCTCGCGAACAGCCATCATCTTCAAGCCCTGACGGCTCAGAGAATCATTCTCACCGCGCATGTCATGCTCGGAAATAATGTCTCCGGGATAATACTTGGTGGAATCTCCGGCGTCCAGCACATAGTACTTGCCATAGATTTCATCATTGGTATCCATGAACTTCCACTTGTCCACAAGCTCCTCAGGAAGGAATCCGGTATCACCAGGATTTCCAATCTGAACCTTGCGCATCATCTGGCGGACGATAATCTCAAAATGCTTGTCATTGATCTTTACACCCTGCAGACGGTACACAGCCTGAACTTCGTTAACAATGTACTCCTGAGCCTTAACAGGACCAAGGACATTGAGGATATCGGAAGGAGAAACACCACCGTCGGAAAGCCTTGCGCCGGCCCTTACGTAGTCATTCTCCTGAACAAGGATCTGCTTGGTAAGAGGAACAAGATAATGCTTCTCTATGCCGCTGCGATGGCGAACGATAATCTCACGGTTACCCCTCTTGACCTTACCCATGATAACTTCACCGTTAATCTCGGAGATAATGGCAGGGTTGGAAGGATTACGGGCCTCGAAGAGCTCTGTAACGCGGGGCAGACCACCGGTAATATCGGAAGCCTTACCGATTGCGCGAGGTATCTTGATAACAGTGTCACCAATCTTAACCTCTGAGCCATCCTCTACGGTAACGTGGGCACCTACAGGCAGGTTGTACTGCTTCAGGACCTTGCCCTCGCCGTCTACGATAAGCAGTGACGGGTTCATAGCCTTGTTACGGGACTCGATAACCACCTTGTCACGGCTTGCAGACATACCGTCGGAAGCCTCGCTGCGGAAGGTAACATCCTCCTGCATATTCTCGAAGCGAACGGTACCGGCGATTTCCACGATAGTGGTAGCGTTGTAAGCATCCCACTCGCAGATAAGGTCGCCCTTAACTACGCTCTCACCATCCTTCTTGTACAGGCGTGCTCCGTAAGGAACATCGTACTGGGAGAAGGTGATTCCGGTATTCTCGTCCACGATGCGGAGCTCTGTAGAGCGGCTGACAACGATGAGCTGTTTGCCGTCCTCTGCATCCTTTTCAATGGTACGAAGCTCGTCATAATGGAGCTTACCGTTGTATTTGGATTCGATGGATGAATCAGCTGCAGTAGAAGATGCGGTACCACCAACGTGGAAGGTACGCAGGGTAAGCTGTGTACCAGGCTCACCGATGGACTGTGCAGCGATAACGCCCACAACCTCACCTTTCTCAACCATCCTGCTGGTAGCGAGGTTACGTCCGTAGCACTTAGCGCAGACACCCTTGCGGGACTCGCAGGTAAGTACGGAACGAATCTCAACCTGCTCGATAGGAAGAGAGTTGATAAGATCTGCATCTTTCTCCCTGATCTCTTCGCCGGCCTTGATGATAAGTTCTCCGGTAAGAGGATTGAAAATATCGTGTACCGATGTACGGCCAAGAATACGCTCTCCAAGAGACTCAACAACCTCGTCCTTGTTCTTGATGGCGGTAGCCACAAGACCGCGAAGAGTGCCGCAGTCGTCCTCTGTGATGATGACATCGTGGGAAACGTCTACAAGACGCCTTGTCAGGTAACCTGCATCAGCAGTCTTGAGGGCGGTATCAGCAAGACCCTTACGTGCACCGTGGGTAGAGATGAAGTACTCAAGCACTGTCATTCCTTCCTTAAGGTTGGAGATGATAGGATTCTCGATAATCTCCGCTCCGGCGGCACCGGACTTCTGGGGCTTGGCCATAAGGCCACGCATACCGCAAAGCTGCTTGATCTGCTGGGTTGAACCACGGGCACCGGAATCCAGCATCATGTAAACAGGGTTGAAGCCCTGCTGGTCGCTGGAAATCTTGGCGGTCACGATGCTCTGGAGCTTGCTGTCGATAGAAGACCAGAGGTCGATAACCTTGTTGTAGCGCTCGTTGTTGGTGATAAGACCCCACTGGTAATTGCCGCGGATTTCCTCTACACCCTTGTAACCTTCCTCAATGAGGGCTGCTTTCTCTTCAGGGATAAGCACATCGCCAAGGTTGAAGGAAATACCTGCACGGAATGCCTGGTCATAACCAAGGTTCTTGATATCGTCAAGGAATTTGGCGGTGCGGGTAACACCGGTATTCTTGATTACATTGGTAATAATCTTGCGGAGAGACTTCTTTCCAAGCACCTCGTTAACGTAAGGAACCTCATCAGGAACATACTGGTTCACAATGATACGGCCGGCGGTAGTTTCCACCATCTCAGTACCCTTGGTAGGATCCATTTTGTCCTTGGGAAGACGTACGTTGATAAGGGCGTGCATGTCGATAGCCTTCTCATTGTAGGCTACGATGACATCCTCTGCTCCGTAGAAGTACTTTTTCTCACCCTTTGCACCGGGACGAACCTTGGTGATGTAGTACAGACCAAGCACCATATCCTGTGAAGGCACGGTGATAGGGGTACCGTTGGCGGGGTTAAGAATGTTCTGGCTTCCGAGCATGAGCAACTGGGCCTCCATGATGGCAGCGTTGCCAAGAGGGAGGTGAACAGCCATCTGGTCACCATCGAAGTCTGCGTTGAAAGCGGTACAAGCGAGAGGATGCAGCTGGATTGCCTTACCCTCGATCATCTTGGGCTGGAAAGCCTGGATACCAAGCCTGTGCAGGGTAGGTGCACGGTTCAGCAGAACAGGATGACCCTTCATCACGTTCTCAAGGATATCCCAGATAACAGGGTCCTTGCGGTCAACGATTTTCTTTGCACTCTTGACGGTCTTTACAATACCACGCTCTATCAGCTTCCTGATAATGAACGGTTTGTAAAGCTCTGCAGCCATGAATTTTGGCAAACCGCACTCGTGCATGTTAAGCTCAGGACCAACAACGATAACGGAACGGGCTGAATAGTCCACACGTTTACCAAGGAGGTTCTGGCGGAAGCGTCCCTGCTTACCCTTAAGGCTGTCAGAAAGGCTCTTGAGAGCCCTGTTGGATTCGCTCTTGACTGCGCTTGACTTCTTGGAGTTGTCAAACAGTGAGTCGACAGCCTCCTGAAGCATACGCTTCTCGTTGCGGAGAATCACCTCCGGAGCCTTTATCTCTATAAGTCTCTTAAGACGATTGTTACGGATGATTACCCTTCGGTAAAGGTCATTGAGGTCCGATGTTGCGAAACGGCCGCCATCGAGGGGAACCAGAGGACGGAGATCCGGCGGAATAACCGGAATCACCTTCATGATCATCCACTCGGGACGGTTGACGTCCTTGGACTCCTCAAACCACTTGACGATGGAAAGCCTCTTGAGGATTTCCGTCTTGCGCTGCTGGGAAGTCTCCTGTGCCATGGCGATGCGAAGCTCGCGGGCGAGGGCGACTACATCGATTTCCTTAAGAAGGTCGTAAATACCTTCCGCACCCATCTTTGCTACGAACTTGTCCGGATCGTCATCTGCCAGGGAGGCATTCTCCGGAATGGTGGCAAGCACGTCAAGATACTCTTCCTCTGAAAGGAGGTCAAGCTTCTCAAGGCCGCTCTTTCCGGGTTTGATAACCACGTACTTCTCATAGTAAATGACAGTCTCCAGTTTCTTTGAAGGCATGCCGATGAGGGCAGAAATCTTGTTAGGAGCTGATTTGAAATACCAGATATGTGCTACAGGCACGGTAAGGGTGATATGACCCATCCTTTCCCTGCGCACCTTCTTCTCTGTTACTTCCACGCCGCAGCGGTCGCAGACGATTCCGCGGTAGCGAATCCTCTTGTACTTGCCGCAATAGCATTCGTAATCTTTGGTAGGACCGAAGATTTTCTCACAGAAAAGACCGTCTTTCTCAGGCTTGTAAGTCCTGTAGTTCACCGTTTCAGGCTTCAGGACCTCTCCGCATGACCTCGCGCTGATATCCTCAGGGGAAGCCAGGGAGATGCTGATTCTCTGGAAATTGCTCTTTACCTTATTGTCTTTATTGTTGAAAGTAGGCATATTTCTTTATTCAAATCTGGGGTTTCAATTAGTCCAAAGTAACTTTAAGGCCGAGTCCGCGAAGCTCATGCAGGAGCACGTTCAGGGACTCAGGAATACCGGCAGCGGGCATAGGATCGCCCTTAACAATAGCCTCATAGGTCTTGGACCTGCCGACTACGTCATCAGACTTCACGGTAAGAATCTCCTGGAGTGCATTTGCAGCACCGAAGGCCTCAAGGGCCCAAACCTCCATCTCTCCGAATCTCTGGCCACCGAACTGGGCTTTACCGCCGAGAGGCTGCTGTGTGATAAGGGAGTAAGGTCCGATGCTTCTTGCATGCATCTTGTCGTCAACCATGTGACCAAGCTTGATCATATAGATGACACCGACAGTAGCGGGCTGGTCGAACCAGTCACCGGTACCACCATCGCGAAGATGGGTCTTTCCGTAACGGGGAACACCTGCTTTGTCCGTATAGTCGCAGATTTCCTCGATGCTTGCACCGTCGAAGATAGGGGTGCTGAACTTAAGGCCCAGTTTCGCGCCTGCCCATCCGAGCACGGTCTCGTAAATCTGGCCGAGGTTCATACGTGAAGGCACGCCCAGAGGGTTGAGCACGATATCCACGGGAGTACCATCCTCAAGGAACGGCATATCCTCTTCGCGGACAATCTTTGCCACGATACCCTTGTTTCCGTGACGTCCCGCCATCTTGTCACCCACGGTGATTTTTCTCTTCTTTGCGATGTAAACCTTTGCAAGCTGCATTACACCGTTGGGAAGTTCGTCACCAATCTTCAGTTTGTCAATGAGCCTCTTGTTTCTTGCTGCCTCTTCCTTGACGGCGATGCAGTAGTTGTTGATGAGTTCCTTGACAAGGAGGTTGGTATTCTTGTCCGATGTCCACTTGTTGGAGTTGACATTGTCGTAATCGATGGTCTTAAGCACATCGGCGGTGATAACCTTTCCCTTGGAAAGAATCTCAACGCCGTAGAGGTCGCTGATACCGGTGGTCTTCTTGCCCTCTACGAGGGTGAGAAGCTTCTCAAGGAAGGTAGCGAACAGGGCTTCCTGCTTGCGTGCGAAATCCTCCTCAAGAGCATCGGTCTTGGCCTTCTGCTCGGCCTTTCCGCCGCGGCGTCCGGTCTCTTTTGCAACCTTTGCGTAAAGAGCTGTCTTAATGATAGTTCCGCTAAGTGAAGGATTAGCCTTGAGGGAAGCGTCCTTTACATCACCGGCCTTGTCGCCGAAGATTGCACGGAGCAGTTTCTCTTCCGGAGAAGGATCGCTCTCACCCTTAGGGGTGATTTTACCGATCATGATGTCACCCGGCTCGATGTGTGCACCGATGCGGACGATACCGGTCTCGGGATCCAAATCCTTTGTGGCATCCTCGCTTACGTTAGGAATATCGGAAGTAAGCTCTTCCATTCCGCGCTTGGTCTCACGAACCTCGGTAAGGTATTCGTCAACATGGATGGAAGTAAGGATATCCCAACGTACCATCTTCTCACTGAGGACGATAGCATCCTCATAGTTGTAACCTTTCCAAGGCATGAAGGCAACCATAAGGTTCCTTCCAAGTGCGAGTTCTCCGTCCTGTGTTGCATAACCTTCTGTAAGCACCTGACCGGCCTCAATCTTGTCACCCTTGCGGACGATAGGCTTGAGAGTGATTGTGGTGCTCTGGTTGGTTCTGCGGCAGATAGGGAGACGGTATACGGTAACCTCAGGAGAGAAGCTTACGAACTTCTCATCGTCTGTGCGGTCGTACTTGACATGAATCTCGTTTGCATCGACATAAACGACCTCACCCTTGCGCTCTGCAATAACCTGGGTGCGGGAATCGACGCAGACGGTCTCTTCCAGACCTGTACCAACGATAGGGGACTCGGGGCTGAGGAGCGGAACTGCCTGGCGCATCATGTTCGCACCCATGAGGGCACGGTGGGCATCGTCATGCTCAAGGAAGGGAATGAGGGATGCAGCAACGGATGCCATTTGGTTAGGAGCAACATCCATGTAGTCAACCTCTTCTTTGGTAACTACAGGGAAGTCAGCCTCCTTGCGGCACTGAATCCTGTCGTCAAGGATGTTTCCGTCGTCATCCATCTTCACGTTTGCAAGGGAGACGAGTTTGTTCTCCTCTTCCTCTGCGCTCATGAAGCCCCAGCCTTCGTCGCTAAGGTCTACTTTTCCGTTCTCTACCTTGCGGTAAGGAGTCTCAATGAAGCCAAGGTCGTCAATCTTCGCGTAAACGCAAAGGGATGAAATAAGACCGATGTTCGGGCCTTCAGGTGACTCGATAGGGCAGAGTCTTCCGTAGTGGGTATAGTGTACGTCTCGAACCTCGAATCCGGCGCGGTCTCTTGAAAGACCACCGGGGCCAAGGGCTGAGAGACGCCTCTTGTGAGTAATTTCTGCAAGAGGGTTGGTCTGGTCCATGAACTGGCTCAGCTGGCTGGTCCCGAAGAAGGAATTGATAACGGAGCTGAGAGTCTTGGAGTTGATAAGATCAGTGGGGTTGAACTGCTCGCTGTCGCGGACATTCATCCTCTCACGTATGGTTCTTGCCATCCTTGAGAGACCTACGCTGAACTGGTTTGCAAGCTGCTCTCCTACGGTGCGTACGCGCCTGTTGCTAAGGTGGTCGATATCGTCCACGGTAGCCTTGGAGTTGGTGAGCTGGATGAGATACTTGATAATCTCGATGATATCATTGTTGGTCAGCACCCTGATAGACGGGTCTGTGGTCATTTCAAGCTTCTTGTTGAGTCTGAAACGGCCTACGCTGCCAAGATCGTATCTCTTCTCAGAGAAGAACAGTTTGTCGATGACGTCCCTTGCGGTAGCCTCATCCGGCGGTTCACTGTTGCGAAGCTGTTTGTAGATATAGTTGACGGCTTCTTTCTCTGTGTTCGTAGGGTCTTTCTGCAGAGTGTTGAAGATGATGGCGTACTCATTGTCATTGGCCTCATCTTTCTGAAGAAGAACGGTTTTAACCTCTGCGTCGGACAGTTTCTGGATGGTATCCTCATCGATAACCTCTCCACGCTCTACTACGGGCATGGTACGCTCGATGGGAATGAATTCACCGGTATCCTCATCCACGAAGTCCTCATTCCAGGTCTTGAGCACCTTGGCTGCAAGTTTGCGGCCCATGTTGGCCTTGAGGGATTCGGGTGTTGCCTCGATTTCTTCTGCAAGACCGAAAATGTCGATGATGTCCTTGTCTGCATCGTAGCCGATGGCTCTGAGAAGGGTGGTCACGGGCAGTTTCTTCTTACGGTCGATGTAAGCGTACATCACATTGTTGATATCGGTAGCAAACTCAATCCATGAGCCCTTGAAGGGGATAATCCTGGCTGAATAGAGCTTGGTGCCGTTTGCGTGCATGCTCTGGTCGAAGAATACACCGGGGGAGCGGTGGAGCTGGGATACTATGATTCTTTCGGATCCGTTGATGACGAAGGTTCCGGCAGGAGTCATGTAAGGGATGTTACCAAGGTAAACATCCTGTACTCTGGTGTCGAAGTCCTCGTGATCAGGATCACTACAAGAAAGGCGGAGTTTTGCCTTCAGAGGAACATTGTAGGTGAGTCCTCTCTCAAGACACTCTTCAATCGAATACTGTGGAGGGTCGATGAAATAATCTATGAATTCGAGCTCGTAGTTATTTCTCGTATCCTCAATCGGGAAAATCTCTTTGAATACCTGGTACAGACCTTCGTTCTTCCTGTTTTCAGGAGTGGTGTCAAGCTGGAAGAAGTCCTTGAATGACTTGAGCTGCACCTCCAGGAGATCCGGGTATTTCAGGATTTTTGAAGTTGCGAAATTTATTCGTTTATTGTTGGTCTTTTTTGACATAGTCTGCCTTTGAAATAGAGAAAAACTTTAAGACGACAAAAAGGTTTAGAGCCTTAAGCAGCTCTAAACCTGTTGTTGTTCCCATCCAAGGGGGAAAGGGAGATTATTTAATCTCAACCTCTGCACCAGCCTCTTCGAGAGCAGCCTTAATCTGCTCAGCTTCAGCCTTGGATACTTTCTCTTTCAAAGTTGCGGGAGCCTTGTCGGTAAGATCCTTAGCTTCCTTAAGTCCGAGTCCGAGGGCCTCTTTAACTGCCTTTACAACAGCAAGTTTGGTCTGACCTACGGAGGTGAGAACTACGTCGAATTCGGTCTGCTCTGCGGGAGCTGCCTCTGCGGCTGCAACGGGACCAGCTACTGCTACTGCTGCAGCTGCGGGCTCAATGCCGTACTCATCTTTGAGAACCTTTGCAAGTTCCTGAACGTCTTTTACAGTAAGGTTTACCAACTCTTCTGCAAGTGCTTTGATGTCTGCCATAATAATATAAAATTTAAATTGTTGTTATTATTTCCTGTTTTTATCTTTCTTCGAGGGTTTTCACGAGACCGCCAATTGTATTGGCACCAGCATTCTGGAGAGCGCTGATAACATTGCGTACAGGGCTCTGGAGCAGGCTGATGATGTCTCCGAGGAGTTCTTCCTTAGACTTGATAGCTGCGAGCTCGTCAAGCTTGTCTGCGCCTACAAATGCACACTCCTGAACGTAAGCGGCTTTGAATTCGGGCTTGGGGAGACCTTCCTTGCGGAGTTTCTTTATAAGTTTGGCAGGTGCGTTAGCAACCTCTGTGTACATAATTGCGGAATTTCCCTTGAGGGCGGGAATAACGAGAGCCATTTCCTCGTTACCCATTTCCTTAATCACGTGCTCGAACAGGGTGTTCTTTACAACGGTGAGCTTGATACCGGCCTCGAAGCATGCGCGACGAAGGGTAACAGTCTGACCTGCGTTAAGACCAGCGATGTCTGTGATATAGAAATTGGGAGTTTCCTTAAGCTGAGCTGCGATAGTCTCGATTACCTGGGCTTTAAGTTCTTTTCTCATAGCTTTTCAGTTTAATTAGTCAGCAACGAAACCTTTGATATCGAGTTTGACACCGGGGCTCATGGTTGTGCAAACAGCTGCGCTCTTCATGTAGGTACCCTTGAGTGCCTGAGGTTTGAGCTTGGCGATTGCAGAGAGCACGGCTTTAACGTTCTCGAAAATCTGCTCAGGAGTGAATGAAACCTTACCAACTGCGCAGTGAACGATACCGGTCTTGTCAACTTTAAAGTCAATCTTACCAGCTTTTACGTCCTTTACAGCGGTAGCGATGTCCATGGTTACAGTACCGGTCTTGGGGTTAGGCATAAGGCCACGGGGACCGAGGATACGGCCGATAGGACCAACCTTTGCCATGACGGAAGGAGTACAAATGATGACGTCTACGTCTGTCCAGCCACCTTTGATCTTCTCGATATAATCGTCAAGACCAACAAAGTCTGCGCCAGCCTCTTTAGCCTCATTCTCCTTGTCGGGAGTACAGAGTACGAGCACGCGGGTAACCTTACCTGTTCCGTTAGGAAGGGTAACGACGCCACGAACCATCTGGTTGGCCTTACGAGGGTCAACACCAAGGTTCACTGCAAGCTCTACGGATGCATCAAATTTTGTGAAGGTGATGTCCTTGAGAAGACCACACGCCTCTGAAATCTCATAAAGTTTGGAAGGATCGTACTTTGCTACGACTGCCTTCTGGTTTTTTGTAAGTTTTGCCATAATGCGTGTGAATTATTTAACGTCTGCAGGGAATTCTCCGGTAACCTTGATACCCATGCTTCTTGCGGTACCAGCTACCATTGACATTGCTGATTTAAGAGTGAATGCGTTCAGGTCGGGCATCTTGCCTTCTGCGATTTCCTTTACCTGATCCCAGGTAATGGTTGCAACCTTTGTACGGTTAGGCTCGCCGGAACCCTTCTGAATCTTAGCGGCTTCCTTGAGGGAAACTGACACAGGGGGCTGCTTTACCTCGAATGTGAACGACTTGTCAGAATATACACTGATGACTACGGGGAGCACTTTTCCTGCCTGACCCTGGGTGCGGGCATTGAACTGCTTGCAGAAGTCCATGATATTCAGTCCCTTTGAACCGAGTGCCGGTCCTACGGGAGGTGCAGGATTCGCTGCTCCGCCTTTGATCTGGAGCTTAATGAATCCGGTAACTTCTTTTGCCATAATACGTTATTCTTTAGTTACTTGATTAAAGTTGAGCTCGAGCAGGGTTTTCCTGCCGAAGATCATAACTATGACTTTGATCTTGCTTCTGTCCTCTACAATCTCATCCACTGTACCATCAAATCCGGTGAAAGGACCGTCTGTGATCTTGACTGAGTCGCCTACCTGGTAGTCGAACTCCGTCTCTGCTGCAGTAACGGCGGTTTCATCCTGCTGGCCGAGTATGCGCCTTGCCTCATCATCCCTGATGGGAACTGCGCGTCTTTCACCAGCCTTGTCAGTCTTTTCGGTAAGGAAGCCGGACATGCCGGGAACAAGGTTCCTGATTACATACTCAAGTTCCGGGCTCAGCTCCGCCTCAATCAGTACGTAGCCGGGGAAGAGCAGCTTTTCTACAGCCGTTCTCTTGCCATTCTTGACAACATACTTCTTTTCAACCGGAACCAGAACCTGTTCAACCTGATTCTGTAGGTTACCCCTGAGAATTTCCTTCTCAAGATATTCCTTGGCCTTCTTTTCTTTGCCTCCTGCCGTTCTAAGGACGTACCATTTCTTTTCGCCCATGATGGTAATGAATTACAATGTATAAATTGCGGACATCAGATGCTGGAAAGCGTAGTCTATGATGAAGAGTGCCACGGCGATGATGACGGTAGCGACCATAACAAGGATGGCAGAACTCTGAAGTTTCTCCCAAGTAGGCCAAGTCACCTTCGTGGTGAGCTCAACGAAAGACTCTTTACAATAGTTTATGAACTTTCTCATCTTTTTCTTTAATGGGCCCTGAGAATTGGAAGCGGCTCCCAGAACCTGTTAAACATTACCAAATCGTAACCTTTGATATTTGCAGGGGAAGCAGGATTCGAACCCACATCGACGGTTTTGGAGACCGCTGAACTACCCTTGTTCTATTCCCCTGTGGGAAAGACAGACCGTCTTTTTACGGGCCGATCTGTCTTTAATTATTTCTTGAGAACTTAGTCCTCGATGCGGATTACCTGTCCTGCACCAACGGTACGTCCACCTTCGCGGATAGCGAACTGGAGACCCTCGTTCATAGCAACAGGAGTGATGAGCTTAACCTGAATCTCTACGTTATCACCAGGCATAACCATCTCCTTGTCAGCAGGGAGCATAATCTCACCAGTTACATCCAGTGTACGGATGAAGAACTGAGGACGATAGTGGTTGTGGAAAGGAGTGTGACGGCCACCCTCTTCTTTCTTGAGGACGTAGATCTGGGCTACGAAGTCGGTATGAGGAGTAATAGACTTGGGAGCTGCTACAACCTCACCTCTCTTAACCTCTTTCTTATCTACACCACGAAGGAGAAGACCAACGTTATCACCAGCCTCACCCTGAGGGAGGAGTTTGCGGAACATCTCAACGCCGGTAACGACTGAGGTGCGAGGCTCATCGCCGAAGCCAACGAGCTCAACAGGGTCGTTAACGTGGATGGTACCAGCCTCGATACGGCCTGTAACAACGGTACCACGACCGGTGATGGAGAAGATGTCCTCGATAGGCATAAGGAAGGGCTTGTCAACAAGACGAACCGGCAGAGGAATGTACTCATCAACTGCGTTCATGAGGTCCATAACCTTGTCTTCCCACTCTTTCTCACCGTTGAGTGCACCAAGTGCAGAGCCACGGATGATAGGGCAGTTCTCGTCGAAGTTGTAGAATGCGAGGAGGTCACGGATCTCCATCTCTACGAGGTCGAGCATTTCCTCATCGTCAACAAGGTCAACCTTGTTCATGAAAACGAGGATCTTAGGAACGTTTACCTGGCGGGCAAGAAGGATGTGCTCACGAGTCTGAGGCATAGGACCGTCAGTTGAAGCAACAACCAGGATTGCACCGTCCATCTGGGCAGCACCAGTAACCATGTTCTTTACGTAGTCAGCATGGCCAGGGCAGTCTACGTGTGCATAGTGACGATTAGCTGTTTCGTACTCTACGTGTGCAGAGTTGATGGTGATACCACGCTCTTTCTCTTCAGGAGCGTTGTCAATCTGATCGAAGGATTTAACCTTGTCAGCGTTACCTGCAACTCTCTCTGCAAGTACCTTGGTAATAGCAGCGGTAAGAGTTGTTTTACCGTGGTCAACATGGCCAATTGTACCGATGTTAACATGCGGCTTGGTTCTCTGGAATGTTTCTTTTGCCATAATATTATGTTTAAATTGTGTATATACTTATTAACACTATTTCATAAAATGAGCCGGTGATGGGATTTGAACTCATGACCTCATCCTTACCAAGGATGCGCTCTACCCCTGAGCTACACCGGCTTAACCAGAGCGGAAAACGAGGTTCGAACTCGCGACCCTCAGCTTGGAAGGCTGATGCTCTACCAACTGAGCTACTTCCGCGTTTCTCATATGAAAAATGTGGAAGTACCACATTTCCTATGAATATTTGTGGGAGGTGGTGGACTCGAACCACCGAACCCTGAGGGAGCGGATTTACAGTCCGCCGCAATTGCCACTATGCGAACCTCCCAAAGTTTTTAAGCCTTTCAGCTGAGCCGATAGAGGGATTCGAACCCACGACCCCGAGATTACAAATCACGTGCTCTGGCCAACTGAGCTATATCGGCTTTTTGTGTCGCCCTTAAAAAGGGATTGCAAAGATAGGCATTATTCTTTATTCTCCAAAACTTTTTTGAAAAAAATGCGCTCTATCTTTTGTAAAATTCCTTGTTTGTCTATGCCGCATCCCGCCCTTTGGGCTTTCTGGGTGTCCTGGGCGATGAATTCATCCGGCACTCCAAGGCCGTACAGGGCCGTTTTTATCTGCTCACGCTCCAAAAGTTCGGCTACCGCCCCGTACAAACCGCCTTTGATGCAGCCGTCTTCAACCGTCAGAACGGCCTCGTGCGTCCTTGCGGCCTCCAGCACCATCGGCTCATCCAAAGGTTTAAGGAACCTGAGGTCGATGACGGTGGGGGCGAGCCCCAGTTTCTCTTCGGCCTCAGCCGCGGCCTCCATGGCCCTGCATACGCAGTTGCCAAGGGCCAGTATGGCTATCCTGCCACCTTTCTTCAGTACCGTTCCCGTTCCGGGAGTGATTTCAGCGAATGGAGCCTCCTTGTACGGTACTCCTTCTGCGCACCCGCGCGGGTACCTTATAATATAGGGGCCGCTCTTGCTGCACAGTCCGCTGAACATAAGGTTTTTAAGCTCAAGCTCATTTCTTGGGGAGCAAATTATTGCGCCGGGAATACTCCTGTATGCAGCCATGTCAAAGACTCCCTGGTGGGTGGGGCCATCTTCTCCAACCACTCCGCCTCTGTCAAAACAGAGAACGACGGGCAGCCGTTGCAGGGCTACGTCGTGTATAATCTGGTCGTAAGCCCTCTGCGAGAACGAAGAATAAATGTTGCAGAACGGTCTAAGACCCCCTGCTGCAAGGCCTGCGGAGAAGGTTACTGCATGTTCCTCTTCAATTCCCACGTCATAGAATCTCTCCGGAAGACTTGCCTCCAGGGCGGACATTCCGCAGCCGGACGCCATGGCCGGAGTTACTCCTACGACTCTGGGATCACGGCGGGCAAGTTCAGTAAGGACATCGCCAAAGACATCCTGCCACCTGGGAACGTCATATTTGGAAAGAATCCTCTCTCCTGTTTCAGGATTGAAACGCCCCGGGGCGTGCCATACGGCGGGCGAGGCCTCTGCCGGAGCATAGCCTTTGCCCTTCTTTGTGTGCACGTGAAGAATCCTTGGTCCGTGAAGGTTTTTCAGTCTTGAAAGAGTGTTCGTAAGTGCCTGTAAATCATTACCATCGATGGGGCCGAAATACCTGAAGCCAAGGGCTTCGAACAAGGCTCCTCCTGACTTTCTGACAAGATTGGATTTTGCATCTATCGTCCATTTTTGGAACCTGTTCCTGAGCCAGCCTTCTCCCAGATGATCCCACACGCTCTTCTTCAGGCGGTTGTATTTTCCGGAAGTGGTTATCTTTAGCAGGTAATTATGGATGGCCCCTGTGGGCTTGTCAATTGACTGGTCGTTGTCATTAAGGATGATGAGAAGGTTCGCCTTGCTGCTTCCCGCATTGTTCATTCCTTCGAAAGCCAGTCCCCCGGTCATGGCACCATCGCCAATTACGGCCACCACCTTTTCATCTTTTCCCAGTATACGGGCCGATTCCGCCAGACCAAGCGCGGCGGAGATGGACGTGGATGAGTGTCCGGCGCCAAAGGCATCGTACGGGCTTTCATCAATTTTTGGAAAGCCGCTTATTCCGTCCTTTGTCCTGTTGGTTTTGAAGGCTTCCTTCCTGCCGGTCAGTATTTTATGGGCATAAGCCTGGTGTCCCACGTCAAAAACAAGCTTGTCCTTGGGTGTGTCATATACATAGTGCAGGGCTGCGATAATCTCCACGGCGCCAAGGGAGGCTCCCAGGTGCCCAGGGTTCTGTGCACAGCATTTAATCATATAATCCCTTACTTCGGAACATAATTCCCTGAGCTCGCTAATGCTCAAAGACTTGAGGTCCGACGGGGAACTTATATTATCCAGCAGTTTGTACATAACGTTTTATTAAGGGGTACAAAGGTAAGATTTTATTCTCATATCGAAAAATCTTTTGTTGTTGTAAAGTTTTTTCCTATATTAGCAGTTCAAGAGAAAATGTCGTTAAAAAACTGATTTACAGATTATGGCAGAAAAAGTGAGAAAACTGATGAACGACTACCCCGGAATGCGTTGGGCGGCGTTGATTCTTATAGCCTTGATGATGCTCTTCGGCTATATGTTTGTGGATGTAATGTCTCCGCTTCAGCAGCTTGTTGAGGCAGAGAGGGGCTGGACTCCTGATGCTTTCGGTACCTATGCAAGCTCGGAATACCTGCTTAACGTATGCGGATTCCTTATCCTTGCCGGTATCATCCTGGACAAGATGGGTATCCGTTTTACAGGTACTCTTTCTGCATCGATGATGTTCATCGGAGCAGCCATCAAGTTCGTTGCGGTAAGCAGCTGGTTCCAGGAAACCGGTCTCTGCGCATGGCTTGACAGCTGGTGGGTAAGCATGCCTGGAAGCGCCAAGCTTGCATCGCTGGGCTTCATGATTTTCGGCTGCGGATGTGAAATGGCCGGAACGACGGTATCAAAAGCTATCGCCAAATGGTTCAAGGGCAAGGAAATGGCCATGGCCATGGGAGTTGAGATGGCAATTGCCAGAATCGGCGTGTTCGCCATTTTCTCTATCAGCCCCCTGCTTGCAGAGAAGATGGGAAGCATCCAGGGCCCCGTTGGCTTCTGCACCGCCCTCCTTCTCATCGGCCTTATCAACTTCCTGGTATTCAGCGTGATGGACAAGAAGTTCGATGCTCAGCTTAAAGAAGAAGGCAAGCTTGAAAAGGGTGAATCAGACGAAGAATTCAAGGTCTCAGACCTCAAAAAGATATTCACGTCAAAGAGTTTCTGGGTGGTTGCCATCCTTTGCGTACTCTATTACAGTGCAATATTCCCCTTCCAGAGGTATGGAGCCAACATGCTCCAGTGCAACCTGGACGGTATTTCAGCAAAGGCCGCTTCTGATATCTTCCGCTGGTTCCCTGTGGGTGCCGCTGTAATTACTCCTTTCCTTGGCAGGTATCTTGATACCAAGGGTAAGGGTGCGACGATGCTTATTTTCGGTGCGCTGCTTCTTATCGTATGCCACCTTGTATTCGCCTTCGTACTGCCGGCTACCCACAGCGAGATTATCGCTTACTCTACTATCGTAGTTCTTGGCGTTAGCTTCTCACTGGTTCCCGCAGCCCTCTGGCCTTCAGTTCCCAAGATTATCGATGAAAAGATTCTCGGTTCCGCATACAACCTTATCTTCTGGGTTCAGAACATAGGCCTTTGCCTTGTGCCTATGCTCATCGGTTCCGTACTTTCTTCTTCAAATGCGAACAATCCTGCCGTTGTGGCAGCAAAGGCTACCGGAGCAGAGTTCATACCTTACAATTACACAGTTCCGCTAGTTATTTTCGCATGCTTCGGCATCGCCGCCTTCGTCATAGCCCTGTACCTCAAGGCAATTGACAAGAAGATGGGCCTGAATCTTGAGAAGCCCAACATCGTAAAGGAAGAGGCATAAACTTAAAACAAGGACCTATGAGTGCAGACAATAAAAAGATATTAGGTAAGACCGCCTGCTGGATAGCGCTGGCGTGTCTTGTCGTACCCATGTTCGGCTCGTACTTCTTTGACGATATGTTCTCAACCCTGAGCCAGCTTTTCAAGCATCCTGAAAGCCTTGAACTTGGTTGGGATTCGGCTAATTACGGTTTTTACGCCGGCGGGTATTCCTTCCTGTGCGTTTGGGGAGGACTTATAATCTGCGGAGTACTCCTGGATTTATACGGCGTACGCCTCGTAGGCTCGATATTCGTCGGTATGATGGTTCTGGGCGCCGGGCTTGTGACTTATGCAATCACTGCCGGCTACACTCCTTCCACGTCAATGACGATAGCCTATATCGGCTGCATGATATTCGGCCTTGGAAGTGAAATCGCAGGAGTGGCCGTTACCCGCTCCATCGCCAAATGGTTCAAAGGCAGGAACGTGGCCTTTGCCATGGGCCTTCAGCTTGCGATAGCCCGTCTTGGAACGGCATCGGCCTTCATTATTTCGCCAATGCTGGTTGCACAGAAGGAGCCCGGGCAGATGTATTCCCTTGCTGAAACCGCCCGCCCTGCATTCTTCGGACTGACGATTCTGCTTGCCGGAGCGGTGCTATGGGGTATTTTTGTGGCGATGGATGCCCGGTTCGATGCTGCCAAGGGTATTGTCAAGACCAAGGGAGAGGTTAAGGCAGAGGACAAATTCGTATTCTCCGATATCATCAAGATTCTCACCAACAGGCGTTTCCTGATGATTTCCCTGCTTTGCGTCTTCTTCTATTGCTGTATCATCTCCTTCAAGAAATTCGGAACATCCATCGTTATTCCAAGATTCGGAATGGATGTAGATTCTGCAAAGTGGACGATTACAATGATTCCTTTCTTTACCGTTATCTTCACCCCGCTCTTCGGTGCGATTGTGGATAAGGTTGGAAAGGCAACCCATTGGATGATAGCCGGAGCCCTTCTGGTGCTTGTGGCCCACCTTGTAATAGCTTTTGCTCCTGCCGGAGTGCCTTTCTACGGATATCTGGGTATAGCTATCCTTGGCGTAGGTTACTCCCTGGTACCGTCTGCAATGTGGCCATCCGTACCCAAGATTGTTCCAGAAAAGACCCTTGGAACTGCTTATTCCCTCATTTACTGGATTCAGAACATGGGAATGCTGCTTGTCCCTATTTTCGTTGGCAATATCTTCAAAAACGCTTCTGAAAATCCTGAGATTTCGGAAGCATCGGCCGCCGTCAGCGCTGAATATATTTTCATAGGTCTGGCAATCGTGGCCATTACTGTAGCTGTGTTCCTTCGCCTGTCATCGGCAAAGAACCCCTCATTGGAATTGGACCTGCCTAATAAGAAATCATAAATAACTTAAAAATAATCTATTATGGGAAATTTTTGTCCTCAGTGCGGTTCTCCGCTAGCTCCCGGTCAGAATTTCTGTCCGTCATGCGGTTTTAAGCTTGCAGCATCAGTTGCCCCCCAGCAGCCTGCTGCTCCAAAGGCCCCTGTAGCACCGCAGCAGCCCGTAGCACCTCAGGCACCGGTTCAGCCACAGCAGCCCGTTGCTCCCCAGCCAGTGGCACCCCAGGCTCCTGCAGCTCCACAGTATCCACAGCAGCCTCAATACCAGCAGCCGGTACAGCCGCAGTATCCTCAATATCAGTATCCTCAATATCAGCAGCCCCAGTATCAGCAGCCGGCATACGGCGCACCTGCTGCCCCCAAGAAAATTAACAACCTTTGGGCAGTAATAACCGGAGCAACCGTCGCATTCTTCAGCCTGCTCCTGCTTGTATTCGGCCTTATCGGTTCAAGCTTCCGCGGATTCATGAACATGCATTCACTCATTGGTCTCTGCCTGTTCTTCAGCGGCGTCGGCCTTTCTGTATTCTATCTTGGAATTCATCCTTTCAAGGCTCCCGTTCCCCAGAACCAGAAGATATTCTCCCTCGCATTCGTAGGCAGCCTGATTTCTGCATGGCTGTTTGTGATGATTGGCTTCATGGCAATCCGTTCAGCAGACGTATTGTTCATCTTTGCACTGCTGTTCTTCATTGCTGCAGGCGTATTCGGAGTCCTTTCTAACCTCGACCTCTTCAAGAAGCTTAACTTCCTTACATGGGGTTTTGCAGCTACACTGTTCAACATTTTCATGTGGTTCATCTTCTCAATCCTTAATGTTGCCGCCGCTTCAGGTCTTGGTTTCTTCACAGTAATGTTTGTTCTCACAGCGTTGCTTACAGCCGGTGCTGCGGTAATGTTCACACTTCACTTCATGAAGGCTCCCGAGACTAAATTATTCTAAACTACTAATACCTTATTCATTATGAAAAAGATTTTTATCGCATTCGTAGCAGCCGCAATGCTCGTAGCTTGTGGTGGCGGTCCCAAAACTCCTGCAGACCAGCTTTGCAGTCTCCTTGATGAGGGTGCTGCATTCCTCCTCGCCGGCAACAAAGATGCAGACGATGTTTTCGAAGACAAATTCGAGGCTCTCTTTGACGAGAATGCTGATTATGTTCTCACAGAAGCAGACAAAGACAAAATCATTGATAAGTTCAGTGATCTTATGGACGATGCTTTGGATGCAGCCATAAAGAACAAACAGATTCCTGAGGAGATGCTTGATCTTGCAAAGGGCCAGATGAGTCAGGAAATTGATGAAATGAAAGCAAAACTTGACAAGGCAGAAACCTTTGGCGATCTTAAGAAGATTTTTGACTAATCTCTTCTGAATCAATGAAAAAGCTGGCCATCTGGCCGGCTTTTTTTGTCTTTCAGGGCGAAGAATCTACAGTTGCCTTGCAAACAGCCTGAAAAACCATTGCAGGACTCTTTGCTTTAAGGAAACCCTCTGCCAGTCTGCCGGGTTAACCTCCCTTGAAATCTCCAAATCCTTATTGAAAATCTCTATATTGCGAAGCGCGGTTTCCCTGTCGTACATATATGTATTGACTTCGTAGTTAATCGCAAAACTGCGGTTGTCAAGATTTGCAGAGCCGATGCTGCTCAGGTAATCATCGGCAATAAAAGTCTTTGAATGAATAAAGCCGCCGCCTCTTTCAAAGATGCGAATCCCGGCATTCAGACATTCCTTGTAATAGGACTGGATGGCATAGCCAAGGAAGACGGTTTCCGGCACCATCGGCACCATGACACGGACGTCAACTCCTCGGGCAGCAGCATCTTTCAAGGCCTGCAGAATATCGGCTGGAGGTACAAAATAAGGGGTTTGAAGCCAGAAATAGTCCTTTGCGTTTCGGATGGCCCAGACATAACTCTGCTGCAGGACAGCCTTCTTTGAGTACGGCCCGTCAGGGGTAACCTGAACCAGCTTGTCTTTAAGGATACCGTCGCCCGGGACCTCGCCTGAGGGATGCGTTGAAACCGGGTAATAATACTCTTCCGGCCTGTCCAGCCTGCCCCGGACCTCCTTCCATCCATCAAGGAAAATCCGCTGCAAAGAGGAGACAGCGGGCCCGGTTATGCGAAGGTGAGTATCCCTCCAATGGGTGAAATACCTGTCCTTGATATTCATTCCGCCGGTGTAGCCGATGCGACCGTCAATAACTACTATCTTCCTGTGGTTACGGCGGTTAAGACCCAGAATCAGCTTAACCGGATTAAGTGATGGCCGATAGATGCGTATCAGTTCCACCCCGTACTTCCGCATTTCGTTGTAAAACCCCCGCCTTGTGTCATAATTGGCGATGTTTTCATGAAGAATCCTGACCTTGACTCCTTCTTTCGCTTTTTTAATCAGCGCTTCGCGGACGGCAAGGCTGCTTACATCCTTGCCGAAAAGGTAATACTGGAAATGAATATATTCCTTGGCCTCCGAGATGTCCTTTAGCAGGGACTTCAGCTTGTCAGTCCCTTTTGTGAAGATTTCTATGTTGTTGCCGGAGGTGACGCCGGGCCTGGCTTCTTCAGAGAGAAGCTGAACCAAAGGCTGGTACCGTGGGTCTACAGAGCACATTTCTAAAGCTCTTTCCTTAGTCTTGCCTTGGGAATTCCCAGTTGGTCGCGATACTTGGCAATTGTCCTTCTTGCAACCTTGTAACCGCGTTTTTCCATCTCGTCCACCAGCTGGTCGTCGGTCAGGGGCTTGTGCTTGTTCTCTCCGTCAACGCACTCCTGGAGCACTTTTTTGAGCTCCCTTGTGGAGACTTCTTCGCCCTCCTGGTTCTCAAGGCCTTCAGAGAAGAAATACTTCAGAGGAAATATTCCGAAGTGGGTCTCAATGTACTTGCTGTTGACAACCCTGGATATGGTGGAAATGTCAAACCCCGTCTTCTCTGCTATATCTTTTAGCACCATCGGCTTAAGATTGGACTCGTCACCCGTCTGGAAGTAGGTCTCTTGATAGTCCACGATGGCCTGCATGGTGCTCATAAGGGTGTTGTGGCGCTGCTTGAGGGCTTCCACGAACCACTTGGCGGAATCCATTTTCTGCTTTACGAAGGTTGCTGCTTCCTTCTTCTGCCTCTCGGACGAGCCGGCTGCCTCCATAAGAAGCTCTGCGTATTTCTTGTTAACGCGAATCTCCGGAAGGGAGAACCTGGGCATAGTAAGGTTCAGCTCCCCGTTGTCGTAAGTAAGCACGAAGTCCGGAACAATCTGCTGGGCCTGGTCTACGTAGGAATCATCAACCTGTCCGCCGGGTGCCGGATTCAGCTTTACAATCTTGGCAGTAGCCGCCTTCATCTGGGCCTCGGTAAGCCCGAGGCGGCTCATTATCCTCTGGAAATGTCTGTTGGAGAAGTCCTGGAAGCAGTTTGTGAGGATTTTTGTGGCATTGGCTGTAGCCTCGTCCTGATTCAGGTTTTTAAGCTGAATCAGCAGGCATTCCTGCAAATCGCGGGCTCCTACGCCCGTAGGTTCAAACTCCTGCACAACCTTCAGCATCTTGAGCACTTCCTCTTCCGTTGTGTCGATGTTGGCACGGAAGGCCATGTCGTCCACCAGATTCTCAATATCGCGCCTAAGGTAACCATCGTCATCAAGGCTGCCTATGATAAAGGCCGCCACATCATGCTGGTGCTTGCTGAGGTTCCTGAAGCCAAGCTGCTCCATTAGTGACTGTGTGAAGCTTTGCTTGACGGAGAAGGTGTTGTACTGCGGCCTCTCATCCTTGCCGTAGTTATTCACATGCAGGCGGTAGGAAGGGATGGGGTCGTCTTCATTAATCTCGCTCAGGGAAACGTCACGTGTTTCATCGTCCTCGCTCTTTTCAGAGGGAGAGTCATCCAGAACCGGGTTTTCCTCCAGTTCCTTACGAATCCTCTGTTCAAGCTCAAGGACAGGAAGCTCAATTATTTTTATTGTCTGGATCTGAAGCGGAGAGAGCTTCTGTTGCTGTTTCAGACCTAATTCCTGTTTAAGCATTGTCAGAGTTCAACAGTAGTTATTCTTATTGTGTCAGTTACGAAGGTGTTGCTTTTGTCTGCAGCCGGATAGTTGATGTTTTCCTTGACTATGAAGGCCGACGGGAAGAGGCCTTTGACTGCACGAAGCAGGACCATTGCCTCTGATTTTGTGCGGAAGTCTCCGGCGGTAACTTTGAAAAACGGGCTTTGGTAGCTCCTGTAAGTGGGAATGCCGTGAAAGTTCTTGGTGAAGGTTTCAACTGCATTCTCTGAAGCGACTCTTGCAGACTGTTTGTTGTCAAAGAAAATCCTTACCCTGTAGCCTGTCAGTACGCGGTCTTTGTTGCGGATGATGTATTTGTCAAGGCCTTCTGATGTGGCCGGAGTCTGGATTATGTTGACATCGGCCGCATTGCCCTTTGACTTCGATGGCATGATGTCCAGGATGGAAGAGCCCACCAAAGTTGAATCAACGGTAGCCGCCATCCTGTAAATGACTGTATCTCTGACTTCCTGTGCGCTGATGCTGCCGCAGCCCAGAATTAGGGCCGCGATGGCTGTCACAGTGAAAATAACTCTCTTCATAACTAATTCTTAATAAAGCGTTTAACCGGTACATTCTTAAACGAGAACGACTTTGAGAACCCGTGGACTTTGGCTTTTGCAGAGATGTCTGTCCTCATGTTCTCTGCGGAAAGCGTGGGCAGCAGTGCCAGCAAATCCAGCAGGGATTTGCTCTCATCCAAATCAAGGATGCAGGAGCACTGGTAGGTTTTCTTACTTTTGCCATCCACCGTCAACGGGTCCATTGTATACTTTACAAAAGGCTCGCCATTATAGTAAAGAATGCCGGAAATATCTTTTAATGTTACTTTTGTCGCCGGATTGTCAAGCTCCAGGGCCAGTTTTGCCTCCAGCGAACGCAAGCCGCGCAGGGATACGGATTCCAGGGACCACGAAGTAGCTTTAATGTCTTTAAGCTTCTTGTAGTTGCAGCCGGTCGCAAGTATCAGCATGGCAAGCAGTGCCACAAATGCTGTTAAAACCCTGTTTCTCATCTGTCTGTCTTGGCTTAGGTCTACAAAGATACGAAAATTTTGTATCTTTGCCACCGCTAAGCAAAGAGCATGCTAAAAATGGACAGAAAAAAACTATACATAGAGACTTACGGCTGCCAGATGAATGTCAGCGACACAGAGGTTATTTTCTCAATTATGGCCCGTAACGGGTATGACAGGACTGAGGATATTTCGCAGGCCGACGTCATCCTGGCCAATACCTGCTCCATCAGGGATAATGCGGAGCAGAGGATTTACGGACGCATAGACCAGTTCGCCCGTGAGAAAAAGCAGCGCGGTGACGTTCTTGTAGGCATCGTCGGCTGTATGGCGGAAAGGCTTAAGGAAGCCCTCCTGGATACCGGGAAGGTAGATATCGTCGCCGGTCCGGATGCATACCGCAACCTTCCAGTCCTTGTAGAGGCTGCCCGCCCCGGCCATCCCCAGATTGATGTAATGCTTTCACACGAAGAGACTTATGCCGATATTTCCCCGGTTCGCCTGGATAAGAACGGAGTCTCTGCCTTTGTGTCCATCATGCGTGGCTGCAACAATGTCTGCTCTTATTGCGTAGTGCCTTATACCCGCGGTGCGGAGCGCAGCAGGGACCCTCGTACAATCGTCCGGGAGGTCTGTGACCTGCATGCAGCCGGCTACAAAGAGGTCACCCTCCTTGGCCAGAATGTGGATTCGTATTTCTGGAAGTCGGAAGAGGGAACTGTTGACTTTGCAGACCTTCTTTCCCTTGTTGCCGATGTCAGCCCGGAGCTTCGCGTCCGCTTCTCTACCTCCCATCCCAAGGATATCAGCGACAAGCTGATAGAGACCATGGCCTCCAGGGACAATATCTGCAGGTGCATACACCTTCCGGTCCAGTCCGGAAGCAACCGGATGCTTGAAAAAATGCGCCGCCGTTACACCAGGGAGTGGTATCTTGACCGCGTAGCCAAAATCCGCAAGGAAATGCCGGATTGCGCCATTACAACGGATGTAATAGCCGGTTTCTGCTCAGAGACAGAGGAAGATCACAAGGATACTTTAAGCATAATGGAAGAGGTAGGATACGATTACGCCTATATGTTCCAGTATTCGGAGCGCCCCGGCACCCTTGCCGCCAGGAACTATCCTGACGATGTTCCCCCGGAGGTCAAGACCCGCCGCCTCAATGAGATTATTGAGCTCCAGAACCGCCTTGGTCTTGAAAGCAACAAGCGCGATGTGGGCAAGACTTTCAAAGTCCTTGTAGAGGGGCCTTCCAAGCGTAGCGCCGATGAACTTTGCGGCCGCGCTTCCAACAACAAAATGTGCGTCTTCCCGGACAAGATTCACAGGCCGGGTGACTACGCAATGGTAGAAGTGCTTTCCTGCACTTCAGCAACGTTAATCTGTAAGCTGGTTTAGAGTTTCTCTCCGTATGCCAGGTCTCCTGCATCTCCCAGCCCGGGAACAATGTAGGAGTGGCTGGTCAGTTCCTCGTCTATGGCAGCCGTCCACAGGGTGATATCGTCAGAAAGCAGATGCTTCTTCAGGTAATCTACGGCGAAAGCGCTTGCGATGGGGCATACCAGATGGGTGTGCTTGGGCTTTCCGTCCTCGCTCAGCTTGTTGTAGGCAACCTCTATTGAAGCTCCCGTGGCAAGCATGGTGTCTGCCAGGATAAGAATCTTTCCTTCCAGCAGGGGAGCGGTGGCATATTCAATCTGAATATGGAAGTCATCGCCTTTGTCATATTTCCTGTAGGCTGCGATGAAGGCGTTCTCTGCATTGTCAAAGACGTCCAGTATACCCTTGTGCAGGGGCAGTCCTGCGCGAAGGATGGTAGATGCGACCACGGTGTCATCCAGCGTTGGAACGCTTGCAATGCCAAGCGGCGTTTCTACGTCCTTTGAACTGTAATTCAGTGTTTTACTGATTTCATATCCAAAAATGTAACCGATTCTTTCAAGGTTGGTGCGAAAGCGCAGGCGGTCTTTCTGGATTACCCTGTCGCGAAGTTGTGCAACATAGTTGTTGAGGGCGGAGTTAGACTCTCCAAGGTTGATGACTTTCATGTTCGGATCATTTTTATTCCGAAAAACAAAATTATCAAAAAAATCCATAGAATCAAATATTTTTGATATGTACCGGGTAAAAAACACTTCTCACAAGGCTTTGTCACTGCTTCCAGTCCGGCACTGAAACATAATCAATTACATAGTATGAAAACCCGAAGGCATCGGTCTGCGAATCGTAGGTATAGTGGTACATACCGCTGTTGAAAGGAGACTTTTGCAGGCAGGTCAGACCGGAGTAATCCATAAGCAGGGGAGCTTTTTCATTCCATGCAAGGAATGATGACAGGGAACTATACTTTCCGTAGGACGCTTCAATCGAACCAATTGATATGGTGTAAGCTGTTTCCCCGAGCTTTGCCATTCCCGGCCAGTTAACATCACAGAATACAGTCAGCATGCCGCTTTGGTTCGGGGCTGTAAACTGGTTCCCCATTTCATCAAACTCGTCCAGATAATTCCAGTACCCTTTCCCAAGATTGTAGAAAGACCCGTTCGCAAAATTGCATCTTACAGCCGCTTCGTCTTCAAACAAGGCGTTCCTGAGGCTTCCGAAGGCAGGGCAAATCCCTGCCCCGGCAATATCTGTACTCACTTCCGGCCGCATTTTATCCAGGTCGATGGTTGCAAGGGGAACGGTATGAAGATATACTTCCAGGTACCCGGCCGGGAAGGAGAGCCATTCTCCGCTGCGGGTATTGTGCACCCTTGCGTTCACAATGTTCCTTCCTACACTGAGTGCGGAATAAGAGCTTTTCCCGGTTACGGCCAGGCTGCCATCCGCCTTTGGCGTGAAAGAAATGTCTTCAAAATCATCAATTGACAGGTTTGAAAGCGATACTCCGTATTCAAGCTTCAGCCCTGGAAGGGTTGCCGTCCTGCCCTTATTAACCGCTACTCCCTGCGAGTGGACGGACGCATGCCCTGTAAGAACATGGTTGTCAATCGTGCCAAGTTTATTGTCTTCCCCTTCATGACCGATTGGCGATTTTATCTTGAGCCCGCAGTATACCGGAACAATGTCCGGCGCCG
The DNA here is from genome assembly GCA_017459075.1 of Bacteroidales bacterium. Lineage (GTDB taxonomy): Bacteria > Bacteroidota > Bacteroidia > Bacteroidales > UBA932 > Cryptobacteroides. The sequence continues at coordinate 28,970 of JAFUDQ010000013.1, forward strand.
ATGCTGCTGAAACTTTTATGCCATCCTGCCAGCTTTTTCCAAACAGGCTTACAATGTTTTGATCTCCGCTATTGAGTCTTGAGACATAAACGGAATTCCCTGAGCTGCCAAGGTATGCGGTTGCCGGCCCTTCCTGAAGCGAAACTCTTGGTGAAAGCAGTGCTGCGTAAAGGCTTGGTGCAAAGCTGTTTCCATAGCCTGCACCATCGCTTCCAGCTACTGTCATGACCTGTCCTGACTCTGTTACATAATATGGAGCCAGCGGGGAGGCGGTGCCGTCCGGAGAGACTTCGCAAACAGTTGTCCCGGCTAAAAGGATAGGAGCCTTTATCTGTACAGGAATCTTTCCTGTGCAGACGGCGGCGCCCTGTTCTGTGGTTCCGGTATAAGAAACAAAGGCTTCCCCTTTCTTCTTGGTTCTCACGATGCAGCTTCCGTCTCCGGCGCTGTCATCCACTTCAATATAGTCCTTGTATTCTTCCGGAACGGAATACCGTACTTTCTTTACGCTTCCGGAAACGACGGCTTTCCTTATCACTCCCTGCTGCGCTATATATTCCGGCCTTCTTTCCCACTCAGTTATAACGGAACCATCGGCTTTGACCTGTACCGTAACGGTTGAAGAATGCATACCGTCATGTGTCTCGATGGTTACGGGAAATGCCTGGCCGCTGCTTAATTCGTGAGCAGGATGAAACTCCAGAACTACGGAAGCCGTACCGTCTCCAAAGTCCAGCTCTGGCAGGAGTAAATAACTGATATCCAGCTCTTCCAGCTGCCTTAGAGTGCTTTCAGAAAGTTTCCATCCCGGGCTCTTTTCAAAGTCATCCACCGTCCTTTCCTCTTCGCTTAGGACATAAGAGGGAATAAGGTAAAAATCGCCCGTCACGTTCACTTCCTGGTAGGGGGCCCCAGGCAGTTCCTCCGGAGGGGAAACAGGCTGCAATGACAGCGACCTCCCGTCCGGAACGTCCAGGAAAGCTTTCCAGTCTTTAATGGCAAATCCGTTCTCTGTTGCAGTTACAACTACATTGTATTTGGTGTTTCTCCTGATGTCGAAATTTGATGTAGTATTGTCTCCAAGACAGAACCGGTAGGTAATATAACCGTTTTCTCCCCAGTCCGTGCAGGCCGGTGAAATTATTTCTACGGCTGAACGTTCTGCTGCTTTTCCCATTGCCTCCCCATGCCTGTCCCTTACAGACGACGGCGTCTTTTTATCAGCATCAGAGTTCCCTTCAAGAAGATTCCCAAGCATGTTTTCCGGTACGTAAAATACAAAGGGAGTATCAGCGGATACGCTTCTTCCGCCTCCTCCTGAAGTCCTTGTTTCAACAGGAAGAATGGAGAATTTATCAGATACATTTACTGCGCCTTCTTCAGAAAACGGGGCGAAAATCCTGCTTCCCATCGCTGCCCCGCAGCTCTGCGACCCACCGCTTTCAAGCCCGACTTCCACCCTTTTTACAGCAGATGCGTCAAAGGTTACATATACCTTTGCCCACAGGGAACTAATTGGAACAGAGACTTTTCCGTCTGCCGTTCCGTCACTTGCGTCCAGCCGCTCCGGCGTCATTTTTCCGGTGCTTCCGGCCCTGTCCGGCCCGTAGACTCTTAGCACTTCCGTCATGTCGTATTCCCCGCCGGAATTCTTGCTTGTATTCTCTATTGTCAGGGAAGCAAGTTCATCTTCACTCCCCGGAAATTCGATCACTCCGGCAATGTATCCCGTGACAACATAGCAGCTGTATACTCTTTCCTTATTGAGCCTTACAGCTTCCGTAAAGCCGGTAAACTCTCCTTCAACCCTTTCCTGATGCACCAGAACGCCGTTTCCGTCGTAAATTGCCAACGCGGCGCCAATAATCTTTTCCTCCTCTGCCAGCACTGCGTCCCGTCCCTTGGTCCAAACGTTCTCTTCAACCGCAATGCCGGAAGAAAACGTCAGCTCCATCGTTCCTTCAACATCGTCCCCGGGCCTCAGATCTACCGTGACCTCATCACTGCAAGACCATGCAAACATCGTCAAAACCACTGGCAGCCAGCAGATTACATTTTTTACCTTTTCCATACTCTATGCCGATTTTTCCCTTGTATTCTTAGTATAAATGCTCCTTCTGCCCCGGATTATGTTCTCTTCAGAGAAACTGAAGAACCCGCCGTCACCTATTATGATGTGGTCAAGCAACCTCAACCCGATTGGCTGCAATGCGCTTTTAAGTATCATGGTAAATTCCAGGTCATGCTCTCCAGGGGTGGGGGCTGAATAAGGATGGTTATGCAGCATTATAATCTTGCTGGCTTTTCTGGCCAGGGTTTTGGCTATTATCATCTGTACATCCACTCCGGTGGCTACGGGCGTTCCGCTTGTCAGGCGCTCCGCTCCTATAAGGCGCAGGCTCCTGTTCAGGTAAATCAGCCAGCATTCTTCGTGGTCCAGGTCTTTCATTCTTGGCTCCATGAAGAGGTAAGCCTTTCTGGCATCAGAGATTATGGGCACATCCCTTTGCGGCTCTTCTGCCATTATCCTTCTGACAAGTTCAAACACAGCCGCAAGCGTGGCTGCCTTGTCTTTGCCGATGCCGTTGAATTCAACCAGTTTGTCCTGCGTCTGCCGCGCCAGTTCCGCCAGCCTGTTTCCGTTTGCTGCCAGCAGTTCGCGGGCCAGCTCCAGGACATTCTTTTTCCCTGTCCCCGTGCGAAGAATAATTGCAACAAGGTCTGCGTTGCTAAGAGCCTCAGGCCCCTTGGCCCTTAGTTTCTCCCGAGGCATGTCGTCGGGACTTAAAAGTGAGAGTTTCATATCGTAAAAATTATTTATTTGCACTATCCGGGGTGGTGCCGGTGCACGAGTTTGCACCTGTTTTCTGATGTCAAAAGTAGGAAACAGGAAATAAAAAAACGGCCAAAAGTGTCTTTTGACCGTTTAATTTTTACGAATTTTATGAAAATTTTTACGAATCTTATGATTCGAAAGAAAAAGCCACCTTTTTTAGCTCTGGATAAAGGCTACGATTTCACCCTTTTCTACATGCTCACCCTGCTTTCCGGTAACGGTAATCACGCGGCCGTCGGCAGCCGGAACAATCTCTTCAAGACCGTAATAGGTTTGAACGAAGCCCATCGGCTTGCCGCTTTCCACCTTGGTGCCTGCAACCGGAGCCTTGGAGTCGTCAATGACGTCTACCTGCCACAGGAGCTGGCCCTTAACCGGGGACTGAACGGGGATTGCCTCCGGGTGCTTTGCAACGAAGGAGTCAATATCGAACTTGGGCATATCTACAACGGGGCGAACCACATTGATAGGTGCGCCGGCCTTGGCCTTCAATTCTTCAAGTTCCTTGTTGAAGCGCTCCTTTGCTATGCCGCTCTTGTAGTCGCGGTACTGGCGCTCGTGCATTGCAAACTCAAAGAGCTCTTCCTGGTCCTCGCCCTCGTCCCAGCCTTCTTCTTTCATCATCTGCTGGAAGTGGGGAAGTTCGTCAGGATAGTTGTCCTGAGGGTTGCCAGTGCTGAATTCCAGGCCCTTGCTCTTTGCCAGTTCTACGATTTCGGGGGCAAGTTTGCCGGGCAGCTGGCCCATGTTGCCAAGAATCATTCCCCATGTATCTTTGTCGATGGTGCTCCAGCGAGGCTTGTCGCTCAGCATGTTGAACAGGTTCATGAGGGCGGTATTCTTTACATACTGGCTGAACGGGGTTACGAGCGGCGGATAGCCGAGTCTTGGCCATACGTACTCTACTTCTTCAAAGAGCTTGACCATGAGGGTGTCAAGAGACATCTCCGGGCGGCCGTGAGCCCTCTGGGTGGCGTTGATTGCGCCCTGGAAGCCCTTGAGGTCTGCCATCATGGAACCCATCATTCCGCCGGGAAGGCCGCAGCCAACCAACAGGGAGGTCATCTTTGCATTTGAAGGATTGATCCAGTATCCAAGGAAGTCGTCAATGAACTTCTGGGTAAGGCGGCGAACCTCCATGTATGCGTCCATGTTGAGGTCTTTTACCAGGAAGCCATCGGATTTAAGCATTTCGCGGATGGTAATTACGTCCGGATGTACCTTGCCCCAGGAGAGGGGTTCAACAGCTACATCAAGGTAGTCTGCGCCTGCGCGGGCGACTTCCAGCATCGATGCAGTAGAGAATCCGGGGCCAGTGTGGCCATGGTACTGAACCTTGATGTGGGGATATTTTTTCTTGATGTCGCGTACAAGTTCTCCAAGGATGTTGGGGCGTCCGATTCCGGCCATATCCTTGAGGCAGATTTCGTCGCAGCCGTACTCTACAACCTTGTCTACTATTCCCATGTAATATTCAACGGTGTGAACAGGGGAGTGGGTGATGGAGAGGGCTACCTGGGATATCATTCCGCCTTTCTTTGCGCCGAGGACGGATCCTTTAAGGTTTCGGTGGTCGTTGAGTCCGCAGAAGGAACGGGCGATGTCAGTGCCTTGTTTCTTCTTGACTTTGAACATCAGTTCGCGGACGTCGTTCGGAACCGGGTTCATTCGGAGTGCGTTGAGGCCTCTTTCAAGCATGTGTGTCTGGATGCCGGCCTTGTGGAAAGGTGCTGTCCAGCGTCGTACTGCCACGTTCGGGTTCTCTCCGAAGAGGAGGTTTACCTGCTCAAATGCGCCGCCATTGGTTTCTACCCTGTCAAAGCATCCCATGTCGATGATTGCCGGAGCTACTTCTTCCAACTGGTCTACGCGGGGCACGTATTTACCCGATGACTGCCACATGTCCCTGTACACCAGGGAGAATTTTATTTCTTTTGCCATATTTCTACGAATTTTCTTGAATTTGCAAAGATAGAAATAAAATTTGATATGCCGATGTCTAACTTCTTTTCTCTTTCCTCTCTCCTCTCGCTTTCCTGCTTCCTCTCTCCCGCTGCATTCCATCTCCCTGCGCTACATGGCTGTGTGGTTGGAAAACTTACGCTTCCAACCACACAGACCATTTCGCTCCGCAATGCCCCCGCACCCTCCTGTCATTCCGACAGAATCCGATGCATGTCATTTCGACCGAAGTCCGAAAGGATACCTTCACCTGGAGCCCAATGTTAGGATATTCAAAAAATAAGCTTAACTTTGTAGTATAATTAAAACGTTAAAACAATAACTATATGGATACAGTCCTTCTTTTTGTGCAGTTGCTGGTGGTTCTTGCGATGATTTTCATCGGAGCCCGCGTTGGTGGAATCGGAATGGGTATTTACGGTATGGTTGGCGTTACAATCCTGGTATTTGTGTTTGGCTGTGAGCCGGGGCAAATACCAGTGGATGTGATGCTTATCATCGTGGCTGTCATTACGGCATCGTCCTGCCTGCAAGCCGCCGGAGGCTTGGATTACATGGTATCCGTGGCAGCGAAATTCCTGCGGAAGCACCCGGCCCAGATTACCTTCTACGGCCCGCTTACCACCTGGCTCCTTTGCATCCTCGCCGGCACCGCACACACCTGCTACGCCCTGCTTCCAATCATTTCTGAAATCGCCACCAAGGCAAAAATCCGCCCGGAGAGGCCGCTTTCAGTAGCAACCATAGCCGCATCCCTCGGAATTACCGGTTCTCCCGTATCCGCCGCAACCGTAGCAATCCTTTCCACAAGCCTTCTTGGCGCCCATGGAATAGGAATGAAGGAGATTTTCATTGTGACAATACCGGCTTCAATCATAGCCATTCTTGTAGCGGCCTTTGTCCAGAACTTTGTAGGAAAGCCGCTTGAGGAAGACCCTGAGTATCAGCGCCGTGTAAAAGAAGGCCTCATTAAACCGGAAGAACTTGACAGCGCCGGGGAGCAGGAGGAAGAAAAAGCCAATCCCCGCGCCAAATGGTCTGTTGTTGTTTTCCTGTTCGGAGTTCTTGCCGTGGCCCTTTTGGGAAGTTTCCCCTCCCTCCGTCCAACCGCCGGCGGGCAACCCCTGGCCATGAATCCCGTCATCGAAATGGTAATGATGGCTATCGCCGCCCTCATCCTCATCGTCAGCAAGGCCGATGTCAAAGTTGCCGTCAAAGGCAATATTTTCAGCGCAGGAATGACGGCGATGATTTCAATCTTCGGTATTGCCTGGATGGGCAGCACCTTCTTCGAGCATAACAAGGTGGCCATCACGGACGCTTTCTCCGGTATGTTTACGCAGTATCCCATAATCTTTGCAGTGGCCCTCTTCGTATTCAGCGTAATGCTCTTCTCGCAGGCCGTCACCGTAAAGACACTGTATCCCCTCGGAATCAGCCTTGGCATCCCGCCGCTTCTTCTGCTGGCAATGTTCCCGGCTGTGAACGGATACTTCTTCCTGCCCAACTATCCTACGGAAGTTGCCGCCATCGGCTTTGACCGCACGGGAACCACAAAAATCGGCAAATATGTAATCAACCACTCCTTCCAGCTGGCCGGCTTTATTACAACCTTCGTCAGCATAGGCGTAGGTTGCCTGATAATCAGCTTCTTATAATTTTTATCACACATAACTATGAAACACATCAAATTTTTGGCAGTAGTAGCTCTTGCACTCTGCATCGGCGTTTCACTTAACGCAAAACCCAAGATTCGCATCATCGCTACCGGAGGAACTATCGCCGGCGTAAGCACAACCTCAGCATCATCGGCCTATACCGCCGGACAGGTTGGTATTCAGACACTTATCGACGCTGTTCCTCAGATTCTGCAGCTTGCGGACATTAGCGGCGAGCAGCTTGTAAACATCGGCTCACAGGATATGAATGATGAAGTTTGGCTCAAGCTTGCCAAACGCATCAATGTTCTTTTGAATGAAGAAGGCTACGACGGCATCGTCATCACCCACGGAACAGATACGATGGAAGAGACCGCATACTTCCTGAATCTTACCGTTAAAAGCGACAAGCCCGTTGTGCTAGCCGGTTCAATGCGCCCGTCAAATGCCATCAGTGCCGACGGTCCTGCAAACCTTTACAACGCTGTTGCAGCTGCCGTTTCTCCCGCCTGCAAGGGTGTGGGCGTTCTCTGCTGCATGAACAACCAGCTGCTGGATGCAAAGACTGTCATCAAGACCCACACCATTGACTGCGACACCTTCGAAGGCGGCCCTTCCGGCATCATCGGCTATATATATAATGGTGAGGCCCACATGCTTCAGACCCCCAACAACAAGCACACCGTGAACTCTGTTTTCGATGTTACCAAGCTTGACAAACTCCCCCGCGTCGGTATCGTTTACGGTTATGCAAACTGCTCTCCGCTTCCGATGAAGGCTTTTGTCGATGCAGGCTTTGACGGTATCGTCCTTGCCGGCGTTGGCGATGGTAACTTCTACAAAGATGTATTCGATGTCGCTGTGGGCGCACAGAACAAGGGCATCCAGATTGTCCGTTCAAGCCGCTGCCCCACCGGCCCTACCTGCCTTAACAGTGAGGTCGATGATGCCAAGTATCACTTTGTTGCAGCTCTTGACCTGAACCCCCAGAAGGCACGCGTACTCCTTATGCTTGCTCTTACCAAGACTCATGACTGGCAGGAGATTCAGAAATTCTTCATGGAATACTAATTGGCGGAAAGTATGAAAAAATTATTGTCAATCCTGGCCATTGCGGCCATGTCTACAGTAGCCTTCGCACAGGGTGGAAATGTTGGCGACGGAGGTAGCGATGGAAACTATAAATCCCTGTCAGAGAGGCTTTTGAACCTTGAGAAGAAGACAGAGAACTTCAATCTGTTCCTAAATTATGCAGCCAGTTACCAGATGTCGGAGGCTGCCGATGAATGGACTTCAGCCTTCCGCGCAAAGCAGCTTCGTCTTGAAATCAAGGGCCAGTTCGGAGACCATCTTACCTACCGTATCCGTCACCGCCTGAACCGTGCGCAGGATGGCAAGAGCGAAGAGAATTTCGCAAAGGCTACCGATATCATGATGTTCGGCTGGAAGTTCAACGACAAGTTCACCCTTATGGGCGGAAAGCTCTGCCAGTTCTGGGGTGGATACGAGTTCGATGAGAATCCTATGTACATCTATCAGTATTCAGACATGATAGACAACCTGGACAACTTCCTTGCCGGCGTTGCCTTGTCTGTTACTCCCATCCCTTCACAGGAATTCGTTTTCAATATCAGCAACTCTTACAGCGGCAAGTTTGCCGATGAGTACGGAGCTGGAGCAGTGACTGCTGACGGCAAAGTTCTCCAGGCAGCCAACCATCCCCTGGCATACATTTTCAATTGGAACGGAAGCTTCGGCGGCGGCCTTGTTACAACCCGTTGGGGAGTTGGTTCCTACACTCAGGCCAAGCATTACCATGACAATATGATTTTCCTTGGACAGAGCCTGAATCTTCCCAAATTCCAGTGGTACTTTGACTATATGGGTGCTTTCGAAGGCCTTGACCGTCTTCGCATTGCAACAGGTGAGTTCGGTGGCAACGGATACCAGACCCATGTCCGCTACAATTCCTTCGTGACCAAGATGAACTGGCAGTTCTCAGAGGGCTGGAACCTTATGCTCAAGGGTATGTATGAGACAGCCGCCACCAAGGACTTCGGCAAGTTCAGGACTTCGCTGGGCTACATTGGCGCGCTTGAGTACTATCCTCTTAAGGATCAGGACCTTCGCTTCTTCGTCGCTTATGTAGGACGCCACTTCAGCTACAACAAGCTGATCACCCCGGACTACAGCACCAACCGCATAGAACTGGGCTTCATGTTTCGCATCAAAGCCTACTAACAGCAGCAGCCCGTTTTCCTGTTTCCAGGACTGCTAACGAGGACTGCCCGTTTTGCATCTGGAACTTGAAGAATGCCTCAGGGCCGGAAAACAACAAAAAGCATCGCGGAAGCGATGCTTTTTTGCTGGGGTGAGTGATGGGGCTCGAACCCACGACACTCGGAACCACAATCCGATGCTCTACCAACTGAACTACACTCACCATGTTTGGGAGTGCAAAGATAGAGATTTTTCAGTTAACTCCAAATATTTTTTTAGTTTGAATACAAGGAATGAATAATTCCGCTGGAAGAATTGGTCTCTGTAAGGGGAGACATCACTCCGTCCTCCGTGATATGCCACTCCCAGTCAATCACAACTTTCATGGCCTTGCCGCGCGGAATAAAGTCCTGGACCGGGAAAGACACAAGCGACCTCCCAAGAACAACATCGTCAAAAGTCAGGTCAGAAGAACCGGGGTTCACGGACTCGCCATTCCCGTTGTGCCTCAAAGTGAAGTGCAAGGTATCCTCCGTACAAGCATCCTCATCCAGGACAAGATTAATAATATGCTTGGTATCAGAGTCCTTAATGAAAGTAGTTAGAATCTCCATATTAAGGTAAAGCCCTGAAGCCCAGATACTTTGAATCTTTATCGGGTCTTTGCCCACAGCATCCGGGTCAGCTATCGTACTTGATTTAAGGACATCCTTCTTAAGCACCCTTTGCCAGGCAAGAAGCTCCGCCTCATACTCCCTTTCCGACACCTTTTTAAGCACATTGCAGGTAAACATCACCCTCTGGTTACTCTTGTAACCATCGTCACAACTCACTTTGGTAATGCGGAAAGAAATGCCGTTATCGCCGTAAATAACCTCCGAACCAACATCGCCGAAAGACTGAAACTGGTTCAGGATGGTATCGTCCTTCTTGCAGGCGGCAAGGCAAAGGACGGCAAGCATTGAAATAAAAAACCTTCTCATAGTCAATGTTTCTTATTAGGACGCGCAAGTATCACAACATCAACACCTTCCACCTTGTAGCCCCTGAACCTCTTCTTTCCCATCTGCTCCTGCAGAAGATCGAAAATGTCATTCGCCGGCAGGTCGCGGAACGTATGCCGGGCCATATCATACATGTGAAGATGCTTCGCGTTGCAGACATCGAAATACATTTTGTTGTTTATGCTGAGCCGATGCCGATAGATGCCATGCAGGGCCAGCTGCGCGAGGATGTTATACACCGATGACTGCGTGATTTTCACTTTTGAAGTCTCTGCAATTTTCTCTGCCACCATATCTGCGCTGGCGTGCACCAATTCCATCATGGCGCCATGGACGGCCAGCCTTTGGGACGTAGCCCTCAGGTTATGCTTTCTGAGCTGGGACTTAAACTCCTCAAAGCCCGGTATATTGACGATTGGCTGCATAGTTACGTAATCTTCAATGACAAAGTTACATATAATTTCCAAAAATCCGAACAGATTTGTATATTTGCAGGTTACAACTTATTATCAGGGCCGATGCTGCCGGAACCCGGAACCATCGAACCCTCCAATAAAGAAAAAGTATGGAAGAAATCAGAAATTGTGTTATCATAGGCTCCGGGCCGGCCGGCTATACGGCAGCCATATATGCCTCAAGGGCCGGTCTGAACCCTTTGCAGTATGAAGGTCTTGAGGTCGGTGGCCAGCTCCTTACCACAACAATCATAGAGAATTTCCCCGGCTTCCCCAATGGCGCCGATGCTGCAAACCTGATGGCTGACATGAAAGCCCAGGCACAGCGTTTTGGAACGGAAATTCGCAGCGGAATAATAACTGAGGTGGATTTCACAGGCCCCGTCCACATCCTTAAGGACGATGCCGGACGTACTGTCAAAGCAAAAACCGTCATCATCGCCACCGGAGCATCGGCAAAATACCTCGGACTTCCGTCAGAAACAAAATACAAAGGCATGGGCGTCTCTGCCTGCGCCACCTGCGACGGCTTCTTCTACCGGGGCAGGGACGTGGCAGTAGTAGGCGGCGGAGACACAGCCTGCGAAGAAGCGGTCTATCTCTCCAACCTCTGCCGCAAAGTGTACATGATTGTACGCAGGGACGTATTCCGCGCCTCAAAAGCCATGCAGGACAAGGTCGCTAGCCGTGAAAACATAGAAGTCCTCTGGAACTGCAACACACAGGAAGTCCTTGGCGACGGCGTCGGAGTCACCGGAGCACGCCTTTTAAGAAAAGATGGTAAGGTTTTTGATATAAACATTGACGGCTTCTTCCTGGCAATAGGCCATCATCCTAATGCAGAGGTATTTGCAAGCTTTTTGCAGACCGATGCCGATGGTTACATTGTTGCAGAACCCGGCTCATCCCGCACCTCTGTTCCCGGGATTTTCGCCGCAGGAGACGTCAGGGACAGGAATTATCGCCAGGCAATTACCGCCGCCGCATCAGGCTGTCAGGCAGCCCTTGATGCAGAAAGGTATCTGGCAACGCTTTAATTGAATGAATATGCGAGTTTTCAAGACACTTTTGCTTGTAATTGCTGCATCGGCCGCCGTGCAGGCCTGCTCTTCAAAGTATGACACGCTGCTCATGAGCAACGATGTCGACACAAAGTACAATGCCGCCTTCGAGTATTTCAACAAGGGCAAATTCCGCAAGGCCGCCGGCCTCTTCGAATCCCTGTCCGTAATGACAACGGGAACGGAGCGCGATGACTCAGTGCAGTATTACTGGGGCCTGAGCAATTACAAAAACAAAGACTATTATACGGCCGAGGCCAATTTCTCCAAATTCGTCACCAACTTCCCCCGCAGCGTATTCACTGAAGAGGCTCGCTTCTATCGTGTAGACTGCCTCTTCCGCTCTACTCTCCGTTACGAGCTGGACCAGATTCCTACCTATACCGCCCTCTCTGCCATGGAGGAATTCCTGAGGGATTATCCGAATTCTGACTGGGCTTCAGACTGCCGCGCCAAGGCCAAGACGCTTAACGACCGTCTTGACAAGAAGGCTTTTGAAAATGCCAAACTGTATTACAGGATGGAAGACTTCAAGGCCTCCCGCGTAGCTTTCAAGAATATCCTCAAGACAGATGCAGAGAATATTTACCGTGAAGACATCCTGTATTATATAGCCATGTCTTCATACAAATATGCAAAAAACAGTGTTCCTGAAAAGCAGAAGGAAAGATATCTGGATTTCATGGACGACTACCTGAACTTCATCGGTGAAATCCCGGATTCCCCTTATTGCAAAGAGTTGAATGTCATGTATTTAAGGGCCCAGAGAGCAATCGGCAAGTCAGTAGGTGAAATGGATACGGACAAACTCAAGGACAAAGACTTTGAGAAAGAGCGCAAAGCCGCCGCTGCCTCAAAGAAATAAATTTTTGAAACTTTTCACTATATGTTGATTGTATATATAGTTGAACAGTAATTAAGATTATGGATAAGAAAAAAGTTCCCAACAACACTGTAACCCGCGACGTCAGGGTACTCGCAGAACCTACAGGCAACATTTATGAATCAGTAGTAATCCTCTACAAGAGGGCAAACCAGATAGCACTCCAGGAGAAAAAAGAACTCAACAAGAAACTTGAGGACTTCAAAAACGAGCGCGACACCCTTGAGGAAGTATTCGAGAACCGTGAGCAGATAGAAATCTCCAAGTACTATGAGAGGCAGCCCAAGCCGGGCCTCGTAGCCATCGAGGAATTCGAAGAAGGAGACCTCTATTATCGTATGGCTCAGAAAGAGTCAGAAGAGTAATGCTCAAGGCTTTAAGGGTTAAGAATTTTATTTTGATAGACTCGCTGGAAATCACTTTTCCTGCGGGTCTGGTCATTATTACGGGTGAAACTGGCGCCGGAAAATCCATCCTCCTTGGAGCCGTCGCCCTTCTCACCGGGGGCAAGGCCGATGCTTCTACTGTAGGTCCCGCCTCAGACACCTGCGTCGTTGAAGGAGAATTTGACTGCGGTGCCGATGCTGCCCTTGAAGCCATGTTTGAAGAACTTGACCTTCCATGGAACGAAGGCCGGATAACAATACGCCGCGTGGTAAGCACCAGCGGCCGCTCACGCTGTTTCATCTGTGATGAACCGGTAAGCAAGGATGCTCTTGGCGCCATTTCTTCCCGCCTTGTAGACATCCATTCCCAGCACCAGACCCTGAAGCTTTCAGACCCGGCCTTCCGGCTATCCGTCCTTGACGCCTACGCCGGCTGCGCAAAACTGAAAGAGCAGTGCGCTGCCCTCTGGAAGAAACTCTCCCAGGAAAGGAAGAGCCTTGAGGAGGTCTCCGCCACCCTTGGCCGCATGGCCCTTGAAAAAGATTTCAATGAACTGATGTTCAAGCAGTTGGACGATGCTAAACTAAGAAGCGGGGAACTTGAGGAGCTGGAGGCCGAACAAAAACTCCTCTCCAACGCAGAAGAAATCAAGCTTTCCCTGGTAAAGGCAGAATCCCTAATGGAAGGCGGCCAGGAGGCCCCTTCCGTTAGCGCCACCCTAAGGGAAGTCTCCAAAACCCTATCCAAGCTGTCTTCTTTTGTTCCCGCAGCCGAAGAACTCTCAGAAAGGCTGGAATCCTCAAAGGCGGAACTTGAAGACATTCTCTCTGAAATAACAAGCCTGGAAGAGTCAACGGAAGTGTCCCAGGACCGCTTGGAGGCGGTTGAGGCAAGGATGTCGCTTCTTTACTCCCTTCTCTCAAAGCACTCCGTACGCACAATAGACGAGCTGATAGAAAAGAGGGATTCCCTCTCTGATACCCTTTACAATTCAGACGAACTCCAGCAGCGTAAAGAGGCCCTTGAAAAAAGCCTGAAAGAAATCGAAGCCGCGCTCAAAGAAGCATCGGAAAAACTGCATGAGAAAAGGGCAGGTGCGGCAGGAAAATTCGCGGCAGCGGTCACAAAATCCCTGCATAGCCTTTCCCTTGAAGGAGCCGTCTTTGGCGTAGAGCTTGAAACCGCGCCCCAGTCTGCCACAGGAACAGACGCAGTCAACTTTGTCTTCTCTGCAACCGGAGACAGGCCAGTGGATGTAAGCAAAGGCTCCTCCGGAGGCGAAATGTCCCGTATAATGCTGTCTGTCAAGGAACTCATGGCCCGCTATACAGCCATGCCTACAATGATTTTCGATGAGATAGACACCGGCATCTCCGGCAGCGTGGCAGATGCAATGGGCTCAATGATTTGCAGGATGGGCAGTGACATGCAAATATTTGCCATAACCCATCTTCCACAGGTAGCCGCCAAGGGAAACGCCCACCTCCTTGTAACAAAAGAAACGACGCAGCAGGGCCGCGCCATATCAAAAATAAAACAATTGGACTCCCAGGAAAGGGTTCAGGAAATAGCCAGAATGCTAAGCGGTTCAAAGATTACCCCGGAAGCAATGGCTAACGCAAAATCTCTCTTACAGAATAGTCAGAATCAAAAATAATCCTGCGGATACCCGTATTAACATATCCTCCGCGGGGCAGTTTCATGAATTTGAAATCTGCCTGTAACATTTTTGCATTGCCTATACGGGACAGCTTCTTGGGCCATGAATTGCCGCTGTCGTGGCAAGCCTTGATGAAATAACCTGCCACATCGTAACCCTGGAAAGCGAACTGGCTGGGCTCAGTATTGAAAAGCGCCCTATAGGACAGGATGAAACGCTTTACGCGAGGGTCGTCATAATCAATGTAATAAGAACTGCAAACATGAAGGCTCAAGCTGTGCAGGTTCTCAATATCAATAGTCTCAAAAGAGCGAATCTTGGAAGCGCTGTACAGGACAACATTGAACTTATTGTACTGCATCAGGTTCAGATTCCTGACGACATCGTTAACGAAGGCCTCCTTCTCTGAAAGCACAACCACACGGTTAACGACCTCCGGAACCATGGCAGCCTCAATCTTTGAGGTGATATTCCTGCCTTCCAGGATAGTGTAATCAATCTTTTTAAAGCCGATGCCGCTCTCTGACAGGATGGCCTCAGCTTCCTTCATCCCAGAGGAAAGCGCCGTGCCGGTCTCTGCGATAACAACCACATTGTCAGACTCTTCCCTCTCTTCGATAAGCCATGACGCAAGGTCTGAATACTGGCGGGAAGCGGCGGCTGGCGCCTGAATGAAATTCTCTGTGGAATCAGCAAAAACGGCTGCGCGGGGGTCCAGGGGTGAAATCACCGGAGTCTTTCCGGCAAAGAACAGCACTTTTTCAAGGTCATTGCCTGAAACCGGGCCTATGATAAGGTCGGAAGACTCCAGGCGGGGAGAAAGCGCCGCGGTAAGGTCCTCGTTTGCAAGGTTGATTACTGAAACATCGGCACCTATGCCGGTCTCTCCCAAATCCTTGGCGGCAAGCAGGGCTCCGCTGTAGAAATCAAAATAATTGTCGCTGGCGGCATCGGCCCCAAGGGGAAGGATAACGGTAGCCTTGACTTTGCTCCTGAATCCGAAGATAGCCCCCCAGTTCCAGGAAGACTCTTTTTTCTCCTCTTCCTGGCGGAAAGCCTCTTCCTCCTCCCGGCCAGCTGCCTCCTCAGAGACAGAAGCCGACTCGGCATTGTTAGCAACAGAGGTGCTGTCAGTAGTTACCGAACCCTCAGACTCCGCCTTGCGCCTGTAGTAGCTTTGCAAATCCACAGGAATCTTAAGCTTCATTCTTGTCTTGACCTTGGGCTTGTCAAGCTCGTTCACCTCCATTATAACCTCTACCGGAACATCATATTTCTTGGAAATATCCTTGATGTTCTCATACCAGCGGACGGTATGGATAAAATACTCATTCTGTGCTCCCGCCGGAACATTTGCCAGCAGGAGACACAGCGAAGTGAGTAATATTATCCAAATACGCTTCATGCGAAAAAAGGCTTATTCAACCTCTCCTTTTGCTTTTTTCTGAACGTACTCCTCGTTAAGCCCGGCGATGATGTCGTCAGTGATATTGAGGCCGACGTTGCCTGCAGCTACGCTGCTTGCACCCTGGGTGGTGATGATAAGGGCATACTGCTTCTGCTCATTGTACTTCTGTACATACTCCAGGATGGCATTGCCAATCTTGTTAAGCATAACGGCCCTTTCCTCTGCGGCGATTTGCTGCTGCTGCTGATAGTAAGCGTCAAACTCCTGCTGCTTTGTCTGGAGCTCCTTAGCCTTGCGCTCTGCCTGGAACGAAGTAAGGTTGCCCTTGTTGTAATCGTTATTGAAAGCGTTCACCTGGTTCTGAAGCTGGTTTCCGCGGCGGGTAACCTCGTCGGTAATACCCTTGATCTTCTTCTCGGTAGCATCGCCAAGCTCGTTGGCATAGTCATACTCTGCTGCTACTCTTTCAATGTCGAAGTAAACTACGGAACCTGCGCTTGCCTTGATGGAATCTGCTGCAACAGGGGCTGCGTTTACACTGTTCTTGCAACCGCCGGTGAACTGGAGGATGCCAAGGATGATAACTGCTACAAGAGCAATTACGCTGAGAATCATTGGTTTGTTGTTCATATTCTTTACCATTTTTTAATATTCAACCAATTGCGCAATTTTGCGCACAGACTACAAAGATAATCCAATTATCCTTAAGAAATGAAATTTTTTTGATTTTTAAGCCGATGCTGCCTCTGCCTGGCCCTTTCTCACCGCCTCAAGATAGGCCTTTACAGTGTTTTCAAGACCCATATACAAGGCATCGCAGATTATTGCGTGGCCGATGGAAACCTCATCCGTCCAAGGAATGGTCTTGATGAAGTATGCCAGGTTCTGAAGGTTGAGGTCATGCCCTGCATTAAGGCCAAGGCCGCATTCCCTGACACGCTTCGCGGTGGCAAGGAAGTCCTTTATGGCAGCCTCCGGGTCCCTGGGGAACAGTTCTGCGTAGTCCGCGGTATAAAGTTCCACCCTGTCGCAGCCGGTCAGGGCCGCACCTTCCGCCATCTCCGGCTTAGCGTCGATGAAAATGGAAGTCCTTATTCCCTTAGATTTGAATTCTTTGCAGACATCGGTAAGGAACCCTTTATATTTAATGGTATCCCAGCCGGCATTGGAAGTGATTGCATCCTCTGCGTCAGGCACAAGGGTAACCTGATCAGGGCGGACGTCGCAGACCAGGTCAATGAATTTCTGAATTGGATTACCTTCTATGTTGAATTCCGTCCTGATAAGGGGGCGGATGGAATAAACGTCGCTGTAGCGGATATGCCTCTCGTCCGGGCGGGGGTGCACGGTTATGCCCTCCGCTCCGAAGGCCTCAATGTCCTGCGCAGCCTTTGTCACATCGGGCATGTTGCCTCCGCGGGCATTGCGTACAGTTGCTATTTTATTGATGTTTACGCTTAATCTTGTCATCTTAAAAAGTCATTAAATGGTTATCATTCAGCATTAGTGCGACACAAAAATATGCATAATTGTGCAGATTTTCTAAATAAAGTGTTAATTTTGGCAGTTTAAATTGCTAATTGCAAGAATTGCACCACATAAAGAGAGTATGAAAATTGGTATATTTCTTCTGAAACAGTCAATCAGGGAAAACGCACGCTACATTGCGCTGTGCAAGGAACTTAAGTCCGCTTCTTATGAGTTGTATGAGATAGAGTCGAAGGCCGACATTCGTCCCATGACGGATTTGGTACTGAGCATCGGCGGTGACGGAACCTTCCTGTCCGCCGCCCAGACAGTTGCAGACGTCGGCATCCCTATCCTCGGAGTAAACTTCGGAAGACTCGGATTCCTGTCAGAAAACAGCCCTGAGGTAGTTCTGCCAGCCCTTCTGCAAGGCGAATTCTCCGTTGAATACAGGACTATGCTCAATGCCACCCTCAAGGGCCAGAACGCCCGCAGGGACATCGGTCTCCTGCCTTACGCGGTGAATGAAGTTTCAATCCACAGGATTGGCGTAGGAGTGCTTGGAATCCAGGTTTCAGTTGACGGTGAGGCCCTTCCTACCTATTGGGCCGATGGTCTCCTGGTAGCTACCAGTTCCGGTTCTACCGCCTACTCCCTTTCCGTCGGCGGCCCTATCTGCATGCCCGATACCAAGGTGCTAATCATTGCTCCTATCTGCCCCCACAACCTTAATGTAAGGCCTCTGGTTGTTCCGGACACATCCCGCATTAGCATAACTATAAAATCAAGGGACCCCAAGGTTACCATGACAATGGATAACAAAACCATGGAGATTGACTGTGACTGGACCCTTGAAGTCGCAATGGCACAATTTTCGCTCAAGAGAATCAAGCTCGCCAAGTCAGAATTTGTGTCTGCCCTTACCAGCAGGCTCTTCTGGGGTGAGGATAAGCGCAATATTTGATTTAAAAGCCGATGCAGTTAGAAGAAGGAAAACGAGTCCCCCGCCATGTCTCCATCATCATGGATGGAAATGGCCGATGGGCGCAGGAACGCGGTCTGGAGCGCGTGAAAGGCCATTTGCAAGGAGTTGCCAGCGTGCGCGCCGCCCTTGAGGAATGTGCAGATAACGGAGTGGAATACCTCTCCCTCTATGCTTTCTCTACAGAGAATTGGGGCCGCCCGGACGATGAGGTAAATTACCTGATGCAACTGATGTTCAAGTCTATAATGGACGAGTTGGAGAATTTCATGGCCAACGGCGTCCGTTTCATGGTGCTTGGAAACAGGGCCTCGCTTCCTGACATCCTCAATGACTCCATTGACAAGGCGATGGAAATGACCGCCGGTAACAAGAGAATCACAATGATACTCTTCATAAGCTACAGCGGAAAATGGGACATCCTTCAGGCAGCCAAACACCTGGCAGCCAAGGCGATATCCTCCGGGGAAGGGGAGTCCTGGCTTGTAGGAGTAGGGGAGAAGGACTTCTCCTCCCTCCTTGTGACGGACGGTATTCCGGACCCTGACCTTATAATCCGCACGTCAGGAGAGCAGCGCCTCAGCAATTACCTGCTTTGGCAGGGCGCTTATTCGGAATTCTACTTTACCAAGGTTTTGTGGCCGGACTTTGACAGGGCTCAGATGAAACTTGCCCTGGAAGAATACGGAAGGCGGGACCGCAGATATGGAAAAGTCAAATAAATGTCGTATCTTTGTAGGTTGTAAAGAATGCGTATGAGAAAAATATACAGGATATTGAGCCTTGTTGCCACGGTGCTGATGCTTCCGCAGGCGCTTTTGGCGCAGAATGACACTCCTGAATTCAATTATGGAACCCCGCACAAATACTTTGTGGGTAATGTTGTGGTAGAGGGCAATACATATTTCAGTGACAATCAGATAGTCCAGCTTTCAGGCCTTTACAAGGGCGTAAGCGTCACCGTTCCGGGTGATGATATCACCAATGCCTTGAACCGCCTCTGGGCCCAAAGATACTTCCGTGACGTAGCCGTTACGGCTGATTCCGTCTCCGCTGCCGGCGACTCAATTTACCTGAGAATCGCCATCAAGGAGCGTCCCCGTGTATCCAGATGGTCTTACAGCGGCATCAAGGGAGGTGAGAGGAAAGACCTCATGGAGCGCCTGAACCTTCGCCGCGGCGGTGAATTCTCTGACTACGTGTCCAAGACCAGCTGCGATATCATCACCCGTTATTTCAAGGAAAAGGGTTTCTCCAATGTAAAGGTAACCCCGGAGGTTCAGAAAGACACCATCGTCCGTAATGCAATCCGCGTCAATTTCAAAATCGACAAGGGCAAGAAGACTAAAATCAAGGATATCGACTTCACCGGTAACGAGCATATCAGCACATATCAGCTGTACCGCAAGATGAAGAAGACAAAGGCCAAGAAATGGTATAACTTCTTCAACAGCAAGAAGTTCAATGCAAAGGAGTATGAGAATGACAAGAAGAACCTCATCTCCGCGTTCAACGAGGCCGGCTACCGTGACGCCCGCATCCTTAGGGACTCTGTATACACTCTTCCGGATGGCCGTGTAAGCATCGGCATCGATATCGATGAAGGAAAGAAATATTATTTCCGCAACATAACCTGGACCGGCAACTCTGTCTACACCTCCGATGTGCTTAACAGCGTGCTGCGAATTGACAAGGGCGATGTTTACGATGTCGTTACCATGCAGAAGCGCCTTCTTGGAGGCGGCGGCCAGAATGACTACGATGTTTCCAAACTGTACAGGGACAACGGTTACCTGTTCTTCAACGTAAAGCCGGTTGAGCTTACCATTGACGGAGACTCCGTCGATGTTGAAATGCGAATCGTGGAAGGCAAGCAGGCAACCCTTAACAATATAGTAATCAATGGTAACGACCTTACCAATGAGAGGGTTGTACGCCGCCAGATTTTCACCCGTCCGGGCTATCTCTACAGCCAGAGTGACTTTGAGCGTTCCATCCGTGAAATCGCTTCAATGGGACAGTTTGACCCTGAGGCAATGTACAGTAGCGAGGGCTACTCAATCATTCCTGATGAGATGAATAATACCGTAGACCTTGTATACAATGTTACGGAGAAGCCTTCAAGCCAGCTCGAACTCTCCGGAGGATGGGGCGGAAAGACCTTTATCGGAACCGTGGGTATCAGCTTCAACAACTTCTCTACCAGAAGGTTGCGTGACAAGTCTGCATGGCGTCCGGTGCCTCTTGGCGATGCCCAGACCCTGGCCCTCAGGCTCCAGACCAGCGGTACATATTATACCGCCCTGTCACTCAGCTTCATGGAGCCATGGCTCTTTGGCAAGAAGCCTACTTCGCTGAGCCTTTCAGCATACTATACCCGCCAGACAAACTCCTACCTTGCATGGAACATCCTTAGCCATGACCGTGAAATGGAAATCTTCGGAGTTTCCGCCGGTTTGGGAAACCGTCTTGAGTGGCCGGACAACTATTTCGTCCTCTACAACTCACTCAGCTGGCAGGTTTACAGGCTTCGCAACTGGTATTCCAACTACTTCATATTTGACGATGGCGTAGCCCACAACATCAGTTACACCCTTGGACTTTCCAGAACTTCAACAGACCAGCAGATATTCCCCCGCCAGGGTTCCGATATCTCCTTCTCTGTACAGCTGACCCCTCCTTTCTCCCTCTTCAGGAGAACTGACAAGGGTACCCTGGATGCCAACGGAAAACCCGTAAAAGTAAGCAGCTACAAGGATATCAATTACGATAACTGGTCCGCTAAAGACCGTTACAAATGGATTGAGTACCACAAGTGGACCTTAAAGGCTGATTTCTATACCAAGATTGCCGGCGACCTTATTCTTAAGACAAGGGCACACTTCGGATACCTTGGCTATTACAACCGCCGCTGGGGCTATTCTCCTTTCGAGGGCTTCCTCGTCGGTGGAGACGGAATGTCCGGGTACAGCAATTACGGAAACGATGTGATTTCACTGCGCGGTTATGAGAACTATTCCCTGACTCCTATGGAGATAAGTTCCTATAACAGCAATGGTTACAACTACGCCGGTAACGTATATGACAAATTCAGCGTAGAACTCCGTTATCCTATCATCCTGCAGCCGCAGTCAACCATTTACGCCCTTATCTTCGCCGAAGGCGGTAACGCCTGGTCCGATATCCGCAACTTCAACCCCTTCCACCTGAAGAGGTCTGCCGGTGCCGGTGTGCGAATCTACCTGCCTGTTGTCGGACTCATCGGTATAGACTGGGGTTATGGCTTTGACAAGGACGCCCAAGGCAACAAGGGCGGAAGCCAGTTCCACTTCATTATCGGTCAGGAATTCTAGTATGGTCCGATGTTTGAAGTAAAATCATTTGCCTAAACTTGAAAATAAATAATATTGAAGGATATGAAAAAATTGATCATCATCGCTGCCGCAGCTTTCTTTGGTATCGCTGCATCAGCACAGAGCGCAAAATTCGCTCATGTCAACTATGACGAACTGGTTGCATTGTCACCTGCGGCCGATTCTGCAAGAGTCGTTCTCCAGAAAGCACAGAAGGATGCTTTGGAAGAACTCCAGATGATGCAGGAAGAGGCTCAGAATAAATATCAGCAGTACCAGCAGAAGGCTTCTACATGGTCTGCTTCAGTACGTGAAAGCAAGGAGCGTGAACTCCAGGAAATGAGTAGCAGAATCCAGGATTTCCAGCAGTCTGCACAGGCAGACATCCAGCAGCTCCAGAACAACAAGATGGCCCCTATCTACAAGAGAGTTCACGAGGTTGTTGAAGATCTGGCAAAGAAGGGTGGTTTCATCTATGTTTTCGATGCTTCCTCAATCCTTTATATCGATGCCGCCCAGAGTAAGGATTTGACTCCCGAGGCACGCAAGGTATTGGGAATTCCTGCAGGCAGGACTCTTGAGTCCCTCCAGGCAGAGCTTCAGGCCCAGCAGCAGGCAATGCAGCAGTAGACTGTTTATTTGAGTAAAAATCCGGGAGATGTCAGATTTTTCTGATATCTCCCTTTTTTTGTTACAATTTTTTGGTGATTGTATCGTTTTTATTATTAGATTTGCATCGACAAACAAAAATCCATTTAATATTGTAATGGATTATTGCGCGAAACAACATAAACCAATAATAAATTAAATTTCATTTGTAATGAAGACACAAGAAATTATGGCCAAACTTCAGGCCAAGTATCCTCTTGAGAAGGAGTATCTCCAGGCTGTTCAGGAAGTTCTCGAGTCTATCGAGGAGGTTTACAACCAGCATCCTGAGTTCGAAAAGGCAAAAATCGTTGAAAGAATGGTTGAGCCCGATCGTATTTTCACCTTCCGTGTTACTTGGGTTGATGATAAGGGTGAGGTTCAGACCAACCTCGGTTACCGTATTCAGTTCAACAGCGCAATCGGTCCCTACAAGGGAGGTCTCCGCTTCCACAAGGCTGTAACCCCTTCAATGCTTAAGTTCCTCGGCTTCGAGCAGACATTCAAGAACGCTCTTACCACTCTCCCTATGGGTGGCGCAAAGGGTGGTTCAGACTTCGACCCCGTAGGCAAGTCCAACGACGAAATCATGCGTTTCTGCCAGGCTTTCATGCTTGAGCTTTGGAACTGCATCGGCCCTGACCAGGATATCCCTGCAGGTGACGTAGGTGTTGGTGGCCGTGAGATTGGCTTCCTCTATGGTATGTACAAGAAGCTCGCCCGCCAGTACAATACCGGTGTTCTTACCGGCAAGGGTGGCACATGGGGCGGTTCAATCCTTCGTCCTGAGGCTACCGGTTTCGGCGCTCTCTATTTCACCCAGCACCTTCTTGCAAAGGCAGGCAAGGACATCAAGGGTAAGAAAGTCGCTCTCTCAGGCTTCGGTAACGTAGCATGGGGTGCTGCAACCAAGGCTACCGAGCTCGGTGCAAAGGTTGTTGCCATTTCAGGTCCTGACGGTGTTTGCCACATTCCTGACGGTATCACCAAGGAAATGATTGACTATATGCTTGACATGCGCGCTTCCAACCGCAACAAGGTAGAGGATATGGCTACCAAGTTCCCTGAGAAGGCTCAGTTCACCGCCGGAAAGAAGGCATGGAGCATTCCTGTAGACATAGCTCTCCCTTGCGCATTCCAGAATGAGCTCAGCGAGGACGACGCTAAGGAACTCGTTGCCAACGGTTGCTGGTGCTGCTGCGAGGTATCCAACATGGGATGCCAGCCCGGTGCTATCCACTACTTCCAGAACAACGGTATCCTCTTTGCCCCTGGTAAGGCTGTAAACGCTGGTGGTGTTGCTACTTCCGGTCTTGAGATGACCCAGAACGCTTCCCATATCAGCTGGTCTGCAAAAGAGGTTGACGAGAAGCTTCACTTCATCATGGAGTCTATCCACGAGCAGTGCGTTAAGTTCGGTACTCAGCCTGACGGTCACATTGACTATGTTAAGGGTGCCAACATCGCCGGCTTCATGAAGGTTGCACAGGCTATGCTTGAGCAGGGTACTATCTAATCAGTACTCTTTTAACAATTAGAAAACCCTAGGGTTTCAGGACCCCCGCCTCCCGTCCGGGAGGCACCCCCTAGCCGGGGGTGGCACGACCTTGAAACCCTAGGGTTTTCTAATGTGTTTTAGAGCGTTATATTATTGATTAATCTATAAATTGTTACTAATTTTGCAGGCTAGACAAGAAATTAACAAACTTATTCAATAATAATGGGCAAATCAAAATTAAACGTTAAGTATTGTGTCCTCCTGCCCCTCGTGCTCCTGGTCACAATCTTCCTGGTTTCGGTTCCCGTAGATTTCTTTGGAATCCCCGGACTTACCGTTGTACAGCAGCGTGTGATTGCACTCTTCGTGTTCGCTGCGCTTATGTGGATGTTTGAGATAATTCCTAACTGGACAACATCCCTGTTGGTAATAGTATTCTCACTGCTATGCGTCTCCAACAAGGGTATCGGCTTCCTTTGCAAGCCTGAACTCGGCCAGCTGGTGAACTACACAGACATCATGAAGGCATTCGCAGACCCGGTTGTAATGCTCTTCCTCGGCGGCTTCGTGCTCGCCATCATGGCAGAGAAATACGGCCTTGACGTCACCCTTGCACGTCTCCTGCTCAAGCCTTTCGGAACAAAACCTAAGATGGTGCTTCTTGGCTTCCTCATCGTGATCGCCGTATTCTCAATGTTCATGAGCAATACTGCAACCGCCGCCATGATGCTTGCATTCCTTGCACCTGTGCTTGCAGTGCTTCCCGCCGGTGAAAAAGGCAAGGTAGGCCTTGCGCTTGCCATTCCTATCGCAGCAAACCTTGGTGGTATCGGAACCCCTATCGGAACCCCTCCTAACGCAACAGCTGTGAAGTTCCTTGCAGAGGCCGGTTATGAAGTTACCTTCGGTGAGTGGATGATCCGCATGGTCCCTTACGTAGCCATCATGATTTTCGTCGCATGGATCCTCCTCCAGGTATTCTTCCCCTTCAAGAGTGACAAGGTTGTCCTTGAAATTCCTGAGAACAAGGCTAAGAAAGACTGGAAGTCAAAGGTCGTTTGGATTACCTTCATCGGCACCATCCTCCTCTGGGCTACCGAGTCCATTACCGGAATCAACTCCAACGTAGTTGCCCTTATTCCTCTTGGCGTCCTTACCTGCACAGGTATCTTCACCAAGGAAGACATCAAGCAGATTAACTGGAGCGTGCTCTGGCTTGTTGCCGGAGGCTTCGCCCTTGGTACCTGCCTTCAGGGAACAGGTCTTGCAAAGGTCCTCATCCAGGCAATTCCCTTCGGCTCAATGTCCGTAGTGCTCGTGCTTGTAGTTGCAGGTCTTGTTTGCTACTTCCTTTCCAACTTCATCAGCAACTCCGCTACTGCAGCCCTCCTTATCCCTATCCTCATCGTTGTGGCACAGGGTATGGCAGATCCCGCAGCAGCTAGCCATGACAGCTTCTTCGCCCTTGGCGGCACCCATGCAATGATTACCTTCATCGCAGTGTGCGCCTCCATCGCAATGCTTTTCCCTATCTCCACCCCTCCGAATGCAATTGCAGCATCCACCGGTCTTGTAGAGACCAAGCAGATGGCAAAGATTGGCATAATCGTAGGTGTAGTCGGCTTTATACTTGGTTTCTTCTGGCTCACAACCCTCTTCCCCTTCAAGAGCAAGCAGGTAGAGAACAACTCCAACGAGTATGTAACAGTAGCTCTCCAGACTCCTTCATCAGCTGAGACACTGAGCCCTAACGGCAAGGTTGTCATCGAGCTCTTCAAGAAGGCAGCACAGGAGGCTGACAAGATTTACTGGAAGCAGAACTTCGGAGACAGGAACGCCCTCATGGAGCAGCTTGCAGAAGACAAGGACGCCCTTGCATTCGCAAAGATTAACTACGGTCCTTGGGATCGCAATACTGATACTTCTTTCGTCGCCGGTTATGGCAACCGTCCTCTCGGAGCCAACTTCTATCCCGCAGACATGACTACGGAAGAGTTCGAGGCCTTCGCAGACCCTGCAAAGAACAGCCCTTACACCATCATCCGCAGGAATGATTCCGGTGCTCTTGAGACCGTTTGGTATCACGATGCATACAAGGAAAACATCGACAATATCTGCAATTATCTGCAGCAGGCTGCCGACACCACCATCAAGGCCAGCGTACGTGAGTACCTCCTTAAGAAGATTGACGCCCTCCGTACCGACAACTACTATGATGCCGATATCGCATGGCTCAACATGACCGACAGCCGTATGGACCTTGTAATCGGCCCTAATGAGGACAATGATGACAAGCTCTTCGGCCGCAAGGCATCTTACAATGCATTCGTAGTGCTCAAGGATATGTATCGTACAGCCGCACTTGAGAAGTTCAGTGCAATGCTTCCTGAGTTCCAGAGCAACCTGCCGGTTGAGGACAAGTACAAGAGCTTCGTTCCCGGAACATCTTCAAGCATCTTCTCTTGCGACGCCATCTACTATGCAGGTAACGCAAACGCAGGTTTCAAGGTTATCGCTATCAACCTTCCTTACGACGAGAAAGTCCAGCAGGAGAAGGGTACCCGTACCATTCTCTTCCAGAATGTGATTTCTGAGAAGTTCTATGCTACTGTTTACCCTGCCGGCAATATCCTCCTCTCCAATGAAGAGAAGTATTATATGGATGCCGATGCCTTCTATTGGAACATCGTCTTCCGTGAGGTTGCCCACGGCCTTGGTGTCAAGAAGACCCTTGCCGGAGCATCTGTAACAGAGGCCCTTGGTGCCGATGCCTTCACACTTGAAGAGGTTAAGGCCAACGCCCTTGGTACATCCCTTGCCTGCCAGATGATTGACGAGAACAAGATTTCCGATATCATCCAGAAGAAGAACTCCATCGCTACCTTCGTGGCCAGCGTAATCCGTTCTACGAGATTTGGCTCCGTAGCCGCTACCGGCCGTGCCAACATCGTTATCTACAACTGGCTGCGTGAAAACGGCGCCATCACCCTTGATCTTGCTGAAAAGGCTTATGCAATCGACTATGCAAAGGCAGAAAGCTCAATCCGCGGCCTTGTTTCCAAGGTGCTGATGCTTCAGGCCGAAGGCGATGCCGCAGCTGCTTCAGCTTTCATCGAGAGCTATTCTACTGTTGACGAGGAACTCAAGGCCGCTATTGCAAAGATGGCCAAGGCTAAGATTCCTGTTGATATTATCTTCAAGCAGTAATTATGAAAAAATTCATTCTCAGTATTTTTGCACTGGCAGCACTCTCAACTGTGCTGCCGGCGCAGAATGAGACTCCTGCCAAGTTCAAGCTTTACGGCTTCATCCGCAACTACGCTGTTTTTGACAGCCGCGAAGTTATGGCCGGCACGGACGATCTTTATTTCTATATGCCCAAGGACGAGGCTATTATCGGCAACGATATCGACAATAACCAGAATCCTTCATTCCGTCTGCTGTCCCTTACCACAAGGCTCGGTCTTGATATAAGCGGATATCAGTATGGCAGCATGAAACTCTCCGGAAAGGTAGAGGCAGACTTCTATTGCAAGAGCGGTTCTACCGCCGTCCTTCGCCTCCGTCAGGCTTACGTCGGCCTCACATGGGACAAACTCGGTGCAAAAGGAGAGAATTCCATCCTTTTGAACATCGGTCAGACATGGCATCCCATGGCAGTCGATATGCCTCATATCGTAAACCTTGAGACCGGTGCTCCGTTCAATCCGTTCAACCGTTCTCCCCAGGTGATGTTCAACTACAATTTTGGCAAGACCATTACCCTTACTGGCGGTGCAATCTACGGCATGCAGTATCTTCCTGTAGGCCCCAAGAGCAACACAGACATGACTTCCACCAAGTCAGCCGACTATATGAAGTATGGTCTTCTGCCGGAGTTTTACGCAGGAATCACCCTCAGGCCCTCATCTTCATTAATGGCCAAGGTTGGTGCCAACCTTTTCAGCATCAAACCCCGTTGGAAAGACGCACAGGGTTCACTCAGCGACCGTCTTACCACAGTTTCCCCGTTCGTCTTCATGCAGTACACAGGAAAGAACGGCTTCCAGGTCAGGGCAAAGACTATCCTTGCCGATGCCGGAGAGCACATGAATCT
The DNA here is from genome assembly GCA_017459075.1 of Bacteroidales bacterium. Lineage (GTDB taxonomy): Bacteria > Bacteroidota > Bacteroidia > Bacteroidales > UBA932 > Cryptobacteroides. The sequence continues at coordinate 56,548 of JAFUDQ010000013.1, forward strand.
TCTTACCGGCTACGGAGTAAGCAAGGTTAACACAGACGGCTCCTGGGAGTACACCCCCATGCGTAGCACAGCTTCCTTCATCTCCATGCAGTATGGCAAGAAATGGCAGGTTATGGGTATGGTTGGTTACATGAAGCTTCTTGGTACCACCGAGGACCTTCTTGACAACACCCGCTACTGGTTCAATGGCAGCGGCGCATCCAACTTCACCCAGATGTTCCGCGTAACCCCTACCATCGCCTACAACTTGGGTAAACTCACCCTTGCCCTGGAGTATAACCTCACCGGAGTTGAGTACGGCTCTGACATGGATGCCGCCGGCATTGTTCAGAACGACCTCCACTGGGTTCTCAACCATCGCATCCTTACCATGGTGAAGTTTACTTTCTAAGAGTTATGAGGAATATAATTATAAAGTTTTTCGTAGTGGTGACAGTACTGTCCTCACTGGTTTCCTGCAAGAACACAAAGGCGCTGATGCCCAATATCAGCGGAAAGGCCGGGGAGGTTATAGTTGTCATTGACCGTGAGAATTGGCAGGGCAATCTTGGAAATGCAGTCAGGGAACTGCTGGCCGATGAGTGCCCTTACCTTGTCCCCCGTGAGCCGATGTTTACGCTTTCCAACGTAAGTCCTTCCGGCTTCGGGGACCTTTTCAAGGTTCACAGGAACATTCTCATATTCAATATCAACCCACAGAATCAGAAAGAGCATGTAAACTATGCCACTGACATCTGGGCAACCCCGCAGTGCGTAATCCAGCTGGATGCCTTTGACAAGGATTCAGCCCTGGCCCTCCTTAAGGAGAACGCCCCCAGGATTATCAGTACGATAGAGCAGGCTGAAAGGGACAGGAACATTGCCAACGCTACCAGGTATGAGAATACTTCCATTGGTGATGCAGTAAGGGAAATGGTAGGAGGTAGCCCTCATTTCCCCGATGGCTACAGGATTCGCAAGAATACCGGCAGCTTCATCTGGGTAGCTTATGATTCTGCTTCAATCCTTCAGGATATACTTGTTTATACATATCCGGCACAGGGTAACGAGCAGGATTTCACCATTGAGAATCTTATTGCCAACAGGAATGAGGTTCTTAAGGAAAATGTCCCCAGTACCGCCGAGGGCAGCTATATGACAACGGACGAGTCTTATCTTAAGCCTACCGTAGAGTATCTCAAGTTCCGCGGACGCCAGTTTGCACAGGTTCGCGGATGGTGGGATGTTCACGGCGGATGGATGGGAGGCCCCTTTGTAACCCATGCCTTCTACAGCCAGGATGCCAAGAGCATTATTGTCCTGGATGCCTTTGTACATGCCCCCGGACATGACAAAAGACAGCTCTTAAGGCAGGTTGAATCTATAATTTATTCCTTTGAATGGAAGAAAAGCGAATAAAGTTCTGAAAATAATTTTGCAGAATAGATATTTTTGTCTACCTTTGCAATCCCTAAGAAACGCCTTGCGCGTTTTAAGGGCGGACGGTGGGTTCGTATAACGGTTAGTACTCGGGATTTTCATTCCCGCAATAGGAGTTCGATTCTCCTACCCACTACTAAATATAAAAAATAAAAACTATGGCAAATAACGCATCTGCAGAGAAGTGCATTCGCCAGAGCGAAAGGCACAGATTGCATAATAAGTACTATGCAAAAACTACAAGGAATGCTATAAGGGCAATCCGTAACACCACAGACAAGAAGACAGCACAGGAGAATGCTCCCAAGGTTTATTCAATGATAGACAAGCTTGCCAAGATTGGTGTTATTCATAAGAATAAGGCTGCTAACCTCAAGAGTGGAATTGCAGTTTACATCAACAAGCTCGCGTAAGCGGCTTTGAAGATAAGAGAACTGCTTCCCGGGCAGTTCTTTTTTTAACAGGGATCGGGATGTAGCGCAGTTGGTAGCGTACTACGTTCGGGACGTAGGGGTCGTCCGTTCGAGTCGGATCATCCCGACACAAAAAAACAGGTTGCAAGACCTGTTTTTTTGTGTCGGGATGGGATTACCTTATCAATCTTCCGATATCGTTGCCGCAGGCAAAGAGCATGAGGGCTAGGATAAGGACCATGCCAATCATCTGGGCAACCTCCATGAACTTGTCGCTGGGCTTGCGGCCGGTAATCATCTCGTAAATAACAAACACGATATGACCACCGTCAAGGGCCGGGATAGGAAGCAGGTTCATAACTCCAAGCATGATGGAAAGCAGCCCCAGAAGGCGTACAAACAGCTCCCAGTTCCAACTCTCCGGCATAGCATCGGCAATAGTAATGAAACTACCCACAGACTTGTAAGCACCGGTGGAAGGGCTGAAAACCATCTTCAAATCCCTCAGGTAATTGCCAACGGTACTGACAGTAAGTTCAAGTCCCGCAGGAATCGACTCAAAGAAAGCATACGTCTTTTTGTTGTAACCCGGGATAGGAGCGTAAATCATAGCCTTTCCGGTACTGTCAGTAAGCATAGGCAGGCTAAGCGTATCCGCCCCGCGCACGACAAGGGCCGTCATGGAAGCATTGGGCTTGTCTGCAAAAAAAGCCCTGAAATCCTGCAAATAATCAATCCTGACGGAGTCAATGCCAATAATCCTGTCACCCTTCTGGTAACCATTCCGGTAGTTAAGGGAAACCGGGGGAATCGTATCCACTACATAGGGAACTGCAAGGTCAAACATCCCCGGAGTGGAAATAATCTGCGGCAAGTAGCTATGATCTATATAAACCTGAACGGTATCCCCGTCCCTCTCTACCGTAGCAATATGAGCGTTCCTTCTGGCGATATCAGCCTGCAAAGAGGTGAAATCGGTAGGCTCAAACTCATCCAGTTTAAGGATGCGGTCTCCCGTCCGGAAGCCCATTTCCTGGGCCAGTTCGCTGGCGTAAATCCTTGTCTCACTGTTATTTATGTAACGCGTACCCCAAATCTGGAGCGATGCAATATAAAGCAGAATCGCAAAAATAAAATTGTACAGAACGCCTCCGGCCATAACCAGAAGCCTCTGCCATGCCTTCTTTGTGCGGAACTCCCATGGCTTGGGCGTTTGCTTCATAGCCTCACGGTCCATGGACTCGTCAATCATGCCCGCAATCTTGCAGTAACCTCCAAGCGGCAGCCAGCCTATTCCATACTCTGTCTCCCTGGACTTAAGCCCCGGGAACAGACGTGAAAACCAGCCATGCTTGGTGCTCAGCAGGGCCTTTCCGCCAAGGTCAAAGAAAAGGAAAAACTTGTCAACCCTAATCTTGAACAGCTTGGCAAATGTGAAGTGCCCGGCCTCATGAATCAAAATCAAAACAGACAGTGCAAGAATAAGTTGCACAACCTTAAGTATAGCCTCGCTCATTTAAATTCTCTCCTTAGTTTGAGCCATAATCTGCTCGTGTGTAGCCACAAGGTCCTCCAAAGAAGGCTCCTTTACAAACGGTACCGTGTCCATAGCCTTTTCTATGAGCGCCGGAATATCATAAAAACCAATCCTGCCGTTAAGGAAGGCAGCCACAGCCACCTCGTTCGCAGCATTCATGGCGCAGGCAATATTGCCTCCGCGCCCAGCCGCCTCGTATGCCAGGGCCAGGCAGGGGAACTTCTCCATGTCCGGAGCCTCAAAAGTCATCTTTCCAAGGGTAGGGAAGTCCAGCTTCCTGGAAGGAAGGTCGGGACGCATGGGGAAGCAAAGGGCAAACTGAATCGGCTGCCTCATGTCCGGGCTTGCCATCTGCGCCAGCACGGCACCATCGGCATACTCAATCATGGAATGAATCACAGATTCAGGATGAATAACCACATTTATATCCTTGGGCTGCATCCCGAAGAGCCAGCTTGCCTCTATCATCTCAAAACCCTTGTTCATGAGGGTGGAAGAATCAATGGTAATCTTCGCTCCCATCGTCCAGTTAGGGTGCTTCAGCGCCTGGGCAGCCGTCGCCTGGGCAATGTCCTCCCGGGCCCACATGCGGAACGGGCCGCCGGAGCCGGTAAGGTGGATTTTGCGAATCTGGTTCCCGGCGGCCCCCATCAGGCACTGGAAAATCGCAGAATGCTCTGAATCCACAGGAAGGATGCGGGCATCGTACTTCTTTGCCAGGTCAATAATGAACGAACCCCCTGCAACTAGGGTCTCCTTATTTGCAAGGGCGATGGTTTTGCCGGCCTTCACCGCTGCCGTTGTGGGCAGCATACCGCTAAAGCCAACCATAGCCGTGAGAACCATATCAATATTGTCGCCGGCCACAAGCTGCTCTACAGACCGCATACCGGCGAACGCCTTCACATCCGTCCCCTTCAAAGCCTCTGCCAGCTGACTGTACTTGTCTGGATTGCAAATTACAGCCGCATTCGCATCAAAGGCGATGGCATCCTTTGCCAGCTGCTCTACATTTTCATTAGCCGTAAGCAGCTCTACCTCAAACATTTCCCTATTGCGGGACACAACATCAAGGGCTTGCTGGCCGATGCTGCCGGTAGCCCCCAGAATAGCTATTCTTCTTTTTTTATTTTCCATCAGAACTTGATGTATTCAGCCGGATTCACGGCTTCTCCTTTATACCATAACTCCACCCTTAGTATCTGTGCATTGTCAGAGCCGGCCGGTGCCTGTACCGCGCCAACCGGGGCTCCTGCCTTGACACGGCTCCCGGTACCCACGCTGGCCTTTCCTGCACCTTTTATAATAGATACAAGGTCGTTTTCATGCTGAATTATAATGGAATACTTGTCCATATCGCTCCATGAAGAAACCATTACCGTACCGTCCGCAACCGCCATGATAATGGCATTCACGGGGGCGCTCACCTCTACGAAAGGATGGGTGAATTTGTCAAAGCCCTGAGAGATGACGCCCTTCACGGGAGGGAAGAAATGCATACCCTCTATAGGCAGTTTCCTCTTTTCTGAGTGAAGGCCGAAGCGTTCCGCTTCTTCTGCTGCTGCGCGAAGGAGGGAATCACTCTTGCTGGAGCCCTGCTCTGAAGCGGCTGCATCGGCCGTACTCTTCCTGCGAAGCAGTGAGTCGATGGAGATGGTTTCCGTGCCGTCCAGCACCCTGCGAAGATTCTCTGAGTAAAACTCCCAGCGTGCAATAACCGTCTCCAGGGAGTCGATGGTCATGGCATTTGCCGCAGCGGCCCTTCTCTGGTGAGCATCCGGGTAGCCGGGGAAGAATGTCTTGACGGGGGTGACGGCTATAAGTACATAAATGGCAAGAATCAGCACGATAATCGCTGTCACGGCCGTAAATATAAGCCGCGAGCGTTTGCCGCGAAGCACCCATATCTGTTTGTGAGTGTTGTCGTCAATCAAGGAAATCCTTAATCTTCTTGCCCTGTGCTCTTTATTTTCTTTTGACATACGTTAACTTTTTCGTAACTTTGTCCTCGATGGACAGAATTATAGGTATAGATTATGGCAGGAAGCGGACAGGCCTCGCGGTCAGTGATCCGCTTGGCATATTTGCTACCGCCCTTGAAACTGTACCGTCTGCAAAGATAATAGATTATATCAAAAATTACGCCGTGACGGAGCGAATTATACGGTTTGTGGTGGGTTATCCCCGCAATATGGACGGCTGTCCCTCCGAGGCGGCAGCAGATGTGGATGCCTTTCTGCCCCTGCTTGCCAAGCATTTCCCGGATATCCCGGTGGTGCTGGAGGATGAGCGTTTTACGTCGGTCCTGGCGCACAGGGCTATGATTGACGGGGGGATGAAGGCGTCGGACAGGAGGGATAAGGCTCAGGTGGATAAAATCAGTGCGGCTATCATTTTGCAAAGCTGGATGGATCGCACTTCCGGTTCCACTATGACCGTAGACCCCGCCACCGTCCCTGACAGTCTGTCCCGAAAAGTAACCAAAAAACGTAGATAAAAGCTTTTTGAAAACGATGAAAAATTTTTATACATCAATATAAATTGAAAAAGATAGAACTATGATACAACCGATATATTTATATGGCTCTGAGGTACTGAGACAGAAAGCCCAGGAAGTAGACCTTACAGACAAGGAAGGCATTAAAACCCTGGTACAAGACCTTAAAGACACACTGGCCGTGGCCGAAGGCGTAGGCCTTGCCGCCCCCCAGATAGGCGTCTCAAAAAGAGTGGTAATAGTAGACGGAACGGAGCTTACAGACACTTACGAATACCTTAAAGACTTCCGCCGCACCCTTATCAACCCCAGGATAATCTCTGAAAGCGACACCATGTGCACCTTCAACGAAGGCTGCCTCAGCATCCCCGGCATTTACGCCGACGTCCGCCGCCCGAGCTCAATGACGGTGGAATATTACAATGAAGACCTTGAGAAGGTAACAGAAACCTTCGACCGCTTCGCCTGCCGCATGGTTCAGCACGAACTTTCACACCTTGACGGCGACATGTTCACAGACCATGTCGCTCCGATACGTAAGAAAATGATAGCCAAGAAGTTGGTGGGCATCGCCAACGGCCGGTACACAACCAGATACAAATCAAAAATCAAATAATTAATAATATTATGGGAGCATTTCACGCATACGACATCCGCGGTATCTACAATGTAGACTTCGACAAAGAGACCGCCTATAAAGTAGGATATTTCCTTCCTGAACTCCTTTCCGCAGACAAGGTCCTCGTTGGCCGCGACTGCCGCCACTCCGGCCAGGAAATCCATGACTATCTTATTAAAGGTATCACCGATGCCGGCGCTGACGTAGACGATATCGGCTACAGCAGTACGCCCCTGGTTTACTTCGGCACTGCAAACTACGGATATAAAGCCTCCGTTCAGATTACCGCATCCCACAATCCGCGTGAGTACAACGGCATGAAGGTAAGCCGTGAAAACGCCCTCCCGGTGGGTCTGGATACTGGTTTGGGCCAAATCAAGCAGTGGATTGACGAAGGCCGTCCCACCCCGGTTGCAGCAAAGAAGGGCACTATCAGGGAAATCGACATTAAACCTGACTACATCGCCTTCCTCAAAAAGTTCAAGGGCGACTATTCCAACCTTAAGATAGCCTTCGACCTTTCCAACGGCATGAGCACCCTCTTCGCAAAAGAGATTTACAAGGGAGAGAATGCTACCTATCTGTTTGACGATATGGACGGAAGCTTCCCTAACCATGAGCCTAACCCGTTGGTAGCCAAGAATGTAGAGCCTCTTAAGAAACTTGTAGGAGAGATTAAGGCCGATGTGGGCGTCATTTACGACGGCGATGCTGACCGCGTTATGTTCGTAGACGATAAGGCCCGCTTCGTGGCTCCTGACCTTGTGATTGCCCTTATGGCCCGCTATTTCTGTGATGAGCGCGGTGAAAAAGCTCCCCGCGTGCTTCAGGAAATCCGCTCCAGCAAGGCAGTTGCAGAATATCTTGTAAAGAATTATAATGCCGATGTTCATACATGGCGCGTAGGCCGTGCTTTCGCAGCCCCCAAACTCCGTGAAATCGACGGACTGTGGGGTGGTGAGCTTGCCGGTCACTACTATTTCAAGGATTTCTTCTACAGCGACAGCGGCATGCTCTCCAGTATCATCGTCCTTCGCATTGTTTCCGCCCTCAAGAAGCAGGGAATCAAGCTCAGCGATGAAATTGACCGCCTGACCGGCTATGAGAACTCCGGAGAAATCAACTACAAACTGGAAGATAAGAAAGGCGCCATGGATGCTGTCAAGGCTTACTTCGAGTCCCTTGAGACCCCTACCAAGGTCATGGACTTTGACGGCTACCGCCTTGAATTCCCCCAGTGGTGGTTCAACATCCGTCCTTCCAACACAGAGCCTTACCTCCGCTTCATCTGCGAGGCAACCACAAAGGAACTTCTGGCAGAGAAGATAGAGCAGGCTGACAAGCTCCTCAAAGAAAAATTCGGCGCCGTAAGATAGTGAAGCTCAGATATTTGATAATACTGCTGACGCTCGCTTTGCTTGCGCCGGAGGGAATGGGTCAGACCCCCGTCAAACTAAAACAGAAGGAATCGGAAATCATAATTCCGCGCCTTACCAAAGAATCTGTGAAGAGTTTGCGCGGGGTGCCTGGCAATGTCCTTGATACGATAGACACGCAGACTCCGGGAGTCCAGATTATTCTTTTTGAAAACAAAACATGGAAGTATTACCGGGACCCGTCCCATGCTTCCAAGTCAGATGTTTTCAAGGATTGTTGGGATACTGATGCCATCGACCCTTATCATACGGTCATGGACTCTTTGCCGGACAGGATATCAATATGGGTGGCCGATACCCTCAGCCAGTACAATTGTCCGCGTCAGATAAGGGTGTATTCCAAGTTCGGGATGAGGCACAGGAGACGTCACCAGGGCGTGGACCTTCCCTTGAAGAAGGGTGAACCCGTGGGAGCGGCTTTTTCCGGAAAGGTTAGGGTATCAAAATTTTACAAGGGTTACGGAAACCTTGTAATTGTACGCCATGAGAACGGGCTTGAGACTTTTTATGCCCACCTGTCGGAAAGAAGTGTCTCTCCCGGGGACTGGGTCGATGCCGGTGACAGGATAGGTCTTGGTGGCTCTACAGGACGTTCTACGGGTCCTCATCTTCATTTTGAAACCAGATACCGTGGCTATGCTTTTGACCCGCAGTGGCTTATAGACTTTGAAACAGGGGAACTCCGTCACCGCCTGTTTGTCCTTAAGAAGAAGCACCTTTCAATCGCCAGCAAGTATGTCCCTGAATCTGAAGAAGAGGAGGATGAGATTCATGCTGCGGATTCTGCGGCTTATGACGCTGCGGCCAAAGCCGCCGCAGAGGCTGCCGCCGCCAGATACTATAAAGTCAAATCCGGCGATAACCTTGGAAAAATCGCCCGGAAACACGGGACCACGGTTGGCGCAATATGCCGCCTAAACCCCGGTCTAACGGCTAATACCACTTTAAAAATCGGTCGCTCCATAAGAGTAAAATAGAATATTTCGCGAATATTTATGCAAAATAGTGCATAGATGTCAAAAAATATTCATAAAATATTCATTATAAAGCAATTCCTTTCAAAATAGAAGGGAATTGCTTTCATTTTGTAAGTATAAAATGTTTTAAATGTTGCAAAATTGAATTACCAAACGTTTTAACTGTCGGAAAATGAGCAACTTACAAACGGAAAAATAATTTTGAAATTTGAAATTTAATATTTTACTTTGCCTGCGGATGCTATTGAAAAAGAGAAGAATAAACAACTTTGACCAACTTTTTACATTAAGCATTTAAGTGAATAATAAATAGTATTACTAAAAGTCTAACACTTATGAAAAACTTAAAGCTCATTCTTGTGTGCTTTCTGTTGACTGTTTCTACAGTTGTCTTCGGACAGAATAAGCTCATCACTGGTAAGGTTACTGACCAGTCCGGTGCACCTGTTCCCGGAGCATCTGTTACAGTACAGGGCACAACTATCGGAGCCATTACTCTTGAAGATGGAACTTATTCCATCCAGGCTCCGGAGGGTAGCAACCTTTTGTTCACATTCTTCGGAATGAAGACAAAGGCTGTTAAGGTAGAAGGCCAGACCACGATTAACGTTGTCCTCGAAGAGGATTCGCTTAATCTTGACGAGGTCGTAGTTACAGCACAGGGCCTTACCCGTAAGCAGAAAGCTATCGGATATTCCGCCCAGTCTCTTACTGAGGAGCAGCTTACAGTTACCCACAGCTCGGAGCTTGGAAACTCCCTCGCAGGTAAAATCGCGGGAGCACAGTTCTGGGGTGCCGGTGGAACAACCTTCAATGAGGGTTCTATCGTGCTTCGTGGTGCAACTTCTTACAGCGATGCAAAAGGTAACGCTCCTATTTATGTAATTGACGGAGCTATCACTGACCAGGGTGCCGTCAACATGGACGATGTTGAAACCCTTAACGTACTTAAGGGCCCCTCTGCAACAGCTCTTTACGGTTCCCGTGGTGCCAATGGTGCAGTTATCATTACAACCAAGAAGGCGGCCGAAGGAAAGTCTGTCATTGAGTTCTCCCACACTGCTTCCGTAGAGTCTTACTACAACCATATCAAGTTTAACAAACTTTATGGTGGCGGTTCTGCAACCAGCGGCCTTAGCGCTGCAGCTGCTGCAGAAGGAGCAGACGCTCACGATTGGACATCTCCTGCATATCTGTTTACAGACCTTGGTGACGGAACATACTCAATGGATTACTATTCAGATGAGAACTGGGGTCCCCGTTTCGACGGTACAACCCTTGTACGTTCCGCTCTCTCTTGGGATCCTACTTCCAAGTATTATGGTACCGCAGACACATGGAAGGCTCGCCTGAACCTTAAGGATGTTACGCAGAACGCCCTTACCAACACTACCAACATCGCAGTGTCCAAGTCTGTAAAGGGCCTCAGCACCCGTATCTCCTTCACCAATGTAAACAGGGAGGGTGTGCTTCCCAATTCTAAGGCCGTACGCCGTTCATTCAGCATCAATTCCACACTCAAGCCTGCAAGCTGGCTTACAGCAGACGTAAGCTACCGCTTCCGTCTGCGTGAGAATAAAAACGCTGCTACAGAAGGTTACAGCGCCGATGGTAACATTGTCTGCGACTTCACCCAGTGGGGCCAGACAAACGTAGACCTTTCCCAGCTCAAGGATTACAAGAGGGCAGACGGTTCATGGCGTACTTGGAATATCGTGTCAGAGAATGACCTCTCTGCCAACTATCATGACAACCCCTTCGCAACTCTTGACAACTACAACAGCAAGAGTACTGCCAAGTATCACCTTATCTCTGCAGACGTTTACGCAACCCTTCCTTATAATATTAAGCTGGGAACCCGTATCAACAATTACATCTACAACAACCAGACTGAACAGAAGCATGGCACCGGTTCCATCAACTGGGAGTCTTACTTCAGGACATACCATGTCCAGGACAACGACTTCACCATTCAGGGTTATGCTACCTGGAACGACCATTTCATAGATGACAAACTTTCTGTAGAGGCTGCGCTCTTCGCAGAGCAGCGTCAGTATGACTACAAGTATCTGAATAGCTACACCAACGGCGGACTTTCCGTTATTCAATACTTCGGTAAATTTTAATGTTTAGGAGCCGCAAGGCGGCAGGCTAAACGAAAACATACAGTTTAACAACAAAAGTTCATTGAAAACACTGTCAATAACGACCGCTCAGAAGGCTGCTGAGAGTGGGTGCAAATGC
>JAFUDQ010000014.1 GCA_017459075.1 Bacteroidales bacterium
CCGTGATACTGTAGAAGGTGCACTGCCCGAAGGACGTGCCGCCTCCAACGCCGATGTACCAGGGATTATCCACGGGAGCCAATGCCCCCTTGGAAGCTTCCTGTCCCCGGGCCACGGATGACAGTCCCAGAAGGACGGTCATTGTTAAGGTTAGGAATTTGATAGTTATCTTCATACGAACTATGATTGTTTTATTTGTTTATATCTATTTGATATAAGCCGCAAATTTACCCCCCCCGACCCATTTTTGCAATAGGATAGGGAGTCTCAGAATGCATTTTTTGCAGATTCTGAAACTATTTTTGCAGATTTTGAAAGTAAAAAAAGAGAAATACTACTCTCCAGTGTCCCGCATCCACGCCGCCACGGTCTTTCCGGTGTACTGTTTGAAGGCGGCGCTGAAGGTGCTGTAGCTTCGGTAGCCGCTTTCGGATGAGAGCTGCTGCGCGGTGATTGTGCGCCCATCGGCCACTGCCTTCTGGTACTGGCGGAAGAAATGGCGGATGCGCAATCCATTAATGTAGGTGTTATAGGTAAGTCCCTGCTGGGAGAAATACTGGCTCAGGTAATAATGGTTCGTGCCGATGGCCTGGGCAAGCTGGGACAGGGAGAGGTCGTGCTGCAGATAGAGATGCTTGTTCTCGCAGTGCTTTTTCAGAAGGGGTGCGATATCGACGGAAATGGCCTGCTGTACGGATGTCCTCTGCGCATCCGCGACTGGCCCCTCAACCTCCGCCGTAGTGCTTTCGCTCAGTGTCTGCAGGGTTTCCACCCGCCACAGCAGCAGTGCCACAATGATAATGCAGTCTATCTGAAGAAGATATACCAGCAGGGTACTGCTTTCGGTTGTACTGCTGTACATGACGAAAAACAGCAGGAACCCCGCCAGGATCACGAAACTCTGCCAAACCTCCTTGTGCTCCAGGTCGGCGTAATTGTCCCTGAGCCATCGGCCATAATGGCGGACGGCAAAGTACATATACAGCATCATGGAAGCGTACAGGGCAATGACGTAAAGGCTCAGCGGAAGGAATAAGTTCTCGTCTCCCCGTATAATGCACAGGGCCAGAATAACAAAGGCGGGAATCAGCGCCACCAACATGGGCCAGACGGGCCGGCGCCTGTCCTGCAGCATTGATAACAACAGGCCTGCAATAGTGGGAAACAACATCAACAAATCCAGGCCGCAGACTATCACATATAAGGGTTGGGAAGGATGTGTGGTATAAATTACCCAAAACACGTGACTAAGCGCACACGCCATCAGGAACGCCGCCGCCCACAGGCGAAGCCGTACTGGAGATTTCACCTCCGGCGCAATGGCATTCCCGCGCCGCCGCAGCAGATACAGTGCCGCCACAACGTTCAGCCCCATCACGCCCCCATACAGGAGTATAAATACTATGTCTTGAAGAATCTCTTGTGCTTCCATAAAGCCGTCCCTCGCCTGGCCTCGCAAAGATACACTTTATTTCGGGAAAGGAAAACAAAAATCGGTCACGGTCAGCAGTCAGTTGGCGTCCACTCGCTCGGCGCTCCGGTCCCTGGCGGTCCCTCCGCTTCTCGCTTGTTTCCGCCAACCGCCAGCTCACCGTGCTGGTCCATCCCCACCCGGCCTCCCCAGGCCTTACGGCCATCCACGTTCCGCCTCCGTTCCACCGTCCTCCCGCATCAGTATCGTAGCGTCGTGCTTCTATTCGAAGGCCTCTGCCAGTTCGCGGGGACCATCATCTCCCGCATCACCGCCGGTGCTCGCTCACTCCTTTGAGCCGTTCCGGCCCAGGCCCCGGAGGCCGTCTGCCCACCCACAGCGGCTGTCTCTTCCGCTGCTCCAGGGGGCCTAAAGTCTCCCTTCCGCGGCGCTCCAGAGCCCACCGCCCCCACGCTTCCAGACCGCCTCCGGGGCCAACGCTCCACTTCGTTCCGCGCCCTTGGTCATTTAGAGACTCAAAGGCCGGCGACCGCATCAATGTAAGAGAGGATGCCGGCGACAACGCCCGCGCAACCGTCCAGCCTTTGAGACTCTAAACAACCAAGGCCTTCCTTATAACCTACGCCCCAGCCACACTGCTTATTCGACCGCCGAACCCCGCCCGAAGGACGGTAAAAGGGTTTATATATATAGCACAGGGAGCAGCGGCTTACACCGCTGCCGCTTCGCTGCGAATGGATGGTGATCGGCATCTCCGGAGGGTGTTCCACAGCGTGGAAAAAAACTTTCATAAAACTGTGTAACTACCTGTAAATAAATTTGTTAATCTCGCAGAAAATGACTATCTTGTATACAGAAAATAAAGGTTTAGGTTATGGAAACATTGATACGCTTCATCGAAAAAGTTGAGAACCGCGTTCTCTACTACGTCACCGAATTCACCGAGCATCAGGACACTATGTACCAGTTCACTGACATCTGGGTACACCAACTTAATGGCAAGGTCGTTTTTGATGACTGCCCGGAGAAACCCAACTACAAACGTACTACGGTCTTTGCCCTGTGCGGCATCGACAAGAATCTCCGCTATGTGCCGGATAAGAAGGCCATCAAGAAGTGGGTGGAGAATGAGGTGCTGATGCACTCGCTGAGGTGAGTATCATGGCCCCATCCCCTAAGGATGTCCCTCTGAGCTATTGCCCTGCCCAAAAGTACAAGATACGGTATGCCCCTGTTTAAGCCTTCATTGTTGCTTTCAGACGCCTACGGCTCTGCCGGTGATGTGACCTTCTATCATCGGCAAGGGCTTTGCTATATCAGAAAAAGGACAAAGGCGACGTTCCCAGGCACTCCAGCTCAGCTGGAGCACCTGGCCATACACCGGCGGGCTTTGGCTGCATGGGCATCCCTGAATCGTGATGAGCAGTTGGAATGGAATTCTTATGAGACTACTGCAGAGCCGCACCGGCCACCGTTTGACCACAAGGCACATATCTCCGGAAACAATCTATTTGTGTCGGCATATCACGGCTTTGCGCTGATGGGGGATGAACATACGCCGGAGCCTCAACCCTTCTTAATGCCATCACCGTTCCATGTATCTTTTGAAGGCGCTGAAGTTGAGGCTGGTAACCTGTTATTGTTTGTTGATGCCCACGTGTCCCCGGATACTCATCCTGAACGCTACAAGTTGTATTGCCGTCTCAGGCTGACGAACCCCGGCAAGGGCTATGGCGTCAGGGGTATGAGGGGATTCCTGGCAGAAGGGGATTGCTCTGGGCTGATGACCATCCGCATTCCGGCATATACAGAAATCTGGAGCCTCACCGAAAATCGGTTCCAGATTCAGGCGATGTCTATTCTGTTGGATTCCGAGACCGGTTTCCGGAGTCAGTATCAGAGGACAATATGTATGCTTTCTATTTCCTGAGTTCCATTTCAAACAAACTCATTGCATTGGCTTTGGTCTTCTCTGCAATGTCAATGTAGGGTTTCATGGCTGAATAGTCGGAGTGGCCGGTCCATTTCATCACCACCTGGGGCGGGATGCCGCTTGAGAGGGCAAAGCAGATGAAGGTGCGCCTGCCGGCATGGGTGCCAAGCATCTCGTACTTGGGATAGGTTTCTTCAACCCGTTTGCCGCCTCGGAAACAGACTCTCTTGATGGGGTCTTTGAATCCGCAGAGCTCGCCCAGGTCCTTCAGGTACTTGTTCATTTTCTGATTGCTGATGACCGGCAGCGCCCGGTTGTCAGAGAATTGCTCATTCTTATACTTGTCCAGAATCTCCTTGGCAAAGGCGTTGAGGTCGATAGGGATACGGTCGTTCGTCTTCTGGGTGGTGATGTATAGGATGTCTTTCTTGATATCGTTCCTACGGAGATTGGCCATGTCTGAATACCGAAGCGAGGTGAAGGCGCAGAAGCAGAACAAGTCCCGAGTCTTAGCAAGGCCGCTGGCATCGTGCACTTGTTTCTCGTATTCATTCCCATTATTATCCAGTAGCTTGACCTTGGTTCCGTTGGCCGGTATTTCGTAGCGGTATAATGTCAGTAGCTCATCTTTAGTTAGGAAGATGACCGGTTTCTCCAGTACTTTGAACTTGGCTTTATATCGGTTGATGAAATCCTGCGATGTGTAGCCTTTCCGGATGGCCCAGTTGAGGAACCACTTCAGGTTGGAATACTGTTTTTGGACAGTCTTCTCCTCCATATTCAGTGTTCCCCGGAGATAGACGATGAACTTGGTAATCCCGGATTCGTCAAAGTCTTCAAAGGTAACGTGCTTATTGAAATCCTTCAGATGGTTGCCAAAAGTCTTCCAGCATTGCATGGTGCCGTAGGCCCACTGATTGGCAAGGCTCTGCTCCTTTTTGAATTCTTCCAGGTACTCAAAGATTGATGGCCTTGTGGGTTTTGCTTCCTTAACCATTTCGGTTTCTTCCCCTTTATCCAAAAGGCCCAAGGAAATCTGTCGCTTCAGTTCTTCTTTGGTGGGCTTTGTTTTTGTCTCCAGATCATAGGAGGCAAAATGCGATTCAAGTTGAGCTAATTTGGCATTGAGTTCTTTGGCTGTAACGCCCTTGGAATTCTTGTAAGACTTCTTTGAGATACGTCCGGATTCCCATACGCCCTTGTCCACGCTATAGCCGATAGTGGATATCAAAGTCGTACCTTTAATACTGAGGGAAACCCTGATGGGATACTCTTTGGATATTTTGCTTGGACGTTTGTCCAGATAGAATTTGACCGCCATATTCTGCGTATTTGTATTTACGCGTAAATTTACGCAGAATTATTGGTAAATCCAAATATACTATCTGTAATTATATTTCTCTTATAATATTTATTTTCAATCGTTTATGTATTTAATTATACCTAATCATACTATGATTAGAATCCGACTACCTCCACAAGCAGACAGACGTCAGATGAAAATCTGGCGTCTGTTTTGTTTTTCTTTTCAATCAAGCTTGCTTGAATTTGAAAAGAAAAATGAAACAGACAGTATGCAAAGCATACGTCTGTCTGCTTAAGTGGCCCCGCGGGAGCGTTGTCGGATAGCGCGACCAAAGGGAGCGGAATCCGACAAAACATTCATTTCCTTGCCGTTCCGGCCGGCGGCTGATGCCGCCATTGCCATTGCCCCCAAGACCGTCGAGAAATACATCACCGCCTGGTGCAAAGCGGGCAACTGGTGAGGGTTGCACAGGGAAAATATGAAAAGTCGGGATGAAATAGCAGCACATTTTTTGCATAATTCCGGTAAACTTGATTATCTTTGCACAGATAAGACAATATGGGTAAACTTGCTGTCATACTGTTCTTCATCCTCTCTGTTTTCCCGGCCGATGCCAATGAAAACAGAAGACATATCCATGTCGTGCGCAGGGGAAGTAAGAAGTCCCATCGTGGAGATACTGTTGCGAAGATTTGGATAGAGGAGAATGGGCAGAAGATAGAGGTTGCGTGGTCAGAATTGGACGCTGCCGATTTGGCAAAGATTATTGACGTTATAGACAAGAATTGGGAATTGTTCAACAAGATGATTGACGATGTCTTTGCCGGCAAGAAGGTTGCCATTAAGAAATTTGACAAATAAGGAGGACATATTATGTGCAAATACAAAGACACAACACTGGGAATCAAAAAAATTAATTTTAGTGTAAAACGCGGATACATGGCCTTCTATCTCACAGATGGCCGTATCGTGGTCGTCCCCGTTTCAATGTTCCCCGATGTAAAGCGGCTCACTAAAGCCCAGCGCGAGGACTATATGATTATGGACGATCAGTATTTCTCTTTCGACGCCATTAGCCGGATTTATTCCGTAAAAGACGTCTTGAGTTATTAATCATTCGAATTCATCAAGTGCGCATGTTGTCTACTATCGCTGCATGTGGTACTTAAAAAAAAGGAGAAGGAGCTGCATCCAAGAGGATGCGGCTCCGCCGTTTTTAAACGCAGGGCTCGACTTATATCTGGATAAGCCGAGCCCCGAAACTCCTTCTATTTGTAGATGTGCATCGCAAATATTGGAACTTTTTCTGGATCCTGCAAATTTGGGAGAAAAATCGTACAATTCTTCGTAAAGGGAAGATAATCTCAATTCTTCTTCAACAGATAAATACTTCCGGCAATCAAGGCTCCAACAATGAGGAAAGCGAGGGCGGTGTTGAAGGCATCGCCCATGTTTATCTTCACAAGGAAGGCGCCATAGTTGAGGCAGAAGAGCAAGGCCTCGCCGGCATAAAGGACATCTGATACTACTGTGAAATCCCGTTTGCTTCCGTCCTCAAAAACTATCTGCGAAAGCCAGGTTTCTCTACCGGTGACGTCGGTAAAATACCGTTTTTCCTTACAGCTGGATAGGTGAATCAGGGCCAAGGGAAGGAGATAAAGCAGTCTTTTCATGGCCTTATTCTTTGACAAGTCTTACCGGATACTTTCTTTGGCCTAAGCTCGTTTCCACCAAATCTTCCCAAGTATAATACCCGTCCCGGTCGGGGGCGTTAAGCATAGGATTCAGGATGACCACCTTCAAATAGCAGCCGTCGGAGCCGGCAATGCCGAATCCCCTGGCCGAGCGGCTTCCCATAGGATAGAGGAATCGGATGCTGTTGCCGTTCTCTGCGGTGAATACAATCCAGTCCTCTCCGTCTTTTTCCATGGCAGACTGGGTGCAGCCTTCGCGGAGTTCTTTAATCTCGGCAAGAGTTGGCAACCTCCAACCTTCGGGGATATTGACTTCCGGGCCGATGTCCTCGGCGGCCCACTTGACACTAAGTCCAAGATCGATAGCCTTGGGGCCATTTTGCGCGCAGGCCGTAAAAGATAATACGGCCAGTAGCGCTACGATAAAGGATAGCTTTTTCATAGGCTCAGTCATCTACTCTTCCTGTTCCCCGGCAGTCCGGACACGTCCAGTTTTTAATGCCGGTCTGGTTGCATTGGCTGCAAGGATAATGTCCGGAACCTCTGCAACTTGTGCAGTTGATGGACCCGGTGCCGGAACAACGGTCGCAACCTATGATGCCATCGCCACCACAAGTCCTGCAGTTTTCATTTCTTCCGCGGCATTGAGGGCAAACATATTCCCCAGCTCCGCCGCAAACAGTGCATCGGATACTTTTGTTTCCATTGCAAAGGGAGCAGTCTCTCCATCCGCGACCGCCACAGAATGAACAATTGTCAGGGATGGTACCCCTGCCGGAGCATCGGCTGCATTCACGGTCGGCAGAAACCATACTGGTAAACAGTGTTAGTCCCGCCAAAAGCAAAATGATAGATAGAATCTTTTTCATATGCACATATTTTTTTGCAAAGATACCCCATGTCGCACACTTCCTTGTGGCGGATTCCGTCACAAGGAAGTGATTTGCAAGGTTATTTCGGTGAGAATTGATATCAGCCCTGCTGGAGGAGAGCCAACGTAGAGTTGAAGATTTCGATTCGAGATGCGTGTTTGTCCATGACGTTCGGTATTTGTATGCAAAGATACACATTGCCTGTGTCATTTCGTGGTACAGGTTGCAATAATTTGCAAGATTATTATTTAGACCTGTAGCGGAAGCGCTGAATAAGTAGTTGTTTCTGGGATTGTCGGAGCAGCCATGTGTCTGGTTATCTGATATACCCAGCTGTCAAGGAGTGCAAGTAATTAGGACAATTTCCATCACTTGATGGAAATGATGGAAGTGAGGGAACTGATGGAAATGAGGGCCATTTTGTGAGCCCATGGGCTAAAGTTTTCCCTTGCCGAGTTCGTCTTTGAGGTAGGAGTAGATGTAGGCCGGGCCTTCTTTGTAAAGGGCGGTGGCAGGGTCGGAAAGTTTCCGGAAGATTTCGGAAGAATAGACAACGTCCAGGGCTTTTTCAAGGTCTAGGTGGTAGTCGGCCATCACGCGGTCCACAAGGTCGGCTACAAGGCCTTCTTTGAGGTATTGGAAATGCTCGCTCATAGCTTGTGGAGGGTTTTGATGGCGACCTTGCTCTCGGCCATTTCGATGGCTTGCTGCTTGTCAGCTGAAAGGTAAAAGCCCTTGCCGAAGTCCTTTCCAGGACGGGATTTGGAGAGGTCTATTTCGTCGATTGCGACATTGGAGCCGTGGTAGAGTATCATATCAGTTGCCCTCCCATTCTTCTGCAATAAGTGGCCACGTCTTCCACGTTGCCCCGGAAATCTTGGGTGTGCAGGGCCCCATAGTGCTTGTCAATATTGGTGATGGCTCCGTAGGTCTTTAGGTAACGGTATGCCTGCGAATCGGTCAGGCCGAAACGCTGACCAAATTCATTGATGAATGCGATGATGTATTCTATTTTATCGCGGACCGGATAAGTGGCTTCCATGGCGTTATATTCTTTTACGGGTGCAAGTTACGAATTATTTGTGAGTTCCCGGTATAGAATGCTATTGTTTTTCATCGCCAAGATCATCGCCACTGTTGGCGATGATCAAAATGTTGAAAAGATTCTTTGAGATGTTTTCAGGTTTTTTCCGGGATCTTTCCAGTATTTTTCCGGTATCAGTTCGGGATTTTTGACGGTAGATTGCTACTAATGTACGTAATTCACGGGGGATCATTACCTCACAGGGGGACAGCCCTCGTGTGAGCATTATTCGACGTGCATGTTCTGCTTCTTGTCGCCGGAGTAGGTGCGGCTGTTGCCGCCATTCAAGTTCCCCGCGGGAGCGAGTTTTTAATCTGAAAGGATATTCATTAACTCTGTGTTAAACCAGATGAATTCTTTGCCAACTTTTTGCTTACTGAGCATTCCAAGAGATTCAAACTCCGTCAAATACTTTTTGGCTGTATTTATACTTTTAATCTTATCGGAAAGTAGATTCTTCGGCCTGATGTAAGGTTGTTCAAATAGTTTTGGAATATCCATTCTGGATACCTGAAGCTTGTTATCCAGCATGATTTTATGTGTCTTTTCCATTAGGGCCTTGATGCGCAGAATCTTATCTGTGGTATATTCGGCAGTTTGTGAAACGGCCTCCAGCATATATAGAATCCAAGGTTTCCAAAGGAGAGTTCCTGTTACTCCATTGAGCTTATAATAATACTCATCTTTGTTTTGGAGAATGTAGGCACTCAGATACAGTATAGGCAAATCCAGCAGTTGTTTTTGTTTTAGGTATAGGATGCAGAGAATTCTGCCTGTTCTGCCGTTACCGTCCCGAAAGGGATGGATGGCTTCGAACTGATAATGGGCCATGGCCATTTTTAAGAGTGGATCAATGGGGAACCAGACATCGTCATTCAGGAATTCAATCAGGTCGGCCAATTTTTTTTCAACTACCCCTTTCCATCTTGGAGGAGTGTAGACGGTGTCGGCAACCAGAGAACCCCAGCCTCTTTTTTTTATTACGATTTCTGCCTGATACGGACGGATTCCGTCATGGGTGTTTTTAACCTTACGGTAGACGTCTATCATGGTTTCCAAAGTCATGGAATTATCGGCAACTATGTCCTGATAACCTTTCCACAGAGCTTCCCTATAGTGAAGAATCTCTTTAGCAGGACCTTCCAGATAATCATCTTCTTGGTAGGATAGGGACCGATAGAGTTCGTCATCTGTAGTGAATATATTTTCTATGGCGCTACTGGCTTTGGCTTCACGAAGGGCTATCGTATTAACGAAAATTGACTGGTTGGGAAGCGTGGATGCCAGTCCTTTCAACTCTGCAAGACGCCGGCTTGCCAACGTTAATTTATCCATAACATCTTTGTCCTGATAAAGGGCTGTTGCCGGGGGCAGAGGAGGCAGTTGATTATATGGTGTGTTACGGTCGTAGGCGTCCATATTTTTGATAGTTTTCCGTTTAAGTGTCAAAAATAGCGAATTTTTGACAGAAAAACAATAATCTGTCAAAAATAATATAACTCGTTAAAAGACATACTTTAGCCCATATTCTTCATGGAGTGCTTTTAAAGAACCGTTCGCCTTCATCTCCCGGATGGTGGCATTGACCACTTCCAAGAGGTCTTTCTGCCCTTTTCGCATAAGAACGCCAATCTCGCCATTTGTGAATGGCTTATCAAGGAGTGGAGCGGCCAGACGGCTGTCGTTCAGGACATACCAAGGGGCCTCTGTGATTTCGGTAATCATAACATCGGCATGCCCCTCGGCCACTTGTGCGGGTATCTCTTCGTTCTTGTCATAGACGATGAGCGTGCAGCCAGGCAGGTTGGTTCTAGCAAACTTTTCATTGAGGCCGCCGGGGTTCACCATCACGCGGACTTCGGGGCGATTGAGGTCTTCCTGACAGGTGAACTTGCCGGCATCCTCTTTTCGGCAGAGAATGGTTTTTCCATTGCCCAAGTAGCCTTCGGACATGTCCATAGTCTCCAGGCGGGTATCCGTTATTGTAATGCCGCCGATGGCGAAGTCAAACAGAGTCGTATTCGACACGTCTGCCGTGAGCGTGGGCCATGATGTGGGAACGTAGGTAATGGAAACGTTCATTTTTCTGGCTATCGCCCCGGCTACATCCAGGTCAAATCCCCAGTACTCTCCAGTTGTAGGTTCCTTGTAGCTAAGCGGCCGGTAATCTCCAGTGGTACCCACAAGCACTGTTCCCCGCTGCTGAATCTTTTCTACGGTGGGATTTTTCGATACGGTTCCCCTCCCGCATGACGCGAGACTGCAGAAAAGGGCCAGACCCAGAATGACAAGCCTGAGGCTTTTGGTAATACTATTTGTTCTCATTTATTGAGGGAATCTGCAAATTATTCTACTTATGCTTGCTCGCGATGCCGGCTGTCAGAACGTGAATGCGGTCTTTTTCACGTTGTCTCCATAGATGGTCTTGAAATCGTCGCGCATGGAGATGACGTGGTATCCGGCAGCGCGCCATTGCTCGCTCAGGGAAAGGGCCTTTTCGCGGTTGGCGTGGTCACGGTCAGGGTCATCGGCAATGAGCATGAAGACTGCCGATTTCAGGCTATTGCTCAGGCAGTAGTTGTGCATGGCGCTGTCGCCACCGCTGTTGCCGAAGGACAGGACGGGAATCTTGCCGATTTCCTGGGAAATCTGCAGGACCTTGTTGGTCTTTAGGTTCTTGATGATGAGTTCGTCGGTGCGGATGAGGTCTTCTTCCTTGCCGAATGTGTGGTTGACCCCTGCTTCGTCTCCCTGGCCGGTGGATTCCAGCTTTACGTCCATGCCGATTACGCGATTGGGAGCGATGCCGATGGCCTCCACCAGGGCGCGGCAGATGAAGCGGTCGGAGCCGGAAACAACATAGTAGGTAAAGCCGTTGGCCTCCAGATAATCAAAGACTTCCAGCATGGGCTTGTAGAAGCTCTGTCCGTAGGTCATGCCTGTGAAACCGTTGGCAGGTTTTGCCGCGTAAGCCTTGACGTAGGAGTCAAACTCGGCTATCGTCATTCCGGCATATGCCTTGGCGGCCGCCTGTGCGTGTTTCATATCAAAATGGTCCGGCAGTTTGGCGCCGCTACGCACGAAGTCGCGAATCTCCTGTGCTGTTTCCCTTACGTCCTGCGGAGCTGTGTCCTTGTAGGCCGGGTCGTCCAGAACACGGTATTCCAGCAGGTTGTATTCAAAATATGTGGGATACAACTCCCCTACAAAAGTGCCGTCCATATCAAAGGTGGCAATCCTGTCCTCTGGCTTGATGTAGTTCCTGGAAGAGGGATTGGTAACATCCTGGACATATTCCTGCAGGGCTGTGAGCGCCGCGCAGGAGTTCCACTGGGTGAAATAATCCTTGGGCTCGTCAGGAGTCGCCTTGCTGCAGCCCATCAGAAGGACCGAGCAGAAGAAGATTATGAGGATGCTTCTATTCATGGCTTTGTGTTCCTTGTTCATATCGTATGCTTATTTGTTTTCATAAAAAACAAATATACTCCTCCCTGGCCAATTTTCCCAATATGCCGGGAGCCCCAGATAGAAAATTTTGCGGATTCTGAAACTGTTTTTGTGAATTCTGAAAGTGAGTAGGGCGTTGAAAGGAAGCCGATGACTTCGGAGATGGCTCGAAGATGGGCCGTTTATGGCTTATTCTTGCGCTTCAATACAGAATACCGCATACAAGGGAACTGATTTAATTTCATTAGCGAATCCGAAATTCTTCCCGGAAATCCTATAGGCGAAAGGGCATTTGTACGTTTTCTTGAAATTGTTCATGCTGATTGCATCCACCTTCTTGCCTTTCTTGACCTCTACAGGGATTACACTCATTCCATCCTGCAGGATGTATTCCACCTCCTGGGTGTTGTCATTTTTCCAATAACGGAGCGTAATGCCATTGGCGGCAAGGGCTTGGCCTACGTAGTTCTCGGCCAAAGAACCAAGGAACGTGTTTTCTGTTTCGATAGAACCCAGAAGCATCTGGGCCGGCATTTGAGCTTTCGTGTTCAGCAGGCCAATATCGGACATATAGATTTTGAAGTCGCTGTCATCTTCCTGGGCTGAAATAGGAATAAAGCCATGCGATATCAGTTTGCATTTATGTACTATCCCGGCCAGGATGAGCCACTCAATGGCTTCACCGAAGATCTTGGCAGTTCCGCCCTTCTGTGCGAGCTTGTATTGGAACTTGCGGTTTTCCTTGGCCAACTGGGCCGGGATGGAGTTGAAACAGGCTCTGATCTTTACCGTTGTGGCGGGCTTGGCGTATTTGGCCATATCGGCATTGTAACCCACCAGAATAGATTGTTGAACAGCTCTGCACTCCAGGAAACTGTGGGTCTGGGCGTATTTGCCAACACTCTCAGGCATACCGCCGACAATCAGGTAGCGCTGATACAGGTCAAGCGCCATCTGATGAACTGAAGTTGGCATCGCCTCATTTGAGTTGAAGTGGGTGCGGATATCCTGCGCCAGAATATCGTTGTTTGTCGCCCATAGGAATTCTTCAAAATCCATAGGGTAAAGACGCAATTCGTCCACCTTGCCAACAGGATAAGAGAATTCCTCTTCTTCCTGCTGATTGGTATCTTCTTCGTCGGGCTTGTTCCCTTGATTCACAGCAACACCCAGAAGGCTGCCTGCTGCTACAATATCATACTGGGGATAATCTTCCTGGAAATATTTCAAAGCAAGCAGCGCCCGCTTACAGTCCTGAATCTCATCCAGAATGACCAGCGTCTCATGCGGGATAATCCGCTCATTATAGAGAGTTTCCAGATAGGCGATGATTTCCAAAGGATTGATGTTATCCTTTAGGAAATTGCGCACATCAGGAACCAGGTCAAGACTTACCTTGATATAATTCTTATAGTGCTCGCGCCCGAATTCTTCCAGAATATATGTTTTTCCTACCTGACGGGCTCCCTGGAGAATGAGAGGCTTATGATTCGGCCTGTTCTTCCAGTCGATAAGATGTTGAGTTATCTTTCTTTTCATTGCGACATGGGTCATTAATTCCAAGACAAATATAATCAAAAACTATGAAAAAGTCGGCAATATTTTGATTTTTTCATAGTTTTTAAAGGTGTTTGCCGGAATACTAGTCCCCACCCGATTGTTGAAGATGACCTTTCCTAGAACGCAAACTATTCGCCCCAAAAAGTGTAACAATTATGATTTATTCCCCCAAAAAAGTGTAAATTTGCCTTCGAAACCAAAAAGGACCGCCCATGAAAGTCCACGTCCAATAAGGCCAAGAGCGTGAAAACGGTGCTTGCCCATCCCGAGAAATACCGCATCACCCAAGCCCTGAAATTTGGAGACTACAACGTTGGGCGTGATGGAGCCACTCTCACTGTTCCATCCTATATGGGCTTCTTCCTGGAGTTCGACGGCGCCCAGGATATTGATCTTCCTCTCTTGAATATTGAAGAGGTAAACCGTATAGCCAGCGGAATCTTCCCTGAATGAACAAAACCTTGGCTTAATGACAGCAAAAGCGGCCACATCTTACAGAACCGTGTCCACTTCCGTGGCGCTCTGGGCTAGTTGCAGGCGCTGGTCCAGGGTGGCGTTCTTGATGCTTACAAAGGTACCGTTGGGTTTGTATTCGGTGGGGATGGTCTTTGAGCCCTTGTAAGTGACACCGTCAGCATCGATTACCGTGAAAGAGAGGGACTCGGTGTTGGTCTCATCGGTGTTGCGAAGGGCTACGAAGAACGGGTTGGCCGATGCGGTGCCGAGGGTTACGGAAACGGGGCCTTCAACCAAAGAGGAGCCGTCCACAGCCTGGCTTTGCACCAGGTGTCCGTTTGCGGCTGAGATGGTCACGGACTTAGTCGTGATGGCAGTCTTGCTTCCTCCATTATCGTAGCGGAAGCTTAACCGATAGATGCTCTGCTGGTTGGCAAAGCGGGCTTCTTCCGTGGTGATGTTGCTGCCGGAAACGGCCGTTACCAGCACATTGGTAGCTGCCGTGTAATGATACTTCTTCTCGATGGAGTTCTCAGCATCGTCGGTGAGCAGGAGTTTACCCACCTGGCCGGTATAGTCCCAGGCCTCACGCGGTGTAAGCAGTGTGAGGCGGGTGCTATTTGCAACAACGCCAGTTGTTGTAACCGTTCCGGAAAGGGTGGCTTTGTGGGCATCCGCGCCGTCCGGGGTTGCCGTGAGTGTGCCGATGCACTCGGTGCCAAGGTACACTTTTACCGGTTCACCGGCCTTCCAGATGGATTTGAGAAGGGTTGAGGTGGCCTCTTCGCCGTCAATATCCAGGCCCTTTGTCTCGGGTCCGTCATTCCTTTCGGCCCGGATGGTCAGGGAATAGGTGACGGTTTCCTGCTCCGTTACTTCCGGTTTTTCCTCGACGAACTCTTCCTCGGCCTTTTGGCAGGCGGTGAAGAACATTGCACCCGCAAGGGCTGCTATCAGTAATATATTCTTTTTCATAATCATTATTCAACTACATAATACGCTTTCCCGGCAGGGATGGTGGTTCCTGTAAAGTTATAGAATCCCAGTGTCTCTCCCACAATTCCCAAAACATACACGGTGCCCGAAGGTTTGGCAATGTCTGTATCGGCCCCCTGCAGGATATTGCCGGCATGGGCACTAACGGTGGTGGAATCCAGCACCACTAGCGTTGCTTCGGGCCTGGAGGCGATAATGACAACTGCTGTTCCGCTGGGAATTACGCGGCCATCCTCCCCAATCAGGTGGAAGACCACATTACAGCCATCCAGGCTTATTGTGTAAGTCTTGACGTTTTCTTCCAAGCGGTAATTCTGGGCCCCTCCATAGAAAGTGGCAACGTACTTGGACTCTCCGAAGACGCTGGCGGCGGTTAGCGAGATGTAAGCCGCTGTCCCTTCCACGTAGTAGAGGCCGCCAAACAGAATGCCGTTTTCGTAGGCTGTTACCATGCCATAGTTCTGCACAAGGGAGCCAAGGTTGTCGGGGGTGGAGCCGATGGCGTAGGCCTGCTGGGCTCCGCCGACGGTGCAGACGTTGCTGGGCGTGCCTATCTGGGGCGTCACGTAGTAGCAGCCCGTGATGGTGCCCTTGTCGCTCTGCAAGCCCATGGGGTGCATGGAGGCGATGCCGGTGTATGTACCGGCCTCTAAGCAGTACTCAAGCGTGGGCGTGCCGCTGGTGCTCCAGCCCCAGATGCCGCCGATGTTGCTGCGATTGCCGCCCACACCGTTGATGG
>JAFUDQ010000039.1 GCA_017459075.1 Bacteroidales bacterium
ACTTTTTTTGAACTACCAAATTTTTTTGAACTTTTTTTCAAACTTTTTTTGCCCCAAAATCGGCCACCAAACCGCCTAAAACGATGTAACCGCCCCACTATGAGACGGTTACACGAAATCATTTTTTTTGAGAAAAATTACATCATTCCGCCGGCGGGCATTGCCGGAGCGGCCGGAGCGGGCTCAGGAATGTCTACAATACCGCATTCAGTGGTAAGGAACATACCTGCAACAGATGCTGCATTTTCAAGAGCTACGCGGGCAACCTTAGTAGGATCGATAACACCAGCCTCGTACATATTCACATATTCATCGGTACGGGCATTGTAACCGAAGTCTGCCTTGCCTTCACGAATCTTCTGGACGATAACGCTGCCGTCGACACCTGCATTAAGGGCAATCTGGCGGAGAGGCTCCTCAATTGCGCGGGCAACGATGCGAATACCTGTAGTCTCATCCTCATTGTCTCCCTTAAGACCCTTCAGTACCTCTGCTGCGCGGATGTAAGCTACGCCACCACCAGGAAGGTAACCTTCCTCAACAGCTGCGCGGGTTGCATTGAGAGCATCCTCTACGCGGTCTTTCTTCTCTTTCATCTCAACCTCTGTAGTAGCACCTACATAAAGAACTGCTACACCGCCTGCGAGCTTTCCAAGACGCTCCTGGAGCTTCTCACGGTCATAATCAGATGTAGTGGTAGATATCTGCTGGCGGATAAGCTGGGCACGCTCGGTAATAGCGTCCTTGTCACCTGCGCCACCAACGATTGTGGTGTTCTCCTTGGTGATGGTAACCTTCTCTGCGCGGCCAAGCATCTGTACGGAAGCATTTGCAAGGGTGAATCCACGCTCTTCGCTGACTACGGTAGCACCGGTAAGGATGGCGATATCCTGAAGCATTTCTTTGCGGCGGTCACCAAAGCCGGGAGCCTTGACAGCTGCGACCTTGAGAGTACCGCGGAGACGGTTTACAACGAGAGTTGTAAGTGCCTGGCCATCTACATCCTCTGCAATGATAAGGAGAGACTTGCCTTCGCGAGCAACGGGCTCAAGAACCGGCATAAGGTCTTCCATTGCAGAAATCTTCTTGTCTGTAAGAAGGATGTAAGGGTCATCAAGAACAGCCTCCATCTTGTCTCCGTTGGTCATGAAATAAGGGCTGATGTAGCCGCGGTCGAACTGCATTCCCTCAACAACCTTAACCTCTGTATCTGTGCCCTTGGCCTCTTCTACGGTGATAACACCGTCTTTCTTTACCTTGGACATTGCATCAGCGATGAGTTTGCCGATGTAAGAATCATTGTTTGCAGATACTGTACCTACCTGCTCGATTTTGCTGTAGTCGTCACCGACTGCCTGGCTGTGAGCCTTGAGCTCTGCAACTACGGCTGCAACTGCTTTGTCAATACCGCGTTTCAGGTCCATGGGATTTGCACCTGCGGTGACATTCTTTATACCTACGTTGATGATTGCCTGTGCAAGAACGGTTGCGGTTGTGGTACCGTCACCTGCCTGCTCGTTGGTCTTGGCAGCTACTTCCTTAACCATCTGGGCACCCATGTTTGCGAACCTGTCCTCAAGTTCCACCTCTTTTGCAACGGTTACACCGTCCTTGGTTACCTGGGGAGCGCCGAACTTCTTGTCGATGACAACGTTGCGGCCTTTAGGTCCGAGGGTTACTTTTACTGCATCTGCAAGTGCGTCTGCTCCTTCTTTCATCTTTGAGCGGACATCAACATTGAATTTTATTTCTTTTGCCATGATTATCTATAATTAAAGGATTGCAAGAATATCAGACTGACGAACGATGAGGTACTTCTTACCGTCTACTGTAACCTCTGTTCCGGCGTATTTGCCATAGAGGACAACGTCACCGACTTTTACTTCCATAGGCTCGTCCTTCTTTCCGGGGCCGGCCGCTGCAACTACTCCCTGCTGGGGTTTTTCTTTTGCGGTATCAGGAATATACAATCCCGATGCTGTCTTGGTCTCTGCCTCTTTGGGCTCGATAACCACTCTGTCTGCCAAAGGTTTAATCATAGTTTTATGCTTTTAAAATTTTCTTTCGTTGTTTGTAGATTCCTCGACTCGCTTCGCTCGCTCGGAATGACATCGGAGAAAACTCGGAATGACATCGGAGAAAACTCGGAATGACATCGGAGAAAACTCGGAATGACATCGGAGAAAACTCGGAATGACATCGGAGAAAACTCGGAATGACATCCACTAAGCCAGAAATCACACTGGAGAAATAATCAATTGCCGTGCCAATGGCAGAAACTGCCAAATTGTCATAGACAGTTCAGTCAGAACGGCAAAGCAGCATCTGCATAAATAAAAAAATTAAAACTCTTGAAAATATGACAGCTTTTGCCTAATTTTGTAAAATTCACTTATTATATATTAAAGGACAAAAAAATATTCAAGATATGAAATCCATAGCCAGACTTCTCTCAATCGCAATGGCAGCCTTTGTCATCTGGTCCTGCTCAGGCAACAAGGGTGTAAACGAACCGGATCCGGCACAGTTCGCCCCCTATGTAAAGAGTTTCAGCGGCAGCATGATACCGGAAGGCAAACCCGTGACAGTATCTTTGCAGTCAGACATCATCGTTAAAGAGAATGAACAGCTCTTTGACTTTTCCCCGGCACTGAAAGGTTTTCAGGTCATAAATGAAAACAGGGCAGAGTTTTACCCTGAGGCAGGAGCCCTTCTGCCTGGCACCACATACACCTGCAACTTCGACCTTGGAAAAGCCCTGGGACTGGAAGACAAGGCCCTTCAAAAGCTGACATTCACCTTCTATTCACCGAAAAGATTCGTCACCATCGACATAAAGAATCTGACAAGCCACGATAACGGACTTACAGACATAGAAGGCGTCCTTTCCATCAACGGAGAGGGTGACTATGGCCTGAAGGTTTCCGCCGATGGCATAAGTGGCAGCATAAGCAAAACCGGAGACTATGAGTACGACTTTATCATCGCCGGCCTGAAGAGGGAAAAAGAGGACAGAACTGTCAAAGTTGTTGTTGAAAGTTCGGTAAAAGACGTCATCATTGCAGACCCGGCAGAAGTAATAATTCCCGGAACGGCAGCATTCAAGGTCATTGACGCCACCCTGATTCAGGAAGACACGCCGTACATTCTTGTCACATTCAGCGACCCAGTCGCAACCATTCCCATGGGGCTTGTAAGCGTTGAATACGGGGGCAGAATCACCTACAGCAGTAAAGGAAACCTCCTTAAAGTCTACTTTGACAATTATTATCTTGACGATATCGTCCTTAAGCTTGACGGCAATATCAAAAGTGCCAAAGGGAAATCGCTGGGGGCTGACCAGGATATTCAAATCACCGGCAATGTCAACCATCCGGCAGTGAAGATTGCAGCCAGCGGAAACATCGTCCCGGATGCAAAAAATGTAATCCTCCCCTTCAGCAGCGTAAACCTCATGGCCGTAGATATTAAAGTAATACGGATTTATGAGAGCAATATCCTGAGGTTCCTGCAGGATAACAGTTACGACGGAGACAACAACGTCCGCCGCAACGGACGCCTTGTCCTGTCAAAGACGCTGCGCCTTGACACAGACCCCAACCTTGACCTGCACAAATGGCAGAACTTCAGCGCAGACCTGTCCGGCCTGTTCAAAAAAGAGCCGGGAGCGCTTTACATGGTAAGGCTGTCTTTCAAAAAGGAATATTCGCTTTACGGCAAGACAGGTCCGGTTGAATCCGCTATCAATACCATCCAGGATAATGAAGAGGTCTCCCCCACCTGGGACAATCCTGACGTCTATTATTGGGCTTACTGGGGCAACGATATGGACTGGGATGAATACAACTGGAGGGACAGGGATAATCCGGAGACTCCTACCTATTATATGGTAGACAGCCGCTTCCCCGTTGTAAACCTCCTGGCAACAGACATCGGCCTTATTGCCAA
Source organism: Bacteroidales bacterium (assembly GCA_017459075.1). Lineage (GTDB taxonomy): Bacteria > Bacteroidota > Bacteroidia > Bacteroidales > UBA932 > Cryptobacteroides. The sequence goes on from JAFUDQ010000039.1 coordinate 3,949, forward strand.
AGGCTCAGAGACCGGTAAAATATGGATTGCAGCAGCTTCGCTTACCACTTCCGCCCCTGTTTCAGATGCCGATGTCACCATTTACAACTATCAGCTTCAGAAAATAGGAAGCGGGAAGACCGGTTCCGGAGGCCTGACGGAAATTAAGGTTAGCGGTGTTCCTTTCATCGCAAAGGCAACCAAAAATGGCAGCACAAGCTACCTGAAGCTTACCACTAAGGAGCAGAATTCCCTCAGCCGCTTTGACGTTGGCGGCAGGAAGCTGGAAAAGGGCCTCAAAGCCTACATCTTCGGGGAAAGGGGCGTATGGCGTCCTGGTGACACCCTTCACCTTACCATGCTGCTTCAAGACAAAGGTTCCAACCTTCCTGACAAGCATCCTGTAACCATGGAGCTTTACAGCCCCGCCGGCCAGTTCTACACAAAACAGGTGAACACTTCCGGCAACGACGGCTTCTACCGCTTTGATATTCCCACCAAGGCCGATGACCCTACGGGCATCTGGAATTCTTACTTCAAGGTTGGAGGCAGTTCCTTCCATAAGAGCGTAAGAATAGAGACCATAAAGCCTAACAGGCTCAAAATCAACACAGAGGTAGGCGGCGGAATACTTGAGCCAGGGGTCTCCAAGATAAAAATGTCCTCCAACTGGCTTACAGGGCCTGCGGCAAAGGGTCTTCAGGCCAAGGTGGAAATGACCCTCAGAAAGAATGACAGCTATTTTGACAAGAACTTCAAAGGATACAATTTCAGTAATCCCGCAGCCTATTTCACCAGCGGCACCTTCTCCCTTCTGGATACAAGGCTGGACCAGAACGGAATGACGGAGGCGGTCGTTACCATTCCTTCTGCGGACGAGGCTCCCGGAATGCTTACCGCCACCCTTGTCAGTTCCGTAACAGAGAACGGTGGCGATGAAAGCGTTACAAGCACAGCCGTACCGTTCTCACCCTTCGACACTTACGTAGGCATCAAGGCTCCGGCAACGGACAAAGACTGGTACGAGACAGGTAAAGACTTGGTATTCAACGTAGTAAACATAGATAAAAACGGAAAACCTGTCAGCGGGCAGAGCCTTGAATACACTATTTACAAGCTTGGATGGAGCTGGTGGTGGGAGAACGGCAGCAGCAGCCTGTATGCCTATGTCAATTCATCATCGGCAAAAATAATTTCATCAGGAAGACTCACTTCCGGCAGCAAGCCGTCCACAATTACGATGCGCGTAGAGTATCCGGACTGGGGTCGCTACCTAATACTGGTTACAAACAACAACAGTTCGCACACTACCGGAACCACCGTTACCATAGACTGGCCGGACTACCTTGGTCGTGCAGACAGAAAGGATCCTGATGCCCTGAACATGCTCACCTTCTCCCTTGACAAGGCTGAATACAGCGTGGGAGAAACCGCATCTGTATTCATTCCTGCGGCAGCAGGCAGCGGCAACGCCCTTGTGTCCATAGAAAACGGCAGCGGAGTCGTTTCCAGCAAATGGGTGAAGCTTTCTGGAAACGGAGATACCGTCCACAAATTCAAGGTCGATGAGTCAATGGCCCCGAACTTTTTTGTTCACATCAGCCTTGTTCAGCCTCACGGCAATGTAGCCAACGACCTGCCAATCCGCCTTTACGGCGTGCAGCCGGTTTCCGTCACCAAAAAGGACTCTGTCCTGAAGCCTGTGATAAAGATGGCAGACTCTATTCATCCGGAGGAAAAATTCACCATCGGCATAAGTGAAGAGAAGGGCCGGAAGATGACATACATGATTGCAATTGTGGACGACGGCCTGCTTGACCTGACATCGTTCAAAACCCCGGACCCTTGGAGCTATATGTATTCAAAAGAGGCCCTGGGCGTAAATACATGGGACTTGTATGACAATGTAATGGGCGCCGTCGGCGGAAAATTCGGGCAGATGCTCAGCGTGGGAGGTGACGACCAGATTACCATCGGCACAAAGAAAGAGAGCAGATTCAATCCTGTTGTCAAAGTGCTTGGTCCGTTCACGCTTGCCAAAGGCAGCGCCAGCCACAATGTCAAACTGCCGATGTATGTCGGAAGCGTGAGGGTTATGGTTGTTGCAGCGCACGACGGCTCTTATGGAAAGGCAGACAAGACAGTAGCTGTCAAGGCTCCTCTTATGGCAGTGACAACCCTTCCAAGGGTACTTGGCACCGGGGACGAAATTACCGTTCCGGTAAATGTCTTCGCCCTTGAAGACGGTATTGGCAATGCCGATGTTTCCGTGAGCGTGAGTGGCCCCGCCAGCCTTGTTGGAGCTGCAAAAAAGAGCCTGAAATTCTCTGCCCCGGGGGACCAGATTGCTGATTTCAGGTTGAAGGGAACCGGTGAAGGAACGGCAAAGATTACCGTTCAGGCATCATCGGCAGGGCATAAGACAAGCGAGACACTCTACCTTCCGGTTCGCAATTCCAACAAGCCGTATGTTTCCGTCTCCTACAATACCGTTCCGGCAGGAAAGAGCGTGACTCTTACCGCGAATGACAAACGCTCGGATGGGACTTTGACCGTAACTTCCTTCCCTGCAATTGATTACAACGGAGCGTTCACTTATGTAAACAACTATCCTTACTCCTGCTCTGAGCAGCTGTCTTCAAGGGGCCTTATCCTGCTTCACATCATGGACAAGCTGCCGGCAGAAAAAGCTGAATACGCAAAGAAACTGCTTAACGACATTATAAATCAGTTGTATGCAAGGCAGCTTCCCGACGGAGGCTTCACCTACTGGAGCGGCAGCATCGTTTCCAACAGCTGGGTTAGTTCAATGGCCGGTCTCCTGCTTTCTGAGGCCAGGGCAAAAGGCTATGACATCTCCAAGGAAGTAACCAATTCATGGCTGAAATTCCAGAAAACCGCAGTCAGGAACTACCGAGGCTCTACGAGCAAGCACCTGAATGACCTTGACCAGGCCTTCAGGTTGTATTCCATGGCAGTTTCCGGCAATGCCGATGAATCTGCGATGAACCGCCTGAAAGAGTCGAACCAGACTTCAGCCCAGGCCAAATGGATGCTCTCTTCCGTCTACTCGATAGCCGGAAAAAAGAAAACGGCCGAGGATATCATAAAGAGCATCGAACAGGGCTTTGCAGACTATGACTCCAAGAATATCACCTTCGGTTCTGAATACAGGGACAAGGCAATTGCTACTGAAGCACTTGCACTTGCAGGAAGAACTGGCGAGGCCTTTGAATCCGCCCACCAGATTGCGACCCTGTTCGGCCCCGGATACACCAATACCCAGGAGACTGCATTTGCTGCGATAGCCCTTGACAGACTCTACTCCGTAACAGGAGGAGCGGCCCTTGATGCAAAGGTAGAGGCCAGCGCCACCCAGCAGCTCAACAGCACTTCCGGCATTGCCAGCTACACCCTTAAGAAAGAAGATAAGGAATTGAAAGTAACCAACTTATCTTCAGGGCCGATGTACATTTCATTCTCCCAGACCATTCATCCGGAACCTGATGCAAAGATATCGGCCAAGTCCTCCGGACTCAAGCTTTCAGTAGTTTATATGGGGGCCGATGGCAATATGATTAACACGGCATCAATAAGGCAGGGCACAGAGTTTACTGCCGTAATCCAGGTCACGAATGTAGGAGTAACCACGGATTACACCAACATCGCCCTCTACTCCCCTATCCCCGCCGGATGGGAAATCTTCAACGAGAGGCTTTTCCAGGAGACTGTGGCAGCTGCCAATGAATACGACAATCTTGACATTCGCGACGATGCCGCTATCTGGTACTTCGATTTGGACAGGGGCACGTCCAAGACATTCAAGCTCAGGCTGAGGGCAGCTTATGAGGGAACCTACATCCTTCCTGCCACTACCTGCGAGATGATGTACAACGCCCTTGTTTCTGCAAGCACGGCTTCCGGAAAAACTGTAGTAACCAAATAAATGAAGCTACCGGAAAGCAGGAAAATATTCAAATTAAGCATGTTGACGGCCGGACTGGTTCTGGCCGTCACATGGCTTTTCTGCCTTCCGGGTGACCTTTTTGAGGGAGACAACTACAGCACTGTCGTCCTGGACAAGGACGGAAATCTTCTTGGGGCCAGGATTGCCGATGACGGACAGTGGCGGTTCCCTCCTTGCGACAGCGTTCCGTATAAATTCGCCGCTTCAATAATAGAGTTTGAAGACAGGCAGTTCCTGAGTCATTACGGGGTGAATCCTCTGTCACTTGTAAGGGCTTTGTGGGGCAACATAAAGTCCGGCAAGGTCACAAGTGGTGGCAGCACCATTACCATGCAGGTAATAAGACTGTCCCGTCATGGCAAGGACAGGACGGTTTGGGAAAAACTTGTTGAAGCCTTTATGGCTACAAGGCTGGAAACGGGAACTTCAAAAAGGGAAATCCTTGCTTTGTATGCCTCCCACGCGCCGTTTGGCGGCAATGTAGTGGGGCTTGAGGCGGCGGCCTGGAGGTACTTCGGCTGTCCGGCAGGGGAACTGTCCTGGGCGGAGTCTGCCACTCTGGCAGTTCTTCCGAATTCTCCGTCCAACATTCATCCTGGGAAAAACCGGGAGCTCCTCCTTGCAAAGCGCAACCGTCTGCTGGACAGGCTCTTGGACAAAGGTTACATAAGCCCTGAAGAGCATGAACTTGCAAAGGAAGAGCCCTTGATTCTGGAGCCATCGGCCCTTCCCAATTATGTCCCGCATCTGGTTGAAAAGTGTCATTTTACGTGCAAGGGGCAGACGGTTCGCACGTCAATAGATTTGGGCCTGCAGCAGCAGCTTGACCGCTGTACAACGCTGTGGAGCAATGAATTCGCCACGCTTGGCATCTCAGATTTGGCGGCCGTAGTAATTGATGTTGCAAGCGGTGATATTATCGCCTACTGCGGCAATGCTTCGCCTTCCAGGGCTCGTCACGGGGCGATGGTAGACATTGCAGACTCCCCCCGCAGTACCGGCAGCGTGCTGAAGCCGTTTTTATTCTGCGCCTCGCTACAGGAGGGCATCATTCTGCCGAATACCCTTATGGCCGATACCCCCATGAATATCAATGGTTTCACGCCAAGGAACTTCGACTTGCAGTACTCCGGAGCCGTGCCTGCCTCCGAGGCTTTGGCGCGGTCACTGAATGTTCCGGCTGTTAATATGCTGCGCCAGTTTGGCGTGCCTAAGTTTCACGAGATTCTTAAGGAACTGGGCATGACAACTATAACAAGGAGCGAGTCTGACTACGGGCTTTCAATTATCCTTGGAGGGGCAGAGGGGAAGCTTGCGGAAATTACCGGCATATATGCCTCTATGTCAAGGGTTTACCAAAGCGGGGAGGATTATCCGCTGGGAGACAGGGTGGCTCTTTGGCATACTTTTGAGGCCCTTAAGGGGCTTGGTCGGCCGGACGAGATTGACCTACGTATGGTTCGTTCCGTACGCAAGGCTGCATGGAAAACCGGCACCAGCTGGGGCTTCCGCGATGCTTGGGCGGTTGGTGTGACCCCTGACTACGCCATTGGCGTATGGGCTGGTAATGCCGATGGTTCAGGGGCCCAGGGCCTTATTGGAGCCAGGACTGCCGGCCCGGTAATGTTCGATATCCTGAATCTCCTGCCGGAGAAAAACACCTCCGGGGCGTACGCAGCAGAGGGATGGTTCCTGCCGCCACTCCAGTCAGAGGGTATTGAGGCTGAGGTTTGCCATAAGTCTGGCCACCTGCGCGGCCTGTACTGCCCCCAGGCGGATACTCTATTGCTGCCCAAGGCTTCCATGAATTCGGCTCCATGCCCCTATCATTCGGGCGAGGACGGGCTCTTCCTTCTGCCTCCGGCTATGGAATGGTATTACAAGCAGCATCATCCGGAGTACAACGCGGTTCCGGCAAAAGACCGTCCAGTGATGGAGTTCATAAGCCCGGAGAACGGCAGTCATATAAGGCTTCCGCGCCAGCTTGACGGCAGCATCAGCTCCATCGTCTTTAATCTCGCGCACAGGAAGCCGGGGACTACGGTCTGGTGGCACATGGACGGGGATTACATAGGGCAGACCAAGGGAATTCACCAGAAATCCCTCTCCCCCTCCGCCGGCGACCACGTCCTTACAGTCGTGGACGCCTCCGGCAACACCCTCGCCCTGAAATTTTCCATTGAATAAAGCTGGTTTGTCCTTTCTAATCGTTTCTAAAAGCCCACAAAAAGCGATTTATGGGCTTTAAAGGCGTTTCAGAGGGGGTTTAAAGACACATATTCCTATAATCTGGACGTTATAC
>JAFUDQ010000015.1 GCA_017459075.1 Bacteroidales bacterium
AGGTTCTCGCCCATCGGCTTGCGGTATATTGTAGTTTTCTGCATGATTCTGTATGATTTCTACTACAAAGGAACGACTTTTTACTGAAATATCAAAGTAAATCTCTAATTGTTAACAAGTTAATTTATAGAACATCCCTAAAACGTTAATACAGTCGTGTTATCGCTGGTTGTCAATATGATTCTCCTTCTGTCGGAAGGAGCGTTCGCTGTTGAATCATTACCTGATACAACAGCGGTTGTAAGCGTGCACAGAATGTATTTCCCCGTTAACAGCTCGCTTCTGAGCGACGATTACCTTACAAATCGTAACGATGCAGCTGTCCTTGCAGATTATATCGGTGGACTTGATTTTGAGCGGATTGACTCTGTTCTGGTGACAGCTTATGCATCCCCCGAAGGCCCTTATCAGCGCAATATGAAACTCAGTCAGGAACGATCCACCGCGTTTGAAGCCCTTGTTCCTCGCTATTTTTCTTCGTTGGGGGGGTAAACTAAAAGTAAAACCCGGAGGGGAGGCCTGGGCTCCGCTACGCGACCGGGTGGAATCCGACACGCTGCTTTCGCCTTCAGCCAAAAGCAGGATTCTCAGCATCCTTGACAATCCATCCACCAGCACAGAAACCAAGAAATGGCGTCTGCGGCACAGACTGGGAAATGACCTCTGGAAAGACCTCCTGAGCCGGCATTTCCGCTATCTGCGCTGTTTTGAAATAAGAATATTCTATTCACCGGCAACAAAGGAAGAAGTTATCCCCACCGAAAAATTGTCGGAGGAAAAACCGGATACTACTACCGTATCCATCGTCCCAACAGCTCCTGTTCAACCCGTAAAAGTCTCTTGGGAAGAGATTGAGCGCGTGCCTATCCTGGCCGCCGGAACCAATCTCCTCTCAGATCTTGCGCTTTCTCCTACTCTCTTTATTGATTATCCAATCGGCAAAAAATGGAGCATTTGGGGCGAATATACATTCCCATGGTGGCTTACGCCCGGAAATGACCGAGCATGGCAAATTCTGAAATGGGACATCGGCCCTCGCTACTGGTTCAACTCCGGCAGGGAAGATGAACCCATGGACGTGCTCCTGGGACATTACCTTGCCCTTGACCTTGCGGCAGGTTATTATGACATTGAGCCGCACCATAAGGGGTATCAGGGCGAGTTCCAGACAGCCGGACTGGAATATGGCTACGCCTGGCGCATCTGGGACAACTGGCGCCTGGAAGCCTTCGTAGGCGTAGGCTGGATGGGCACTCATTACCGCTATTACGAGGCCAATGAGGGCGACGTAAAACTGTATTACAAGCACAATGGCAACTTCACATGGTTCGGCCCAACCCGTCTTGGCATCAACCTGAAGTATGTCTTTCACAAGAAAAGGAGGATTGTGCACTATGAGTAAGAGGTTAAAATACACCCTGCTTGCCATGGGTCTGGCTATGCTCCTCCCGCTTTCCTGCATCCGGCGCCCGCTGTGGTACCCTGACCAGGACCTTTCCGTCATTGTGAAGGTGCTCTGGCAGGTAGACGTCTACCCCGAAGGAATCAAGCCCAGCGGTATCACGCTCTACTTCTTCCGTGACGGAGAGTTCGTGAAGAAGGAAACTACTGCCAACGTCGATTCCTGCGCCGTGCAGTTGGAGCCGGGCCGATATCGCCTTTTCATGATTTCGCAGAGCGAAGAGGAATTCGGCCGCATGGAGTTCGCGAATATGACGGACTTCGACCGTGCCAGCGTGAGCGTTGCGGAGACCGAGACCAAGTGGTATACCCGTGCGGATGATGAGAATCTGATTACGAATCCGGAGCCGATGGTGGCGGGTGTTTCAGATTGGTTCGAGGTTAGCGACTCCTACTTCCAGACTAAGGCTAAGGCCGATGTCAAATACTATACGATTCGTGTGCCGGTGTATCCGCAGAGCATCGTTTCGCAATATTGGGTGACAATTTATTCGGCCAATGCCGATGTCCTGCGGTCTGTCCGTGCCAGCACTTCCGGTATGGCCCGGACCTTCGAGCTGACCCATGACCGCACTGCTGCCGATGAGGCGACGCAGTTCATTACGGAGTGGTCGCTGACTATGGATGACCCTTTGACGAGGGTGGGCCACTTGGACGGGAAGATTACCACCTTCGGCTTCCCGAATGGCGAGCTCCCCAGCCCGCAGCGTGATTCTACGCTGAATGTGAGTGTGCTGCTGGTCGATGGTAAGACGATTGAGGATTATGTGTTCAATGTTGGCGACAAGATTACTGGCGGCACTCCTCCTACCGGCTTCCGTGCGTTGTACAGGCTGATTTTTGGTAGTGTTGAGGCGCCGACGATTCATCCTCCGGATGTGTCTCCCGGCGACGGTGCCAGTGGTTTTGATGCGACTGTCGATGACTGGGGCGATGGCGGCGATATTGATGTGAATATGTAAGTTATTAAAAAACAATATATTAATTCTTTAAAATCATTTTATTATGAGAAAACTTCTTTTATTTGCTGCTTCGGCGGCTGCCGTTCTGAGCGCTTGCTCCAAGAACGAAGTTCATCAGGCGCCGCCTACAAGCGATGCCGTTTCATTTGGTGTGTATGTACCGCAGACCAAGGCTGGTAGAGCAGGCCAGACTACAACTGCATCCATTCAGCTTGCTGAAGGCTCAGGAGGTGGATTTGGTGTCTTTGCTTATTACATGATAGGATGTTCCAGAAGTAGTGCTCTTTTTGAATATCCTGTTCAAAAGAAGGTAAACAAGAGGGGCGGTGATGAAGCCGGCAATTACGTCAATTACGTAGTGGGCGCGGATGAAAATAGTTGCGCAGCAAAGGAAAACCCAGAGGGGAGTGAGCACAGCCAAAAGCCCTTTGCTGCGGGCTTTTACAGCCATGACCATAAGAATTGTACTGACTCCCACATGGCTGCTGGGGAAAGAGGCCACTGGGCGCTCCCCGCTGTCGCGAACGACAGCGAGGGTTTTATAGAAGAACCCCTCCTTCCATCCCGGTGGCTCAAGCATATCTATATTGCTGTTAAACCAGTCACCCACGGGGCGGAAATCCCCTGCGTATGCAGCATCCAGGCCAATGGCGTTAAAGTAATACTGCGGGCCGGCCACGGGCAGGAACATGAATACCAGATAATAGGTAAAAAAGGCCCCCAGAATAATTGTAGCGCATTTTTCAAAGCCGGCCGGGCGGGCAATGAAATAATAAATTAGCACAAGCGCAATCATGGGGAAGTAGAAGAAATATCCCATGTAAAAGCACTCGCTAAGGAATTTGGAAGTGCAAACCTCAGAGAAAAGAAGGGCCGGCTGGCAACCGAAGATATGCTGCTCCAGAACCGCGAAAGGGTAGTCGGCATTAGGAAAAATCCTGCAAATCCCGTACAAGTCCGGATACCAGAAAGCCAGCAGGCCAACCTGAACAGCTACGCGAAGCATCAAGGTTAACTTGACGGGAAACCTTCTGTAAAGATAAAACCCGCAGCCAACAACTGCAAGGGCCCCGGCACGAAGCAGAATCATCTGTGCAATATCGGTCATCCGGGAACCGAAGATTAGCATTACTATAGATGTGAACGCAACGTAACCAACTGTAAGCCATTCAATTGGCAACAGCTCCTGACGTGGCGCCTCACTCTTCAGCAAAAAATCTTTAAGGCTCTTGAGCATAAGTCTCTCAGGCTAGATGAATAGTTTTAACAGTACAGTTTCCCTACAAGCCACATTATCATTTTGGTAGGCAGAAGCTTGGCCAGAACCTCAATCGCCCTGTAGTCAAAGCGGGGTGTTACGTTAAGGCGCATCTTCCTCTTTTTCAGCTGTTTATAAATGGCTTTGGCAATCTTCTCCGGCGGCATGCCGTTTTGCTCGTCCTTCTCCATCTTGGCCACAGAACGCTTCATAGTGTCGGTGTACGCACCGTCGTATGCCTTAGCCGTATATTTACGGGCAGATGTGAAACCGGTCTTTGTATCTCCCGGCTGCACGCTGCAACACTGGATGCCGAAAGGCTTAACCTCCAGCGACAAGGCTTTTGTAAGCATCAGCAAGGCCGCTTTAACGGAAGAATAATAGGCCTGGAAGGGGATAGGGATGAAGGCTGCAACGGAAGTGACCGTGATGATTTTTCCAAAGCCCTGCTGCCTGAAAACGGGCAGGCAGGCGTCAATAGTCTTCACGCTGCCAAAATAGCAGGTCTCAAACTGATAGCGGGCCTCCTCTATGGAAGTATCTTCCACCGCACCGGCGATTCCGTTTCCTGCATTGCAGATTACGGCGTCAAGATGGCCTTCAAGACTGATGATGTGTGAAACCGTCTCCTTCACAGCCTCTTCGCTGTTAACGTCCATCACCAGTGGCACAATGTTGTCATTTTCCGGAGCCTTGCCGCTTCTGGAGGTAGCATAAACCTTGATACCCTTGTCTGCCAGCATAGCTGCCGTTGCGGCGCCGATTCCGCTGCTGCCTCCGGTAAGAAGAACCACGGTGCATTGTTTCTTAGCCATATCCTTATCTTAATTATTTGTTATTCAATTTATTGCCGATGCTGCCGGCAACCGTAAACCCAGTAGTCCAGGCTGCCTGCAGGTTGAATCCGCCGGTTATGGCGTCAATATCCAATACCTCGCCGGCAAAATACAGCCCTGCGTACCGCCTGCTCTCCAGCGATGCCGGAAAGACCTCTCCAAGAGCGACCCCGCCGCAGGTTACAAACTCCTCCTTGAAGCGGGCCCTGCCTGTAACAGGGTAGCAGTCACTAAGAAGGGCGGAACACAATCTGCCTGTCTGCCTGGAACTTAGCTGTGCAAATTTAGTATTTTCTTTTATACTTGCCTTATCTAAAATGAATTTCCATAGCCGGGAACTTAATTTTTCCGGGTGCAGGGCCGATATCTGCCGCTCAGGAGATGCAACTGACTGTCTTTCAATCCAGGAGCGGATATCCTGCTCGCTGCTCCCGTGCATCCAGTTTACAGCCACGGTACCCTTGTAGCCGTTTTCAGACAGGACCCTTGCCCCATGGGAAGACAGCTTGAGAACCGCCGGCCCGCTGAAGCCCCAGTCAGTTATAAGAAGGGGCCCTTCTGCGCTTAATTTGGTGCCTTGCAGGCTGATGGAGGCATCCTTCACCACCGTGCCGGCAAGGCCGGTAACTGGCGAATCGGTCTTAATGGTAAAAAGGGAGGGCACGGGTTTAACCAGTTCTATATCAAGGCCTTGGAATAGTTCCTGCATCCTGGCGGAAGAGAGGCCCCCGATAGTTACAACTACGGCATCGGCCCTGAAAGAAGGTCTTCCTTCAAAATGAAGGATGAAACCGCCGTAAGGCAAGGGCTCGATGCTTCGCACCGGAGCTTCCGTTTCAACGGATACGCCGCCTCGCCTCAGGCAGGAGAGCAGGGTCCCCACTATCTGCATCGCATCCTGGGATTTTGGAAAAACGCACTCATCGTCCTGAAGGACAAGGTCAACGCCGTGGGCGGTGAACCAGTCGCAGGCATCGGTGTTTGAAAAACCGGCCAGAAGACGCTTCATAAGGCGTGCTCCTCGGGGATATGCCTTCTGGGTGGAAATGCCTCTGAATGAATTGGTTAGATTGCATCTGCCGCCACCCGTCACCGCAACTTTTGCAAGCGGACGCCGTCCTGCTTCAAATACAGTTATCCCGGCGTCTGTGCCGCGCTCGGCCAGAACAGCTCCGCAAAAACAGCCGGCCGCCCCTGCCCCTATAATGGCAATTTCCGGCCTCCGGCTCATAATGAAATATCGTTTCTGAATTCAAATTTATCAGGGATCGGCATATTGTAAACCTTGCCCCTTAGCATGTCGCTCAGCTCCTGGATGTCTTTGCAGGCCTTCTGCTCCTCTACGGAAACGGGTTCGCCAATAATCAGCCTGACTCTCTTGCCGCCCTTGTTGATAACTTCCTTGGGAAGGCGCATGGCGCGAAGCGTGTGGCTGAGCTTCCCGAGTCTGTAGAAGGTATTGGAATTCCTGTCCAGGAAACGTACCGGGAGCACGGGAACTGAGGCCTTTTTGATTACCTTGATAATAGCCTCCTGCCACGGCCTGTCAAAGACCTGGCCGGACTTCTTGTCAAGGTTGGAGGTGGCTCCTGCCGGGAAGACTCCCAGCGGCAGGCCGCTCCTGACCTGGTCCAGCGCCTGCTTTATACCCTGAATGCTTACTGCCGACGCCGCCTTGCGCTCCTTACCCGTAGGGGTTACGTTTATGAAGCTGGGAGACATGTATTCCAGTATGGAAATAAACTGGTTTACAATTATCTTGAATCCTGCCCTTGCGTGCCCCACCAAATCTACCAGGATGATGCCGTCAAGGCCTCCGTAGGGATGGTTGCTTACAACGATGAAGGGCCCGTCAGGGAAATCCGTCAGGTTCCTGAGCCCTGCTACCTGATAGTTGACCCCAAGCACGGAACACACATTGCGGGCAAAATCCGGCCCTCGGGAACCATCGGCCCCGCTGGCTTCATAAACCTCTATGAATCTGTTCAGGGAAAGGGCCTTCTTCATGATTTTGGCGGTGAAGCGCCCAATCGGCTTCCCGAAGAAGGGGTGCATTTCCTGCAGCTGCTTATTGTCCAGAAGTGGCATCGTCCTGTTCCTCCTTAGGTTCTTCCTGAATCGGCGTCTTCTTGCGGAAGACCACCCACTCGTTAAGTGCAAAGTTAATTCCTCCCGATATGCACAGGGCTGGTATCTTGCATATTAGCACATCCCATCCGAACCACCAGCTGAATAGCAGGATGGCTCCCTGCTGGATGAAATAACCGCCTGTGGAAGACAGGTTATACCCCAGGTAATGCCTGAAGAAAGACTTTACCGAACGCTGCGAAATCCTGTCCCGCCATACAAAAAAGTATGCGCAGGCAAAGTTCGCCAGCACGGCGCATTCAAATGAAATCAGGTTGGAGAAAATAAACTGTCCGGCGTAGGTGCCGTTAAGTACAAAACGAGAGAAAATCCAGAGCACAACCATATCCACCACAAAACCGGCAAGGGTTGATGTGGAGAAGGCTATGATGCGGATAATCAGCTGTTTGTACTTATTCAACATTCTTCTTCAGGGGGTCTGCTTTGGCATACTCGCGGCCGTCTTTAATAAGGCTGCCAAGGTATGCAATCATAATACCGGCGAAGAGGAAAATTCCTACGAAGTCAAGCACTGAGAATACGTAAACATCGTTGAAGGCGTTTACTTCAAGACGATATTCCCTGAGCCAGGGGATGAAGAACCAGAGCGTGTTCACGATAATCATGATAACCCTGAGTTCTGTGGGCCCCATCTTTCCGTAGGTCAGTTTGAATTCACCCTTCAGATGTGCGCTGATATAAACGTAAACGCTAATGAGCAAATATGCCACGAGGCAGAGGATTGCTATGTCAAACTGCATGAAAGGGGACATTCCTATACCGATAATCATGAAGGACTCATTGATGCAGTCTACGGTATGGTCGATGAAGAAACCGTAAATAGGCCTCTGCTGCTTGCGTACGCGGGCCAGAGTGCCGTCCAGGGAGTCTCCGTACCAGTTGAGAATCCATCCTGCGGTTGCGAGCCAGAGGAAGGCCGGATTTGCAGAAAGGGCGTAGCCTACGGCGATAACAACGGCTCCGAGGAAGCCGATGAACGTGAGCGTGTCCGATGTCATCCATTTTGGCTGCCTTTCTGCCAGCCATATGAGGGCTTTCTTCTCTGCAGCATTAAGAAGTGATGTTTGTATTCTTACTGATTGTTCTTTTGCCATATCCTTAGTTTTAAATGTTATATTCTCAAAAGGCAAATTTAATAAAACTTTTTAATTATATTTGCATTATCAGTATAAGAAATAGATTTTAACACTTATGAAACAATTATCAGAGAATCTTTTTTACATCGGAGTCGATGACCTTGACCTTGATCTCTTTGAAAGCCAGTATCCCGTTCCCGAAGGGATGGCCTATAATTCATATCTACTTAAAGGACAGAAAATTGCGATACTTGATACCGCAGACGCAAGGAAGGCTGATGAGTGGCTTGCCAATTTGCAGGAAGCCCTTGCCGGGGCCCAGCCGGACTATCTGGTAATCCATCATCTGGAGCCTGACCATTCCGCAGTAATTGCAAGAGTAATGGAACTTTATCCCGGCCTTACAGTCGCCTGTTCTGCCAAGGCGGTCCAGATGCTGGCGCAGTTCTTCCCGGAGGCTGACTTCAGCGGCCGCACCCTGGCCCTTAAGGAAGGGGAGGCGCTTGACCTTGGCGGCCGCAGCCTGAAATTCCTGGGCGCCCCCATGGTTCACTGGCCTGAGGTTATGGTATCCTATGACAACGTCAGCGGCACCCTTTTCAGCGCCGATGCCTTCGGAAAATTCGGAGCCCTGTCCAAATGCGGATTCTTTGGTGAGGATGAGGAAGACTGGGCCTGCGAGGCCAGGAGATATTATTTCAATATCTGCGGCAAATACGGCACCCCTGTCCAGACCCTCCTCAAGAAAGTATCGGCCCTTGATGTAAAGGCGATAGCTCCCGCACACGGGCCCATCCTCCGGAAGGAACTTGAAAAGTATATCGGCCTATATAATATATGGAGCAGGTATGAGGCAGAGAAGGAAGGTGTGCTGGTAGCTTATGCATCCATCCACGGAGGCACTGCAAAGGCTGCCAAAGTGCTTGGAGAGATTATTGCAGCTAAAGGCTTGAAAGCCAAGGTGATAGACGTCGCCCGTATGGAGGTGTCGGAGGCTGTGGAAGACGCTTTCTCTTATAACAAGGTGGTGCTGGCAGCATCGTCTTATGACGGCGGTCTCTTCCCTCCGATGTATGATTTCCTCCATCACCTTCAGGACAAGGCATGGCAGAAGCGCCGCATCGGCATTGTAGAAAACGGCTCATGGGCACCGTGCGCCGGCAGGATAATGAAAGACATGGTCTCCGGCTTTAAGGAGATGGAGGTTCTGGAGCCGGTTGTCACCCTTAAGAGCGTTATGAAGGAAGATGACAAGGCTGCCCTTGAAAATTTGGCAAACGAAATAATCAAATAATTATGAGAAAGGTATTTACAGCTGCGGTAGCCATTCTTTTGGCAGGTGCTGCGGCAATGGCCCAGAAGCCGGCCATGACTCATGATGTCTATGATTCATGGCAAAGAGTGACCGGTACCGCGCTCAGTCCGGACGGTGTTTTCCTTTCATGGTCCGTTCTTCCGCAGGAAGGTGACGGGACTCTTTTCATCAAGCGAACCACAGACGGGAAACTGCTTGAAATACCCCGCGGCGACGGCCTTAAGATTTCTCCTGCGGGAGACTGGGCTTACTGCCTTGTAAAACCTGCCTTCCAGGACACAAGAAAGGCCAGGATTTCCAAGAAGAAAAAGGAGCAGATGCCAAAGGATTCCCTCGCAGTTATCAACCTTAAGAATTTGGAAATCAAAAAGTTCGCCGGTGTGACTGGCTTTAAGACCGGCTTTGACGCCATGCCTTACGTGGTGTATTCGCTGGATAAGAAAACCGTCATCCTTGACCCTTCTTCACAGTGGGCCGATACCCTTAAAAACGTTGATTCCTACACTCTCAGCCGTGACGGACAGAACCTTGGACTCATATTCAAGAAAGAGAAGAAAGACAGCCTTTCCCGCAGGGAAGTAGTCCTTTACAACCTTGCCACAAGGACGCGTACAAGTGTGCATCAGGACTGGAAGTTCTATGGCTCAATGAATTTCAGCCGCCAGGGTGGCGAACTGGTTTTCCTGGCTTCGCAGGATTCCGTTTCCACAGAGCGTGGGGGAGACCGCCACTGCGCAATTATGCTGTCTGACGGAGGCCCCGCCCGTGAGCTTGTACCGGCTTCATATAATGCCGATGGCAATATCTTCAATCAGAATGCTGCTCCGGTTTTCTCTGCTTCCGGAGACAGGATTTTCGCCGGAACAGCGCAGTACACCGCCCCCAAGGACTCATCAATAGTGGATTTTGAATCCGCCCGCCTTGATATCTGGAACTGGGACGCCATTCTTACCCCTCCTATGCAGAAGGTAATGAAAAGCCGTCTTGAGAAATATGTAAGCCCTGCCGTCATCAGTACTAAGACAGGGGAGGTAACGCCCCTTGGAACAAGCTTCGCTGACAGGGTAAGCCATTACGGCAACGGCGACGGTGCCTGGGCTCTTGTTGTAGACCGCTCCCCCTACCAGCTCTCTGCTTACTGGGATTCAAATCCTTACAACGATGCTTACCTGGTATCTTTGACCGATGGTTCCCGCCGCAAGATTCTGGAGAAGGTTGCAGGCTCTCCGAGGCTATCTCCTGCCGGAAAATATGCTTACTGGTACGATTGCGATGACCTTCAGTGGTATACTTATGACCTTGCTACCGATGAGATTGTGTGCCTTACGGCAGACTGCCGCACCAATTTCTACGATGAAGAGGATGACCATCCGCATTATCCCGGTCCTTATGACGGAAGGCCTTCATGGACAGAGAATGACGAATACGTTCTTATCTGCGACAGGTACGATGTGTGGAAATTCGCTGCAAACGGCAGCTCCATCGAATGCCTGACAGATGGCGAAGGACGCCAGAACAACGTACGCTTCCGCCTTGCGGACCCTGTTGACCACAGGATTAATCCCGCGGACATGCGCCTTGGCGCCGCCCATGTGTGGGCCCTTGGCGAGCCTCTTTATTTCACAACTTATGACGAGGGTACAAAGGAAAACGGCTTCGCAAGCATTCCTTCCGTAAAGCGTTCTGTGCCCCAGTGGTTCAGGAACGGCTTCGTTTACGGTAATGTCGTGAAGGCGGAAAATGCTGCCGTGGTGGCCTTCCAGAAGGGTAATTTCCGTAATCCTTATGACCTTTACCTCTATGCCCCTAAGGCCGGAAAGAAGGGCTATCCCGCCGCTTTCAAGGTGACTTTGGACAAGGTGTTCTCCGGTGCCACCAAGCTCACTTCCATCAATCCCCAGCAGGCTAACTACCGTTGGGGTGACGTGCAGCTTGTTCACTGGCAGGCTTATGACGGAACTCCGCTGGACGGTTTGCTCTTTGTCCCGGACGATGTGGCCGAGGGTACCAAGCTTCCTCTTATGATTTACTTCTATGAGAAGTACTCTGAGTCTTTGTATTCTTACAGGCAGCCTGCTCCTTCACGTTCTACCGTGAATATCCCCATGTACGTGAGCAACGGTTATGCAGTGTTCATTCCAGATATAGTTTATGAGTCCGGCCATCCCGGAGAGAGCGCTTACAATTGCATCTGCTCCGGTGCAGAGGCCATGTGCGAGCAGTTCTCCTTCATAGATAAGGAGCGTATGGCTATCCAGGGCCAGAGCTGGGGAGGATACCAGGTGGCTTACCTTGTTACCCGTACCGACATGTTCCGTGCCGCAGGAGCAGGTGCTCCCGTTGGCAACATGACAAGTGCTTACGGCGGAATCCGCTGGGAGAGCGGTGTTGCCCGTGCAATGCAGTACGAGCACGGCCAGAGCCGCATCGGCAAATCCCTTTGGGACGAAGGCGGCCTTGACCTTTATGTAGAAAATTCCCCCGTATTCTTCGTAGATCATGTGACCACTCCGGTTCTCATTATGGCCAATGATGCCGATGGTGCAGTGCCGTGGTACCAGGGTATAGAATTCTTCAGCAACCTGCGCCGCTTTGGTAAGCCGGCATGGCTTCTTGAGTATAATGACGAGGCTCACAACCTTCGCGAGAGGCGCAATTGCAAAGACCTTTCCCGCCGCCTGCAGCAGTTCTTTGACCATTATCTTAAGGATGCCCCGATGCCTGCGTGGATGAAGTCCGGCATTCCTATTACCCGCAAAGGACAGTACTATGGCTTCGAGCCAGCTGATTAAATCGGTTAAATTTCTTTTGGAATTCTGAACAGGATTCAGTAAATTTGAGCGACTTTATTTTAAGAACATATAAATAACTTATTCAATAACAACTTTTAAATTAAACGATTATGG
Organism: Bacteroidales bacterium; assembly: GCA_017459075.1. Lineage (GTDB taxonomy): Bacteria > Bacteroidota > Bacteroidia > Bacteroidales > UBA932 > Cryptobacteroides. Next base: position 11,963 of record JAFUDQ010000015.1, read on the forward strand.
GTTACAATGTTGTTGACATCCAGGGCATCGGTCCTGTATACGCAGAAAAGCTCATCGCTGCAGGTGTTGCTACTGTAGATCAGCTTCTTGAAAAAGGCAGCACCCCCAAGGGCCGCAAGGAACTTGAGGATACCACCGGAATCTCCGGCAAACTCATCCTCACATGGGTTAACCATGCAGACCTTTGCAGAATCAAGGGCATAGGCCCTCAGTTCTCTGAGCTTCTTGAGGCAGCTGGTGTTGATACTGTTGCAGAGCTCGCACACCGCAATGCAGCTAACCTTGAGAAAACAATGCTTGAGGTTAATGAAAAAGAGCATCGCACAAAGAGGGTTCCCACCGCAGCAGAGCTCCAGAAGATGATTGACCAGGCTAAGGAACTTCCCAAAGTCGTTCAGTATTAATCTTTAAGGGTTAAACCCGCAGTAAAGAGGTCGGCCAAATTTTTTGGTCGACCTCTTTGTGTTAAAGGGTATATCTTAGGCCCAGGCGGAATTCCGTGGTGCGGGCCTTTGAGTCCGGATAGTATTTGTAGCGGGAGTCACGTCCAAGACGGGTGGCGGAGAGTCTCAGGCCCCAATGTCCGGTAACGTTTATGTCAAGTTCCGGAGAGAGTACGAAGGCCCAGGAATAGCCTTTGTCTCCCATTGTATCTGTGTAGAGGGGGTCAAGGACGCCTGTTTCTACATCTGTCCTGGCGGCGGAAGTGTAGTTGCCCCAGGTGTTGAGGTAGAATACTTTCGCCTGGAAAGAGAGCTTTATCCTTTCCCATAAATTAATGGAAGTCAGGGATTTAAGGGCAAAGCCGCTGCCCATGTTGTAATGGCGCTCGATTATGAAGAGGTTGGGGTTTTCTACTGCGCCAAGGGCTATGATGTCTGCGAACAGGGCTTGCTGCAGGGTAGCGCTGCTGCCTTCCTGGCGGAACATCAGGCCGGGGCCTGCCGCCACGGTCTCAGAGAAATTGAAGAGGGGATTCGCCTCATCTTCACGGGCGTACCTGTTGTGATAGAAATCGTATTGCTGCCATATGCCAAAGAGGGCGCTGGCGTTTTCGCCGGTCTCCAGTTCTTTGCCCCAGAGCCGTCCTGTTATGCTCATGGCGCCAAAAAGGGGCTGGGTGTTGGATGAGCCAAGGTGCATCGTTGTGCTCCCGAAGAAATAATCAAAGGGACGGTCTTCGGAGGCGTCAAAGGCGTCTCCGTATTCAAGGTCAAGGGACAGAGTCGGATAATGACCGCCATGGGTGATATCGGCACCATCGGCCATAAAACGGTCTCCAAGTGTAAGGTTGAGGGTGAGAGGAAAGCGGCTCCTTGAATTGCGGTGTAGTACATAATCAAGCCCGCGGTGCATAACTTCTCCAAAGGCGGCGCCTGTGAGTGAGGTGGCAAGGAGGTCGTTAAATCCCGGCGGCTCTTTTTCTGCAAATAATTCCCAAATAAGGCTTCCGGCGGTGGAAAAAGGCAGTGACTGCCAGAAGTTAAAGCCGCTCATTCGGCTGGCCAGAAAGTAGAGGCCGCCGTTAAAGGGGTGCCCAAGGTGATTGGTGGCAAGGCGGTCGCTGTCCCAGACAAAGCCGGTTTTGAAGTTGTTCTTTATTGTTTTTGCATTAATCTTGGCGAATTCGCTTTTTTGAATATATCTGTCATAGGCCCAGACCGCTCCGTTAATGGCTATGGTGTATCCTGATGCGGCCCAAACACTTGGCCTGGATTGCAGTGAATCGCAGTAATCCGTGGTTTGGGCGGAAAGCCTTGAAGCAGAAAAAGCAAGCAGTATTATCAGTAAAAAGTTCTTCATTCATTGCAAAAATACAATAATTCTTAAAAATTCCATCTTAAATGACTATATTTGTTTGATTGAAAATAATTTATGCTATGATAAAGAGAATACTTAACACATTGGTCCTGGTTGCCGCAGCTGTAATGGTGGCAGCCTGCGGAGGTTCTGATAATTATCCGTCGATAGTTGATGTTCAGCCGTCTTATACCGTTGGCAACGTTACTTTCAATATGAAGTCTTCTGAAGGCGGATTTTTCACTTTCAGGATGCTTCGCACTGGCCGGAAGGTAGAGAATGCCGATGCCTTTGAGGAGGTTATGGTTAATGGCTATTCTATTATGGAAAAGCCTGTAAGCCAGGCGCTTTGGGAGGCTGTAACTGGCAGCAATCCTTCTGCTGTGAAGGCGGCTGACCAGCCTGTTACCAATGTTTCCTTAAGTGATTGCGAGTCTTTTGCCAAGAAGCTTTCAAAGACTCTTGGAATCAGGTTCATTGTGCCTACGGAGGTTATTTATGAGCATGCGGCTTATACCGGCCTTTTTGCCCAGGATTTGAAGTATTCAGAGTGGGTGTCAGACAAATTCAAGGAGGGCACTACTATGAATACTTGCCGTACGGTTTCGTCCAGGAATGCTTTTCCTTCTGCAACCAAGTCCGGTGCCCTGACCGTCCGTCTTGCTGTTGTCAGCGGTTATCCTGTTCCTCAAAGGTATGAGCTGGCTTTAAATGGCGATGTTTCCAGCCGCGAGCATGTGTGTGCCAATGAGAAAATCACCGTTGGAAGTGAGACTGTCGTTATGAAGGCTGTGAAGGGCGGTACTTTCCAGATGGGGGACCGTACCGGCAGCGGGGCTGATAATGAGCCTGCTGTGACGACTGCTACGGTAGAGGATTTTGAGATTGCTGATGCTGAGGTGACTGCGGGGCTCTGGCTTGAGGTTATGGGCTGGCTTCCGCTTGGAAACTATCCTAATGAGCTTAAGAAGCCTGTTGTGAATGTTTCATGGTATCGTGCGCAGGAGTTTATCCTGAAGCTTAACGAGCTTACTGGCAGGCAGTTCCGTCTTCCGTCCGAGGCTGAGTGGGAGTATGCTGCGCGTGGTGGCCAGAATGATGGTAACACTTTGTTCAGTGGCAGTGCTTATGCGCGTTTTGTGGCCGTTAATCTGGATAATTCTGTGAAGGGGGCTCCGGCGAATGTTCGTTCTTTGAATGATAATGAGCTTGGGCTGTATGATATGTCAGGGAATGTTTGGGAGTGGGTTAATGAGGGTGTTGTGCGTGGCGGTAGTGCTGCCAGCCCTTACAAGGTTTGCACGGTTAGTCACAGGACTGTTGTTCCCAAAATCAATATTAAAAGTACATTTGGTTTCCGTTTAGCAATCTAGCAATTGTTAATAAGGGTATATAGTTTTTCGGGGGTGTACCGGGAACGGGAGTATGGGTTTCCGGCGGGGGCTGAGTGCGTTGATTTTACGGGGTTAGGGGGTACGTCCTGCTATTGTGATGAGGCGGCAAGGGAGCAGATTTTGAGATTCCTCGACTCCGCTCGGAATGACACCTGTCATTTCGACCGAGGGGAGTCCGCCTGTCATTTCGAGCGAGGGGAGTCCGCCTGTCATTTCGACCGAGCGAAGCGAGTGGAGAAATCTCTAAATTTTATTGACTCCGGAGACTACCACTACGTATCGGCCCTGATGCTCGAAGGAATCCGTGAGCCATTCTCTCTGGTGCTGCTGGACAATCACCCGGACATGCAGTCTCCGGCTTTCGGCGGAGACATCCTGAGCTGCGGCGGCTGGGTCCGATGGGCCCTTGAAAGAATGCCCATGCTGCAAAGGGTCATAATAATAGGAATCGACCCTGAACTTGCAGGGGAAACAGAAGGCTTCGGTGACCGTTTGACAGTGCTTCCACGGGAAGAAAAGGACAGCGGAAAGGAACAATTGGCCGCCCTGAAAACATGGCTGGAAGCCTCTCAGGAGCCGGTTTACCTGTCCGTTGACAAAGACGTCCTGGCCCCGGAATTCGCGTCCACAGACTGGAGCCAGGGAACGATGACACTTGATACCCTTCTTGAAATTTGCGGCACCGTCGCCGGCAGCGGAAGACTGCTCGGAACTGACGTCTGCGGGGAACTCACGGCCGCCAAGGGAGGTGCCGAAAAAGATTTCATTAAGAACTCTGACGTAAACAATAAGATATATCAAAATTTATTTCTATATTTGAAGGATTAAAGAAATGAAGTAATTTTTTTAATCCGCAAGGCATTAATGAAGCATATAGCTTTACCTGAAAATGGTCAGAAAAGACTGGTCTGGTATCTGGCAATGGAAGAATTCGTTGCCGCACACCTGACCGCCCTGGTCCCGCCTTCAGAAAGGGGAGAGAGGGAAGCCTTCTTCATCTGGCAAGTACCCCCAACTGTAATCTTCGGCCGTAATCAGGTAATGGAAGCCGAGGTCAATCTGAATTACTGCAAATCCCACGATGTCAAGTTCTTCCGTCGCAAAAGCGGTGGCGGCTGCGTGTACGCAGACCTTGGCAACGTGATGCTCTCTTACGTCTGCGACGGAACCGACGTCGCCTTCACCTTCAGCCGTTTCCTTAGCCAGGTGGCCCTTTGCCTCCGCCGTCTTGGCGTCGATGCGCAGGTTAGCGGAAGGAACGACGTAATGATTGGCGAACGCAAAGTCTCCGGCAACGCCTTCTCCCTTCTCCCGAAGGGCAGCATCGTCCATGGAACAATGATGTATGATGTTGATTTTGAGGCGCTTGTGGCCGCAATCACCCCTTCGCATGGAAAAATCAGCAGTAAAGGCGTAAGCTCCGTTCGCAGCCACGTCACCAACCTTAAGGAAGAATTGGAAGCTGTCCGCAAGCCAGTGGGGCTGGAGGCCTTCAAACGCCATCTTATCAGCTTTTTCTGTGCCGATGCTGCTGGAAAACTTGATGAGGTTGTGCTGTCGGAGGCTGATATGGCAGAGATTGACCGCATAGAACAGACTTATCTTGACCCTGCCTTCCTGGAAGGGAAGCAACACAGCTACAGCGTGTCCTTCGGCGGCCGCGTAGAGGGCGCAGGAGAGGTTAAGGTAGTCATCGGTCTTAATAATGAAATCATTGGTTCAGTGCGCCTAGAGGGCGATTTTTTCCAGACAAGGGAGAGTGCGGCGGAAGAGCTGGAGGCTGCCATCAAAGGGCTGCCGCTGGAGGAGGATGTCATCGGCAAAGCGCTTGAAAATAAAGATTTGGGAATAATGGGACTGTCGGCTGAAAGCCTTCTTGGACTGCTGTTCCCGGAAAAATCGGCAAATAGTATTAACAACAAATAACACTATGGAAGAGAATCTGAAAATTACCCCGCTCTACGACAGCCATGTTGAGCTTGGAGCAAAAATGAGCCCTTTCGCCGGCTACATGATGCCTATTCAGTACAGTGACATCACAACTGAGCATCTTGCAGTACGAGGTGCCGTTGGTATGTTCGACGTTTCCCACATGGGAGAGGTCTTCATCAGCGGCAGGGACGCCCAAAAATATGTTAACCACATCTTTACCAATGACATCCGCCCTATGGCAGACGGTCAGGTGCTTTACGGAATGATGCTTTATCCTGATGGCGGCACCGTAGACGACCTTCTGGTTTATAAGGAGTTTGAGCCGGACAAATACCTCCTGGTTATTAATGCAGCCAACATTGACAAAGACTATGCTTGGATGCTGGAGCAGGCTGCCGGTTACGATGTTGTAGTTGACAACCAGTCTCCTCTTTGGGGCCAGATTGCTGTCCAGGGCCCTGATGCAGAGAAAACCATTATGGAAGTACTTGGTTTCAAGGAAGCCTCAGAGCTTGGTTTCTATACTTTCCGCAATTACGAGGTTGACGGAAAACGAGTTATCGTAAGCCGTACCGGTTATACCGGAGAGGATGGTTTTGAGGTTTATGCAACTCCGGAGCAGACTGTCGCTTACTGGAAGCAGCTTCTTGCAGCAGGCGTAGTACCCTGCGGTCTTGGCTGCCGCGACACCCTTCGCTTCGAGGCCGGTCTTCCTCTTTATGGAGACGAGCTCAGCGCAGACATCAGCCCTGTAATGGCAGGTCTTGGAATGTTCTGCAAGATGGATAAAGAAGAGTTCATCGGCAAAGACGCCCTTGCTGCCCAGAAGGCAGGTGAAATCTCCAAGAAGCTTGTTGGTATAGAGATTGAGGACAAGGCTATTCCGCGTGCCGGATATCCCGTTGAGCTTGAGGATGGCACTGAGGTTGGCGTTGTTACCACGGGTTATCACTCAATTTCCCTTGATAAGAGCATTTGCTTCGCCCTTGTAGACAAGGCTTACGCTGCCCTTGATACTCCGCTTTGGATTCACATCCGCAAGCGTGTTTTCCCGGGCAAGGTTGTCAAGAAGCGTTTCTATCAAACAAGATATAAAAAATAAAACATATGGTCCAGAGGGCTAAAAATAAGGGTCCATGCCCTCTGGACCATATGTTTTATTTCAATAATAACTGATTAATTATAAACTAAATAACTATTAAAACTATGTCAAAAGTACTTGAAGGACTCCTTTACAGCGAGTCACACGAATGGGTAAAAGTTGAAGGCGACATCGCCGTTGTAGGTGTTTCTGACTTCGCTCAGAAAGAAATGGGTAACATCACTTATGTAGATATGCCCGATGTAGACGACGACGTAATCGCAGGTGAAGACTTCGGTGCACTTGAGAGCGTAAAAGCCGCCAGCGACCTTATCAGCCCTGTATCAGGAACCGTTGTAGAGGTAAACGAGGCACTTGAGGATGAGCCGGAGCTTATCAATGCCGATGCTTACGCAAACTGGATCATCAAGGTTAAAATGAGCGACGCTTCAGAGCTGGACAACCTCCTTGATGCAGCCGCATACGCAAAAATCACAGAGTAGGCTATGGCAGGCTTCGCATATTTTCCTCACACAGAGGACGATATCCGTGCAATGCTGGACCGCATCGGCGTTGGGTCATTGGATGACCTCTACGCCGATGTTCCTAAGGACTTCGTCTACAAGGGTGAGTACAACCTGCCTGACGCAATGTCAGAGCAGCAGGTTCGCGACTTCTTCGCCGGCCTGGATGCCAAGGATACCAAGCTGAAGGTGTTCGTTGGCGCCGGTGCTTACGACCATTACACTCCCTCTGTGATTCCTTACCTCACCCAGAGGTCGGAATTCATTACCGCATACACCCCGTATCAGGCAGAAATCTCCCAGGGAACGCTTCGCTATATATTTGAGTATCAGACTACTGTATGCGAGCTCACCAGCATGGACATCAGCAATGCATCCATGTACGACGGCCCTACCGCGGCAGCAGAGGCAGTTCGCATGGCCATCGCCTGCGCAAAGAAGAAACCCCGCGTTCTGCTTTCAAAGGGACTCCTTCCCAATGTGCTCAAGGTAGTGGAAACTTATTCCAAGTTCTATGGCAATCCTCTCGGATACATAGAGTTGGAGAACGGCCGCACCAGCATTGAGAGCCTCCGTAAGGAGCTCGCTACCGGCGACGTTGCCGGAATCATCGTCCCTGCAATCAACAGATATGGTATCATAGAAGACTATGCCGGCTTTGCAGAGCTTGTGCATGAGAACAAGGCCATCGTTGTTGAATATTGCGACCCTTCCGCCCTTGCAGTCATTAAGACTCCGGGTGAATGGGGCTTCGATGTTGCAGTTGGTGACGGACAGGCTCTTGGTATTCCGCTTTGCTATGGCGGCCCTTATGTTGGCTTCATGGCTTGCCGCAAGGATTATGTTCGCAAGATGCCCGGCCGTATCGTAGGCCAGACTGTTGATGCCGATGGTAAGCGTTGCTTCGTTCTTACCCTCCAGGCCCGCGAGCAGCATATCCGTCGTGAGAAGGCTACCAGTAACATCTGCTCAAATGAGAGCCTGATGGCCCTCTGGGTAACTGTTTACGCTTCCCTGATGGGCCCCAAGGGGCTCAAGAAGGTTAACGGTCTTAGCTATGCCGGGGCGCATTACCTGCACGATGAGCTTCTTGCCACAGGTAAGTTCCAGGAAGTGTTCCCGGACGCTCCTTTCCTTAAGGAGTTCGTGCTTAAGCCGCTTGTTCCCGCAGAGAAACTACAGCAGAAGCTTCTTGACGGAGGTTTCTTCGCAGCTCTTCAGACAGAGGAAGGCTACGTTAGCTTCTGTGTAACTGAAAAACGCACAAAGGCAGAGATTGACGCCCTTGTTGCACTTGTAAAGGAGGTATAGCTATGAAGTACTACGATAAACTTATATTCGAACTCTCCAAGGAAGGCCGTACCGGTTATTCCCTTCCGGAGAATGAGTTTGGCCGCTGCCTTTGCTGTGAGCTCCCTGCAAATCTTAAGCGTGCAGAGGCTCCCAAGCTCCCCCAGGTTAGCGAGATTGACGTTGTACGTCATTATACCAATCTTTCCCAGATGAACTTTGGCGTAGATACAGGCTTCTATCCTCTTGGCAGCTGTACCATGAAGTACAATCCCAAGATTAATGAGGAAGTTGCCGCCATGCCCGGTTTTAACGGCCTGCATCCGCTTCAGCCGGCTTCTACCGTTAAAGGCGCCCTTGAGGTTTATGAGGGAATGGACAAGGCTCTTGCCGCTATTACCGGCATGGCTCACTTCACCTTCCTGCCTTGCGCCGGTGCCCACGGAGAGCTTACCGGTCTTATGATTATGCGCCAGTACCACATGAGTCGTGGCGATGCTGCCCGTACAAAGGTTATTGTCCCTGACAGCGCCCATGGTACAAACCCGGCAAGTGCTGCCGTCTGCGGTCTTGAGATTGTTGAGGTTAAGTCCAATGCCAACGGTCTTGTTGATGTAGAGGACCTTAAGCCGCTGCTTGGCCCTGACATTGCCGGTATCATGATGACTAACCCTAACACTCTTGGCCTCTTTGAGAAGGAAATCAAGGAGATTGCGGCCCTTGTTCATGAGTGCGGTGGCCTTCTTTATTACGATGGCGCCAATATGAACCCTCTTCTTGGTGTTGTCCGCCCCGGAGACATGGGCTTTGATATCATGCATCTTAACCTTCACAAGACCTTCAGTACTCCTCACGGTGGCGGTGGCCCCGGAAGCGGCCCTGTAGGTGTTGCAGAGCATCTTGCAAAGTTCCTCCCGGATACCCGCGTTTCTGGCTTCAACGGTAACTTTGGTGTTATCCTGCGTGCTTATGCATATATTCTTATGCTTGGCAAGCAGAATATCAAGTTTGCCGGCAAGTTTGCTACCATGAGTGCCAACTATATCAAGGAGAGCCTTAAGGATAAGTACAAACTGCCTATCCCGTCCATCTGCAAGCATGAATTTGTTTACGATGGCCTTATTGACGATGGTGCTGCCAAGGCAGAAGACGGCCATGGTGCAACTACCCTTGATGTTGCCAAGAGGCTTCTTGACTTCGGGTTCCATGCTCCTACAATCTACTTCCCGCTTCTGTTCCACCAGGCCCTTATGATTGAGCCTACGGAGACTGAGAGCAAGGAGACGATTGATGAGTTTATTGAGGTGATGAGGCGTATTGCCGACGAGGCTGCGGAGGATCCTATGATTCTGCGCGGAGCCCCGCACAATACTCCTATCCTCCGCCCGGACGAGACTACGGCTGCCCGCCAGCCCATCCTTAAATTCGGTGACTAATTCCAATATAGGGAGTGTTGTCTTTCAGGACTCTACTGTTTGTGCGTGAGCAACCGGGGCCCCTAAAAATTTCTATTTTTTGGGGTTTTCTACGGGGGTGGCACGACCTTGAAAGACAACACTCCCTATATAGTTTATCCGCACGAGGTCGTATGGCCATGGGTGGCCACGGGTTTCAGATAGTATCCTTTGGCTCAATATATCGTAGACCGAAGTTACATTTATGTCATTTCGACCGAAGACCGAAGGATTCTTTTTGTCATTTCGACCGAAGACCGAAGGTCGTAGCGGAGAAATCTAAACAATTGCACAATGTTTAAAAAATACATTTTACCAATTCTTGTAGCCTTAATGACTTACTCATGCGTGGATGATGTCGATTTTTCTGAAGCGTTTGAGAAAGAGATTGTTGTAATGTGTACACTGAACAATGTGGATGATGTTCAACATTTGTACATGCATTACAACAAGTCTGTTGAGGCTGACGTTTACGAACCTTTGAAGGGAGAGGTAAAGGCTGTTGTGTATTTGGACAATGACAGAAGCAATGAGGTGATATTTGAACGTATCTCCGATTTAGAATGGACCGCGAATTATCATATAGCTCCGGAAATCGAAGATGAAACATGGGAGTTCCCTTTTCTGTTCGGTACAAAAACTATAACTTTTAGACATATAAATATTCAAAAAAAGGATCTTTATTTAGAAATCTCCATTGATGGAAAAAAAGTAGCTCATTCACATACTACAATTGCTCCTACATTATTTAATTCTTCCGTAGAATATGGTTTTAATCAGGTACATTCGTCTGAGAATTATGTTTTCTGGTTTGTTAATTATGATGCAGGAGTCTTTTCCGAAAAAGTTACATTGACTGATACATTTCCGGAACCTATTGAGCCAGCAAAACAGGTCAGAAATGATGGCATTCAGAACCTTGATGGCTTTAGTTTGATTGGAACAAATGAGTATTATTTTGGCGCACGATTCGAAGGGAATGCAGGCGGCAGCGTACCTGAGAATCAGTTATTTATACCATCGACTGAGTATGACGAATACTTGAAATCTCTCATATACCGGGCAATACATATAGATCCTGATGATCCGGCAAAACAGATGAATGACTATAAAGTCAAATCAAACATCACCGGTGGTACAGGCGTGTTCGGTGTTTATTATTTGATATCGTCCCCTCCACCTAATCCATATGATGTATAGTGATATGCGAAAATATTGTATCTCAATTATATTGGTTTTTTCTGTAATATCGGCTTTTGGACAGGGAGGAAATAATGGTGATTGGACAGAGAAACTTGATAGTTCTGTAGTTAACGCAAACAGGGTGCGTACACTTGGCAGTCATTACCATGCCACTCCTGGAATAACGGCAAGAGTACTCTCTGTCACCGGGGAAAACGATATTCTTAAAATTGCATCTGGTAAGGCAGGTGTATTGCAGGCAGTAGGTGGAACAAACGGCTATTTTGTAAGGGGTGCCGGGAACGGTAACAATCATATCGAACTGGCCGGAATCCCGGTTTACCGCAATAATCACCTGATGGGACTTGTATCTATCTTCCCTTCTCAAATGATTGAAGAAATGTCTTTTGCGAAAGGCGGTTTTTCCGGGGCGGCGGGTAATTATACATCTTCAATTACTTCTATTTCTTTGAAATCGTCACAGGCGGAAAGAATCAAAGGGAGTGTATCTGCTTCTCCTTACATGGAGGGTGCCTATTTGGAGGTCCCAATCTTTAAAAGCCTGACTTTAAGGGCTTCGGCCAGGGGTTCTGCTACGCCATCTGTCCTGGGTGCCCTAAACAGTTATTCAAATATTGCTGTAGGTTTTGACTTGGAAGATGTGAGCGGATATGCATACGATTTAATGAGTACACTGTCATGGAATCCGTCTGACGTTTTTTCTGCAAACATGTTTTTTTTGAAGGCTGGCGATAAGTTTTTCTACGATTTTTCAGATAAGGGACATCAATACAGGTCCTGGGAAAGTTTGTTCGGAATAAACATGAAATTGCAGACCGGAATCGGCGTCTTTGATTTCAACGGCTTTTCTACTATTGATTTTGCATCATCGGCCGAAAGTAATAAGTTTTATCTCATTAATTCTTCCCGGTATGTCAATTATCTGGGGATGGAAAGTCGTAATACAGAAAAGGGCGTTCGACTGAAGTTTGACAGTCGCTCCTATGGTATTTTCTCTTATGGTTTGGGCTTAGAGCATAATACCAGAAAAATGGATTACATTTCAGGTATCAGGGCCGGAATCTCGGACAATAAATTATCTTCATTCTTTGGCAGTGTTTCTTTCACAGAGCCAAATTTGTATGATATCAAAGCCAGCATACGGCATAACAATTATAAGAATAAAGATTATAGCAACAGCTACGATGACATTCATTTGAAGGCCGATGTGTTTGCATATAAGCAGTTTGGCTTTGAATTAACTTACGACAGGAATTCGCAGTTTTTTCATGTTTTGGAAGGAGTTCCAACCGGATGGAATCAAGATTTGATGTATGCGGCCGATGAAACTTTTCCATTGGAGACTTCAAAGCAGGGTTATGTAGGATTATTTGGAGAGTTAACAGTAAACAAAAATTTGTTCCTGGAATTCTCCGGAGGTTTTTACACAAAACAAATGGATGGCCTGGTGTCTTTTGTTAAGGCTTCCCATGTATTTGGGGTGGTAGACGTGAAGGATGAGCAGGAACTGGATGTGGGCAAGGGCAAATCAAAGGGTTTTGAACTCTCTGTATCGGCCCGCACAGGAAGATTTAGTTTAGAGACAGCATATACTTATTCAAGAACGCATCGGCAGTATCCGGCAATAAATGAAGGGCGTGAATTCTTTTTCCGCTTCGACCGGCCGCATGTTCTTAATGCAAATGCCTCTTACGTGACGCATAAAGCCAAAACATCAAGGTTTAATCACTCCCAGAGAGCCAGCCTGGCCTTGTCTTACGAGGCAGGAACGCTGATGACATACCCTATAGGACAGTATGTCGCTTTATTGCCGAATATCCAGGGTAAGCTTCAGGTAATTGATGTTTATGGTGATGTGAATAATTTCCGGCTCCCGTACTGCTTCAGAATTGATGCCGGCTATACTTTTTCATGGGAAAAGGATGGTAAAGGGTATGATTTGACATTCTCCGTCTTCAATCTGACTAACCGTCATAACCCATATCAGTATTTTATTCATGATGGCCGATGGAAGCAATTGTCAATCATGGGTATAATGCCGTCATTAAATTTTATTGCAAGATTTTGATTTATAATATAATAATACCATGAAACTGATAATTATAGGAGCGGGGCCGGGCGGTTATGAGACCGCAGTGGCTGCTGCAAAAAAGGGAATTGAGGTTGTTATTATTTCTGAGGGGCCTGTTGGGGGAACCTGCCTTAACGAGGGCTGTATTCCAACCAAGAGCTTCTGCCGGAATGCAGAGGTCCTGGAGGACCTTGCCGCTGGCGAAACCTTTGGTATCCAGAACCTTAACTATGGCTTTGACTTTGGAAAGGTGGTCTCCCGCAAGAATGAAGTCGTTGGCCAGCTGAGGCAGGGCGTAGAGTTCCTGCTGGGTGGCAAGGGCATTACTCTTCTGCGCGGAAAGGCTTCTTTCAAGGATGCAAAGACTGTAGTTGTTTCTTCTGAAGACCCTGCGGTTGACGGTACGGAGGTTACGGGTGACAATATCATCATTGCAACTGGTTCCTATTCTGCCAGCCTGCCAATCCCCGGCGCAGACCTTGAGGGGGTTATTACCTCCAAGGAAATACTTGACCTTGAGGCGTTTCCGGGCAGGCTTTGCGTCATTGGTGCAGGCGTCATCGGCCTTGAATTCGCATCCATATTCAAAAGCTTTGGTTCCGAAGTCAAGGTGGTTGAGTTCTGCAAGGAGATTCTTCCCCGTTTTGATACCGACCTTGCAAAGCGCCTGAAGCAGGCTCTTGGTAAGAGGGGCATTGAAATTGAAACGTCGGCAGGTGTGCAGAAGATTGAGCAAACGCCTGAGGGACTGAAGGTTACATATGTCAAGAAGGAGCATACGTATGAGATTCTGGCAGACAAGGTGCTGATGGCCGTTGGCCGCCGGCCTTCCGTAGGAGCCGTCAATCTTGCCGACGCTGGCGTGGAGTTCACTCCTAAGGGCATCGTCGTAGACAAGGATATGCGTACCAATGTGCCTGGCGTTTATGCGATTGGCGATGTTACCGGAGGTTATATGCTGGCTCACGTTGCAACTTTCCAGGGTCTTCGCGCCCTGGCTGCAATGACAGGGGAGTCTTGCGATATTGACCTTGGTATTGTTCCGGCTGCTGTATTTACAAACCCTGAAGCCGCTACTGTAGGCAAGACTGAGGATGAGCTCAAGGCCGCCGGTGTTCCGGTGAAATGCCTGAAGTCTTTCTTCCGTGCCAACGGCAAGGCTCTTTCCATGAATGAGCCGGAGGGTTTTGTGAAGCTGATTGTAGCAGGGGAGGGGGCCGATGGTTACGCTCCAGGCCAAATTCTGGGCTGCCACCTCTTTGGTGCCCACAGCGCGGATATCGTGCAGGAAATAGCCGCCCTTATGAACCGCAAGGCCACTTTGGCCCAGTTCCAGGCAATAATCCACGCACATCCCACCCTTGGCGAGGTCCTTCAATCTGCCGCCCATAGCGCGTAGGTATGTCTTGCAGGAACCCACATTGAGTATCAGCTACTTACGCATTTTAACTCTGAAAAAATGACGGAGTTAAATCACGTAACTAATTGATAATCAATAGTAGTGTGCGCGCCGAGGTTTTGCGAATGACTACGGAGTGTAGCCGGGAAGGTTACAGGAGGTTGTCGATGGGGATGGTCCAGTCGGAGTTGCCTTGGGGGCACATGGTGTGGAGGCCGAGGGCGGCGGCTGCGGCGGTGTTGGCGGGGCTGTCGTCTACGAAGAGGGTTTCGGCGGGGGCCAGGTGCTGCTCGTCAAGGACGCGTTGGAAGATTTCCGGGGCGGGTTTCATGAGGACCATGTCGCAGCTGAAGTAGAGGTGGTCGAACCAGTCGTCCATAGGATGGCCGTTCGAGAACTCCGGGCTGTGGGCCCAGGCGGTGATGTAGGGGTTGGTATTGGAGAGGAGGAAGAGGCGGTAGCCGCGGCGGCGAAGCTCCGCCAGCTTGTCCAGGTTCTTCTGCGGAAGCCTCTGGATGAAACCCTTCCAGGCATACTCGCACTGAGCATGCGTCAGCTCCTTGCCAATAGCCTTGCTAAGGCCGGCACGGAACTCCTCGCAGGAAATAAGTCCGCCCTCCAGCTGGCCAAAAAGACCATTCTGGTGGAAAGGGTCCAGCCAAGTACGGGCATCGGCAACGCCCAAAGCCTCAAAACGGCGGATAGGCTCTTCTGTACTAAGGTCGAAGACCACCCCGCCCATATCGAAAATGATATTCTTAATCATCGGAAAAAACTATTTCTTAATCTTCTTCGCAGGGGCGGAACGCTTCTTCCAGCGGTCCAGCGCCAGCTGCTGCATATCGCGTACCTCATCCCTCTCATCCACAATCTCATTGCCCATGATAGTCTCAATCACATCCTCCAGCGTAAGTATGCCCTGGAAGCAGCCGTACTCATCAATTACTACGCTGATAGGCTCGTCCTTTGAAATCATCTCATCCCAGATAACATCCAGGGTGGCATCCTCAGAGAAGCTGGCAATGTTGCGTCGAATCTCACCCAGGGTAACGTCAAATTTATCATCGGCAATAAGCTGAAGGGCCTCCATTCTAAGGATGTAGCCGGTGATGTATTCATCGTTGTCTGAATACACCGGAATGCGGCTGTGATGCATGAAACGCTTGTCCTTATAAAACGCCTTCAGCTTCATGGATTCCGGGGCGATGGCAGCCACAACGCGCGGCGTCATTACATCGCTGGCCGTAGTCTCATCAAGGGCGATGATGTTCTGGATAACCTCGTTCTCATCCTCATCAAGCTCACCCGACTCCTCGGCAACATCGGCCATTGCACTAACCTCTTCACGGGAGATGGTAGCATCCGACTCCTCCGGAGAAATGTGCTTCTGAAGCCACTCTACGGCCACAACGATAGGGTAGAGGCAGATGATTAGCCCGTGGATGGCCGCGGTCGCAAAGCCCATCAGCGACTTCCAGTGAGCGGTGCCGATGGTTTTGGGAATAATCTCTGAGAATATGAGAATAAGGACGGTGGTGACGATGCTCACAAGGCCGAACCACTCGGACCCGAAGACCTCCGTGGCCTGCTTGCCAACGCCGGCTGCGCCGATTGTATTGGCAATGGTGTTGAGGGACAGAATAGCCGCAAGCGGGCGGGATGGTTCCGTTTTGTACTGCTTCATCCTGACCGCCGGCTTGTATCCCTCTTCTTCCTTCATGGTAATATACGAAATTGGCGTACTCATGAGCGTCGCCTCCAGCACTGAGCAGAGGAACGAAATGAGCATTGCCCCAAGAAGGAATACAAACAGTAGAACCATAAACTAATAATTTCAGCCTGCAAATATAGTGTGTTTTTGGCACTATACCAATAGGAGGCTACTCCATAAGCTTCTTATATTTGAAGCGTTTAGGCTCTGCGTCGGCGCCAAGGCGGGCGCGGCGGTTCTCTTCATATTCAGAGTAGTTTCCGTCAAAGAAAACAACCTGGGAATCACCTTCAAAGGCAAGGATATGTGTGGCTATGCGGTCCAGGAACCAGCGGTCGTGGCTTACAACAACGGCGCAGCCGGCAAAGCCGTCAAGGCCTTCCTCAAGCGCGCGGATAGTGTTGACGTCCACGTCGTTGGTAGGCTCGTCAAGGAGGAGGACATTGCCCTCGTCTTTCAGTGTCAGGGCCAGATGCAGGCGGTTGCGCTCACCTCCGGAAAGCACCCCGCAGAGTTTCTCCTGGTCTGCCCCGGAGAAGTTGAAGCGGCTCACCCACGAGCGGGCGTTAATGTCGCGATTGCCAAGGCGCACCCATTCGGAATTTCCCGCAATAGTCTCATACACAGTAAGTTCCGGGTCAATCTTCTTATGCTGCTGGTCTACGTAAGCCAGTTTTACGGTCTCTCCAATCTCAATGTTACCGCTGTCCGGCTGCTCAATGCCCATGATAAGGCGGAAAAGGGTGGTCTTACCTGCTCCATTCGGGCCGATGACGCCTACGATTCCTGCCGGCGGCAGTTCAAAGTTCAGGTGCTCGAAGAGCAGTTTGTCCCCGTATGCCTTGGAAACATCGGTGAACTTGATGACCTTGTTGCCAAGGTGCGGGCCGTTGGGGATATAGATTTCCAGGTTCGCTTCTTTCTCTTTTACGTCTGCCGATGCCAACTTTTCGTAGGCTCCCAAACGGGCCTTCTGCTTGGCCTGACGGGCCTTCGGGGCCATGCGGACCCATTCGAGCTCCCGCTGGAGGGTCTTGCGGCGCTTGCTTTCCTGCTTCTCTTCCACTGCCAGGCGCTTTGTCTTCTGGTCCAGCCATGAAGAGTAGTTGCCCTTCCAGGGGATGCCCTCGCCGCGGTCCAGCTCAAGAATCCAGCCGGCTACGTTGTCAAGGAAGTAGCGGTCATGAGTGACGGCTATGACGGTGCCCTTGTACTGCTGCAGGTGGGCTTCCAGCCACTGGATACTCTCTGTGTCAAGGTGGTTGGTGGGCTCGTCCAGAAGGAGGACGTCCGGCTGGCGAAGCAACAGCCGGCAGAGCGCCACTCTGCGGCGCTCTCCACCCGACAGGGTGGCGACGGACGCGTCGGGCGGGGGGCACTGGAGGGCGTCCATGGCCCTTTCCAGCTTGGAGTCAATCTCCCAACCGCCGTGATGCTCAATCAGTTCTGTGAGTTCTCCCTGGCGTTCA
Source organism: Bacteroidales bacterium (assembly GCA_017459075.1). Classification (GTDB taxonomy): domain Bacteria; phylum Bacteroidota; class Bacteroidia; order Bacteroidales; family UBA932; genus Cryptobacteroides. The sequence goes on from JAFUDQ010000015.1 coordinate 29,291, forward strand.
ATAAGCTCGTTCATCTTGTCGGCATCCAGCTCCGGATCCATGAAGGCGTCGTTGATGGAATTGTATTCTGCCAGCAGGTCCATGACCTCCTGAACACCTTCCTGAACCACTTCCAGGACGGTTTTGCTGTTATCCATCTGCGGCTCCTGCTCCAGGTATCCGACGCTGTATCCGGGGGCCCAAACTACCTCTCCCTTGTAAGATTTTTCTACGCCGGCGATTATCTTAAGGAGGGTGGATTTTCCGCTTCCGTTAAGGCCGATGATGCCGATTTTTGCGCCGTAGAAGAAAGACAGGTAGATGTCTTTCAGTATTACCTTATTGTTGTGGGGTAGCACTTTCCCCACCCCGTTCATTGAAAATATTATCTTCTCGTCCATAGTTTTCAGATTTCTCGACTTCGGCCTGTCGGCCTCCGCTCGAAATGACAAAAAGTCAATTGCTTTTAGTAAGTAAAGCTGCTACCGCCGAGGAATTCACGAAGCATGGAGGTCGGCGGAATCTCGCGGTCAGAAACCGGGCTAAAGTAATGAATAAACTTTAGCAGGCGATGCGCCTCGCTATACTCCGGACAATTCTTCGGAACACTCGCAAGGATAGGCTCCGCATGATTCCTGAGGACCGCAAACTCAATAAGATAAGCGGAATTAAACATGGCATCCGCATTCTCCTGGTAAGGATAAATCCACTTCTCCTCTGCCGCGCGAACCATAGGCCACTGGCTGATGGAAGCACGGGCCGTGAAAGCACCCTTGTTGTAATCACGAACAATACGACGCAGCAAACGGTTGTCACTCGTAGGAATCCAGTTATGGTAATCCAGCGCCGTACTCGTAAGGGTATTGATGAAAATCTTGAACTTGTTCTTGTCATCAATTCCGGCGGTAAGGGCTGGGTTAAGCGCATGGATACCCTCCACAAGAAGAATACTGCCCTCATCCAGCTTCAGCTTCTTGCCTTTATACTCGCGAAGCCCCGTGACAAAATTATATTCCGGTACCGCAACCTCCTGGCCATCAAGTACTTTCATAAGGTCAGCCTGCATCATCGCATGGTCAACGGTATCAAAGTTGTCAAAGTCAAAACTGCCGTCAGGGAAGCGCGGGGTATCCTCACGGTTCACAAAATAATCGTCAGTAGAAACAGAAATCGGCCGCAGGCCGCAGGCCTTAAGCTGCACGCTCAGTTTCTTGCAGAAAGTAGTCTTTCCGCTGCTGGAAGGGCCTGTGATAAGAACCACGCGTACGTTATTCTCCCCTCGGTACCGGCGGTCAATCTCTTCCGCAATCTGGATGATTTTCTTCTCCTGAAGAGCCTCGGCAACCTGGATAAGCTCGCTCGCCTGACCATTGCGAAGAGCCTGGTTAACATCGCCAACAGTGTTAAGGCGCATGATAATGTTCCAGCGGAGGTTCTCATTGAACATCTCAAAGGTCTTGGGCTGGTCTATGGCCTGGCAAAGTTTTGCGGGGTCGTGCCTGTCCGGAAGAAGCAGGAGGAAGCCTGTTTTGTACTGCTGAACTCCCCATACTGTAAGGTAGCAGGTAGAGGGGACAAGGCGGCCGTAATAGTAGTCAGGAGTGTCTCCAAGCTTGTAATAGTCCATGTAAACCTCTTCGTTGGTCTCCAGGAGCTTAACCTTGTCTTCATAACCGCTTTCGCGGAAGATTTTGAGAACCTTCTCAGTCTGTACATCGTACCTGTGGAAGGGCATGTCTTCCGCCACAATCTCCTTCATCCTTTTTTCAAGGGTGGCAAGGTCCTCTTCGCTTAGCAAAGAGTCATCGGCCTTGTAAAGATGGAAAAAATATCCGCCGGAGATTGGGTATTCCATATAAAGCTTGCAGCCCGGGAATACATCTACGGCGGCTTTGTACAGGAGGAAGCACAGTGAGCGGCAATACACGCGGCGTCCGCTTTCTTCCTTAATGCTTACAAATTCTATGTCCTTGCTTTTGTAGACCTTGAATTTAAGGCCCTGCGAGACGTTGTTTACTTTTGCCGATACTATCGGGTAGGGTTTTTCAAATTCGAAGTCTCCCAGCATCTGGAGAAGCGAGGTGCCCTCTGGATATTTCCTTGAGGTACCTGTGTTTTTGCAATAAACTTGAAGCATTTTGGCCGGTTTTTTTATTAAAGATGCAAATTTAGTACATGGCAATCGTTTTCGCAAATCAATTTTTCAGCTTCCTTCCGGCCTCTTCAGGCTAAGGCCGGAAGAGGAGAGTGTCGGATTTTCTCTTTTGATATCAATATTTTCTAACAAAACGTTTTAAACGGCGCTCAATCGCATTTTTTGCGTTACACTTATCTAATTATTTTATTAATTTTGCACCCGGTTTAGTTAAGAGTAAAATATTCAGTGAGGAACGTAGTAATAGTTTTATCTGCTATTCTTACGGGTGTCTTTATGGTTTGCGGGAGCAGCGTTGCTGCGGCCCAATACTTGGACACCCGCAGTACTGCGTCTGATTCCCTGAAGTGGCAGCTCCCGAAAGATTCAAACAAAGTCAGGACTACAATCCACTTTAAGCCGGGAGAGGTCCTGGGCGGCAGCCACGGGAAGCTTTCCTTGCCGGATATCGCCCTTAACCAGAACATCCAGGGAGAGAAACGCATCTCTGTATCCGACTCCCTGCGTACGGGAGAGTTCACCATATTCTTCCGTCACAATCGCACAGACATCGACACAAATTATCTTTGGAATACGGCTCAGCTGGCACTTCTCCGTCATTTCCTCGGGGGAGACATCGCCAGGGATACAATAACTGTTTACGCATTCGCATCGCCTGAAGGCCATTACGGACACAACGTATGGCTCTCAAAGAAGAGGGCGGAAACTGCACGTGACTACATCCTTACTCACTCTGAACTACAACCTGATCTTGTGCAGATCTGCTACTTGGAAGAGAACTGGCCGGCGCTTCGCCAGGCAGTCAGGAATTTCTATCACGGGGACAATCGGGAGGCCCTTCTGGTTGTCCTTGGCGATGCCGGTCTTGATGATGAGGTTCGCAAGAAAATTATCATCGACCTTGATGGTGGCAAAACGTATAAGTATCTGATTGATACGCTTATGCCTCCTATGCGAAGCGCTATTGTTTGCGCTGCTTCCAGGGTTGTGCCTGCTATTGAGGCCGATATCCCCGTCACTGCGCAGACGGAGCTGGAGTCTCCCGGCATCAGGGAACCCCGCCACGTTGCGTACGGAGAAGAGGATGGCCTGCGGAAGCGCACCATCGTCGCCCTTAAGACCAATATGCTTTACGACCTTGCCACGGTGCTTAATTATCAGATTGAGTTCCCGATTGGCAAGCAGTTCTCTGCGGTCTTTGAGGAGTATACGCCATGGTGGGTTATGCATAACAACCGTATTTGTATCCAGTATCTGACTTTGGGTGGTGAGGCACGCTGGTGGTTTAAACCGGAGCCTCGTCCGGAGTCGGAAGACCTGATGCTCAGGGATGTGCTGGTGGGCCATTACATCGGCCTGTATGGTCTCTGGGGCAAGACAGACCTGCAATGGGACAAAAAGGGTACCTATCAGTGCAGGGGTATTGTCAGCGCCGGTGTTACCTATGGTTATGTGTTCCCAATCAGCAAGCACCTGAATCTGGAGCTGTCGGCCAGTGTGGGTTATGCCCGCATACCGTATCAGCATTACAATCCTTCAGAGGATTGGCAGATTCTGTGGCGCGACCGCTCAAAGGTGGGCGTCCGTCATTGGTTCGGACCTACCAAAATTACAGCTACCCTCAGCATACCTATCGTGGTGAGCCGCAGGGTGAAAAAACAGTCATGGAGGACGGAATGGCAATGAAAAGGCGTGTAAATCATATACTTGCATTGCTTGCGGCGTTTATTATGGCGCTGCCTCTGACGGGCTGTCATTTCAGGAAGCTGCAAGACCCGTCCAACTCTACCTATGTGCGGGTTTATGTTGACGAAGTCATTAAAAACGTGAACACAGGCTTCTACAACCCTGATTTTGTGCATCCGGAGTACAAGCGGCCGGAGATTCTGCGAATTGGTCTTTTTGACCATTCCGACGGGCATCTTGTGAGCGACCGCTACCTTCGTGGCCAGGGCGATGACGAGCGCGGGCATTATTATGACGGCTACATTACCGCCGCCCCCGGAACCTATGACTTCGTGGCTTACAACTTTGGTACGGAGGCGACCATCGTGGGTTCCGAGTACGATTTGTCATCCATGACCGCCTACACCAATGAGATTTCACCGAGCCTTCGCAGCCGTTTTAAGGCCGATGGCAACGTGACTGTTCCTATCCGTTACGATGCCGACCATTTGTTTGTTGCGAATGGCGATGGTATCAAGGTCAAGACCCATATGGGGCCTGACACCCTGCGCAGCAATACCGGAGAGCCTTTCTTCAGGGCTTCCAGTGTTGTTCAGTCCTGGTATTTGCAGATTGGCGTTGTGGGCAGCCAGTGGGTTGCTTCCGCCGTCTGCGTGCTGGACGGAATGGCATCATCTGTCCGCCTTAAGGACAGGGATTTTGCCAATTCCGACGAGACTGCCCTCTACATGGAACTTCTGTCGGGTACTTATCCGGATAACTTCTATCCGGGCCTTACGGATTTCCATTGCATTTACACCACATTCGGTACCTTTGGCAAACTGCCGAATGCTACCAATAACCTGGTGGTTACTTTTGAATTTATTACAACCTATGGTAAGCGTTTTGAGGTGCCGATTGACATCACCGAGGAGTTTTTCAAGCCCGATGCCACCAACCATCAATGGCTTATCATTTCAAAAATCATTGAGATTCCAGAGCCCGAAGGCGGCGGTGGAGGTGGCGGCATGAACCCCTCTGTGACCGACTGGGACGACGTAAAAGCAGATATTATTATTTGACGTCCCTCATTGGCGTCTTCCAGGGGCCAGGCTCCGGGAAACAGGGTCTTAAGGAATTGAAAGACAAATATTTGACAATAAATACAAACAAAATAAACAACAAACAATTAATTAAAAATTCAAACATTATGAAAAAAGTCCTATTTTTTGCAGCCATTCTGGGCGGTGTCCTCGCTGGTTGCTCCAAGAATGAAATTGAAAGCAGCAACCCCCAGCTGATTGCTTTCAATACCCCCGTCGTAGGCAATGCCACGAAGGCCGCGGTTGGTATTATTGAGAATAAAATTTACCCTGACGATCGTCCCTTCGATGTTTGGGCTTTGTATTCAGAAGCAGCAATTACAAACCTTAGTGGATATGATGCTGCAACAAAAACAAATTATTTCGAGAAAAAGACTTTCACCTACAACAATGGTGCTTATGCCTACACAGCAAATGCTTATTGGCCTAAAAAACCCGGTGCAAAGCTTACATTCCATGCTTTATCTCCTGTGCTTACCGAGACTGTAGCGCATCAGTGGGTTGCCACATCGGCACCTAATAACTTTGTTGGATTCAAAGTAACAGGTTATTCTGTTGAAGATGACGCTGCATCACAGAGAGATTTGATGTACAGCGATATCGCTTTTGATAAAACATCATCAGATGAGGCCGTAGATGACGTCGCTCTTCATTCAGGAGATAGTTATACAGGTGTTGACATTACTTTCCGTCATGCATTAGCAAGCATCCGTTTTAAAGTTAAGCTTGCAGCTGAAGATATTTCAACAACAAAATACCAGATAAAGAAGATTTATCTTTATGGTCATAAGAACAAGGGTGATTTCTTAGAGAATTTGAATACAAACGGAACCGCTTCCGAACCCTATCCTACATGGACAGCAACAGGATCTGAAATAATTGAATCTGCAAAGAAAGAAATCACTCTCCATCAGGCTCTGACAGATGTACCGGTAGATGGTACAGAATTGAATCTTTATACTGCTGGCACTGGTACATACATCGTTATGCCACAGGACCTGACTAGAGTAAATCTTTATGTTGAGTATACTGAGAAAGTCGGTGATTTAACAGCAACAGATCTTACTAAAACAATTCCTCTTACAAACCTTGGCGGAATAGAGACTGGCGACGCTGAAGCAACTAAAAACAATTGGATTCCTAACCGTCGTTACACATATACTCTCGTAATCAGTAGAGATCAGATCAAACTTGACCCCGCTGTTGCTAACTGGACTGATGTTGAGGTAACTTTACCTACGAATCTTTAACATTTTCCAAGGCTTACTAAGAAATAGCTTTAGTAAGGATATCTAAGAAACGCGTTGACACGTTCTGGCTTTGGGTGCCAGTTTTCGTGTCAACGCGTTAATAGTTAGGTGTTTATCGCCCTAAATAATTAGAGCTATTCCAGTTTAAACAGAATCAGTTAGATCTTTGGTCCATCAACATCTACATTATTCGTTTCCCATGTCTCGACAGCAGGGTCTAGTCTGATTTGATCACGACCAATGATAATTGTATAAGTATATATCTTACCCGGATCCCAAGTCGTCACGCTGCTTAGGTTATGGAGTTTAACATTATCAGCTTGGACAGACTGCGCGGTTAACCCACCTATTTTTTCTGTATAGTCAATAGTGACACTTACATCAGTTGCGGGATCTCCATATTCAAGGTCCTGTGGAAGAACGATATAAACTCCTGTTGAGCCATCATAGAGAGCAAGTGGAGAAGCATTGACAGGAACATTAACACCCGTATTATGTAATTCTAGTGTAACTGACTGGTCTTTTGCTATAGGTGCAGTTTGTCCTGACCATTGAGGAGAAGCATATTCATTGAAAGCACCTACTGTTCTATGATTGAATAATTTAATACTAGTAATCTGGTAAACCGTACTAGAGACATCAGCTGCTTCAAGTTTAACTTTGAAGCGAATAGCCGAAAGGGCATGCTTGAAAAGAATATCGTTTCCTTCGTAGTAGTGAAAAGGATCACTATCTGAAGCTTTATCCGTTTCATTGCTCTTGGTCTGATCATATGCGAAATCACTATACATTAAATCATCCTGATTAACGGTATAGTAAGGAATAGAGATACCAGCTGTTGATTTTACCCAACTATTTTCAGCATTTGTTACTCCTGCTGGAGAAAGCGCTTTGAATGTTAGATAGCCATTCTGCTTAGGCCAAAACGCACCAGAATTAACATAGGATGGATGTTCTGAATTTCCGTTATATGAAAATTCTATCTTTTTAAAATACTCATATTGATTAACGCCCGTTGCATCTAAATCACCGTTAAGTTTATTATCTGTGAATAGAGCCCAAACATCAAAAGGAATGCTAGTCGGATATTCATTAGTGACTATCGCGGCCTTCGTGGCATTGCCTACGACGGGGGTATTGAAAGCAATCAGCTGGGGGTTGCTGCTTTCAATTTCATTCTTGGAGCAACCAGCGAGGACACCGCCCAGAATGGCTGCAAAAAATAGGACGATTTCGGTGGAACAATCCCATAATAAACAGATATCCACGGTAATCCTGTTCTCGAACCCTATGTGTTTTTGCGGTTGTAACTGGTGTCTCTTTTGCCGTTTCATAAGATTCGTAAAAATCTTCATAAGAATCGTAAAAACTTTTTCCAGTTGAAAAATATGAATTAGAAATGCTGGAGTAGCTTTTATAATCAGAAAATTTTTGGTGAATCAGAAATAATCCATAAATTTGCACCATATATGAATGAATACAGCCCTTGTGGCTATATGAAAACTACAAATTAAAAAAGCATTTCAGCCCAAACTGGAATGCTTTTTTAATAGTGCAAATAGAAGATAGGGGTTGAAGGAGTACTGCAGCACCCTCCCGCAGATCTTTTACAAGTTTTCATAATATATTCATTCATGAAAAAGATCACGCGTTTGACGGTGAGCTTTAAACTAGAGTTCGAGGCTCCCAAACTTGTCAGAGTGAAGGCGTATAAACGCATTCAACATGGCAAGGTAGTGAAGGTCCGCTCATACTATCGCCGCATTTGGGAGCGGCAATAGTTGCTGAACGGTTCTTCATGTAATAACTTCTTATTCGACCGGAGACCCCGGGGAGAGTTTCGACTCTCCCTTTTTTATATACCATCGAATGGAACATATGAAGAATCGGCCGCCACAACTAAAGGAAGAAATCTTCAAACTCTTGTTTGAATCGGCGGAAATTGCTAATTTTACGCCGGAAGAAAAAGCAAAGTACGAAAGGGACATGACAACGGAACGAGATATACGTAATTACATCTCCTGCGCCAGACAGGAAGGGCGTGAAGAAGGACTTGAGGCTGGGAAAAAGGAAGGTATCAAAGAAGGTGTAATTAACACAAAGATTGAAATTGCAAAGGCATTGTTTGCAAAAGGCATCGGCTTGGAAACTATCGCCAGCTGCACTGGGCTTTCTATTGATGAAATAGAAAAGTTGAAGTAGTAAAGTACTTAGTGAATCAAACGCTAGAAAATATTTGCCATGAAGATTTTCCTGTTCGCGTATTTTATTATCTCGTTGTCCTTTTATGCCAGTATCAGCATGCCAGGAACTGTTTTTCAGCCCCATGTGCCGAATGACGAAAGTTTGGAGAACGGCCATGAGTGGGTGGATCTTGGTTTGTCTGTGAAATGGGCGACATGTAACGTGGGTGCAGTGCTCCCTGGTGATTACAGCGATTATTTCGCTTGGGGAGAAACTAGTAAGAAGAGCGAGTATTCATGGGAGACATACAGATGGACTGATAAAGAGTTTTATGAGCTGATTAAGTATTGTCCGTCCGATAAATATGATTATTGGGTCGATTCAGGTAATCCCGATAATATAACTCAGTTGGATATGTCTGACGATGCTGCCCGTCAGAACTGGGGCGGTAGTTGGCATATACCTACAGAAAAAGAATGGACGGAACTTTGCGAAAAATGTGATTGGACGTGGTCTGCCCAGGATGGTCATGAGGGCTACAGAGTGTCCAGCAAGAAGACAGCCCTGACTATGGATGGAATGTTGAATTCTATTTAGAAGGGATTAATGTCTCTCTCAGTTGCCGATTCAATGGTCTATCTGTTCGTCCCGTAATCTGATTCTTTGGAGAGAACTTAGCGCTTAACGTTTAGTTAAAAGCGGTGAAGGTGGAAATCGTGGCAGACCTTCCCCGCAAAATGCTGTCTGGTTTGCTATAGTGGTGAAGGTCTGGGTACTTTGAGTCCACATTCCCCTCTGTGCATATTATATCAGAAAGGAAAAAGCGGAAAACCCTGGGTCTTCAGGTGCAGGAAGGGCGGTTTTGCACCGCGAGAAGGGAAAAAAGTTGGTGCGGGGTGCAGGAAGGGCGGTTTTGCACCTGGCTGGCAAGGGGGACTGAGGGGCTTAAGGGGAAAAGTCTGTAATTTTGCGGAAAAATGAATTACGGGTATATCAGGGTGAGTTCTGACAAACAGACTGTGGAGAATCAGCGGTTTGAGATTAACAATTTTTGCGCCCGGGAGGGGATGAAGATTGACGGGTGGATTGAGGAAACTATCAGTGGTACAAAGGAGTATCGGAAAAGGGCTTTGGGTAGGTTGCTGCGCCGGGTCCGTAAGGATGACCTGATTATTTGCGCGGAACTGTCGCGGCTTGGACGAAGCCTTTTCATGATTATGGAAATCCTGAATCTGTGCATGGGAAGGGAATGCCGGGTGTGGACTATCAAGGACGGCTTCCGTCTTGGCGATGATATCCAGTGCAAGGTCCTGGCTTTTGCCTTTGGGCTGTCGGCGGAAATTGAACGCAATCTCATCAGCCAGAGAACCAGGGAGGCTCTTGCGAGGAAAAAGGCTGAGGGCGTGCGTCTGGGCCGCCCCAAGGGGACAAGGAACTCGCAGGCGAAATACAAACTTTCGGGACGGGAGGCCCTGATAAAGCGGCTGATGGCCCAGGGGTGTTCCCAGCGTTCTATCGCGCGGCGCCTTAATGTTGATCGTGGTACCCTTGCGCGCCACCTTTCCAGGATTCATGGCTAACCGGACGCAGGACTATCAAAAAATCCTTTTTGAGTACTTAATTTGGTGTTTTTTGCGCGAAAAAGGTCAATGATTTTCGCTGTTTTTTGGTTTAATTGCAAAGATTGAGTACCTTTGCTAAATTATAATATAATTATAATTTGTTGCAAAAAAACGAAAGACTTTGGGTGCTGCTAAAAATATAAGATGTGCTAAGAACACAAGACGTTATTAACGCATGATATTTAGGTTTGGACATATAGGGGTTTTGGTGGCTGCGATATTGCTATCCGCTTGTTCCAAGGATGACAGGTCCCAGGACAATACGCGGGTGGAATTGCAGTTCGTCCCCATTATGCAAAACCTTGTGAAATCCGCACCGCAATCCGAGTCCCAATCCGAGCCCACTTTCCCCCGAGATATCGTCCTTGGAGTACATGCGTGGGAATACGAACCATCCACGTCGGCAGAGAACGGAGCACCGCTACTTAGCAACGCCACAGTGGCATTCACAGAAGGGGAGTGGCAGCTGTCAAACGAAGCCTGGTGGCCCTCGGACGGCAAACTGCTGGCAGTAGTGGCCTATGCTCCATACACAGCAACATCGGCTTATGTAAAAGGCAAGGGCATCTGCTGGGAAGGGGTAGACCTTGGCAACGAAGACACGCCGGACCTCCTGTACAGTGAGCTGCACAGCGGCCTTCGCAGCGGCATCGGCACAGTAAACCTGCCAATGAAGCACTCACTCTCAAGCATAGACTTTGCCCTTAAGCATAATGCGGCGGAAGGGGAGAGCGTGGCAATAACATCCCTCAGGGTAGAAGGCCTTCGCTGGAAGGGAAGCTTCCAGTCCCAGCCTCAGCCTACATGGTCGGCAGAAGGGGATCCGCAGGGCAAAACCTTCTTCAGCGGCAGCAGAGTCCTGAATTACGAGTCCGCCGTTGTGGGAAGCACCCTGCCTGTTATACCGCAAAGCCTGGCCGGCGGCAGCGTAACCATCGGCATAACAAGTACAAGGGAAGGCTTTGCCGACAGTTATGAACTTACCGGCAAGTTGCCAAGCACGTACCTTGAGAGCGGACGGCATTACACGCTCACCATTGCCATTAATGCCGATAAACTTGATTTTGTAATTGATATTGTTAGAAATTGATTAGCAGGCCTTCATATGGTGTTTTGACCGGAGCTGTCCTTAAGATGGTGTCCGCAGTGGCGATGCTTGCCGGCCTCCTGGCTTCCTGCACCAAGGACTCTGCCAGCAACGAGGCTCCGCTTGAAGTGGGCTTTGCGAATCCGGTAGTTGAGACTGGCCGCACCAAGGCTCTCTCAGACGCTGCAACCAAGGCCCTCTCAGACGCCGCAACCAAGGCTGTTGCCGGGGAAATTCCGGCCACTTACTCCATAAAGGAAGACTTCAGGGTATGGAGCTGGTATTCCACTAATACACTTTCCCGTCTGGACGCCACTACAAATGGCTCTACTGCCAACGGAACATATTTTTTTGAGAATATCAAAGCCTTCCATACAGGCTCCAGCCTTGACTTTACAGAATATTGGAGGCTGACTCCTGCGTACTACTGGCCAAAGGCCGGATACCTTAGTTTCCATGCGGTTTCCCCTGCGGATTTTGCTTCCTATTGCAACCCTGCTTCAGGAGACAAATTTGAGCATAACTGGGGCTCTTCCGCTGCCCCCGGACTTAAGCTCTACGGCTACACTGTAGAGGATGATCCCACAAAGCAGATAGACCTGATGTACAGCGACTTTGTCTTTAACAAGCGCCGCAGCGACTATAACGACAACAATCCGTACGACGATAAGGAGGGTGACGATAAGGAGGGTGACGATAATACGAAGTACGTTTACAACGGCGTAAATGTGCTGTTTCATCACGCCCAGAGCTCTGTTCACTTTAAGGTTGGCCTTGACCGCGATTATGAAATTGTAGGTGGCAGGATTCGTCTTTTCCTTAAGAAACTGGAGGTGCTTTACCCTTACAAGAAGGCCGATTTCTCTGAGAACAGAAAGCCTGACAACTTGAAAAATGAATATGCCTCCGGCAGCGGCCCCGTCTGGTCCAACCAGCAAACGGAAAAAGACTCATACGTGCTTTACAACAAGGGCAGCATCACCGGCGGTACCCTTAATGCATTCAATGATATCGCCATGAAGACCAATGGCACATGGCATGTCGCCCATAACATCAATATCGAAAAAGGTGTTGAGATTGTATTCCGCCGTGGCGGAAGCTGGGAAGACGTCCTTGGGCATATCAAGGGCCAGGCCCCGCCGTACGTCCGTGGACAGGAATTTACTGTTACCGATGCCGGAGGAACTGAAATAAACATCCTGGACAGCGGAACCTACGACATCCTCCTGAACCCGGGTGAAAAGAAGGCCCGAATCATTGAAGCCCAGCCGGAATCGGCATACGCCGCCTTTACTTATGACAGCGAATGGGGCATCCATTACACCCTCGGCTTCAAACCTACCACAACGGCCTACGACCTTGTAGACGGAGACACTTACGGCAACAAGTACATCGGCGGAACATCGCTTCTTATGATACCGCAAGACCTTGATCATACCGCCGCCTCAGGGCACAAGGTTCAGGCCAGGATTACCTATAGCGTGAAGGTTGGAAATGTAGAGGTAGAGACCACTGTGACAAAGGACCTTCCCGGCCTGCTGGACTCCGGAAGCACTGCCATAAATTCATGGCTTCCGGGGCGTAAATACGTGTATACCATAACTTTAGGTATGGATAAGATAATTGTAGACCCTTACGTAACGGCGTGGGTGAACGTAGATGACATCGGCAAATGAGAAAGTTCCTTTCATATCTTATGCTGATGGCAGTTGTTGCCGCCTCCTGTTCCAAGAATGAGGTGACGACGCCGGACCGCCGTGTGCCGGTATTTTTCAATCCCCCGGTGATAGGCCAGGCGACGAAGGGGTATATAGAATCTACTGAATATCCTACCACCGCTGAATTCCATATCTGGGGCTATTTTACCGATGCGGCCGATGTCAATCCGGCCTCGGCAGGTGACCATGGCCAGGAATACTTGGCAGGGGAGAGATGCACTTATATGCAGATAGACGGAGCCGGTCCTAAATACTGGCTGCCCCATTACACTTACGATACTGACAAGACAGGTTATTATTACTGGAAATCAGGTATTGGCTATATCACCTTCCAGGCCCTCTCTCCTTACGGTCTCTCCGGTGTGAGCCATGACTGGGTAACTGGGCTCGCAATTGATGATTTTACTATTGACGAAACCGTTGCTTCGCAAAAGGATATTCTTTACACCAACTATACGAGCCCTCAGCGAAATCCGTACGATGAAACCGCAGGAGATTTGGGCCCGGATAAAGGAGTCGATATTTGTTTCAAACATGCTCTTTCCGCCGTCAGGTTCCAATTCAGGGAACTGAAGGATTATGCCACGGAAGAAAGCAGTACTATCAAAATCAAAAAGATAGAACTTCTGAACGCATATTCAAATGCCGATTTCGCTGAAAACAGGGCAACATCGGCATTGAATACGTATTCATCCTCTCCGGCCTGGACGAACATTAATTCAGAGCATGACTATGTCATTTACGAAAATGCAACAGGAGTCACTCTTACATGGGTGGCCGGTGAAGCTGTTATCACTGATGTCCTGGGCAATGTGTTCATGTCTATTCCCCAGAATCTGGATCACAGCTCAGAGGGTTTGCGACAGGTTAGCGTTCGCATAACCTATACCATAAATGACGGGGAGAATAACACTGTGGCTGCATCTCTGGCCGGGCTTAAGGCCGGGATCACTCCGATTGACTCATGGGAAATGGGGAAACGGTATACTTACGTAATAACCGTAGGCTTGAATAAGATATTGTTCGACCCTGTGATTACTGACTGGCTGACGACGGCAGATAACTACATAATGTTCTGATGATGAAAGAGAGAATCTGTCATATCGTTTTGTTGCTTGCTGCCGTGCTTCTGACGGTGGCTTGTGGGAAAGATGCGCCTGAACGTAAAAAGGGAGACCAAATCTCTTTCAGCAAGCCATCCATTCAAACCAAGATGCTTGTAAACCAGGCTGTTTCCGGAACATCCTATCCTTTCGCAGAGAATTTCACTGTTTATACGGGAAAATCAGCCTCTGAGTGGGCTGTAGACGGCATCGTTCCCGGAGATATGGACTATCTGATGAATGGAATTGACTGTGGATACGCCGGTTCCGGTGCCTCATGGGACCCCGCATCCGGCGCAAGTGGTACAGCATATTACTGGAGTGAACTTGGTGATAAGAATAAACTCACTGCGCAGGCCTATTCACCTACCGGAGCGGAAGCGTCAGAGCATTATTTCAGTGGCGGAGGCCTTGCACATTCATGGACAAATGGCTTTACTTTGACAAACTTCCAGTCACCGGAAATCGGCAGTCAGTTTGACCTGATGTTCTCTCCAAGGTCTTATAATTATGAGTCGTCCACCAAAGGCGGCCATGTAGACCTTACTTTCAGTCATGCCCTTTCACAGGTTTTATTCATGGTTGCCCTTCACGGCGATTTTGATACTCATACCAAGGTATATATCAAGGGATTGACTGTAAAGAATCTTTTCTGGAAGGGTACTTACGAGCAGGGCCTTAAAACTGCCCGCGAGGCTGTGGATGCCACTCCGTACAATACCGGATTTCCCAAATGGACTCATTCGGATACAGAGAAGGATTTTGCTGTTTACAGCAGCGTGACCGGTGTACAGCTTGAAAAATCCGTAGACCATGTTGGCACCAGCGGATGGTTCCTCCCAGAAAATGTGTTTTTGCCCTTGCCGCAGAACCTTACCCATGACAGGGTTGACCCTGCAGAAGATACTGAGGTAACACTTGGAATTGACTATGCCTTCGCTGCCGAGGACGGTACCATCATTGATGAGCACAGGGAGTTCCTCCTTAAGGACGTGACTGATAATCCCGTCTGGGAAATGGGTAAAAAATATGTGTATCGAATTTACATCCAGCCTAACAGTGTATTGGTTTCAGTGAAGATTATAGGCTGGGATGCTGTTACAACTATTGATATTCCAGGTTCATGAGAATTGTAAGACACATATATGCATTTGTAGCAGCTATACTGCTCCTGACAGCCCTTTCTTGCAGTAAAGAAGGTGGCCGGGAACCTTCGCTGCCAAAAATGTCAGGTGATGAAGTCGTTTTTTATGTTGGTTCAGCAAACAGCCCTCAGAGCAAGGCTGCTGCCCGGCTTACAAGCGGCGACTCCCTTATGACATACGGCGGCGGTTTTGCCATTTACGGAGCATATCACACGGCACCATCGTTCCCCGGAACGACGGAGAATAAGCCGCAATCGCTGTTTTACAATATCCCTGTAGAAAGGGACGATGAAGTTATTCCTCCGAGCGATGCCAGCGTTGACGCCCACCCTTGGCATACTGTCCCGACAATTTACTGGCCTTATGTGGGCAAGGTGTCTTTCTTTGCCTATGCACCTTATAATGCCGACAGGGATTCCCTTGTGGTGACCACCCGTTATGACACAGCGGAATATCCCCAGCTGACATTTACTCCTAACCCTAAGGCGACAAAGCAAGTTGACTTGTTGACGGGAATTGCCCTGAACAAGACAGGTGCAGAAGGTGAGGCTGTTTACCGTGTAGGGAAAGGATATGTAGATATGGACCTTTACCACCAGCTTACATGGATAGACTTCAGGGCAAAGGCAAGTTACGAGGGTACGACCGAGCAGTTTAACTCCTGGCTAAATTCAAATTTCGGAAGTGGTACTTGCGTGGGCGTTTCAAGCATTACACTAACCGGTATACTTTCAAGTAATACAGGTACTTACGCAGACCCTTCAAGCGTAACAAGGGGTTTTACCTGGGAAAATCCGTCATATGATGCTTCTAAATATAACGGCGAATACATACTCAGCGTTGAAGGCGGTGAACTTAAAAGCCCAAGTCATGCTCCGCTTGCATCAACGGAAAGTTTTAATGAAGGCTATACCGTTATCGTTGAAGGTGACGGGGATGGAAACAATACTGAAAACGGGCTTTTATACCTTCTCCCACAGACCTTGCCTTCTACAGCCCGCCTGAAGGTAGAGTACGGTATTTTTAAAACAGATTCAGGTGACCCTCTTATGCTGTATTCCGCGTCATTTAATATCGGAGACCTGCCTGACGGTAAGAATATCTGGGGCCCGGGAAAGCATATAAGGTATCAGCTGACTCTTCCGCTTACGGAAATCAGCAAAGCTACCATTACCGCAAATGTAACTGATTGGGAAATCGGACACAATTATGACCATGGTACATATCTGGAATAGAAATATTTGGCATATCGCCTTGTCTGTTATCTTTGTCGCATCCTGCAGCAAGGCAGGTGAGCCTGTTGTCCCGTCGGAAGATGTGCAGTCAATGGTTTCAGTTTCTGCGGGAGGACCGGAAGACGGACCGGAAGTGAAGGCTCCGGTAATCGGAACAAAACCATCTTCTTTTGGCATGATGCTGGTTGAAGCCGGTACGTATAACTCTTATCAGGATTTCACTTCCAATGTGGCCGTGACTGCCCGCGACAACGATATTGACATTAACAATACTTTATGGAACTTCTGTTATACTGGTTCACGTACATGGTTTAAGGAATTTTTCTTTATTAACAAGAAGGACGGAAGCAATAACGATGTAAACGTTGATGTATATGCTTATGCGCCCTTTAATGGCAATCTTACCCCTGCACTGTTGACAGCAATCCCGTATACATTTGACTCTCAGGATGATATAATGTGGGCAGACCAGAATCAGGCAGGCTTTACTTTCCCTGGTGACGGCTTGTCCGCAGCGGGTTATAAGAACCGTGATATCCATGTAAATGGCGAACATAAGTACGTGCAGTTTGATTTTAATCATATCCTCTCCCTTATCGCGCTCCAGTTCAAATTAAAGAATACAGAGCATCCTTATGACGATAATTCCGGAAGCAATGCTACAACGTATCTTCTTACAGGAGTAAGATTTACGGCAAAGAACGGGACTGTTGTTAAAACCGGTACCATGAATGCCCTTACCGGGGCTTTTACAAAAGGAGAGGTTAATTCAGGTACATTCGTAAAAGAATGGAGGGGAAGGGAGAGCAATCCGCTATTGACTATTTCTTCAGGCACAGAATATTCCAGCCCGTTCTATATACTAGTTTGTCCGGATTCTTATATAGATCCAAGTCATCATTATACTGACGGAGATTTTACGATAGAGCTTGAACTCTATACACAGGAAAAAGGTTATCTGCCATATTCGACAGTGACAATCAATGCCGCCGATTTGGGGGGCAACGGCCTGGAGAAAAACAAGAAGTACACTTTCAGTTTCACTTTTGACAATCATATCCATTTTGACGGTGCAAAAACCGAGGACTGGACAGATGAATATTTGGAGTATGGTATTTAAAGGGTTAATATACAGGTGTTTATCCTTTGCTGTTGTGGCAGCGCTTGCCTCTTGCAGCAAAGGAGGAGCTGATGTTCCGGGGTTCCCTGAAGACGGAGCCCCTAGGGAGGTCCTTATCCCGGCTTTTACCAAGGCTGCATCCACCGTTGTACCGGAGTTTGACGTTAGTGATGCAACGTCGCTGAGAACTTTCCGTACCGTACTGTTAAATACAGACTATCCCTGGCGTAAATATGAAGCACAGGGCACGTATTGCAATATCTATCAGCATCCGGAAGCTTCAGACAGGGAAAGGTGGTACCATCCCATTCATTGCGATGACAGCGGAAACCCCCTTACAGATTCTTCCCCCGGAACAGGTATTACATCCTGGACCAAACCCAGCTCTACATACCTTGCAAACGGCTCAGTGCCGGAGTATACAAAAGATGCGTCCGGCGAGACTTGGGGCAATTCCAAATATGGCCTTTGGGCCGCTTCACCGGAGGCATACCGTCTTGTGATGGTTTCACCTGCCAGGAAGCTTACCCGTTATTTGCTCAGGGACTCAGAAGGAAATCCCCTTGAGGATGCAGAGATAAACTACCGTTACGGCATTCATCAGCTGAGAAAGAATGACGAAGTCCTTATTTCACCATGCACCCCTGTCAGTTTGCGCGGAACCTATCTGGCGCATTTCAATAAGGGCTACCAGTATGTTTACAAGCCTGATTTTGATAATTCTGATTCGGCGGACGATGATGACCTTACGCTGCTTGACCATCGCAGCCAGCTTTCCGTCAAAACCTATGTAGACGAGGCCCTGGACCATGTGCACATAAACAAGATTGTCCTGTCCAATACCATTACTGAAGGAATATACCTGCCCATTGATGAAGTAACCGGAAACCCCCGCTGGATTTATGACTGGGACGGAACTGCACATATCTTTGAGAATACCGGCATGCTGACCGTGGATGAGTATGGCGATGACAGCAATTATGCTCTTAAATCAGATGTGGTGCTGCATTACAAGAATGATTCTGGTCAAGTTAATGACCCTATTGACGTCTTTAGTAATTATTACCTTCTTTCCCAGAATTATTCAGAACTTAATGCCAAGGGACTTGCCGTACATCCGGTGCCAAAACTGAATGTATTCCTTCTCAGTGACCTTGAAGAAGAAACTTCGGTAGAGATTCCACTTTCCTGGAATTTCCAGCCGCAGCATCATTACCACCTTACCCTTCGTATTTCCACCTGGTATCTTTATGTATATGTCAAAGGTTCCAACTGGGATGATGAGGCTGAAGAAGACTTCGCTTTTGGCATGCGGCCGGATATTATTATCCGTCTTGACAATCCTTTGATTTCAGGTGCAAATTGGGATGACGGAGGAAGCCATGACGGAACAATTTAGACCAGGAGGTCCTTGCAAGATGAAGAGAATATCAACATATATTTTAGTTTTGTGCGCCATGGCAGTTCTGCTGTTAGGGTGCGCAAAGGAGCAACCTGTAAACATCGTCCAGGAAGATGAGGAAGGTAGTTTTAAGGAACTGCCGCTTAATTTGTGCATTGGTGGGTTGGAACAGGGAAACATTGCGACAAAACTTTCTGCCACCCCGGAGGATGAACCAAACAGTCAAGTGACCATTGAAAACGTATGGGTGGTACAGTTCTCCGGCACCACGGATGGCTCCGTCATGGCCAGAACCCCTTATTATATCGGTGATTATAAAAATGACGGCACCTCTACCGTAAAATTGAATACAGACGTAGGAGGGGAGAGCCTGATTTTATTTTTGGCAAATACCTTCGACCCAAGCCTGATTCTTGGAACTAATGGCAAGACAACTCTTGCTGAATTCAAGAAAAAGTACATTCCTATTACAAGTGAGGCTTCTTTGTTCGGAATCAGTGACGGGAAATATTACCAGCGCCTTAACGGAACTACCACTGCTACAATCACAACTTCTACTACAGAAGTCGGTACTGTGGGAGAGCCTGTTCACCTTTACAGGAATATGGCAAGGCTGGATATTAATGTAAAGTCTTCAAATGCGGCTATCGTAATCAATTCCGTTCAGCTTTGCAGTGTGCCGGAATATGATTACTTATATGTAAACAGGTCTTTGTCTGCTCCTTTCCCTACATTAGTTCAATCTACAATTAGTTATGAATCGGTTGCTTACACCTCTGGAGCAGATGCCGGCGATAAAGGGAAACAGTTCCGTTTTTATGTTCCGGCAAATCTGAGGGGCACCGGAACGGCCACAACACCGGGACTTAAAGGAAATCAGGCTCCAATGGGCGCAACCTATGTAAGAATAGATGCAACTTATACCAACTCCTCATTAGGAGATAAGGAGGAACAGGTGCGATACTACTTCCATCTTGGAGGTGATTTCGGGGGTGAATCCGGTGCTGTTGATTACAACATAGAACCGAATCATCTTTATACATATAATCTGAATATTACACAGGTGGGAACTCCTGCAACAGATTCACGCGTGGAATATTTCACTGATGTGGATTTTACGGCTTCCTCTTACGAGAGAGCGAATTGCTACATGCTTCATGTTCCTGCGGATGACTCAAAGAGCGTAGATTTTACCTTCCCTGTAGACAAGGTGAACCTTTTCTGGGATGATGCAACTTACAGTACAAAACTGGATAACCCGTCAGAAAAGATTTTCGTAAGGGAGTATAATGAAAATAATTATACTGCGGCACACATGGTTATTGGTGATGATACTCCCTGGGTTGCCGAACTGCTTTGGTCAGACTTTGACCCTACCGGGGGTAGAATCGAGATTCTGAATATCAACAACCTGGATGAAGATGGTAATGCCGGCAGTACCCCCGGAGCCGGAAAAGGAACCAATGCTTCAGGAACCGGAAAATTCAAGGTCCGTGTTAAAGGCGGCGTCAGCGGCAATGCTGTTATAGGAGTAAGGAAAAAACTTCATTGGTCAAAGGCTGGTGATAGCGGAGACATTCAGTGCTATGTTTGGAGCTGGCATCTGTGGATAACGGATTATAATCCTGACCAGAATACCGGAGGATTCGAGTCCGGAAAGTATATTTATAAGGTCCCCGGAGGCAAGGTTTTCCGTATATCAGATGCCGGAAACGCTATTATGGACAGGTCCCTTGGTTCTACTTACAACCCTGTACTGCCGGAATTCAGAAGCGTCTTGGTTGACGCCGAGGCAAAAAGGGACGCTCGCCTTGGCCTATTCTATGAATTCGGCCGCAAAGACCCGTTCCCCAATGACAGGAACATTTACATAAAGGGCAGCGGAACTCCCACAAATGGCTTTACTGACATTACCAATGGTACTGATGCCGAGAATATCCTTGCTACAGACAATAAAATCAGTAAGGTGAAGTTGTCTTTGTTGCAAAGAGACCGTCATGCTTTCCTGTATACGGTAAATACAATTCTGAATGTTCCATTCTCTATCAACCACCCGTTGACGTATATCTACGAAGCCACGTTTTGGAATATGGGAGCTGCCTCCGGAGAACAAGGCCTTACTCAGAATGTGTACGACAGGTTTAATCCTATAAGTATTGACGCCACTATCCTGTGGCAAGACCCCAAGGCTAAGGACCGCACTACTGCCAATTCTTTGGGAATAAAGAAATCTGTGTTTGATCCTTGTCCCGGTGGATGGCGTCTTCCGGAAGCTGGTGAAATAAGTGCAGTTATGGGCGGATGGACAATGTCTCAGCATGTGAGTCCGGCCAATTATATAAGTCCTATGGAAGTGACATATTCATACGGAAAATATCTTTGGCCCCAGCCTATGCCTTCTTCCCCTGTCGGCTCTGATTTTGACAACGCCTCGTTATTCGTGTTTGAGGGATACCTGTCTTTTGACAACCTGTCAATCCAGGGTTATTATCATATGGATAACAGGCAGGCTCACGTCTGGTCTTCCACTCCTTCTGCAACGCAGAAGACAAGGGCATGGGCATTCAATATGATTGGAGACGAGATATCCGGGGCAGAGCACTTCCGCTCCCAAGGCTATGTAATACGCTGTATCAAGCAATAAGCAATGAGAAAGATATTTATCATATTATCATGTATTTGGACGGTCTTCTCCTGTATGAAGGAAGAGCGGCTGGTTCTTACTTCCGATGGCTTTGAAGAAAGGGAACTGGTGCCGCTGCACCTTAAACTTGCTGTAGAAGACTATGTTGATGTTGTTGACGGCATTGTTTCAGCGGAGACTAAGGCCGCGGGTACTTTCGCGTATGATACGGTTACAGCCAATGACCGTACAATATATAATCTCTGGGTCTTGGAGTTCGAGCAGGAAGGCGACCAGTTCGTCCTCAATGCCCAGCCTACATATGTGGCTGATTACCCCGGTGTACTGGCAAGGAATGAAACCGTAGGTGTCCCTGCTTCACGCCGCTACTGTACACTACTTTTCATGGCAAATACCGGACTCCCGGAAATGACATTTTCTCCCGGAACCACTTTGGAACAGTTTAAGGAGGCGCGTTTCGCTGAGATTGACCATCAGTCAGACCTTTTCGGCTGGGATGAACATGCAGGTCTTTATGCCCCTCGTTTTAACGGAACTTATGAGACTTACGTGAACACTTCCGTGCATTCAATACCGGGAACGGCAGATAAAGAAGACCGTGATACATGGATCCCCCTGCGCCGGGCAATGGCAAGAATCGACATTAATCTTGTAAATGCCAGCTTGCAGAGTACGGCAGTGCCTGTAGACCAGCGCATTACAATTACCCACGCGCGAATAAACAATGTGCAGAACAAGAGTTTCTATTATACCAATTATGCTGATTATGAGACCAGTACAACACTGAACCGGCCTATGACGGCTGCTCCTTTGGATGCAACCGTGTATGGTTATGACTGGGACCTTAATACCAGCAACCTGACTCATTGGAGCAGCAGGATGATATCTTACAGTAACTGGTATAAGAACGGAGAACCGTACACTATTGGTTCAAAGACCTTCCCGGAGGCTTTTGCCGATGGTGCTGCACCGACTGAGGCTTCTGCGCGCTTCTTCCTGCCCGGAAACCTCCGCCCTGAGAATGTGCTTGAAGCGACATCCGTTACCCTTACCGGTTATTATGAGAAAGACGGAAACCGATTTGAGGTTTCTTACGATATTCCTATTCGTGAAAGTATAGGCGGCGGAAAATTTATTTATGCTGTTCGTCCTAATCACAAGTATACTTTTAATGTGACTATCAACCGTTTGGGAGATACCGATGTGGACGAGTACGCCGACAACGGAATCGTAGATTTCACAAACAAGGAACTGGCAAACTGTTATATCCTCAATCCTTCAAATATAGAAGATGTCAATAAGGTATTCATATTTCCTGTTACAAAAGTCAATAAGTATTGGGGAGATCCAAAATACGCTGGAAATCAGAGGGTTATTACCTCCAATTATCCTGCAGGTGCCAAAACCGGAAGTGAGGTCGCTATTGGGGAGAACGATGTATGGCAGGCCTTTATACTTTGGTCTGACTTTGATATCCGCGACAAGGTCTCTATAGTGGATCTGCATCATCTTAATGCAGATGGAACTTCCGGAGGAAGTGAGCCGGGTATAGGTGTTGGGGCAGATGCTTTCTCGACGGGTTGTTTTGCCGTTAAAGTGAGGGGTAATACAAAAGGTAATGTTGTAGTTGCCGTTAAAAGAAAAATAGGAAACGTATCCGGTTCAAAAGATTTTATTTTATGGAGTTGGCATCTATGGATAACAGATTATAATCCGGATGCGGAGGTTAATATTTCTCCAGATAAGTACCTGTACCAAGTTAATGGTGGAAATGTATTCCGTGTGAATAATTACCAGTTTAATACCGGAAAATATAGGAAATCTTATTTGATGGACAGGGTGTTGGGGTGTATCTACGATCCAAGGGATTTGAGTACTGAATACAGGGGAGCAACATATCTGGAGGATTTAAGCCCTATTTCAGAATCTGGAATGAGAAGTGGCGTGGGCTTCCGGTATCATTTCGGGAGGAAAGACCCTATCCCGCATGAGTTTGTAAAAGAGATTTATTACTACTACCAGGATTTAGGGGGCGGAAAATTTGGCCCTAATTATGAAAATCCTGTAAAAGTGACAGGCAGTATCAAAAACCAGACAAGTAACTGGCTTCAGATATTCAGAGGTTTCTCTCGTCTATGGGGTAATTATAATATGCTTCAAAACACGCTGTATTCCATAGAGGGAGTTGATAATAGCAATCAAGGACAGTTCAGTATGGTGAATTCGGTTATCATGTATCCGCTTATGCATTGGGGTGGTGACGGCTTCAATAATTGGACTACGAATGATGTATATGATCCTAGTGTTAATGATGAGAATATTATGTGGCAGGACCCTTATTTCTACCAAAGGGAGGATGATGATGCTACAAATAACCTTGGATATAAGAAATCGATATTTGATCCTTGCCCTCCGGGGTGGACCATTCCTTCTATAGAAAAGGTTAACAATACAGTCCATTATTATTTGGAGGGTATAGATGAAGGCGTATTGAATTTGTATAAATATTGGAAGCCTGAAACTATTGACGGCCAACTTCGTGGCGTACTTTATTGGCCTGATGGACGAGAAATTCCGAATGCGGAGATTACAACCAATAAAATTAGGACAGCGGTTTTTATCCCCCGAATTGGTATGGTTAAGATTCATTTAATCCACGGTACTGAAAATTCAATCAGAGAATATCTTGGTAATCCTGGTGGCGGTGGCAGTCGATTGCACGGATATTTGGTAGAATTGTCCGGTAGTCAGGTGCGTCTTTTAAATGATAAGCGAGGAAATGCCTATCAGGTCCGCTGCGTCAAGAATGTGCGGCCGGAGTAAAAAACGGGATTAACTGTCAAATTTTCGGTTATTTAAAAAATAATCAATATATTTGTAATCTACTGAAAATAACAAGTTACAATTTAATAATAACACTATGTCAGAAAACAAGTACAGGGTCGAGTCCGACCTTCTTGGTGAACTCCAGGTTCCCGCCGAGGCTTACTACGGTGTACAGACACAAAGAGCCATCAACAACTACAAGATTTCCAACACCAAAATGAGCGACTATCCGGATTACGTGGTAGCAATCGCTTATGTAAAGTGGGCTGCAGCAGCCGCCAACGGTGAACTGGGCGTATACGACAAGAAGATTGCCGATGCCATCTGCGCAGCTTCAAAGGATATCGTAGACGGTAAATACCAGGACCAGTTCCCGGTAGATATGATGCAGGGTGGCGCCGGAACCTCAGTTAACATGAACGCAAACGAGGTTATCGCCAACATCGCCCTTGAAAAACTGGGCCACGGCAAAGGTGAGTATCAGTTCTGCTGGCCTAATGACCATGTAAACTGCGGACAGAGCACCAATGACGCATATCCTACCGCCATCAAACTTGGTGTCGTAAGGATGAACAAGCGCCTCATCGCCAGCCTCAAAGACCTTGTAAAGGCTTTCCGTGCAAAGGGTGACGAGTTCAAGGATGTTATCAAGATGGGCCGTACACAGCTTCAGGATGCCGTTCCTATGACAGCCGGCCAGGAGTTCTATGCATTTGCAAACACTCTTGAGGATGAGATTGCAAACATCGAGCAGAATCTCAAATACATGTATGAGATTAACATGGGCGGTACCGCAATCGGAACCGGTCTTAACGCAGTTCCCGGCTTTGTAGAGCTTTGCGCAAAACGCCTTGCAGAGCTTACCGGCGAGCCTTTCCGTCCTGCACGTGACCTTGTTGCTGCTACCCCTGACACCGGTGACTACGTAGCATATCATGGCGCCCTCAAGCACCTTGCAGTCAAGCTTTCAAAGGTTTGCAATGACCTTCGCCTCATGGCATCCGGCCCTCGTTGCGGCCTTCATGAGATTAATCTTCCTCCGATGGCTCCCGGTTCTTCCATCATGCCCGGAAAGGTTAACCCTGTTATCCCTGAGGTAACAAATCAGGTTTGCTTCAAGGTTATCGGCAATGACACCGCAGTTGCATTCGCAGCAGAGGCAGGTCAACTTCAGCTGAACGTTATGGAGCCTGTTATCATGGAGTGCATGGTAGAGTCTATCACTTGGCTTGCTAACGCAATGGATACCCTTCGCGTTAAGTGTGTAGAGGGTATCACCATCAATGCAGAGCATTGCACAGAGATGGTTAAGAATAGCATCGGCATTGTTACAGCCCTTAACCCTTACATTGGTTACAAGACCAGTACTAAGGTTGCAAAAGAGGCTCTTGAGACAGGCCGCAGCGTTTATGACCTGGTTCTTGAGCATGGCTACATGTCAAAGGAGAAACTTGACGCCGCCCTTGACCCCGCTGCCATGACCGAATCCCACGAGTACATCAAATAATTGTCATTTCGAAAACTATATTGTCATTTCGAAAACTATATTGTCATTTCGAAAACTATATTGTCATTTCGAAAACTATATTGTCATTTCGACCGAAGTGGAGAAATCTCAAATATTTGACCCGTTACGTAAAAAACATGTCGCACTCACTCCTGAGGAGGGGGTGCGACAGTGGTTTATAGGCATTCTGCACGAAGACTGCGGCTACCCTTACCACCTGATGCGCAGTGAGGTGGCCTTCCGCTTCGGAGAAGATGTTGGTGGCCTCTCCGGCGCTTCCCGCAAGCTTTACCGGGCCGATGTTGTTGTGTATGAGCCGGGAACTCTCAAGCCCTTCATTATCGTTGAGTGCAAGCGACCTGAGGTTGATATCACCAGTGATGCGGCCTTGCAGGCCCTGCGCTACATTTCCGTTCTGGAGGCTCCATGGGTGGTGCTTACCAATGGCACCAAGACATATGTTTTCCATCGCTCAGATAATACCTATATTCCGGAAAAAACACTCCCACACTACAAATAGTGCGGGAGTGTTTTTTGAAAAGCGTTGATACTTTTACAGTAAGAATCCGAAAGAATAGTATCCCATCTTGGGGCCTTTTACGCCATCGAAGATTGTCGCCGGCTGCCAGCGGAAGTATAGCGGAATTCCAAGTACGTCTGTGCTTACGTGAAGTCCTACGCTGAAGCCGTTGGGATCAAGGCCGCTGATTTTGTGGGTAACCATGTCTCCGTCGGGGAGGTAATAGCGGGTTACGGCATTGGCGCTGTAGTTGTAAATGAGCTCAGGGCCTACTGTAATGCGTGTTTTGTCTTTTCCAACCTTGAAAGTGAACAGCATCGGAACCACGAGGGAATTGATGTAAAGACGTGAATGCTTAAGCTCGCAACCGTCAGGAAGAGTGCTTACGATAAGGTTGCCGTTTTCCTTCTCCCAGAAAGAGCCTTTGCCGGAACAACGTATCGTGCGGCGGTCTCCACCGATACCTGCTGCAATTTCCAGCCAGCCATTTGCAGCCTCGTACTTAAGACCAAGGAAAATCGGAACATACCAGTCTCCAAGGAACATGGCCTTTTTGCCAACTCCGGGATCTCGGTCAAATGTTCCGCCCCATCCAAGGCCGAGGTTGGGAATAAGACTCAATGTCCACTTGTCTTTTTTAGGAGCCGGCTTCTTTTCTGAATACTTGCTAAGGAAGGTATCAAATTCAAGCTTGTTGCTTATTGAAGTGGACAGGTTCGTACCCTCTTCTCCCAAAGAGATGGAAGACACGTATTTATAGTCCTTGTCTCCGTTTTTGCCGATGATTTCCACAGTTTGCAGTGAATCTGTCTTTGTGACAATCACCTTCTCAGGATTTACAACAATCACTGAATCTACTTTCTGGGCATAAACCGTTGCCGATGCAGCCAGGGCTGCGATTACTAATACTAACTTTTTCATATCTATAATTTTTTATTTTCTAAACATAGCTTTAAGTTCCTCTATTGTGGCATCTCCCGTCATCCACACGACGATTACCTTGTATTTCTCATCCTCAAGGGGTGTAACCTTGTAGCAAATGTACGTGTTTTTGTTCTTGGGGGAGATGCGGACGGTCCTGAAAAGGATGTAAGTCGGTAAGTCTCCTTTGTACTCTGTCTCTATGTCCGTCGCATTATTTGCATCTTTCAGGACGTCGGCAGCAATCTTGCGAAGGACATCGGCATCGCATACTGTGCTTATGCTGTGGTACCTGTTAAGCTTGTATGCAGTAAGGTCACTGCCCTTTACGGTAACCTCGGAGGCATCGGCCTTGGAAAAATACCTCCCGGCAAAGATGTTGTCTATTGCATAGCCATCCTGGGCATGCAGGGCCGCCACGGATATAATTCCAAGAAGCAAGGTTATTAAAATTTTCTTTTTCATATATAGGCTCCTTTTTATCTAAAACAGTTCTTCAAGGTCTTTCTGTGCACTGAAAGAAGATGAAAATATATCTTGCAAGTCATTCTTCATACCGCTCATAACTACTTCATTGTCAGTTATTTTCTCTCCGTTAATCCAGCTTTCGCATACATCCCTTTCCCCTCTGAAAATATAGCCGGCGGCAACAAGGAGAAGCACTGCTGCAGCAGCTGCGAATGTGGCTTGGAAGCTGCGCCTGCGCCTTGCGGCTTCACGAACCCTCCCGCGTCCTGCAGCAAAGAGACCCAGCACGGCTTTAAGGTCTTCGTTTTCTCCTTCAGGACTCTGCGCAACAATGCTGCGCAGCAGGGCCTCTTCTTCCCTGGTGCTCTCTCCGGAAAAATACCTCTCAGAGAGTATTTCAAGCATTTTGTTTGTCATAGTTCCTGTTTGTTATATATTTCACGTATCTTTTTTCTTGCCCTTGAGAGCTGCATCCTTACCGCCGCCTCTTCCATTCCCAGCTCCTTTGCTATGTCTGTTATCTCAAACCCCTCGTACTCTTTGCGCCTTATTATCAATTGCTGCACCTGAGTTAACTGCTCCGATATTATATTCTCTACTATCCTCAGCTGCTCTTTTTTCTCATATTGCGGGAACTCTTTCAGTTCCCCTCCTCCCAGCGGAACCTTTGGCCTTAGGTGCCTTAGTTCGTCAATTCCGGTGTTCCTAACCGTCCTTGCCAGCAGTGCCTCCGCTTCTTTTTGGTTTGCGGGCCGATATTTCTTTGCCCACAGCTTGTAGAATGCTTCCTGCAGCACATCGTCGGCAGCATCGGCATCAGGAATCATTGCCCTGGTGCGTCCCAGAAG
This sequence comes from Bacteroidales bacterium, assembly GCA_017459075.1. Taxonomy (GTDB): domain Bacteria; phylum Bacteroidota; class Bacteroidia; order Bacteroidales; family UBA932; genus Cryptobacteroides. The sequence goes on from JAFUDQ010000015.1 coordinate 57,793, forward strand.
TTTGCTTCTGAGTGAGGTATATGCGCTTGTCAGAAAGTCCATCTGCACTTTTGTTCTTTGTTTTTGTATTAGTAACAATACTTCGGTAAATTTTAATGTTTAGGAGCCGCAAGGCGGCAGGCTAAACGAAAACATACAGTTTAACAACAAAAGTTCATTGAAAACACTGTCAATAACGACCGCTCAGAAGGCTGCTGAGAGTGGGTGCAAATG
>JAFUDQ010000016.1 GCA_017459075.1 Bacteroidales bacterium
GCTGAAGATGTTTTCTCTCAGAAAAATACTGCGGTGGTTATAGCGGTGAGGGTCCACCTCTTCCCATTCCGAACAGAGAAGTTAAGCTCACTAGCGCCGATGGTACTGCCCCACCAGGTGGGAGAGTAGGTAGCTGCCGTTCTTCGGATTCCCGGGCTGACGTTTGTCAGTCCGGGAATCTTGTTTTATACCTATTTCTTGCAACGAATTTGGCGCGAAACCAAATTCGTGCAACCCTTTTTTGTGCATATTTTCCTTTTTTACTAACTTCGTTTTCGTTTTTGTAGTAGCTAAATACTCGTGAATCAATTAAATGCCATAAAAGGCCTGATACCGGAGCGCCTGTTTAAAATTGTACCAAGTGCTAAACGGGAAGATTGGGCCGGCCGTATCGTAGTAAAGTTCGAAGAAAACGAACCCAAACTATACGCGGCCATCGGGCAGTGGGACATTGTCCCTGACGATGAACGGGAACGTATTGTAAGAGCGATACTTACGGCTGCTGAACAGATTCATAAAGAAAATCGGAATGAAGGTTAGTCATTATATATGTATAGTTGCATGCACCATTCTGGCATTGTTGGGATGTGAGAATGGCGGTCGTCAATCGGCATCGCGTACCCCTAAGTCATCAGATACACTGTACACCGCTGACGCGGCCATGTACATGTATAGAAAAGACCCGGACCGTGCTCTGATTATTATTGACTCAGCCCTAATCGTTGGCAACATAGACCCTTTCATCGCAGATTTCCTCAGGGCGAAAGTGTATGCCCATTCTAATGAGAAACCCCGCTTGGATGACGCCATCACCCTGTGTGAGAGCCTTTTGCTGCATGATTCCACCAGCGTAGCAGCAACTTCAACGGCCTATCACCGGTGCAATGTCCTTCAACTGATTATGGATTCATATCGGTTAAAGAACGACGATGAACGTTGGCTGAAGTATGCCATCGAGCTGGCAGAACTGGACAGAAAGTTGGAATTGGAAACAGAAGCCTTGAGGATGGAAGCGGAAATAGGTTCTGTTCTTACGCATCTGGGGCGCAGTGACGAAGGCATGAACAAACTGAACGACGTCATTGAAGCCCTGGACGACAGCCCTTTGAGCATAGACAGGATGGATGCCGGAATCGTGGCCCGGAAGCGCAAAATAAAAGTTCTGATGGAAAATAGCCTGTTCGAATTAGTCATTCCTGAAGCAAAGGCCATAATCCGGAAACTGGATGACTATCAGCGCTCCCCGGAGTCCTATGCAGAAGACAGCTTCCGCCTGCCGCCAAACGATGAAGACAGGGCCAGCTACTGTGATTACTACCGCGCACAGGCTTGGGGCTTCATCGCCAATGCCTATGCCCTTTCCTCTCCCGCAAATCCTGCCGAAGCCAGGAAGTACCTCAGCCTTTTTGAAAAGTCGGAATACGGAAAGAGTTTTTACGGACGTAGTTTGATTTCCCCTGTATGGAAAGCCCTTGGAGAGTGGAACAAGCTTCTTGCCATTGATGACGAAATCGTTTCCAGACTGGGTGCCGATACCATAAATGCAGACTATGCCAACACCCTCAAAGACAGGGCCGATGCTGCCTTGGCGCAAGGCCATCTTGCTAAGGCCTTTTCTTACCTGGACAGGTATACAACCTTGCAACGTGAGCTGGACCGTCAACTTTATGAAGGGCAGGCTCATGAATACGCAGCCCGATATCATGCCAGCGAGCAGGACAGGAAAATCAAGGAAGCTGAGAGCGAATCGGCAAAAAAGGATATCGTTATCATATTCTTCATAGGCTTGATGTTGGTGTCCACCGCATACGCATATCACTTCGCCCTTCAGAGGAAAAGAATCAAAGATAAGAATCAGGTGCTGGTAAGGATGATTAACGAGCAAAACGAAATTGCCGAATCCGCTTCCCCTGAGAAAACCGTCGTGCCGGATAAAGAACTGTTCAATCGTATCGATGAATCTATCCGTGGCGAGAAACTTTATACCAGTCAGTCCTTGCAGAGGCAGGATATCATAGACCGCTTTGACATAAGCCGAAAGAACTTGAATGATTTGCTGTCGGCATTCGCCAACGGTCAGTCCTTCACTGCATATATTAATTCGATTCGTTTGCAGGATGCCGTGTCGATGTTACGGGAGGAACCGGATTTATCCATTGCCGATATCGCAGACCGGGTTGGTTTTTCTCCTGCAACTTTCAGGGAGCAGTTCAAGCGACAGTTTGGAATGACTCCTACAGAGTATCGTCAAAACCTTTAAAAAAAATATCACCATGAAAGAGCTTTTGAAAAAAATCAATGAAGAAGTAGAAGTATTGCTTACCAATGCCAATGCACAGGCTGAAAAGGGCAACAAGGCTGCCGGTCTTCGCGCCCGCAAGGTGGCCCTTGAACTTGTCAAGGACCTCAAGGAGTTCCGCAAGGTATCCCTCAACGCCACCAAGGAGTAACTTCTACTTACATTTGGAACATGCTCCCAACCTGCTGAAACCAAGCAGGTTGGGAGCACGTCTCTATATAAAAAAAGACCATCACAGTGTATTGTGACGGGTATATAGAGAGTTTCGCCTGTGAGATTGAACGTAGTCAATCAAGACGTATGTTAAAATATTTTTTGGAGCGAAGCGTGCTTTTGTAGCGAGAGTGGGGCATGATCCCACGACCTCCGGATTATGAATCCGACGCTCTAACCAGCTGAGCTACCTCGCCATCATTTTTTCAAAATAAAAACCAGCCGCAGCTGATTTTTGGTTGAGATAGAAGGATTCGAACCCTCACTGACAGAGCCAGAATCTGTAGTGCTACCATTACACCATATCTCAATATTGGTATTGTCCCGTAAGGGATTGCAAAGGTACAATAGTTTTTTGAATATGCAAGGGTTTTTTGCAAATTATTTAAAAATTAAGGCAGTAGCCCATACCTCGCAACCCTCGCCGCGGCCAACGAAACCAAGATTCTCGGTAGTCGTAGCCTTCACAGACACCGCATCCTCTGCCACACCCATGACGGAAGCCAACGCAGAGCGCATCTGGCCAATATACGGCGCAAGCTTCGGGCGCTGCAGGGCAATGGTGATATCAACATTGCCAACCTTCCAGCCGCGTTCCTGAATCATCCCCACAACGGCAGCCAGCAGCTTTTTGCTGTCGATACCCTTCCAATCATCTGAGGTATCGGGGAAATGTTTGCCGATGTCGCCAAGGGCAAGGCAGCCCAAAAGTGCGTCACAGAGCGCGTGTATGGCCACATCTCCGTCTGAATGTGCGACGAAGCCGGTGCCGCTTTCAATTCTCACTCCTCCCAGCCACATGGGCAGTCCTTCGGCTATTGCGTGGACGTCGAATCCGTTTCCAATTCTAAATTCGTTCATGTCAGGAATATTTGATATAGCAAATATAGATAAATTTTCTTACTTTTGTATGATAATGGGATGGCCGGTCGGCGCCGGCCATGACAGAAAGGGCTAAAAGCCGAAACCGTTGTTTATAATATTAGCAGATATGGCAAGATTTGGATGGTTCGGAGACCAGGAGCACAGGGTCTTCAATTACAAACCAATTTATTACGACCCTGAAGAGGAACAGCGCCGTCAGATGTTCGGCAAGGTCGATGGTACCTATGACGAAAAGAAGGAAAGCCAGGCCTACACTCCGGGTGCAAGCATCCGCGGAGCCTTCCGTGACGGAAACTACGCTCGCAGGCGCAGCGCCTCAAAAGCCCATACCTACGTAGGCCTTGTAGGCCTCGCCCTTGTAATCATCGTCCTTTATTATATATCAAAATTCTACTCTCTGTTATAATGCATGTAAGAGTACTACCGGCGAATATTGCCAACATGATAGCAGCCGGCGAGGTGGTGAACCGCCCCGCGTCGGTAGTAAAAGAATTGCTTGAAAACGCCATAGACGCCGGTGCGGACGACATTTCCCTTGTTGTAAAAGATGCCGGCAGAACCCTTATTCAGGTAATAGACAACGGCTGCGGCATGTCAAGGGAAGACGCCGAGCTCTGCTTCGAGCGCCACGCTACCTCCAAACTTGCAACAGCAGAAGACCTTAATCATATCCTGACCTTTGGCTTCAGGGGAGAAGCCCTGGCCTCCATCGCCGCAGTGGCGGAAGTAACCCTCAAGAGCCGCCGTCAGGAAGACCAGACCGGCGTAGCAGTAGACTTCGCCGCCTCGCAGCATCTCTCAACCACGGAAACATCGGCCCCGAAAGGAACAAACATCGCCGTAAGAAACCTTTTCTACAATGTGCCCGCGCGCCGGAAATTCCTTAAGTCAGACAACGTAGAACTCAAGCATATCATAGAAGAATTCGAGCGCGTAGCCCTCTCCAAGCCGGAAATCGCCCTGTCCCTGACCCATAACGACAAGGACATAATGGTCCTGAAGAAGGCAAAATCGCTTAAATTCCGCATTCAGGACGTCCTGGGCAGCAATGTGGCAGGAAGAATGGTAGACATCGCCACCCAGACAAGCGTGGTGAAAGTAAGCGGATACGTCTGCCGTCCGGACCAGTCACGCCGCACTCCGGGGAACCAGTATTTCTTCGTTAACGGCCGGTATTTCCGCAGCGCCTACCTGCACAAAGCCGTAATGAAGGCATACGAAGACATGATAGCTGAAGGAGCCATCCCCTCATACGTGATTTTCCTTGAGGCTGAACCTTCCACGGTCGATGTCAACATCCACCCCGCAAAGACGGAAATCAAATTCCAGGAAGATTCGGTAGTGTTCCAGGTGCTTTACGCCTGCGTAAAGGAAGCCCTGGGCAAGAACTCCTTCGGCCTGGAAATGAACTTCGAAGAAACCGAGTCGCTGCCCGTTTTCAGCAAGCAGTACGAAAGGCTCAGGAATGACGTTTTCGCCCCGCAAGTATCTGTAGACCACGATTATAACCCCTTTGAGCAGTACTCTGCCAAAGATGACCTTCCCCTTGTGAACACTCCCGTTCATCATGACAATATGTACGGGGCCGGCCTTCAGGAAAAGAAGCAGGATTACAGCAAACTGTTTGACGAGGACTCAATCCGTCCAACAGCCAGGGCAATGGTCATATCCGGGAAGTATATTGTATCGCAAGCAACTGACGGACTGTGCATTACAAATGTAAGAAGGGCCCGCGAAAGAATCCTCTACGAGCGCTTCCTCAAGGCCTTGGCCGCTGGCGGGCACGCCAGCCAGACGGCCCTCTTCCCCGTCCAGGTAAGAATCGGTGCAGACAATATGCCAACCATCCGGGAACATGCGGAGCTGCTTAAGTCCTGCGGCTTTGACATCGAACCTCTTGGCAATGACACCGTTGTCGTTAACGGAGTGCCGGACGGCTATTCCTGCGACGCCGGAAAAGTTGAAGCCATGATATCCGACATTCTCCTTATCCTTGCCGATGGTGTCTCTTCCCTTCCCGGTGTGATGGAGTCGACGATGGCGGAACGCTTCGCGAAACTCGGAGCCGCAGAGGGAGACCTTCTCCGTTCCGACTACGAGGCTGGCAAGCTGCTTGAAGCCCTTTTCTCCTGCCAGAATGCGGAATTCACACCATCGGGCCGCAGAATCATCGCCCGCCTGGAAGGCGAAGGCTTGGAAAAACTGTTTTAGAAACCAATAGATATGAATTATTACGATAACAGCGGCAACCGTCAAAGCATATTCAACCTTGTACCAAAGGTAACGGGGCATCTGATACTCATCAACATCATACTGTTCATCGCCACCCTTATCAACGAGCACTTTATGATTGGCACCTTCTCCCTGTTCTACCCCGCATCGCCGTTCTTCCGCCCCTGGCAGCTGATTACACACATGTTCATGCATGGCGGCTTCTTTCACATATTCTTCAATATGTATTCACTTTTCCTCTTCGGAACAGTGCTTGAAAGAACCATCGGCTCAAAGAAATTCGTTGTATTTTATTTCCTTTGCGGGATAGGGGCGATGCTGCTGCATCTGCTCACCGTTCACCTGACCGGCTCCATCGCAGACAAAACCATAGTCCCGATGCTGGGTGCCTCCGGCGCGATTTACGGCCTTTTCATTGGCTACGGAATGATGTTCCCGGACAACATCCTTACCCTTGTGTTCCCGCCTATCTCACTTAAGGCCAAGTGGATGATGCTTATCTTCGTAGTGATAGAACTTGCCATCGGAATCTACGATACAAGCGACGGAGTGGCCCATTTCGCCCACCTTGGCGGCGCCCTCATAGGCTTCCTGCTAATGTTTTACTGGAAGAAAACAGGCAAAATCTGGCTCAGAAACAAGTGGATATAAATGGCAAAAGAGGTTAAAAAGAAGCACCGCTTTTTCAGGTTCACGGCCCGCTCGCTAATGACAGTCGCCGCCGTGGCCCTGGGCCTCAGCTATCTCTCAATCTTTGTAAACCCGGCCAAACTGTGGTTCATGACCCTCTTCGGCCTCATGTACCTGCCGTTCCTCCTTCTTAATGCCACCCTCCTTGTGCTTGCGCTGCTGCGCCGCTCCAAGGCAATGTGGATACCGATAGTGGCCCTGCTGCCGTCCCTGCTGCTGTTTGGCGGCCATTTCCAGCTCAGCGGCCCGTCGGACCCCCCTGGAACGGACGACATCAAAATAGTGACCTACAACGTCGGGCGCTTTGCTTACGGTACCAATGCCGATGCTACCAGGGATTCTGTTTTCAGATTCCTGCACCGGCAGAATGCCGATATCATCTGCCTTCAGGAAGTCTCCGTCCGCGGAAAAGCTTCTTTGGCCGATATTTTCAGGAAAGAGTTCCGTGGATACAACATTGAATATTATTCATATTCCGGAAAATCAGGCAGTTACGGCAATGTCACCCTCAGCCGGTTCCCGCTCAAAAACAAAGGCAAAATAACCTTTGAGCAAAGTGCTAACATGGCCGTTTATAGCGATTATGAAATAGGAAACCGCACAATAAGGGTTTACAACTGCCACTTCCAGAGTTATAACATATCCCTTGCAAACATAGGCAAGGCCCTCAGGAGCAATACTTCCGGTGCCGTCAGGGACACAGAAGGAAAGATGAAATTCTCCCTGCGCCTGCGCCCTCGCCAGGTAGACGCCGTCATTAAGGATATCCAGGGCTGTGAACTGGAAACCTTCGTCGTCGGGGACTTCAACGACACCCCCATGTCTTACACCTATTGGAAGCTTAGCCGTGGCCACCGGGACTCCTTCAAGGATGCGGGCAAAGGCTTCGGCGCAACCTATTCCATGCTTGGCCCCCTGCTCCGCCTGGACTATGTCCTGAGCCCGAAGGGCCTCAGTGCAACATCGCATAAAGTATTAAAAATCAAATATTCAGACCATTATCCGGTTATAGCTACATTTAAAAATGAGAAAGACCGCAGGTGAAATACAGAAGGAGGCCCTTGAGGTTCTCCGTAACGGAGGAATCATAGTTTACCCTACAGATACCATCTGGGGAATAGGTTGCGACGCCACCAATCCCGCCGCTGTAAAGAAGGTTTATGAAATAAAGAAGCGTGAGGACAGCAAGGCCCTCGTCCTTCTTGCCGCCAACCTTGACATGGTTGCACGCTACGTAAAGGAGATACCTCCCATTGCAGTTGATTTGGTAGAGGTAAATGACAAGCCCATGACAATTATCTACCCGCAGGGCATAGCAGGAAAGGCTCCGGCGCCCGGACAGGAGGCCGTGGCAGACAGGCATTTCCTTGCATGGAACGTTGTTGCAGAGGACGGTTCCGTCGGCATCAGGATACCAATGAACGAGTTTTGCAGGGACCTCTCCTACAAGCTTGGAAGGCCGATTGTATCAACATCGGCAAATATATCCGGGGAAGAATCGCCAAAGAATTTCAGTCAGATAGCTCCGGAAATCACAGAGGCGGCGGACTATGTCGTGCCTTCATACATGGACAAAGAGTCTCTTGGAGTGGCTTCGCAGATTATAAAAGTAGAGGTTGACGGCCAGGTGAAAATTATCCGTCCTTAGCCTATGGAAATTTTTTACAGCGCCGATATTTACGGGAATTCTTCCCTCAGGCTTGGCCCCGAGGAGTCGCAGCATTGCGCCAAAGTGTTAAGGAAAAGGGTGGGCGATGCCATTGACGTTATTGACGGGGAGGGTGCCCTGTATCACTGCACTGTTGTAAATGACTCCCCAAAAGGGGTTGAAGCTAATATTAATGAAGTTGTAAATAACTGGCACTCACATCCTTACAATCTTACTCTCGCGGTTTGCCCCACAAAGAACAATGACCGTTACGAGTGGTTCGCAGAGAAGGCTACTGAATTTGGCACGGACTGCTTCGTCCCGGTAATAGGGGAGCATTCTGAAAGGAAGGTTTTCAAGACGGAAAGGCTTCGCAAAATAGTTCTTTCAGCCACAAAGCAGTCGCTTAAGGCCAGGCTGGCAGAGGTTCGCGAGCCCCTTTCCGTAAAGGAATTCATCAGGGAAACGGCGGTAGCGGATGCCGTAAAGCTTATAGCTTATTGCTTTGAGGAAGAGGGCGCTCCGCGACGCAGTATAAAGGCAGAGCTTGCAAAGCGTGCGAGTGACAAAATCATCGTCCTGATAGGCCCGGAGGGGGATTTTTCCCGCGAAGAGGCTGCCATGGCCATGGAGGCCGGGTATGTTCCCGTGCATATCGGGGACTCAAGGCTCCGGACGGAAACGGCCGGAATCGCGGCAGCATCGGCAGTATATTTTGAATATTTGTAAACACACGTCAATACTATACAATACTACACAATGAAACGTTATCTATCTTTGGATGTCCTGAGGGGCATGACGGTTGCCTTCATGTGCATCGTCAACAACCCCGGTTCATGGGCAAAAATCTATCCTCCGCTTGACCATGCCGGCTGGGAAGGCTGCACGCCAACGGACCTTGTTTATCCTTTCTTCCTGTTCTGTGCCGGTTGCGCGATGGCCTTTTCATTCTCAAAATTCAATGGCCTGGATGCGTCTGCCGTAAAGAAAATCGTCCGCAGGGGCCTGCTTATTTTCCTGGTAGGTTTCCTTTGCAACCTTTTCCCGTTTGTGCCGACTTCTCCTTCACCGGAGCTGTCTTTCTGGGATAACTGGGTGGATTGGATTCAGCATAAGAGAATATTCGGTGTGCTGCAGAGGATTGGTTTGTCCTATATGATAGCCGGCGTTGTTGCCATGTGGCTTCGTAAATCCGGGAAAATCCTGTCTGCAATTGCCATTCTGTCAATTGTTTACACTGGGATACTCGTGATTTTCGGCAACGAGCCGGGGCCGTTTACGCTTGAGGGTAACGTGTCCGGAAAAATAGATATCGCCCTTGTGGGAGATGCTCATGTTTATCATGGTTTCAGGGATGCCTCCGGTGCCCTTGTGGCCTTTGACCCGGAGGGTCTTCTTGGCTCTCTCATGGGTGCCTGCACCGCGCTTCTTGGCTTCCTTGCCGGTTCTATGATTCTTAATTCCAGCCGCAAGTTCCAGTCAGATGCAACTGATACTCACAACTCACCTCTTGGCGTTACCAGCCGCACCTTCGTTTATGGTATGCTTTGCCTTGCCCTTGGTGAGATTCTCAGTATCTGGATTCCTATTTCAAAGCCTTTGTGGTCTGTTTCTTATGTTTTCCTTACTGCGGGATGGGCGATGGTGGTCCTTGGCGTACTTATGTATTTCATTGATTACCGCGGTGTTACGAAGCCTTTCTCTATGTTCAAGGTTATGGGTACGAATGCCCTTACGGCTTTTGTGATGTCTGCTGTCATTGCAAAGACTATTACGATGATTTTGCATACCGCTCCGAAGCTTTTCTTTGGCGGTTTCTTTGCCCGGACAGAGTTTACTTCCCTTCTCTGGGCTCTCATCTTCATGTTTGGCATCTTCTGCATCCAGTACATCCTCTACCGTAAAAAGATTATAATCAAGCTTTGAAATACATCGGTATTATATCGGATACCCATGGGGTATTTAGTAAAGAGTTTCAGGATTTCCTGGCGCCGGTAGACGAAATCTGGCACGCGGGCGACTTTGGCGGGGGAGACGACTTCCCCCGCGAAATAAGCCGCTTCAAACCAACCATCGGCGTAAGCGGAAACTGCGACTCCAGCCTCCTGCGCCTGGAATACCCTCCGGTCCAGCTGTTTAACTGTGAAGGCGCCAAGGTGCTCATGACGCACATCGGCGGCCGCCCCGGCGCTTATCCCCTGAATGTAAGGGCGATGCTGGATGCCCATAAACCTGATATCTTCGTATGCGGACACTCCCATATACTTCGGGTAGAATTTGACAAGAGGTTTGGCACCCTTTATATCAACCCCGGAGCCGCAGGCTTCCAAGGCTGGCACCTTGAACGAACTGCACTCCGGATGAAGATTCAGGACGGGAAGCCATCGGACATGGAAGTGTTCCGCCTTCCCAAGTCAAAATCCGCTTTGTAGCGGCCTTACATGCTGAATTTCAGTTATTTCTAAAACGATATAGTCAAAATATTTGTTTGACAATATTAAAAATGCCTATACCTTTGCACTTGCAAAGTTAGTTTAACGTAAAGTTATATTTTGTACTATGAAAAAGGTATTTATGGCATCTGCAGTCGCAGCTCTTATGATTGCTGCTGTAGCTTGCGGAAACAACAACGCCAACAAGGCCGCTGAGGCTGCACAGGAGGCTGTTGAGAATGTAGCTGATTCTGTAAAGACATGCTGCGATTCTACAGCTGCTGCAGTAGAGGAAGTTGTTGAGACCGTTACCGAGGCTGTTGCCGAGTAATTTGCTGCACAATGACTGTTAGAGCGATTGACCCAGGGCCAACCGCTCTTTTTTATCTATCCACATAACAGAAAAAGCCAACCGTCGCGGCTGGCTGATTCTCAACAACAATTAAAGGATAACTCTAAACTATAACTAAATGGCTTTTTAAGAATTCGTATGATTCTCTAAAATTCCGAATGCAAAGATAGAGTTATCCGCAGCGCCCTGCAATCCCAATTTGTTGGTATTCTATCTGAATTTGCCGTCATCTTCCAGCATTCCAAGGTAGGAATTGTAGCGTTCCGGGCTTAAAGTGCCGTCTTCCAGGGCGGCCTTGACGGCGCAACCCGGCTCGTGCGTATGGGTGCAGGGAACAAAACGACAGCCTTCTGAAAGGCGGAGCATTTCAGGGAAATACCTGGCGATTTCATCCTTCTCAAGACTCACCAGTCCAAAGCCCCTAAGCCCCGGAGAATCAATTAGATAACCACCATCTGAAAGAGGATACATTTCATAAAGAGAGGTGGTATGCCGCCCTTGCAGGTGGGCCGTGGAAATAGCCCCTATCTTGGGATCCAATGAAGGGTCAAGAGCCTTTATAAGGGAAGATTTTCCAACCCCCGATTCACCGGAAAAGAGGCAAATCCTTCCCCTGCAATCATCCCTCATGGCATCGATACCCTCTCCTGTGCGGGCCGATGTTTCCAGAACCCTGTAGCCGGCCGCCTCATAAATCCTTTGGAAATCTTCAATATAATCCGCAGCCTCATCCCTGTACAAATCCACTTTGTTCATGACGATGGTGGCGGGAATGCCATACACCTCGCATGTCACCAGCAGGCGGTCCAGAAATGGAAGCTTTATCTCCGGGAAATACAAAGACACAACCAGATAAGCCATGTCCAGGTTTGCGGCAATTATGTGGTTCTGCCTTGACAGGTTCGTAGAACGGCGGATGACATAATTGCGTCTTGGCAATACCTCCTTGATAAGTGCAGGATGCGACAAGTCCGGCTCCGGGGCACCATCGGCAACCTCATACCTTACCCTGTCGCCAACGGCGACCGGGTTCGTGGAACCGCCCTCTCCAAGACGGATGCGCCCGCGCAGCACAGCCGGGAAAGGCTGCCACCGGGGCAAATCGGACAGCAGGTAATGGCTGCCCGCATTCTTTACAACTGTCGCTTCTGCAATCATAATTGCAAAGATATACTATTTTTCTTAATTTTGCAGGAATCACTAACGTCCGCAGATATGAAAAAACATCTGATTATAGCTGTATTCGCATTGCTTGCCTGGAGTCTGGCAGCATCGGCACAAATCAAATATGAAAATTACTTCCATGACGCCACATTGCGCCTTGACTATGTTTTCTGCGGCGATGCCGGCCATCAGGCGATTTATCTGGAACGGGCATACAAGACTTCGCAGTGGGCCGGACGGCGGACCAATCTTGAAAAGCCCCTGCTCGCCGGCAATGGTCAGGTAAAGGTCTATGACCCTGTAACAGAGGCGGTTATCTACAGTAACAGCTTCTCAACCCTGTTCCAGGAATGGCAGTCATACGAAGAAGCGACCAGGGTGCAGAAGGCCTTTGAAAATTGCATCCTTGTACCTTTCCCCAAGGCTCCGGTGCGCGTAGAGGTCACTCTTACCAACGTCCACGGCAAAGTGACATCGTCCATCAGCCATATCGTAGACCCTGCGGACATCCTTATCTGCCAGCTTCACGACAACGGCCTTGACCGCCGCGTCCTTAAAAGCAGCAGCGCCACCAACCCCATTGACATAGTCTTTGTGGCCGAGGCCTATTCGGCCGATGAAAAGGAAAAATTTTATGCCGATGCTGCAAGGGGAGTGCAGGCCCTGTTCAGTCATGAGCCTTATGCGTCCAAGGCCGATAAATTCAGTGTCACCGCCATCTTTTCTCCCTCACAGGAAAGCGGAGTGAGCCGGCCCGGAATGGGTATCTGGCACAACACGGCTACCGACAGTCATTTTGACACCTTCTATACGGACAGGTATCTTACATCTACGTCAATGAGGAAGATTTACGATATCATCGGTACAGTGCCGGTGGAGCATATTATCCTGCTTGTGAATACCCCGGTTTACGGTGGTGGAGGCATTTACAATTCACTCACCATTATGGGAAGCGACCACAGCACTTTCAAAAACGTCCTTGTCCATGAATTCGGCCACGCCTTCGGCGGCCTTGGTGACGAGTATGCCTATGGCGACCTGGAGGAGCCCATGTATCCGGCTGACACAGAGCCCTGGGAGCCTAACCTCACCACACTTAAAGACTTCTCTTCCAAGTGGTTGGACCTTCTTCCGGAAGGCTGTCCCATTCCTACTCCCCTGGATGAAATCGAGGCCCAGGATGTACGCCGAATATGGTTTAAACTTACTCCGGAGCAGAAAGCCTCGCTGAACCTGAAAGTTGGCGTGTATGAAGGGGCTGGATACCAGATGAAAGGCGTTTACCGGCCGGTTCAGGAATGCCGTATGCGCATCAACGAATGCGAGGAATTCTGTCCCGTCTGTTCACGCGCTATCATTAAAATGATAGACTATTATTCAGAATAAAACAACACAAGGGAGCCCTCAAAGACCATAGCCCCTAATTTTAAGGTCTTTGGGGGCTCTTTTGTGTTTGTAGATTCATGGGAATTTTCTATTTTTGCAAGATATTATAAAACCTGACAGACAATGGCTTCTCTCGTTAAAACTGAAATCCCTGAAGGACTTACCTTCGACGATGTATTACTTGTGCCAGCTCACTCCGAGGTTTTGCCCCGCGACGTAGACGTCACTTCCTATGTTACCCGCGACATCCGCCTGCATGCTCCTATAGTTTCGGCTGCAATGGATACTGTAACGGAAGCGGAACTTGCAATAGCCATGGCCCGCGCCGGCGGTCTTGGAATAATACACAAGAACATGCCTCTTCAGGCTCAATGCGAGCAGGTTCGCCGCGTAAAGAGGGCAGAGAACGGGATGATTTATGACCCGGTAACCATCGGCAAAGATGCAACAGTAGGGGATGCCCTGGCAATGATGGCCAAGCATCACATCGGCGGAATTCCGGTGGTGGCAGAAGACAAGAAACTCATAGGCATTGTCACAAACAGGGACCTTCGCTTCCATGTAGATTACAGCACCCCCATCTCTGAGGTAATGACAAGCAGCAACCTTGTTACTGCACCCAAAGGCATCAGCCTTTCAGATGCAACCAGCATCCTGATGCGCAGCAAGGTTGAAAAACTTCCCGTAGTGGATGAAAACGGACGTCTGGCCGGCCTCATCACCTACAAAGACCTCATGAAAATCAAGGACAACCCTACGGCATCCAAGGACTCCAAGGGCCGCCTGCTGGTCGGAGCCGCCGTCGGCGTGAAATCAGATACCATTGAAAGGGTGGAAATGCTGGTGGCAGCTGGAGCGGACATCATCGTCGTAGACACCGCCCACGGCCATTCTGCCGGCGTTCTTAAGGTTATTGCCGATGTCTGCAAGAAGTTCAGCAAAGACGATATCCAGATTATCGCTGGCAATGTTGCAACCGCAGAAGGCGCAAAGGCTCTTGCCGATGCAGGCGTAGACGGCGTCAAGGTTGGCATCGGCCCCGGTTCAATTTGCACAACCCGCGTAATCGCGGGAGTCGGAATGCCCCAGCTCACGGCTGTAATGATGGCTTCTGAGGCTCTCAAAGGCACAGGCATCCCAGTTATTGCCGATGGCGGCATCCGTTATTCAGGCGATATCGCCAAGGCTCTTGCCGCAGGAGCAGGTGCAATCATGGCCGGTTCACTCTTTGCCGGAACAGAGGAGTCGCCGGGCGAAACCATCATCCTTAACGGCCGTAAATTCAAGTCTTATAGGGGAATGGGCTCTCTTGAAGCAATGGAGCAGGGCTCAAAGGACCGTTACTTCCAGGATATGGAAGAAGACGTCAAGAAGCTTGTTCCGGAAGGCATCGTAGCCCAGGTTCCTTATAAGGGAACAGTCTCAGAAGTTGTATATCAGCTCATCGGCGGCCTTCGCAGCGGCATGGGTTATGTAGGAGCACATAATGTTGAAGAGCTTCGTGGTGCGAAATTTGTTCGTATCACCAACGCCGGCTTCCTGGAGAGTCATCCGCACGATGTGACTATTACCAAGGAGGCTCCTAACTATTCAAGGTAAAAAGAATGAAAAGACTTGCTCCGATAGCTGCAGTGCTTGTTTTGTGTGCCTGCAACGCCATAGGTTCCCTGCTGCATGACGGCGAGGTCGTGGCTTCCGTGGGTGAAAACAAGCTCTACTCCACGGAGCTGGCTGGTTATATCCCCGCCGGCGTCTCACCTGAAGACAGCGCCCGCATGGCGAATTCTTACATAGAGGCGTGGACAAGGGACATGAGGTTCATCGAGCTGGCAGAGAAAGAACTGAGCAAGGAAGAAAAAGACGTAACAAGGGAGCTTGAAGAGTATAAGAGAACCCTCCTTCGTTACCGTTATGAGCAAAAATACATAAACCAGCGTCTTGATACCACTATCACTCTCGCCCAGGTTGAGGCTTATTACACCGCCCATCAGGAGATGTTCCGCCTGACGGCTCCGGTTGTCAAGGCCCGTTTTGCCGTGATACCGGAAAAATCGGCCCACCTTTCTGCCCTCAAGAAGCTGATGCAGGCGCAGGATAATTCGGACGACGTCATTGTAAGTGATTCACTTGCTTATGTTTACGCGGTCAGGTACACAGACTTCCGCGGCCGCTGGACAGACGCTTCACAGCTGTCGGCGGAAATGAACATGGAACTTAAGCAGTTTATTGGCAACCTGCGCAAAGGTTTCATGCAGACAAAAGATACAGACGGCAATCTTCAGCTTGCATATATAGAAGATTTCGTAAAATCAGGTGATACCGCTCCGGTGGAATATTGCAGCGACCGCATCAGGGATATCGTCCTGAGTAACAGAAAACAGGCCCTTTCCGCTGCTTTGGAACAGGAATTGATGAAAGAAAAATAAAACAGAGTTTTATGAATAAATGTTTTAAGGTTCTGACAATTGTGGGACTTGCAGCCATGGCGGCTGCTACGGCTTTCGCACAGACATACCCCAAAGGCTTGATAGACAAAAGCATAGCCGTAGTGGGAAATGAAATGATATCCATATCTACGCTGGAACAGGAAATCCAGGTTCAAAGGATGAATTCTCCTTTGTATTCAGACAAGAACATGCGCTGTGAGATTCTGGAGCGCCTGCTTGAGTCGAAACTCTTTCTGATGCAGGCAAGGGTAGACTCCCTGAAGGTGAACGAAGATATGGTTACAAGCAACCTTAACATGCGAATTGACCAGCTGCGTTCCCAGCTTGGCGGTGACGAAGAGGTTGAAAAGTACTTCAACAAGCCCCTTTACAAGCTTCGCCAGGAGTGGCGCAAATCCCTTGAAGAGCAGAGCCTTTTCCAGCAGGAGCAGGGCCAGATTGCAGGTGACGTGCCGGAGCTTACCCCCAACGATGTAAAGGAATACATAGCTGCAACTGATTCGGTAGACCTTCCGCTTGTCCCGGTCAAGTACCAGCTCAGCCAGATTTGCATTTATCCTGACCGCGAAAAGGCAAACCTTGCAGTCAAGGACCGTCTCCTTGGCCTTCGCGAGAGAATCATCGCCGGTGAGAAATTCTCTACCCTTGCAAGAATTTATTCAGAAGACCCGGGCAGCGCCCGTCGTGGCGGTGAACTTGGAATGGCCTCGAAGTCTATTTACGTGCCTGCATTCGCAGACATGGCAATGTCCCTTAAACCCGGCGTCATCTCCCAGATCGTTGAAACCGAATATGGTTTCCATATCATGGAAGTAATTGAAAAGAAGGGAGATATGGTTAACGTAAGGCACATCCTCCTTAAGCCCCGTTACACTGACGAGGACAGGCAGAAGGCCTTCAAGACACTGGACAGCCTCCGTACTGAAATCAATAACGAGGCTGTAACCTTCCCGCTTGCAGCTCGCTTCTATTCCCAGGACCCTACCACCCGCACAAACGGCGGCCAGATGGCAGACCTTTACACCGGCAGCGCTTATTTTGAAATCGACCAGCTTAAGCCGGCGGACTACAATGCCATTAAAAACCTTAAGGAGGGCGAAATCTCTGAGCCTATCGAGTCGTTGGACAACGAAGGCCAGGGCCACACTGTTTACAAGATTATCCGCGTAGACAAGGTTGTTCCCGCCCACACCGCCACCTTTGAGAATGATTACAATTCCCTTATCGAGGGGGTCAAGAACAAAAAGACTATGGAGGCTATCAATTCCTTCGTAGACAAGAAGATAAAGGAAACTTACATCTTCATCGACCCTATTTTCAGGGAATGTGAATTCAGCCGCGAGGGCTGGAACTGGGCCGCAAAACATAGCGAAGACTAAATGAAGAAATTCCTTACGGGCCTGGTTTTCATTGCGCTGTTCCCCATGATGGGAAGGGCGCAGGAGCAGGAGCAGACTGACTCACTGGTCAGGCTCCTGAGCGCCACCCGTATGGAACAAGTTGACAGAAACGGACAGAACTACCGTAAAGTGGTAGGCCCTGCCCGCTTCCTTCATAATAACACCTACCTTCTGTGCGATACTGCTTTCTGGAACATGAATACCTCTATTATTGAGTGTATCAACAACGTAAGCATCGTCCAGGAAGGCACAAAGCTTACCAGCGACAAGCTTATTTATCTGGTGGACGATGACCTGGCGCAGTTCCGCGGCTCGCTTGTCCAGCTTGAAGACAAGGATGGCAATACCTTGCGTACCCGTCACCTGGATTATAACACAAAGGACAGTGTCGCGATCTTTTCGTACGGCGGCTCGATGAGGGACAAGGACGGCCAGATTATAGAAAGCCGCGACGGTACCTACGATTCCAAGATAAAGAGGTTCACTTTTACAACCGATGTGAACATGTTCACGGATTCCGTGTTCATCAAAACCACCACCCTGGATTATTATTCAGAGAACGGTATGGCTTACTTCGGTGCTGGCACCAACGCGTGGAAAGAAGACAACATGCTGTCTTCCAACTCCGGATGGTACAACAGGCTTAAGGAATTGTTTTTATTTAAGGGCGATGTCCACGGGATGAACAAAACCCAGGAGATGTGGGCTGATTCCTTGTATTACAACCGTCTTTTGACTGAGGTCGAGTTGCTTGGAAACGCCCAGGTATCAGATACTTCCCGAAACTCCCACGGCCTTGCCGGCCGGATGGTGTATACAGACTCCGTCGCCCTGCTTACCATGACCAGGAACCCTGTCATCATCGGCATACAGAAGACAGAGGAGAAGGCTGATACCGTGTATGCAAGGGCCGATAAGTTCTCTTATTGGACGTTGCCAAGATGCGGGGTTGATTCTTCTGCTGTCTACGCTGCCCGCCAAAGGCTTTCTGATGTGAGTGTGGATGCTGTTGCGCAGTATCGCAAAAAGGCTGCGGATGAGGCAAAAAAGGCTGCGGAAGAGGCCAAGAAGAATGATCCTAATGCCGCAGGAAATGCCCGGCCTCGCGGTGCTTCCACCGCCCAGGAAATGAATTCTGCATCGGCTCAAAAGCCTGGTGAGGTTGTAAAATCGTCTGTGGCTTCGAAGTTAGAAAATTCGGGAAAAGAGACAGCTCCGAAGGACACAATCCCTTTAAAGAGCGACAGCCTTGGACTTAAATCTGCATTGGATAGTTTGCCGCCATTGGACAGTTTGCCACCTTTGGGCGGTTTGACAGCAAAGGATACTATTGCAGCAAATGATTCCGCCGCTGTGAAACCGGTTCCGCCGGACTCCACAAAAATAGGATTTATCAAGGCAGTCGGCAATTTCAAGATGTTCAAAAGTGACCTCCAGATGGTCAGCGACTCCCTTGAATACACAGACTTGGATTCCCTCGTAAGGCTTTACAAGAGGCCGCTCGTGTGGAACAGTGCCAATCGCCAGTACTCGGCGGACAGCATCTTTACTGTCATCAAAAACAGCACGGTTGAGAAGGCCAACCTCCTGTCCGACGCCTTTGTGATAATTCAGGAAGACAGCCTTTGCTTTGACCAGATTCGAAGCACTGAGATGATGGCCTTCTTTGACACAACCGGCACCATCAGCCGTTTTGATGCCATGGGCGATGCCGATGCCATCTTCTACATTCAGGAGGACAGTACTTTTGCAACCGTCAATTTCAGTAAGTCCAAGATTCTCAGCGCCATCTTCAAGGAGGGCGGAATTGATCAGGTGCATTATTTCGATGAGGCTAAGTCCGATGCTTATCCGGTGGCTCAGATAAAGAAGGATCAGCGGGAACTGAAGGGCTTCTCCTGGCAGCCTGACCTTCGTCCAAAGTCTAAGGCCGATATTACTGATAAAGAGCTAAGGCCTTCAGAAAGAAGGACTTATGCTTCGCGCCCGAAGGCATCGTTCCGGGAGACAGATATTTATTTCCCGGGTTATATGACCCAGGTTTATGATAACCTGGAGAAAGCTCGTCTGGAGCGTCAGCGCCGCCGCGCGTTGAGGGATGCCCAGGAGCAGGCTCGCAGGGACAGCATTGCCTTGGCAGAGAAACTGGCCAATACGGACAGCCTTTCTTTGGATACAGACAGCCTCAGCCTTGCAAAAGACAGTCTTTCTGTTAAGGCTGCCGCAGATAGCCTGGCAGCAAAGACGGCTTCTGATTCTTTGGCTGCGAAGAGTCCCGTTGACAGTACTGCGTCTGCGAAACCGCTGACTGAAAAGGAACTGAAGAAGCAGGAGGCTGAGCGCCGCAAGAAGGAGAAGGAGCGTATCCGTCTTGAGAAGCAGGCGCAGAAGGAGAGGGAGTGGGCTCGTCTTGACAGCCTGGATGCGGCTCGCGATTCCCTGAAGGCTGCCCGCAAGCTTGAAAAGGAGAGGGCCAAGAAGCTAAAGGCTCTTATCAAGCTTCGTAAGCGCCAGGCCGAAGAAGAGGCCCTCCTTAACAAATACATAGAGTATTACAAGCGCAAAAAGGCCGCCGAAGACGCCCGCGCCGCCTCCGAAAAATCTCGGGACGCCTCCGAAAAATCTCGGGCCGCCGAAAGACCCCGGGACGCCAGCCTCGGAGAAAAGGCTCGGGACGTTCAGGATGTCGTTTCAGAAAAGTCCCGTGCCTCCGAAAAATCCGAAGTCTCAGAAAAAGTCCGGGACGCCAGCCTTGTGGAAAGAAACCGCGAAGCCCCAGCCCTCTAACCACCCTGCCATTTCTACTATTTCCTTCACGTTTCCAGGTGCAAAAACGTCTTCCCTGCACCCGGACCCCTCCTTTTCCCACCTTCGGGGTGCAAAAAGGCCCTTCCTGCACCTGACACTCCCCTCCTGTCATTCCCGGCCCCGACCGGGAATCTCCTTCCTTGTCATTTCGACCGAAGGCCGTCAGGCCGCAGCGGAGAAATCTCTTCCCCGCGTTCAAAGGCTGTGTGCATGGGAAACTTACGCTCCCATACACACAATCCTTTTCACTCCACAATGCCCCCGCACTCACCGTCATTCCCGGCCCCGACCGGGAATCTCCTTCCTTGTCATTTCGACCGAAGGCCGTCAGGCCGCAGCGGAGAAATCTCCCTTCCCTGTCATTCCCGGTTCCCACCCCGTTATTCTGAACGAAGTGAAGAATCTCCTTAACGACACAAAATGGCCTTTTATGGGCTTTAAACCCTTAAAAAGAGCGGTATAAAGCCCATGAACGCTATGCCTGTGGGCTTTATACCCCTTTCAAACCACCCTTAACGCCCATATTTACTACAAAAATAGCCTATTGGCCAGGTTGTAACCTGGAATCCTCTCCCACTGTCATTTCGACCGAAGGCCGTCAGGCCGCAGCGGAGAAATCTCTTCCCCCAGGTGCTTATACAGGTGTTGTGATTGGGACTGGTATGTGCAAAAAACGGCTGTTTTTGCACATACAGGTGCCAGGATTTGTACCTGTATGTGCACCAAACATAAACCTGAATTTGCGCGGGCCACGGTGTTCTTTAGCAAGTACCTACGAATCAATAACTTACCAAAATGCAGTGTGGCCCGCACTATCTCGCTCCGCTGTATGTCGGGTGTCCGCACAACTTTGTTCCGTTGTATGTCGGAAAAAGGGGAAGAGGGGACCGGGACGACGGAAGAGGTCGGTGCCATACCGGTCGCTTGACGGCTAACTCCTCCCTTTTACGGACGTCCTTCGGCCGTTCGTAACGGTTGTCGGTCACACGCCGTCATGCCGTCTACTTCGTGCACTCTGGCCCCATCGTCCAAGATAGGTACAAGCACCATCTTGTCCTTCAGGGGCCAGTGCGCCTCCGTGTCCGTCACCGCTCCCTGCACCATTCCCGGCTCGCGCTGGCATAGCATTGCCCTGCAGGCCCCCCGCCTCCTTCGGAGGCACCCCCTAGCCGGGGGTGGCACGACCTTGCAGGGCAACACCCTGCCAGCTTCGCCGTGCCCACGCACAACACCGACTCTTCCTATTGCCCCTTGCCCCCTCTTCCCTTTCCCCGATTCATTTCATCATCAATGTTTCCTTTCACCAATGCGTGGCAGGTGGGATAGAACAGAGCCCACCTGTTAAACTTTTGCGGTAATTTTTGGACAGGTGGGCCAAAAAAAATCCCACCTGTCATCATTATTGCAGGCTTAATACCCCTTCCAAAATACCCTTAACGCCCATATTAACCACAAAACTGACCCATTGGCAATGAAAATTCGTTCGCTTTCCCACCTCCGGCGCAAACAAGTAGCAACGGGCTGGTAGTCCTGGGCCCCTGTGTAGAGTGCGTTGGAAGTTTAGGAGTCTGGGGGAGCGAATAGTTCCCCCAGTATTGACTCTGCCGTGGTTGCGAAGCAACCGCCGCTCCTCGTTGTTGTGCGGCTTCGGTGCCTTCCATGCAGTAGCTGCCGGAGGTCGCATATTCCGGCAGCGGCTATTCAGCCTCTTGCAGGTGCAAAACCGCCTTTCCTGCACCGCGAACACTCTTTTTCCTGCCTTCGCGGTGCAAAAAGACCCTTCCTGCACCTGGAACCATCATTTTTCCACTTCCGCGGTGCAAAAAGGCCCTTCCTGCACCTGACACAACTCTTTCTGTCATTCCCGGCTCCGACCGGGAATCTCCTTCCACTGTCATTTCGACCGAAGGCCGTCAGGCCGTAGCGGAGAAATCTCTCTTCCTTGTCATTCCTGTTCCCCATCCCTGTCATCTCCGAGTGAAGACGAGGAATCTCTGCAAAAGGAGGCCAACCCATTGCTGAGTTGGCCTCCCTGATACCGTCGGTCGAAGAGAATCAGGCTATTCGGACATATCGACAGTGACTATCTTGCGTCCCTCAACGCATCGATAGTGTGTGCGGACTCTCACGACTTTGCCATCGCAGTTGCGCTTGTGCGCTCTTACTTTGATAAGTTTGTGAGCCTCTTGCTCTATGTGCAAGCTTACGCTCAAATC
>JAFUDQ010000017.1 GCA_017459075.1 Bacteroidales bacterium
ATCAACTGCGCAACCAGGCATTGATGCAACAAGGATGGGATGTCATCCGATTCTGGGTGCAGCAGGTGCGAGACCAGTTGCCTTGGTGCATCGAGCAGGTGAAGAAGTGGATGAAGAAGATTGACTGGCAGGGCTGACGATGTTTTGGTACGGGGCTGACCATCAGCGAGCGACTCTCTAACTTCAGAATGGTCAAATAAACACTTCATTATGAGTAAAGCCCGGAGAAAAAAGGTTATGCGGGTAGGAACTTATAATTATTTGTACAACTCAAACACAGACGCTTTCTGTGCGATTAACTGCAGAGTAAAAGAGATATTTCCGTAAAAAAATTACGGGAATTAAGTTTATTTCGTTATCTTTGCGCTGAAAATCAAAACACTATAGTTATGCTTGCAAAGTTTTCCGTAAAAAATTTCCGGGGTTTTACTGATAAAATAGAGCTGGACCTGACAAGGCATAGCAACTATAACTTCAGCACTTATGCTATTAAAGATGATGTTATTAAGAATGGCATTATCTATGGTCCTAATGGCTCCGGCAAGACTAACTTCGGCCTTGCTATTTTTGATATTGTAAACCATCTTACTCAAAAATGGAAGAAGGCAGACTACTATGTTAATTATACTTATGCTGGAAGCCAGACTCTTCTGGTTGACTTCGACTATACGTTTATCCTCAGTGGTCAGACTGTTGAGTATCGATATAGCAAAGATTATCATGGCCTTCTTCGGAGTGAGGAAATGCTTGTGGATGGGAAGCAATTATTCAAAAAGGAAGCAGGGAAATTCCACATTGATGTCAAAGAGTTTCCGATGGATCCAATGTTTCAAAAGAACCTGGCTGATAATGCGAATAATGTTTCTATCGTCAATTTTCTTCTAACATCCTATCCTCTTGCTGCAGACCACTATCTGTTGCAACTGCAAAAGTTTGTCAATGGTATGTTATGGTTCCGTAGTTTGGATATCCGTGAGTTTATTGGCTTGGAAAACAATGCTACCTTGCTTGATGAGTATATTATCCGTCACAAATTGATAGATGATTTCAGAAGGTTCCTTCTTAATGTAAGCGGGCAGGATTTCAAGTTCGCCACACCTAATCCAGGAGATAAGATATTGTTCTGTGTAATTGATAAGAAGAAGATACCTTTCGACTTGCTTGCTTCCACTGGCACACAGCATTTGAAATTGTTATATTATTGGATGAATCGCATGGGGACTGCTACGTTTGTCTTCATAGATGAGTTTGATGCGTTTTACCATTTCAAATTGTCTTTCGAAGTTTGCAAGCGGTTATTTGCTCTGCAATGTCAGGTGTTCATGTCTTCGCATAACACTTATTTGATGACGAATGACCTGTTGCGCCCAGACTGCAATTTCATTCTGAATGAGAATAAGATTAAGCCTCTTTGTGATTGTACTGACAAAGAACTTCGTTTTGGACATAACATTGAGAAACTTTTCAGAGGTAACGCATTCCATGTATGATTTTGTTCGTTTTTGAAGGCAAGAGGCGTGAGCCGGACATATTCAGGACTCTTGAGTACCTTTTCTTTCCAAAGGGTCAGACGATTGTTTGTTCCTTTGGAAACAATATCTATGAGTTATATCGGCAGTTGGAAGCTTTGGACGGAGCCGGTGATGTTGTATCTCTATTGCGCGAGAAATACAAGGATAGCCCTGACAGCCCTTTCAGTGCTGAGGCAAAATCCTCTGATTTTTCAGAAATCTTCCTGTTCTTCGACTATGATTTCCAAAATACGAATCTGGCAATGGAAGAGATGAATCGTCAGATTTCCGAGATGCTGGAACTTTTCAATGATGAGACTGACAATGGCTTATTATATATAAACTATCCTATGCTTGAAGCCATTAGATACACAAAAATACTACCGGATTTAAACTACAATGAATACGCGGTGTCTCGTACTGACTGTCATGAGAAGGGATTTAAAGATTTAGCTCAACAGTTCACAGACTATCACAGTTTTGATTTTATTGTGCTTGATTTCCGAAAAGACCCGGCAACAGTGAAAGTCTCAACCGCCAGGAAAAACTGGCTGTTACTCGAAAGACAAAACGTAATTAAAGCAAACCTCTTGTGCAATGGAGAATCGGACATTCCTTCTGACAAGTCTACAATTTCCCAACAGAGAATATTTAAATCTCAGCTGTTGCAGTTTGTTATACCCAAAGAAGAGGTGTCGATCTTGAGCGCCTTCCCGCTATTCATCTTCAATTACTTTAAACATGGATTTACAACTTGGCAAAACGAAGGCAATAATGATTTTGAAACTAGTATATAAAGGCGAAAGTGAATTTTTTACCTAACCAAAACAACCCACAATTAATGGCTATAGAGGTGACATACAGGCGGACGGGAAGGTTGTCGATGCGCATCGTCAAGAATGGCGATGTGCATGTTTCTGCACCCATCGGCATGCCCAGGAAGGATGTTGAGGCGTTCATAAACCAACATCGGGATTGGATAGAGGAGGCAAGGAAGAAGCTTGCGGAGCGGCAGAACCGGAGGGCTGATTTTTATAATCAGCTGCCGCTTCAAAGCAGGGCTCAAAGGGCGGATGCTGCGGAGCGCCTGAAGTCTTTGATTCTGCCGATGGTGGAAAAGCACTCTAAGATTATGGGCGTCAGCCCTTCAGAAGTCATTTTTAAGCCGATGATTTCCCGTTGGGGCGTTTGCAATACCAAGAGTCGCAGCATATGTTTTTCTGCCTATCTGCTGCTGCTTCCTGATTGGTGCGTTGAGCACGTGGTGGTTCATGAACTTTGTCACTTGCTGGAGCCCAGCCATAATGCCCGTTTCTATGCCCTGATGGATAAATACTATCCTTCATGGAGGGAAGCCCGGCAGGAAACCCGAAAAGTTTTAGTATCTTTACAAGGTTAATCACTTTAATATGGAAACTCGAAAATTTATTGCGGCACAGAAGAAGCGGCTGAATACGCATAATTGCGCGCAGGCGGTTACCTGCACTTATTGTGACCTTGTGGGGCTGGACGGGCAGACTGCACTGGACATTGCCGGGGCGTATGGTACCGGTATGGGCAATATGGAGGGGACCTGCGGGGCTCTGGTTGGCGCCGGGATGATTTTGGGGCTGGCGACCAAGGACCGTAACACGTCCCGCGCCCGCATGAAGGAGATGATGACCCGGTTCCAGCAGCGTAACGGAGCTACTCAGTGCCGCCTTCTTAAAGGCGCCGGCACGGGGAAACCGCTTCGCGACTGCCCGGACTGCGTAGCCGATGCCTGTGAGTTTTTAGAAGAATATTTATAAGAATAATGCTTATGCTTAAAGTTGGAGACAAAATGCCGTCCTTTGAGGTTCTGGACCAGGACGGAAATACCGTTAAGTCCGATGATTTCATCGGCAAAGGCAAAAAGACCATCATTTACTTCTATCCGAAGGATAATACTTCCGGCTGCACGGCGGAGGCTTGCTCTTTCAGGGATAATTACGCGGCGCTCACGGCGGCCGGCTACAATGTGGTGGGCGTCAGCAAGGACAGCGTAAAGGCTCACACCGGCTTCAGGGCTAAGTATGAGCTTCCGTTCCGCCTTCTGGCCGATGTCAGCACGCAGATGCTTCAGGACTTCGGTGCCTGGGGTGAGAAGAAGATGTATGGAAAGACGTCGATGGGGACCCTTCGCCGCACCTTCATCTTTGATGAAAACGGCATCCTGGAGCGCATCATCGAAAAAGTTGACACCAAGAACGCCGCCTCCCAGATTCTAGATCACTGATAACCAGCCAAATTCTTGTTTTTCCCACGATTATTTCGTATCTTTAAGGTATTGAAACAAGTATGAGCGATTTTGATGAATATATCCGTCAAGGGGAACCGTCCCAACGGGAAAAGGCTCGCATATGGCAAACAGCCATAGGCTTGCAGGATGTTGACGGTCTGAAACCGTCCGGATACCTTAGGGAAACCGCTCAGCGGCACATAGAGGGAGAAATTTCAATTGATGACGTCCGTCCTCTTCTTGATAGTTACTACGAAACAAAAAACAAACGGGAAGAGAGTGAAGAAAGGACGGAGGAGGCAGACAAGGTGTCAGCCGCTATTGCTACTATTCTCTCTGAAAAATCGTTCACCTTTTCACCGGATTATCTTATCAGTATACATAGGAGACTCTTCTCGGGAGTTTATAAGTTCGCAGGACAGATTCGTAACTACAATATCAGTAAAAAAGAGTGGGTATTGGATGGCTATTCTGTTCTCTATAGTGATGCATACATGATTCGGCAGACTCTGGATTACGATTTTGCTCAGGAAAAGGCTTTTTCCTACGAAGGTATCAGTCTTGGAGATTCAATTAGACATATTGCCGGGTTCATTTCCGGTATATGGCAGATTCATGCTTTTGGAGAAGGTAATACGCGTACTACTGCTGTTTTTGCGATTAAATACCTGCGGAGTTTTGGATTTAATACAGACAACGGTTTGTTTAAAGAGCATTCCTGGTATTTCAGAAATGCTTTGGTTCGGGCAAATTATAATAATTTGTCAAAAGGAATAACATCCACCGATCGTTACTTGATACGTTTCTTACGAAATCTCATTTTATCTGAGAACAATAAACTATCGAATCGTGAACTGCTAATAACACCTTAAGAACTTATGCGAGTAGTAATACAAAGGGTTAGGGAGGCGTCGGTGAGTGTTGGCGGAAGGATTAAGGCAGCTATCGGGCCGGGGCTGATGATTCTGCTGGGCGTGGGTCATGAGGATGGCCAGGAGGATATTGACTGGCTGGTTCGCAAGATTGCGGGCCTGCGGATTTTCAATGATGCCGATGGCGTCATGAACCGTAGCGTCACCGATATCCAGGGAGAGGCCTTGGTTGTTAGCCAGTTCACCCTGATGGCGTCTACCAAGAAAGGCAACCGGCCCTCGTACATTGGCGCCGCCGGTCATGAGCTGGCCATCCCACTCTATGAGCAGTTCTGCGCAGCTCTTTCAGACGCCATCGGCCGGCCCGTAGGCACAGGAGAATTCGGTGCCGATATGCAGGTGGCCCTTATCAACGACGGCCCCGTCACCATCTGCATCGACACAAAAAACAAAGAATAGCTTATTTTTCTGCGATACACTCAATCTCTACCAGGGCGCCCTTGGGGAGCGTTTTTACGGCAACAGCGCTGCGTGCCGGGAAGGGGGCGGTAAAGAACTGGGAGTAAACCTCGTTCATGGCGGCGAAGTCCCCCATATCGGCAAGGAAAACAGTTGTCTTGACAACGTTTCCAAGTCCCAGGCCGGCCTCTTCAAGGATGGCCTTTGCGTTAAGCAGGCTCTGGCGGGTCTGCTCTTTGACTCCACCCTCCGGGAAAGCCCCGGTTTCAGGGTTTATAGGAAGCTGGCCGGAAACGAAAACCAGTCCGGCGGCAGATGAAATGGCCTGGCTGTACGGGCCGATGGCAGCAGGAGCTGCGTTTGTCTGTATTGGTTTCATATTTTATCGGTTACACTGTTTAATATATTCTGTTACAAGGCGGAAGAGGGGCTCGTAGGTATCAAAAACTGCCGTCTTCCAATTGTCTTTTGGGGTATGGTAGTAGGGGTAAGCATCGCCATCTTTATTCTCAAGGAAGATGCAAGGGACCCCGCGTTTGGCAAAGGAATAATGGTCGCTGTTAGCAGCAAGCTCGCCGCGGTTCAGGGCTTTGAAATACTTACCATCGACATTAATCTTTTCAAAGAGGGAGAAGGCTGGAAGGCCCTCGTTGCTGAGTTCGCAGTACAGAGTGGGATTGTTGTCCCCAATCATGTCTATGTTAAAAAGGAACTTGATCTGGCTTAGCGGCACAAGAGGGTTCTTGGCGTAGTATTCAGAGCCGCGCAGGTTGGCGTCTTCCCCGGAGAAGGCTATAAAATACATGTCGTAGTGGGGCTTGTTCTTGGCATAATATGCGGCCAGCGTGACGATTGCAGCCGTGCCGGAAGCATTGTCATTCGCACCGGCGTAGAACACTTTTTTTCCAAGATTGCCGATATGGTCATAATGGGCGGTGAAGACGTAGCAGCTGTCGTGACGGGCGCCTTCTACCTTGGCAATCACGTTAAAGCACTCGTAATCCTTAAGGAACTTGTTGTCTACGTTAAGGCGCACCTTTTTAACCCCGGCAATTGCCTCCGGAGTTACCCAGACGATGGGTTTGTCTACAACGCGATGCCCATAAGCCTTGAAAAACTTTACAGGGGCCTCCCACGTGTACAGAAGGCCTCCATTGGGGCATTCCCCCTTCTTCTGGAGTTTTGAAAATACATCCCGATGCTTATATGTAAACCAGAATTCACAAGCCACCATCGCCCCTGCGTATTCCGGTTTTGCAAGGTCTGCAAAAATGCGGTCAGGGTCGAAATTAAGCGTATCTACATGGTAAACCGGGAACTCTCCGTGCACTCCGGGGGAATATTCCCTCATGGAGAAGTCTACACCGGCGCGAAGCTTTTTACCATCGGCCCACATATCCATATTGCCGCAGAATGTGTTGATATCCAAGGTAAAAGGCTGGATGATGACCTCGTCCACTCCGGCCTTGGTGAACTCCTTTTGAAGGAACTTCCCGGCCTTGTTCGCGCCGTCCCTGGCATAGCCGCGGCCCTGGTACTTGGCAGAGCTGAGCTCCTTTACAATCTTCTTGTAGTGCTTGATATCCTGCGCGTCAAGCTGATAGGACGCAAACACCAGCAAAAGCGCTGCAATTATCTTAACGGTTTTCATATTATTTCCTGATGTTATTTCTGATTTGGAGCGGGGTTTGGCCAAAGTTGGCGCGGACGTATTTGCCAAAGAAGGAGGGGGAGGAGAAGCCAAGGTTGTAACAGATTTGCTTTATGCTGATGTCTGTCTCTTCCAGGTTGAAGCGTACCTCCTCCTTCAGGCGCTCGTTAATCCATTCGGTAGCCGTCTTTCCTGAGTTCTTTTTGCAGACGGCGGAAAGGTATTTGGGAGAAACGTAAAGCTTATCGGCATAATAAGATGTATTCCGATGCTTAATGTTTATTCCGCTCAGCAGATTCAGGAACTGGCGGAATAATTTGTCGTAGGACTTGCCGTCATCTTGAGGCTCCTCCCGGGACATCATAAGTTTCAATTCCCCGCTGAGGCCAAGGAAGGCCGTGCGGAAAAGGTTCTGGATTATTTCATTGAAATAAGGGTTCCTGCGCCCCTTCTCAAGGCAGTTCCAGAGCATTTCTATAAACAGCCTGTAAAAGTTTTTATGGTCTTCGCTAAGATTGAAAACCCTCACGTGATGGGAATAAACCATATCGTCCCAGACGGATAATTTTTCACGCAGGAAACTTTGCAGGATACGGTTCGTAAAGAATACACCCTTGAATTCAAAATCCGGACTGCTCATAATATCATACAAGCCAAGGTTCGGAGGGCAGATAACCAGCTGGTTTGCAAAGAAATCCAGTTCTTCGTTATCTATGCGCGCCTTAACCTTTCCATTGGTAATAAGCACCAGGGAATTCATATCCAGCCGGGCCTTTGGCGGAGCGGCCAGATTTTTCACGCTGTCTATCATTACGATATCGTCATCTGAATAGCCGATACTGATATTGGCATTCGACGACAAATCCTTTAGCGTAATTACATCCTGTTTCATCCTTTGCGACAATTTGACCACAAAAATACGACTAATTTGGTGAATTCAAATAGAATTACCACAAAATAAGCCAAAATGACCATAATTGTGTGAGAAAATATTACCATCTTTGCGCCGGAAAATCAAAAGTACAATGAATAAGGTCATAACAAACATCCTGGCACTGTCCGCTGCGATAATGGTAGTATCAGCCTGCGGCGGCAACCAGACGGCATCGGGAGTAAAGAATCCCATCAAGGTTAAAGTAGAAGCAGTTGCAGCCACGGCGCAGAGCGGCGCAATCAGCTATGTAGGAACAGTAGAAGAGGCGCAGGCCACAGCCGTTAGTTTTACAGGAATGGGCACTGTTACAAGGGTAGCGGTAAGCGAAGGCCAGGCCGTATCCAAAGGCCAGCTTATAGCAGAGATTGATGACACCCAGGCTCGCAACCTCCTTACCACCGCCCAGGCCATGGCAGACCAGGCAAACGACGCCTACGCCCGTTATAGCCAGCTCCACGAATCCGGTTCCATGGCGGAATCCCAGTGGATAGAAGTCCAGAGCAAGGTTGCCCAGGCCAATGCCCAGCTTGAGATAGCAAAAAAGAACCTTAACGACTGCCGCCTTACCGCCCCCGTTTCCGGCATCATCGGCAAAAAGAAAGTAAATGCTGGTGAGACCGTAGTGCCCTCGCAGACGGTTGCAACCATACTTGACATCAGCAGCGTATGGGTGAAGGTGGCCGTTCCGGAAGAGGAAATCGGCAAAATTGCCACCACAACCAAAACCGGCATCGGCATCAAAGCCATTGGCAAAGACGTCCCCGGCGGGCGGATAGAAAAAGGAATCGTCGCCGACGCCCTCACGCACACCTATTCCATCAGAATCAATGTGGCCAACCCCGGAAGAGACATCCTCCCCGGTATGGTCGCAAGCGTAAATATTAATGCCGATGCCAGTGAAGACGGCATCACCCTCCCTGTAGAAAGCGTGCAGAAGGCCGCCGACGGCAGCCTCTTTGTCTGGGTTGCAGAAAGTGGCGCCGCTGCCATGAAGACCGTTACGACCGGTGGCACCATCGGCAACAGAATCATGATAAAAAGCGGCCTCTCAGGCGGCGACAACGTGATTGTAGAAGGCTGGCAGAAAGTAGGCCTCGGCACAAAGGTGGTTTATTAGTAAAGAGCTATGAAAGAGAAACTTGCATGGCTCCGCTGGCCGCTGGAGCACTATTCAATAACGCTTGTCATCATTGGCATTTTCTTCTTCCTGGGAATCTTCGGGATGTACAAGATGCCAAAGGATGAGTTCCCGCAGTTTACCATCCGCCAGGGCGTTGTCGTGGCCGTTTATCCAGGTGCAACGTCGGAAGAGGTAGAGCAGCAGGTGGCAAGGCCGCTGGAGCGCTATCTGTTCACTTACGGAGAGGTTCGCCGTGAAAAGACCACCACCACTTCGCAGAACGGAATGTGCATCGTGATGGTGGAGCTGAACGACAACGTAACCAACAAAGACGAGACCTGGAGCAAAATCAAACACGGTCTCAACAACTTCAAGCATAGTCTCCCTTCGGGAGTGCTGGCCCTTGTTGTAAATGACGATTTCGGGAGCACATCGGCCCTCCTTATTGCGATGGAGAGCAAGATTCGCAGCCCCCGGGAGCTGGAAGACTATGCCCAGACGCTTTCTGACCGCCTGCGGAGGATAAAATCTGTTTCCAACGTACGTCTGTACGGCCAGAGGCAGGAGCAGATAAGCCTTTATGTAGACAGGGAGAAGATGGAAGCCTACGGCATCGGCCGCCAGATGCTTTTCTCCCAGCTGCAGGCGCAGGGGCTTACCACAATGAGCGGCAGCATCAGCAATAACAGCCGTCAGGTGCCCATTCACATAGAAGCAACATCGGCAACGGAAGAAGATGTCGCAAACCAGATTATCTATTCCGCCGCCGGCACAGTGGTCCGCGTCCGCGATATTGCCACCGTGGTTCGCGAATATGACAACACGGAAAGTTTCATAGAGCAGGACGGCAACCCTTGCATACTGCTGTCCATGGAAATGACGGCCGGCAACAACATCGTTGAATACGGCCATGAGGTGGATGAGGTGCTGGACAGCTTCAGGGCCAGCGAGCTTCCGGACGACGTCACCATCACCCGCATCGCAGACCAGCCCAAGGTGGTTGCAGACAGCGTAAACTCCTTCCTGCGGGACCTTCTTATCTCCATGGCTATCATCATTTTAGTGATGATGCTGCTCTTCCCTTTAAGGTCTGCCATCGTGGCCGCCATCACCATTCCGCTCAGCACCTTCATCTCCGTGGCAATAATGTATGTTGCCGGAATTGAACTTAACATCGTAACCCTGGCAGCCCTTATCATAGTCCTGGGTATGGTGGTGGACAATTCCATCGTGGTGATAGACGGCTATCTGGAATATCTGGGCAAAGGCTACGAGCCCAAGAAAGCGGCCTTCACCTCTGCCCAGCAGTATTTTATGCCGATGATGCTTGCCACCATCTGCATCTGCACAATATTCTTCCCGCTGATTTTTACCCTTACCGGTGCCGGTCACGACGCTATGCTCCAGTTCCCGCCTACCATAACCATCAATCTTATGGTTTCGCTGCTACTGGCTGTAACGGTGATTCCTTTCCTTGAGGTGAAAATTATTAAGCCGGAGAAGATGACTTCCGCCAAAGAAGGGGAGAAGCTGACGGACAAGATTCAGAAGCTGTATGAGAACGTTTTGGCCTGGACCTTCCGCCGCCCCTGGCTCACCATCGGTATTGGCGTGGCTGTGATTCTGGTAAGCTGCCTACTGGCTTTCACCCTGAAACTCAGGCAGTTCCCCTTTGCAGACCGTGACCAGTTTGCGGTGGAATTCTTCCTCCCGGAGGGCAAGAGCCTTGACGATGCCCGCGGGATTGCAGACTCTGTAAGGGTTGTTCTTCAGGCCGATCCTGACGTAAAGTGCATCACCAGTTTCATTGGCTGCTCTTCGCCTCGATTCATGACCTGCTATGCGCCCCAGATTGCCGGTAAGAATTACGCCCAGTTCATTGTAAACACCACGTCTGCGGAGGCTTCCCTTGCCCTTTTGGCCAAGTACCAGCCCATCTTTAGCGATGCTTTCCCGGAGGCTTACATTAAGTTCAAGAGGATGGACTACCTGCCGGTATCCGAGCTTGAATATCGGTTCTATGGAGACGATGTTGACTCATTGCAGCTTGCGGCAGAGAATATGATGGCCCGGATGAGGGAAATGCCTGAGCTTGAGTGGGTGCACACAGACTGGCTCCAGCCTTATCCGGTACTTAACGTGCGCCTTGACCCTGTTTCCGCCGCGCAGTTGGGCATATCCAAGGCGATGGCTTCCCTGAACCTTACTTCTTCTACCGGCGATTTGCCCGTTGGCAGCCTTTGGGAAGATGATTATGAGCTGCCGATAGTGCTGAAGAACAAAGAGGAGCTGAGCTTTTCCGATGTTGCTAATCTTGGAATGGCTGCCCCTGCCGGCATGCTGGCTTCAGGACTTAACGGCACCTCTTCAACCGTTCCGCTAAGGCAGATTGCCACGGTTCAGCCGCTGTGGAGCCAGAGTAAGATTGTGCATCGTAACGGAGAGCGCTGCATAACAGTTACCGCCCAGTTCAAGAACGGCGTTTATGCCGGGCCTATAGAAAGGCGTCTTGATAACGTTATGAATGAGATTGATGTTCCTGAAGGCATCCGCCGGGAATCCGGTGGAGAGAAAGAATTTGAGGGCGAGCTTATTCCAGGAATATTCTCCGGAGTAGCAATCGCCATGGTGATTGTGTTCTTCTTCCTGCTTTTCAACTTCAAGAAGTACGGAATCACAACCATCTGCATTGTGGCCCTTGGCTTCATGATTCCGGGCACCCTGGTGGGCCTTGCCCTTATGAACAAAATGCTGGGCCTCACCTCCGTAATGGGCGTCATCACATTGATTGGTATGATTATGAGGAACGAGATTCTTATCTTCGAGCATGCCAACGACCTTGTGGCAAAATGGGTGGCAGAGCATCCCGGTTCCCTTGCCGATGCTGACTATCGCCGTGCCTACAATGAGAATGTGCGCGTGGCTGCCTACGACGCCGGCCGCCGCAGGATGGTTCCTATCTTCCTTACAACCGCCACTACCGCTGTAGGAGTTGTGCCGATGATTATTGCCGCTTCTTCTTTCTGGATGCCGGTAGGTGTTACGATTTTTGCCGGAGGTATAGGCTCACTTATCATGGTTGTCACCATGCTGCCGGTTATTTATTGGAAAGTTAATCTTAAGTAAGCGATGAAGAAGATTATTTTAGCAGGAATCGCTGCCCTGGCCAGCTGTATTGCCGGTTTTGCACAGAATACATATACTCTTGAGCAGCTCCTTGACTCTGCAAAGGTGAATAATATCAAGGTGCGTTCCGCTGGTTATGACCTTAAGTCTGCCGCACAGCAGAGGAAGGAGGCTTTCACTAACTTCTTCCCTAAGGTAAGTGCTACGGGAGCCTGGTTCAATGCCAACAAGTCCATGATGCAGGCGGAAATCAATCTTGGGGAGCAGATTTCCCCGGAAATGGGGGCCGCTCTTGCGCAGATCCTGCCTCCAGAGGCTCTTATGGCCATGGGTAATCCCATCAGTATCAATATGATGAAGAATGGCACCATCGGCAGTGTAATGGCTATGCAGCCGGTGTTTGCCGGCGGGCAGATTGTTAATGGCAACAAGCTTGCAAAGGTGGGGGAGGAGGCTGGTGAGCTTCAGCTCCGGATGGCCTCCGATGAGGTTGCAAAGACTACCGAAGGCTATTTCTGGCAGCTTGTGTCACTGGAAGAGAAGGCCAAGACGGTTGAGGCTGTTGAGACGTTGCTGTCCGATATCAATAAGGATGTCACCGTTGCGGTAAAGGCCGGAGTTGCTGTCCGGAATGACCTTTTGCAGGTGCAGTTGCGCCAGAGCGATGTGGCTGCCCAGAAGCTAAAGCTTCAGAATGGCATTTCTCTTCTGAAGCTGCTGCTCTGCCAGTATTGCGGTCTTGCCGATGATGATTTTTCTGTTTCTTATGATATTAATGCCGATGCACCTTTGGTTTCGCGTGAGGATTTTTCCGAGGCTTTGAAGGGTACCAATGAGTACAAGCTTCTTGGTAAGCAGGTAGAGGCTGCGGAGCTCCAGAAGAAGATGGAGATTGGCAAAAACCTGCCTACGGTTGCCGTGGGGGCTGGTTATAATTACCATAACCTTATGGATAAGGACCAGAATTTCGGGATGGTGTTCGCTACCGTCAGCGTGCCTATTTCCGACTGGTGGGGTGGCTCGCATGCTATTAAACGCAAGAGTATTGCTGTTCAGAAGGCTAAGGAGGAGCTGGAGGATAGCAGCCGCCTGCTGGAGATTCGGATGCAGAGTGCCTGGAATGGCGTCGAGGAGGCTGCGGCCCAGCTTTCGCTGGCTCGTCAGAGTATTGAGCAGGCGCAGGAGAATCTCCGTTTGAATCAGGATTTTTATAAGGCTGGGACTTGCACCATGTCTGACCTTCTGGAGGCTCAGCTTCTTTATCAGCAGACGATGGACCGCGTCACGGAGGCTTACGCCACCTACCGCACCGCTATCACCGACTACCGCCTCGCCCTCGGCCGCTAATCCTTGTCATTTCGAGCGACCCTTCTTGTCATTTCGAGCGACCCTTCTTGTCATTTCGAGCGTAGTCGAGAAATCTCCCCTGGTAGGTGTTCCGTTCTTTTAGGCGGGAGTCAAGGAGGCGGAGGACTTCGAAGTTGCGGATGAGACCCCAGCGGGATTCCCGGACGAAACGGGGCGGGACTTCGCCGGCGATGCGCTCTATGTAAAGGTACGGGCGCAGGCGCTCAAGGATGTCTATCGCAAGGTCCAGGTAGTCCGGCAAATCCAAGTCAAGGAACTCTTCCGGGTGGGCGTCATGAAGGGCTTCCATCGGCGTCCCTTTAACGTATTGCAGCTGATGGAATTTAACGCTTGTAAGAGGTAGCTCGTTGATTACAGCGCACTGGTCCAGAAGCATCTGACGGGTCTCGCCCGGAAGCCCAAGGATAAAGTGGGCTCCAACGTCCAGGCTGCGGGCCGCCGTAGCCTGCACGGCCGTAGCCGCGCAGGCGAAGTTATGCCCGCGGTTAATGAGCTCCAGCGTCTTGTCATAGCAAGATTCAATGCCGTATTCCACCACAACAATCGGCGCGGTAATCTCTCCGCCGGCCAGGGTGCGCCGCCACCCGGGCAAGGCGCGCCCGGCCGCCAAATCCGCCAGAAAATCCAGCTTCGCGTCATCTACGCAGTCCGGCCTGGTGCCAATCACTATTCCGGCAACCTCCGGGTGCTCAAGAGCCTTGAAATAACGCTCCTTAAGCACGGGAAGTGGGGCGTAAGTATTTGAAAATGACTGGAAATAAGCCAGATAGTGCCCCGCATTTCGGTAACGCACCTTATGAAAGGTAATACCCTCATCCAACTGCTGTGAAATAGGCATTGAGGGCGTACTGTACCCAGGATGAAAGGCCGCGTTGTCGCAATAAGTGCAGCCTCCGCGGCCCACGGTGCCGTCGCGGTTGGGGCAGGTGAAACCGGCATCCACGACCAGCTTCTGGAGCCGCTCGCCGTAGCGCCGCCTGTAATAATCGGCAAAAGAATTATACCTCTTTTCTACCACTCGATTTTTTCTGTGCTGACGACAGGCTTTGCCACCTGTGCAACTGTCTCAATGTAGGCCTTGAAAGCCTCCCAATCATAGTAAGGGCCGGAAACAGCCTCCATCGGCAGCGTAGCCTCACGTCCGTTCAGCAGCACTTTGAAAAGGACGGGTTTACCCTCGCTGCGGAAGAACACAAAGTGGATGTTCGCACCCATGGGTACCTGCCAGATAGGGCACCATGAAGGAATGTCATCAGGATCGGCAACATCGTGCCCGAAGCCGTTTACACCAAGGGTCATGAACAGCGGCAGAATGGTATAGTCGTGGCCAAAACGAAGGTCTGCCCCAACCTCGCCTGCTGCGATGCGTGCATCGGCCTTGGCAATGATATCCTTGACGATGGGGAAGTAGCCAAGGTGGGTTTTCCATGCGTATGCGTAGAACTGGAAATTATCTATCTTCAGCAGGGCCACCCTCTCTTCCGGGGTGAACAAATCCGTGAAAACAAGGTCTGTATCAAGGCTTTGCATGCCGGCGGCGTAGAAATAAAGGTAAGAGACGAAGTCCCACTGGTCTTTGGCGGCAACGGCAGCATCGGCATTCCTGAAAAGGCGGCCCAGAATGGTTTTGTAGTCAATGGAACGCTCTACGTACTGCTCCCAGGTCTCATCAAAGGAAACGGGAGTCTCCTTTATTTCCTTTTCCCTGAAAGGATTGCTCTTGTCAAGGGGCAGGATGGCCGGAAGGAAGTATTTTCCAAAGTTCTCAAAAATATCCAGTCCTGGGTTGCAACCCTTGAGTCCAAGGCAGAAGGAAGACATCGTCATCACGCAGCGGGTAGAGGTCGATGTCCATGCGCGCACGTGGGCTCCGTCCGGGAAAATCCCCGGGAAATTGGCGTACATGCGCTCGGCGAGCTCTTTCTGCTGCTGCCAGCCCTTGCGGGAAAGGTCTCCCACCCGGTAGCGGACAGAAGGGTAAAGCTGGTCAAAACGGGCCTTGTAGTCTTTACCGAAATCAGTCAGGTTATCCTCTTCCAAAGCCTTGTCAAAAGTCTTGCGGAGCTTGTCGTAAAGGTCACTCTGCCAGGCATATCGCGCTCCGTGGCGGCCGTAATGGCTAAGGTAGAAGGCCTCATAACCTTCCGGTGCGGGAGTAAGCTCAACAGGCCCGGTAGGGCAGAGGAAGTCCGTGGCGTCCAGATACTCCGGATGCTCTTTTATCTGCTGCATGTAATCTACCTTCTGTGCGCTTGCAAAAATTGCTGAAAGCGTGAGCACAATGGCGGCTAAAACGATTCTTGGTTTCATCGGTTGTTATTTTTTATGGTTTTTCTCTCTCCACTGGCTGGGTGAACAGCCGTACATTTGTTTAAAGCGGCGGGCGATGCTCTTGGTATCGCTTTCTCCAAGGGTAAGGGCGATGTTTATAATCTGGTCATCCGTATCCGTCAGCATCTCAGCGAAGCGTTTAATCCTGAGATCCGATATATGCTGATAGATGCTTTGCCCTGTTACATCCCTGAATCGTCGTTCCAGCAGGCGACGGGACAAAGCAACCTCATTCATAACGTCCTTGACGGATATTTTCTTGGTATAATTCTTATGGATGAACTGTATCGCTTTCTGAATCTGAGTATCATGGGTGGCGTATGCGGCCGAGGACAGTCTTTCAACAATCTTTACAGGATGCAGCACTATATCCTCAATCGGAGAGTCCGGGTTAAGGACCATCTTCTCAATAACTTGTGCCGTACGGTATCCACCATCTTCAATATCGACAAGGATACTTGAAAGAGGAGCACTTGCCATGGAGCAGAGAGTCTCATCGTTATCGACACCGATTACAGATATTTCCGACGGAATCTTTACGCCTCGGATGTTGCATGCACCAATAAGGTTTATACCCTGATTGTCATCGCAAGCCATGATGCCGATAGGCTTTGGAAGTGAATTCAGCCAGACATCCAGTTTGTCTTTTTCATAGAACCAAAGCTGATCCAGCTTCTGCAGGGTGTATGGGTAGATGTTGTTCCCGAACCCTGCTTCTTCAATCTCCCTGCGGAATCCTTCATAGCGCTCGTCAGACCAGCATACATCCTT
This sequence comes from Bacteroidales bacterium, assembly GCA_017459075.1. Lineage (GTDB taxonomy): Bacteria > Bacteroidota > Bacteroidia > Bacteroidales > UBA932 > Cryptobacteroides. The sequence continues at coordinate 16,404 of JAFUDQ010000017.1, forward strand.
GAAACCGAAGTACCCGAAATTATGAAAGCCCCTGTCAAGATAAAACCTTGCGGCCATCCGTCCCTGGGCGATATAATCTCCGGTAATGTTGGGAATGCCTTTAAACCTTTGTTTGTAGTCCTGGGCAACCACGACAACACCGTTCTGTGTAAGCAGTTTCAAATCGTCATTCTCATCGAACTGGCCAATAACCGCATCTGCGTTATTGGCTATCAGCCACTTCAGCACTCCCTGCATGCCGAACATTTTCTTGTAGGCGGGCGGCATGCGGCAAATTGTCCACTGTTTCTTCTGCCGGGAATAACGAACAATGCCTTGAAGCAGTTTCTCCGGGAAGGCCTCTGTAAAATCGGATATGATGAGTAGCCGTAACATCTTAATTTACGTGATAAGATATTCCAAGAGAATCGTAATAAGGATATTCGAAGTCGTGGATGACGGAGAAGAAGCGGTCGAAGCCTTCCATGAATTCCGGAGCATCGGGGGTGGTGGTTCCTTCCCATGCCGGACGGGCGTTCCATCCGCGCTCAAACAGACCCAGGGCCTTGGGGAAGAGATAGTAGGTTACGTGGTCAAAACTGCGTAGGGTCTCTGTCCAAAGCTGGCCGGAAACTCCAATGATAAACGGCTTCCCTGCGGCCTCCAAGGCGGTTTTTCCTGCATCGGCTTTTGAAATATCCTTCATCTTGCCGTGGTCGTCCCACCTGACGGAGCGGTAAATATTGTAAGGCAGGAAGGAGTAGCTGCGGCGCTCGTCAACAAAGCCGGCCCAAGAGTGACCACGCTCAAGCTTACTGTCATTGTAAGCCATGTCGTAATAGAGGTTGGAAGAATTGGACAGCACAACAGGAACCCCGTCGTTGGCAAACCTGTAGGCCAGCTCCTCGCGGCCGCGGGAAACAGCCCAGAAACTGGTAAACATAAGATTCTTCTTCAGTCTCTCATAGGTCGCAGGTTCCAAGTGCTGGGCAACTTCCTGCCAGCCGGCCACCTTTACACCCTTTGCCTCCGCAATATCAAGAACGCGGTTGATGTAATAATCCTTCAGCCAGCCGATATCGGTTTTGCCGTTTGCCTCCATCAGCGCCTTGCAAGCAGGGGAGTCCTTCCACGCCCCGTCTGGCACTTCGTCCCCGCCCACATGAATGGCCTCCAGCGGCACTCCTGCCTCTTTATAAAGGCCGATGATGCCGTCAAACACCTTTTCAATGAAGTTGTAGGTCGTGCCCAGTGCAACGTTAAGAGCATTGTCCGTATAATCCTGAACGGATACATATTTTGAAAGGTCCGATGGTTCTGAAAGCAGGCAGGACGCGTCTCCGGTGCGCTGAGCGCGGATTTCCATGGCTTTTATGGCTGCCCTGGAATGCCCGGGAGTGTCAAACTCCGGGATAACCTTTATCCGCCTTGCAGCGGCGTATTTAAGAATCTCCACAAAATCAGCATGGGAATAATAACCGTTTCCGGGAGCGGAGGCATCGTCCCTTCCCAAAGTGCCGCTGTAAGTCAGCTGAAGGGCGTCAGGTTCGGAAATACTACCATCGTCATTGAGCACGGGAATGCTCCTGAAAGCACCGTATGAAGTCAGCTCCGGCAGGGCGTCAATTTCAACCCTCCAGCCCTCATCGTCTCCAAAATGAAGATGAAGATGGGAGGCTTTGTAATGGGCCATTATGTCTATAAGCTTCAGGAGATTCTCCTTTGTGGTGAAGTTGCGGCTGATGTCAAGCATTATCCCCCTGTACTGAAGGTCAGGCCAGTCTGTGACGATGGCGCAGGGGACCTCGCTTCCGCCCGCATTGCGGCGGATGTTGTCAAGGGTTACTTTCGCGTACCAGGCCCCGTCTTCGTCCGCAGCCTCTGTAACTATGGTCTGGCCAAGGGTGAGCCTGTACCAGCCTGCCGGCTGGCCAGTCACAAAGCGAACCTCTTCTTCTGTGGCTGTTGCCGGATTGAAACTGCCTTCGGCAAGTTCCACTTTCTTAAGGGCCGGAACCATGTCGTAGGCGTAAAGTGTAACGGGTGAGTATTCAAACGAATGTATGCTTTCGCATGGCAGGAAGCTGTAGCTGGCTTCAATTGCCTCAGGCTGCCCGCCTTTTTTCTGAAGGTAGAAGGCTTCGGGGGCACGGCACTGGTTTACAAGGGCTTTTGCAGTGTAGTGCAGGACCATGGGGCCCTTGCAGGTATCGGTAAGGGGAACAACCCTGTACAATGTGCCGCTTATATGCTCAATTCTTGCGGGGGCCCCGGCTTCCATTTCCACAGGGGTGCGGAATTGTGAGAACCAGATGGTCCAGTCCGTCCCTGCCGGCGGATTCTCTATCACCATCGTATGAAGAGCCCTTGAACTTGAAGGACCGGCCTCTCCTTCTGTCCAGGTTACCTTGCAGGGAGAGGCGCAGGCGGCCAAAAAAGTCGCGCACGCGAAAAATAATAGGTATAAGCTACGCATATGGTTAAATATCAACAGTTTATAATTCTCATGACAAAGATGCCACAAATTATTAAAACGTTAAAAATTTTTACGCAAATTGTACCCTTAAATACGCAAATTTTCACCAAATATACACAATCTTGAATTATTTTTGCAACGTGGAGGTAGATTTTAACGGAAAATAAACCACAAAAACCGCAATATTTATGACTATTGGAATAGACATTGGTGGCACAAATCTCAGCTTTGGCCAGGTTCGTGACGGAAAGATTTTGCAGATGTTTTCTACACCTTCTTTCCCGGCGGAGGCTACGCTGGAAGAGACTCTTGACCACCTGACTTCGCACGTCAGAAAAATCTTTACAAGAGAGACAAAAAAGATAGGCATCGGCGTCCCGTCCGTAGTGGACGTAAACAAGGGCATCGTCTATGATACCCAGAATATTCCTTCCTGGAAGGAAGTCCCGCTCAAGGAGTACATGGAAGATGTATTCCAGGTTCCGGTGGCCGTCAATAATGACGCAAACTGCTATGCCATGGGCATTTACGGCAAATATCCCGCTGCGGCAAAGCCGGAGTCCCTGGTTGCCGTAACCCTTGGAACGGGTGTGGGCATGGGTATCGTCATTGACGGAAAGCTTTACAGCGGCGTTAATTGCGGCGCAGGTGAAGTAGGCTGCCTGCCTTACAAGGATTCCATCCTTGAAGACTATTGCAGCAAGAAGTATTTCACCGGCCTGGGAACGGATGCGAAAGCCCTTGCCAAGGCTGCTGCAGAGGGCAATTCAGACGCCCTCATCGCCTTCCATGAGTTCGGAAGGCATATGGGCTTCCTTGTTTGCGCCGTGCTTTATGCCTACGACCCCAGCCACATCGCCCTTGGAGGAGGAATAGCCAACAGCTATCCTTATTTCTGCCAGTCAATGACAGCCTTCCTCAAGGAGTATTTCCCGTACAGGAAGACCCTGGAGAAGCTCAAAGTTGACATTTTTACAGATAATGATATTCCGGTAATAGGCGCATCGTTAATATAATGAAAACCATGAAAAAGTGTTGTATTCTCATTATGGCAGCCATTGTGACAGCCGCCGCCTGCCAGCCGAAGGTGGTCATCCCGGTTGGCGAGCATTACAGCCTTTCAGAGAACTGGGAGTTCAGTAACGGCACGCAGAAATGCGTTGCTGCCGTTCCTTCCACCATCGCCGGCGCCCTTTCAGAGTCCGGCTATTTTGGCAAGGACCTTATGACGGCAAAGAATTATGCCGATGCGGACAAAACCATTTTCGATGCTCCCTGGACCTGCAAAACCGAATTCGGTGTGAAGGTTGAGGCCGGAAAGCATTATTCCCTTGACTTTGACGGCCTTGGATATTATGCCGATATTTACCTGAACGGTACTCAGATAGCCTCCTCGGATACAACTTTCGGTGTTTTCATCAGCCGAAAGTATGATGTTACAAACCTCCTTAAAGGGGGCAACAAATTGGAGGTTAAACTCCGCAGGGCACAGTCCGGGGACCTTAACATTGGTTTCGTGGACTGGAATCCCCGTCCCCTGGACGAGAGCATGGGTATTGTGCGTCCTGTAAGCATCCATGCCACGGGATCTGTTTCAATCGGCGACGTTTACGTAGTGCCGGAACTTGACACAGACTCCTTTGCTTATGCAGATTTGAAACTTCGTGTGCGTTTGAATAATTTGGAGAACAAAGTAGTTAGTGGTTATGTAAAGGTTGACCTTCAGGGCTTGGGTGCAGCTTCGAGCACTATCACCCTTGCCCCTGGAGAGTCAAAGGAAGTGCTGCTGACTCCCGGGGAGATGTCCCTCCTGCACATTGAGAAGCCGCGCGTATGGTGGAGCCATGACCTTGGCAACCCTGAAATGTATTCACTTACAGCAAGTTTTGAAGAGGATGGAGTCCTGTCGGACAAAAAGACCGTGGACTTCGGAATCCGCAAGATAGAAAGCCGCATGGTTGGCGAAAACTATCGCCAGTTCACCCTTAACGGCCGCGACATCCTTATTAAGGGTGCCGGCTGGACGGACGACATCTTCCTTCGTGATACGCCGGAAAGCATTGAGCGTCAGGTGAATTACGTCAAGGACATGAACCTTAACTGCATCCGCTTTGAAAATATCTGGGGTAAGGATGATACTGTTTACGACCTTTGCGACCGCCTCGGCCTTCTTGCCATTGTTGGCTTCAGCTGCCAGTGGGAGTGGGAGGATTACTGCGGTCTTCCTGAGGTCAAAGGCTTCGGCTGCATCAACACTCCTGAGACGGAAGACCTGGCAGTCAGGTATTTCCGTGACCAGGTAGTCCGCCTTCACAACCATCCGGCCATCATCGGCTGGATGACGGGCAGCGACCGTATCGCCAATCCGCGCTTGGAGCCTCGTTATCTTGAGGTTTATGCGGCAGAGGACTATCGGCCTTACATAAATTCCGCAAAGAACCAGAGCAGTGAGCTCAGCGGCTGGTCGGGTTCCAAGATGGAAGGCCCTTATGACTACGTAGGCCCTGAATACTGGTATCTTGATACAAAGAACGGAGGTGCGTTCGGCTTCAATACAGAGACCGGCATCGGCCCCAATATCCCTCAGCTTGAGTCAGTCAGGAAGATGATTCCTGAGGATAAGCTCTGGCCGCTTTCAGACGTTTGGGACTATCATTGCACGGCATCATCGTCCTGCATGAATACTATGAAGACTCTCGTGAACACCGTTGAGGGCCAGTACGGCGCTGCAACCTCGCTTGAAGACTTCATGAGAAAGGCCCATGCCGTAGATTATGTGGGTACCCGCGGTATGTTCGAGGCCTTCCGCGCCTGCCTTCCCGGCACTACCGGCATCGTCCAGTGGATGCTGAATTCCGCCTGGCCGTCAATTTACTGGCAGCTTTACGACTGGTACGGTGTTCCTACGGCCGGTTATTATGGTACAAAGAAGGCCTGTGAGCCGGAGCAGCTGCTTTTCAATTACAAAGACCGCAAAGTCTATCTGGTAAGCGAAAAACTTCAGGGCCGTAGCCTTGTTGCAAGCGTCCGTATCTATGACGAACAGTCCAACCTGATAGGGGAGGAGAAGTGCAATGCCGCTGCTGCATACCGTCAGAGCAGCCCGGTCTTCGACCTTTCAAAATATGACGGCAAGCCGCATTTTGTGGCCCTTGAGCTTTATGACACCAACGCCAACCTTGTGGCAGACAACTTCTATGCCCTGCCGGCAAAGGACAATGTCTACGATTTCAGGAAATCCAACTGGTACGTGACCCCCATCACAGAATACGCAGACCTTGGTTTTGTTTTCAGTGGCGATGCTGCCAAGGTTGAGCTAACTGTTTCCAAGGCCGATGGAGGCTATTCCGTGACTGTATCCAACAAGAGCGGAAAGGTTGCTCCGATGGTAATACTGAAGGCTAAGGATGCCGAAGGGAACCTTGTTGTACCGGCATTCTGGAGCGACAATTTCTTCGCACTTGCACCCGGCCAGGCCAAGACCGTAACCTGCAAATGCCAGGAGGCAGAAGTTAACATTTCAGCAGAATGATCCATATGAGACGTGTAGTATTTATAGTGTTTGCCGCCTTCCTGGGCTTTTCCGCATGGGCCCAGGAAGATCAGGGCAGGGACCTTTCAAAGTATGCCAACGACCAGTTCCGGAGCGATGACAAATACACCGTTGAGACTCCTTACGAGACGGTGACTGTAGCTCCTGTAAACCCTGAAAATGAGATTAAGAATGTCATTTTCATTATTGGCGACGGTACAGGAATGACTCAGATAAGCACCGGCTGGGTGCTTAACGGCGGCCATTTGAACCTGGACAATTTCAAAAACGTGGGCTATTCCCGTACAACTTGTACAGATCGTCTTATCACAGATTCCAGCGCAGGCGGCACCGCCCTTGCTTGCGGGCAGAAGACAAAATACGGCTATATCGGCGTTGATGAAGAGGGTAAACCCCTCCAGAGTCTTCTTCATTATGCACAGGAAAAGGGCATGAAGACCGGTGTAACCGTGAGTTGTCGTATTAATGACGCCACTCCGGCAGACTTCGTCTGTCACTCGCTTGACAGGCATGAAGAAGCCAATATCGCCGCCCAGTATGTAGACAGCAAGGTGGACTTCCTGTGCGGCGGAGGCCGTAAATTCTGGGATGAGCGCGAGGACGGGCGCAATCTTATAGAAGAAATGGAGTCAAGGGGATACACCTTTGTTGACTCCCGCGAGCAGCTTGCTGCCGTCGAGTCCGGCAAGGTGGTAGGCCTTTTCGCCCCGCTTGACATGCCTCCAGTACTTGACCGCGGCCCCATCCTGGAGGAGTCTGCCGTCAAGGCTATCGACCTTCTGGATAATGAGAAGGGATTTTTCCTTATGATAGAAGGCTCCCAGATTGATGACTGGGCGCATCGGAACAAAGTCGGTTATATGGCGGAAGAGTTGTTCGAGTTCGACCGGATCATCGGCAAAGTCCTCAAGTGGGCGGAGCAGGATGGCCATACCCTTGTCATAGTGACGGCTGACCATTGCACCGGAGGCCTTACCCTTGTAAAGGGTAGCGTGGAGGAGCGCACTGTAAGGGTGCATTTTTCCACAAAGGGACACAATGACATTTATGTTCCGGTGTTTGCCTACGGACCGCACTCCGAACTGTTCAACGGACTGCATGAAAATGCCGAGATTTCCCGGATAGTCAGGTCCCTGATGCGTTGAGGCTAATATAAATCGTTTCAAAAAATACGCAAAAAGAGGTACTAAATACGCAAATATGGCCTCATGTACAGGGGCAACCTTTATAATTTTGTGGGAAAATAAACTATTATATCTATGAAATTAAAACTGAACATCTTCACGGTTGGGGTAGCATGCATTTCGCTGATGCTTGCTTTTGCAACTCCTTCGTGCAGCAAGGGGGATACCTTTACCCTCCCTGCTCCCAAGCCTGAAAATGAAGTGATTCCGGACGACGGAGACGACACCGGCGGCGGTGGCGGCGGAGGCGGTGGAGAAGACACCGGAACACACTGCAAGGATATCGGCCAGACCCCGGTTATCCTGGCGTATTATACAGAGAACTCCACGGCGCTCCCTGATGTGACCCTTCTGACCCACATCAATTATGCGCACGGCCGTTTCAAGAATCCTTCAACCGGTGACGGTGGAATCGTCATCTCCGGTACCAGCCTTATGCAGAAAGTGATCGCCCTTAAAGAGGTGAATCCAAGGCTTAAGGTTATGCTGATGATTGGCGGTTGGGGCATCAAGGCCGATGGTTTCTCCATGATGGCCCGCGATGCAGACAAGCGTACGGAGTTCTGCCAGTCAGTCAAGAGCCTGCTGGATGAGTACGGCCTTGACGGAGTTGACATCGACTGGGAGTATCCTACATATTCCGCAGAAGGAACCGGTGCATCGACGCAGGATAAGGGCAATTTCAACCTTGTGCTGAAGGAGCTCCGCGAGACCCTTGGTACGTCCAAGATTATTTCTTTCGCATCTTCTGCAAGCGCCAAGTATGTAGACTGGCCTGTAGCCATCCAGTACATTGACTATGTAAATGTCATGACTTATGATATGGGCAATGCTCCCAATGGTCACAACTCTCCTCTGTACAGGTCTGCGAAGTTCAATCACCGCAGCTGCGATGAGAGTATAGAGCTTCATCTGGCCGCAGGTATTCCTCTTACCAGGATGAATCTTGGCGTGCCTTTCTATGGCAAGGCAGAGAAGAATCCTTCCGAGAGTTCCAAGGTTTATGACTACGAGGTCAATTACAATGAGATGTATGACATCCTTCACAACAACTGGTACAAGAAGAGAAGCCTTGACGTGACGGGCAAGAACAACCGTGCCTGGGACGATGTCGCCAAGGTTCCCTTCCTTACGGACAATCTTGGCCGCAACCTTCTTTCTTACGATGACCCCGAGTCCGTCAGCTGGAAGGGCCGTTATGTTGTGGAGAAGAAACTCCTCGGAGCTATGTTCTGGGAGTATCGCCACGATGACAGCAATCAGTCCCTGCTGAAAGCCCTCGTGAGCGCCGTCTATGGCAAGAATACAGTTATGGATGAATAAATTAATTAATACTAACACTTTATGAAACACAAAACAGTCCAATTGACAAGACTGGTTGTTGTATTCTTCCTGATTCTGGGAATGTGCCCGGCACTGCATGCGCAGAACCGGAGCATCGCCTTGAAAGGAACCATCGTAGACACCGAGGGCCTTCCCGTCATCGGTGCCAGCGTCCTTATCAAGGGTACGACAACCGGTGTGGCTGCCGATATGGATGGAAAGTTTGAGCTTTCCGTTCCCGGAGAAGCCACTATCCTGGAGGTGTCAGCCCTCGGCTACGTCGCCCAGGAAGTCAAGGTCGGCAAACAAAGGGTTTTGAATATCGTCCTCAGGGAGGATTCGGAATCCATTGAAGCGACCGTAGTCGTGGCGTATGGTACCCAGACCAAAGCAACGGTCACCGGTGCCCTTACCTCCATCGACTCAAAAGCACTGGTCAAGGCTCCTGTAGCAGACGTTACCAACGTCCTTGCAGGCCAGATGCCGGGTGTAACCACCGTCCAGCTCAGCGGCCAGCCTGGTGAAGACTACGCAGAAATCTACATCCGTGGTGTGAGCTCGCTCTCCGACGGCGCCTCTACCCCTCTTATCCTTGTGGATGGCGTAGAGCGTTCGCTGAACACTGTAGACCCTAACGAAATCGAGAGCCTGTCCATCCTTAAGGATGCTGCCTCTACCGCTGTATTCGGTGTGCGTGGTGCAAACGGTGTTATCATTGTTACAACCAAGCGCGGTGATGCCGGCAAGCCGAAGATTTCAGTTACCTCAATCACCGGTGTACAGGTTCCCCTGTCCTTCATCAAGCAGGCAAGCAGCTACGAGTACTCCAAGTACTACAATGTCTTCCAGTGGAACGATGACAACCCTGACCAGGGCGCTTACTTTACCAAAGAGGCTATCGAGGCTTACCGCACAGGTTCAGACCCTCTGATGTTCCCTAACCAGAACTGGACGGACCTTATGTTCCGCAAGTCGTTCCTTCAGACCAAGAACAACATCAATATTTCCGGCGGTTCAGAGAACGTTCGTTACTTCGTGTCCCTGGGTTATATGTTCCAGAACGGTCTGCTCAAGCAGATGCCTGGTCTGAATTATGACAACAACTACTCCTACGACCGTTACAACTACCGTGCGAACCTTGACTTCAAGCTTACCGGTACAACCGACATGAAGTTCAACATCAGCGGTGTTATCGGAGATACCCAGGAGCCTATCTATAACGCTTCCAACATCTGGATGCGTACGATGCTCTGGTCCCAGGCATTCTCCAGCCCTGGTATCGTAAACGGTTTCCCTATCACCCAGGTATCAGAGAATGCTGTTCCTGACGGCCTTACCCGCTGGAACGGTTTCGAGTACTGGTACGGCTACGGTTATCAGGAGAAATACAAGACATCCCTCAGTACCGACATGACCATTACCCAACGCCTGGACTTCCTGACGGAAGGCCTCAGCGTTAGCGTCAAGGGTAGCTACGGTACCGATATGTATATTACAAAGAAGCACAAGGGAAGCGGCGCTATGAAGCAGACCGTAGAGTACAAGTCCTGGAAGGACGGCTCCAATCTTGACATGACGGATCCTGACTTTGACAAGACTTATCTCTTTGTCATCTCTGGCAGCAACTATCCGCTTTCTTATGATGAGTCTACAGACAATGACAAGGACTGGTATCTTGAGGCCCGCCTGGACTATAAGCGCAAATTCGGTGGCAAGCATTCCGTCTCCGGCCTTGTTCTTTACAACCAGTCCCGCAATTATTATCCTGATTCATACGACTGGCTCCCCCGCGGCTACGTTGGCTGGGTAGGACGTGCAACCTATTCTTATGCAGACAAATACATGGTTGACGTAAGTGCAGGTTACAATGGTTCTGAGAACTTCGCCCCCGGCAAGAAGCGTTACGGTCTCTTCCCTTCAATCTCCCTCGGTTGGGTTGCATCTGAAGAGAAATTTATAAAGAATCTCGGAATAATCGACTTCCTGAAGCTCCGTGCTTCCATCGGAAAGGTTGGTAACGACCTTGGTACTTCATCCCGATTCATGTATATGGAGGGTATCTGGACGGAAGCTGGTTCCTATCCTTTCGGTACCGGTAGCTCTTCAAGCGTTCCCCGTTACGGCCTTGGTACTCCCGGCAACCCTGGAGTTACATGGGAGACTTCCACAAAGGGTAACGTCGGTTTGGACCTTGAAATGTTCAACAGCAAGCTGCGCATGACCCTGGATTTGTTCAAGGAGCATCGTACCGGAATCCTCATCTCTCCTAACACCCTTCCTTCAATCATCGCCACAAGCCTTCCCAACATGAACCTTGGTAAGGTAGACAACAAGGGTTATGAGTTTGAAATCGGCTGGAGAGACAATATCGGCGCATTCCGTTATGATATCAATGCAAACGTAACCTTCGCCCGCAACAAGATTATCTACATGGACGAGGTTGAACCGAACTATGAGTATCAGCGCCGTACCGGCGGTTCTACCGGAAGGTACAGCCTGTTCCAGTTTGAGCGTCTGTATCAGTATGACGATTTCTATACCGATGAGAATGGTGTATATCGCGTAAAGCCCAGCCTTCCCCAGCCTAACGGTACGGTAAAGCCTGGTGACGCCATGTACAAAGACCTTAACGGTGACGGCATCATCGACGATGAAGACCAGATGATTGACGGTTATCCCAACAGGCCTGAATACCTGTTCGGTTCCAACTGGAAATTCGGATACAAGGGCTTCAGCCTCAACCTCAACTGGATTGCAGCTACCAATGTATGCCGTGTTTACAACGAAGACTACCGTGTTCCTTTCACCAACACCGGTCACCGCGGACTCCTCAAGATGTTCGCAGAGAAGTGCTGGCTTCCTGAGAACTGCGAATGGACGGAGCCTCGTACAAACGGAACACTGCCCCGTATGACAAAGACTAACTACAAGTGGAATGCTAAGGACTCCACCCTTTGGACTGTGGACGCTTCCTACATCCGTCTTAAGAGTGCAAGCTTCGGTTATACATTCACAAATGGCAAACTCCTCAAGACTCTGGGTATCAGCAGCCTTGGTGTGATGTTTACCGGTTACAACCTTCTCACCTTCTCCAAGATGAAGCTTCAGGACCCTGAGGCCAAGTCAAGCAGTTCAAATGGTGAGTATCCTCTGGTCAAGACTTACAATATGTCACTCAATATCAATTTCTAATCCGTGCAAGCTATGAAAAAGTATATTATAAGATTGATGTCAGTCCTGCTTGGTGCAGGTGCCCTGATTGCTTGCGAGAGCTTGAAACTTGGTGACGAGGGTCTGAGCAAGGCTCCGGAGACCTCCGGCGCAACAGTCGACACTCTGTTTGCAACCCTCAAGGATGCGGACAAGGTACTTGCACAGGCTTACTGGTTCCTTCCTTACGGCATAGTCTCAGACTTTGACAACAGGATGGGAAGCGACCAGCTGGAAGCCCTTACAGACCATTATATCAGCAATAAGGTAACGGACAGCGACGGGCCCAACCTCCTTTATTACAACGGCGCCCTGAGCGCAAGTACAAGCATGCGCAAATACATGGCATACAACTTCGGAGGCACTTCCGACGACCGTGACTATTACGCAATACGTTATGGCTGGCTCTTTCTTGAGAATGCGGACAGGATTCCCAACGCTTCCCCGGCAGAGGTTGCCCGCAAGAAGGCAGAGGCAAAGGTTTGTATCGCCCTCGCATATTCAAATATGCTTCGTTACGTAGGCGGTGTCCCGCTTATTGACCATGCGGTACGTGCCGACGAAACAATGGAATATCCCCGTGCTACATTCGCAGAGACCGTAGACTTCATCGTCAAGCTTTGTGACGAGGCTGCCCCGGACCTGCCCTGGTACACCAATCAGACCGATGACGGCCGCATGACCCGCGCCGCCGCCCTGGGCCTCAAGCTCCGTGTCCTTTGCTTCGCTGCCAGCCCTACCTTCAACTCTGCAACTCCCTGGAGGTCCGATGCCAACGAGTATCATTGCTATACCAACTATGATGCAAACCGCTGGAAAAGGGCCAAGGATGCAGCTGACGAGTTCATGACCCAACTCATCAACAACGGTTACTACCAGATGGTTCAGGCAACTCCTGATGCCACCGGCGTCATCAGCCCGCGTCAGTATCGTCTTGCATACCGCAAGGGTTATTTCAACCGCGGTACAACAGAGTGCATCATTTCTACCCGCAAGAGCAACAGCACCAGCTATCATGACTCCATGATTAAGGATGCCGGCAACTATGGAAACGGCTGTACCCTTAATTATGTGAACAAGTTCGGTTGGGCCGATGGTTCCGATTTCCCTGAGAACTTCGACTGGGAGAATCCTCCCCAGGAGCCTTTCTTCAGAGCTGATCCCGCAGGAACCCTTGTTGTAGGCGGTATGGCATTCACAGAAACCCGCGACCCCCGTCTTTATGAGAATGTTGCCGTTCCCGGCGATATCTGGAGAGACGGTACCGTAGGCCGTGCTTACGACAACCACCGTTATCGTCAGGCAAACTGCCCCGGTTTCCTCCAGATGAAGTACGTCCTTCAGCAGAGCACAGACCGTAACACTCCTCCTCACTGGTGCCTGATGCGTCTCCCTGAGGTTCTCCTTAGTGCAGCAGAGGCATACAACGAGGCTGACGGAGGCCCTTCAGAGAAGCCTTACGGATGGGTTAACGCCGTCCGTGCACGCGTCGGCCTTAGCCCTCTCCAGGACGGTATGTCCAAGGAAGAGTTCCGCAAGGCTATCCTTCGTGAGCGCGACTGTGAGTTCGGCTTCGAGGAAGTCCGCTGGTTCGATATGGTCCGCTGGGGCCTTACCGAAGCCTTCACCACTCCGCTTTCCGCCCTTTCTTCCATTGGAAACAAGGACAGCGAGGCTACTTCATTCACATTCAAGGTCAGAGCTTCCTTCCCTGCCCGTAGCTGGTGGACAAACTGGGATACCAAGTGGTATCTTTGCCCTATCCCCACTGTAGAGATTAACAAGGGTTACGGAATGACTCAGAATCCGGGTTGGTAAACTAAAAATTGTACCCGAAGATGAAAAGATTATACGCATATATTATTGTTCCTCTGATGTTGCTGGGCTTTATCGCTTCCGCGCAGGAAACGACCGCCTACACCCAGATGGACTCCATAGTGATTGGCAATCCTTTCCGGATCAAGGCTGTCGGGACTGCGTCCAAATGCGAGGCTGTCTTTGACAAGAGCCCGGAGATTGACATTGCCAAGGCCCTTTATGGACAGTTCTCCGGACTCCTTGTAAAGCAGGGAACCGGAAGAAGCGAAGAGAATCAGTCCAAGTTGAGGCTTCACGGCCATAGCCCGCTGATCCTGGTAGACGGTTATCCGCGCGAGCTCAATGACCTGACAGGTGTAGAGATTGAATCGATATCCGTCCTCAAGGATGCTGCTTCGGCTGCAATTTACGGTGTACGCGGTGGTAACGGAGTTATCATGATTACTACCAAACGTGGCAAGATTACCCCTCTCAAGGTAACTGCAAAATACCAGTATGGTATGGCTACCATGTTCCGCGCACCTGAATTTGCAGATGCTTATACCTACGGTTATTTCGTAAACCAGGCCCGTGAGCTTGACGGCCTTGCTGCAAAATACACAAACAACGAGCTTTACGCCCTGTACACCGGAGGTTATCCTTACGCTTATCCTAATGTAGACTGGTGGGATCAGGTTTACCGTAGTCACGGAGACAACCATCGCGCCCAGTTCACTTTCACAGGCGGTAACCAGAACTTCCGTTACTTCGCCGCCCTTGATTACTACAAGGATGACGCCCTTTACGTCAAACCTACGGCCGACGACCGCTACAACGCAAAGGTTTATGACAACCGTCTTGGCCTCCGCGCCAATGTAGACGTGAACCTCACGGAGACAACTTCCATGAAGCTCGGCGTCATGGCCCGCCTGTCAGAGTTCAATACTCCCAACTGGGACACCCGCATAGAAAAGGTTCTCTACAACCTGCCCGCAGCAGCCTTCCCCATCAAACAGGAAGACGGTACTTACGGCGGCTCTTCAATCTATGGTGCAAACAACCCCGTAGCCATCCTGAACGAAACCGGTCAGCATCAGTATTCACAGACCAAGGTTCTTGCCGATATGGTTCTCCGCCAGGACCTGAGTGGCCTTACTCCCGGCCTGTCAGCCGATGCCAACATCGCCTTTGACTATCTTGGTAAGATGACTGAAGTGGCATCCAAGGAGTACCAGTATTCAGAGCTTGTCGGCCGTGTTTACATGAACGGCGCCAATACTATGATTCGTACGGAGCAGAAATACTACGGAAACAACTCCAAGAACGTAAGCTTCGACCACTGGTTCAACAGCCTCCTCATGAAATTTGAGGTCCAGGGCCGCGTCAACTGGGAACGCAATTTCGGCAAAAACCATGTAGATGCCCATGTTGCATACCGCCAGCGTTCATGGATTGAGAATGAGCGTAATGCCTCCCAGAAGACCCAGGAAATCCTTGGTAGCGTAAGCTGGAACTATGACAACCGATTCTTCGCAGACGTAGTCCTGAACTATTCAGGTACCGCTTATCTCCCGGAGGGTGACAGGTTCAACTTCTATCCTGCCATCAACCTTGCCGCTATCGTATCCCGCGAGCCTTATGTTAAGGTTTACGGTTCTGCCGGCCTCTCAGGTGCAGACTTTGACATGGAGCACGAACTTTTCCGTCAGGGCTACGGCAGCAGCAACGGCCACGGCTTCTACTTTGTAGATGGCTCATCCTCTTCAGGAAGGGCGGAAGGAGACATGGCAGCCCTTACCCTTGCTCCTGAGCTCTCAAAGAAGGTTAACTTCGGAGTGGATGCCAAATTCTTCAAGAACAGGCTTGCAGTAAACGCAGAGGCCTTCTATGAGAAGAGGGAAAACATCCTCATCGACCCTTCCAATATCTCCGGTGTCATCGGTATTGGTGTAAGCGAGCAGAGCCTTGGCGAAGAAAGCTACAAGGGTGCTGATTTGAGTCTCTCCTGGGATGACAAGATCGGCAATGTAACCTACGGAGTTTACGCCAACGGAGGATGGCTCACCAGCGAAGTTATCAATGACGGTCAGGCTTATCAGCCATTCGACTACCTTTACCATAAGGGCAACCGCGTAGGCCAGCGCTATGGTCTTGAGGTTATCGGCATCTTCCAGAATCAGCTGGAAATCAACAACAGCCCCCGTCAGACCTTCAGCGACGTAAGGCCCGGTGACCTTAAGTATCGCGACCAGAACGGTGACGGCGTAATTGACAAGCAGGACGTTGTAAAGATGTTCGGTTCCACGTTGCCTCTGTTCAACTTCGGATTCGGCTTCAATGTGGGTTGGAAGGGATTTAAGGTATTTGCAGACTTCCAGGGTGCTACGGGTGTAACCGTAAGCCTGCTGGATTCCCCTCTGTACCAGCCTCTCGTCAGCAACAGCACCATCTCAACAACCTTCCTTTCACGTGAGATTCCCTGGACTCCGGAGAATGCAGAGATTGCTACAATGCCTCGTCTGACAACTCTTGAGAACAGCAACAACTACCGTGCAAACTCCCTGTGGTACCGCGACGGCTCTTACATCAAACTGCGCAACGTAGGCGTTTCCTACACCTTCGGCAAGAAGATGCTCAAGCTTTGCGATGCTACGCTTACCCTTAGTGCAACCAACGTATTCAGCCTTGATAACATCAAGTTCGCCGATCCTGAGCAGTTGGGCGCATATTATCCTACTACCCGCGTCTTCTGGGCCGGTGTCAAGTTTAATTTCTAAACCGGGAAACGATATGAAAAAGTTATTTTACATTTTATCGACAGTCCTGATGATGTCAGGATGCAACTTCCTGGACTTCGACGAGACCTCCGGACTCTATAACCGGGAAGATATGTATGCTACGTTCAGTAACATAAAGAGTATGCTTACCAATATCTATGGCTATCTGCCAAACAAGGATATTGTAGACGTCGGTGAAGCGATGAGGGAATGCGGCAGCGATGACGCAGAATTCGGAGATCCCGATGCAAGCGTACAGAACTTCAACAACGGCAACTGGTCCGCCCTTTCCACCCTGGATACCAAGTGGTCTTTGTACAACGGAATCCGCAGTGCAAACGAGTTCCTTGAGTCTTTTGAGAAAGTAGACCTGAGCCTATACCAGTATGATGGAAGTTACGATCTCTGGCAGGAACACATGAAGTATTTCCCTTACCAGGCCCGCGTACTTCGCGCATACTTCTTCTTTGACCTCGCCCGCCGTTACGGAGACATTCCTATGCCTCTTAAAATGCTCTCCATCGAGGAGGCTAACAGCATAGAAAAGACCCCTTTCGCCGATGTTATCGCCTTCATCGTTTCAGAGTGCAACGACTGTATCGCCAACCTTCCTGCTACTTACGTAGGCTTGCAGAATAATGAGTATGGCCGTGCAACCAAGGGTTTTGCCATGGCTCTCAAGGCAAAGGCCCTCCTTTACGCCGCCAGCCCTCTGCATAATCCTTCAAACGACAAGAGCAAGTGGCTTGCAGCTGCAGTCGCCGCCCAGGATATCATCGACTCCGGTCTTTATACACTTGACCCGGGCCAGAAGGTTAATAAAATCGACTCTCCTGAAAACATTTTCATCATAATGCGTTCAGAAAGCTCCAGCTTCGAGCTGTACAACTTCCCGCCACGCTTTACTGAAGGAAAACGTACTTATATTTCAGGAACCTATCCTACACAGAACCTTGTAGATGCCTTTGAGACAGAGAACGGATACGACATCACCCTCACCGCCAACGGTTGGTCTACCGCCGATCCTGACTTTGACCTTTCAGAGCCTTACAAGGGACGTGATCCTCGTTTTGAGCAGACAATACTTGCTAACGGTATGACTTTCAAAGGCGCCAAGATTGAGACCTTCGAGGGTGGAGCCGATTACTCTGCCACCCGTGCAGACCTTGGTACTCCTACCGGCTACTATCTGCGCAAGTATATAGAGGAATCTACCAGCTTCGTTTCAGAGGCTACCGTCAAGAACAAACACCACTGGGTTGTATTCCGTTACGCAGAGGCCCTTCTTGCTTACGCAGAGGCTGCCAATGAGTACTTTGGCAATCCTGACCAGTCCGACGGTACCCTCAAACTGTCAGCCGCCGCTGCCATCAATCAGGTAAGGGCAAATGCCGGAATGCCTGATGTAAGGGCAACGGATTATGCAAGCTTCCAGGATGCCGTAAGGCGTGAGTGGAGGGTTGAGTTCGCATTTGAAGACCATCGTTTCTGGGATGTACGCCGATGGAAGATTGGTGGCAACACCCAGACCCAGATCGACGGCGCCCATATCGCCAAAGTAGGCAACAGGCTGGAATACGGCCGTATGATGGTTGAGCGCAGGACATGGTCAGAGAAGATGAACCTTTATCCTATCCCTCAGTCAGAGCTTTACGTCAACACGAATCTTAATCCTCAAAATACCGGATGGTAGAAGTCTTAATCCTGAAAAAAACAAAAAGCTATATGAAAACAATATTCAAAACCGTAGCATGCATGTCACTCCTCCTGCTCAGTTTATCCGCCTGCCAGGAGTTCAAGATTGACACGCAGATGACTCCCGAAAAGGAAGCTGCTTCAGTGCGCCTGGAAAGTGACGCCCTTGAATCTTACACCATTTCGGCTACGAATCCACAGCCTATTTCTTTCAAGGTGGCTTCTAACACACCTTGGACCATTTCCCGTTCAGACAATGCAGAATGGCTCGCAGTTTCTCCTGCATCCAGCTCTGTATCAAGTCTTAATGTGGATGTTACCGTAAACGCTGTAGAGAACACAACTTATGAAGACCGCAGTGTAACTCTCACCATCAGCGCAGAAAAAGTAGATAAAACATACACCGTCGTCATTACCCAGAACCGTTTGGGAAAACTCTTTGTCCAGCCTGTAACAGACGCCCTCAGCGCCCTTGGAGCTGATGCAGAGTTCACCATCGAGACCAACCTTCCCTGGGAAGTTCATTCAAGTGAGGCATGGCTTACATTTGATGAGACTTCAGGTGAGGCAGAAGAGGGTATAAAGACAATAACCGCAACTGCTGAGGCCAGCAACGTAATAGAGCGCAAGGCTACCGTTACCGTTACCGCAGGTGCAGACACAGAGACCTTTGAAGTAATCCAGAAGGGTAAACTCATTGTTGTTCCCGTTGCCGATGCAATTGTTGCCGACGGCGGTTCACAGGACTTTACCATCGAGACTGATCTCCCGTGGGAGGCCCGTTCAAGCGAAATGTGGCTTAACCTTGACAAGACTTCAGGAGAAGGCGACGGCTCTGTCATTACCGTCAAGGCTACCGCAGACCCCAACACTTCCATCATGCGCAAAGCCAAGGTTACAGTAACCGTAGGCGGCAAGGAAGAGACCTTTGACGTTACCCAGAAGGGTATGACCCTTGAAATCGTTCCTCCCGCAGAGACTGCAATCGACCGTACGGGCGGTGAGCTCATCCTTGATGTAGATGCTTCAATGGAGTGGGAGCCTGTAACAGATACAGAGTGGATTACCGTAGAGAAACTCAGTGCAACCCAGTTCAAGGTAACCGGTGCATGGAACAACAAGTTCGCACCCCGTACCGGCGTTGTTGCAGTTAAACCTGTATCCACTTCTTACGGCGATGTCAAGAGCGTAATTGAACTCACCCAGGATATCAACTTCAAGTTTGAAGGCGACTACGTTATCAATGAAGACGGCTCCATCCGCATCAACAGCGGTGTTAAGACCAGGGTAACCACTCTGGATAATTTCAGGTATGCAAGCATGACCCTTAAGTTCGGAGACGTCAACTTTGGTACAAAGGGTGAGCTTTGGGCTGTTACAAACGCAGCCGGCTGTAACATTTACAACCAGCTCTCACTTGGCGGCAACCTTCGTATCCGTCAGGACGGTAACCTGCCTAACTCCGGCAAGTCTACTTACAAGAACCAGAGCCTGTCAGGAATGAACCAGGAAGCCCTGAATGCCATGACAGAGTATCGCTTTGAGGTTGTTCCCGACGGCACTGTTGACCCGAGCTATGACAACGTATTCTATCATTTTGTAAGATTCTGGTATAACGGAACCCTTAACACCGAGCTTAACTTCCGCTCTGTATACGAGGACGATCCTACTGCAGCGGGTGCTTACTGGTTCGGCTTCTACAATACTGTCACTGACGGTACATGGTATGTCGTCAAATCTTGTGACATCACTGTTTACCCGGAAGGAGAATAATAACCCGGACAGCTTATGAAAAGGTTTATTTATATGATTCTTGCAGCTGCAGCCCTGCTCCCAGGGCTGTGGAGCTGCTCGGATAAGGACGAGAAAGAAGACCTGAAGACCGTTGAGCTTCGCTACCGCGTAGCCGACAGTTACAGCCTTGACGCTGTGTCTCCGAAGGCCTTCAGCATCATCGTTGCGTCCACTGACCCCTGGACGATAACCAGCGCCCACCCGGACTGGTGCATCATCACCCAGGAGGAAGGTGCCGGCTCGGACCCGGAGCTGGTCCGTTACGGCAAAGGAGAAAAGACTTCTGTAAAAGTCCAGTATTACGACAATACAGAGCTTGACGACCGTACAGACATCATCGAAATCCGCAGTGATTTCTGGCTTGGAAAGAGGGTGACAATTACCCAGAAGGGTATTGCATACCTTAATGTACCGGAAGAGGATCTCAACCTTGATATAGAGAAAGACGGAGGCGAGCTTTACGTTCACGTCAATTCCAACCAGAATTGGTCTGCCGCCGTTACGTCAGGCAGCTGGCTTTCCATCGAGGAAGGCGCTACGGGCTCCCTTGACGGCACTGTTACCCTTCTCGCAGAAGAGAATACCGGTGAGAAACGCTATGCAACTGTTGAGGTTTATGACCGTCATAGTGAGCTTATGGCAACCATCAACATTACTCAGGATGGTGTACAGCTTGATCCGGAGGCCCTTGAAATCCGTGCAGGTTACGACCAGCTTGCAGCAGACCTCGGCATCGTCTCCAACGGTACCTGGGAGGCTGTCAAGGACAATGAGGCTGATGACTGGTACACAATTGAGAATCCTAAGAATACCGGTGACGCAACCCTGCACATCACCCTCAATGAGAATACCGGTGAGCAGATGCGCTCCGCAGGCATTATCATCAAGACAGTCGCAGCCAGCGAAGACGACTTCGTAGTCCAGAGAGTTGTTACCCTCAAGCAGGCATACAAGATTACTCCTCAGAGGATAGTATTCAACAATGACGAGATGGGCAAGTGGAAGTCAGACAAGACCAACAACCCTGTATACCAGGCCGGTGTGGGTATGCTGTTCCCTGGCTATGCCCGACTGAACAACAGCAGCATGCCTTTCGGTACTTACACCTTCCACTGGACCAACATTTCTGCCGATGCCCGCGTACGTCTGTGGTTCTGCTACAGCGACAGCGAGGAAATCAAGTACGACATCAAGGCCGCTTCCGCTGAAACTTCAGTTTCTGTAAACAAGGGCTCCGGTGCTGCTCCTACACTTACTAATACTAAGGTGGATATCAGCCAGCCTGTAGACATGACCTACAAGTTCGACCCGAGCGGCTCGCAGTATTGCCACGTTACCTTCCTGCTTAACGGCGTGGAATTCAGCAGCTTCGACTCCAGCGACGCTGTGATGCCTGCCGTTCTCTGGGGCAAGAGCGTCAATATGTACCTTGGCTGCGAAACCGGCAGCGCCGTACTTGAGTGGTACGAATATACACCTCCTATGAACTGGGACGAGTAAACGATTAAATGAATGAGATTATGAAATACTTTTATAGAATCGCAATACTCTTTACCGTGCTGATGGCCGTCGCCTGCAAGAAGGACAAAGACGCCCCTGTAGAGCCGGTAGATCCGGTAGAACCTGCCGTATCCCTTAATCTTAGCTTTGTGCTCCCTGAAGGAGCCGGCAAGACCGTCTGGGAAGCAGGTGACAAAATCATCGTCCACGGCGAATATGCCAAGGACCAGGTAACAGTAACTCTTTCCGCCGCTGACATCAGCAGCGACGGAAAGACTGCTGCCCTCAAAGTAGACGGCCTCAGGCCTTACAAGAGGACGGATTGTACAAGCAACCTTTATGCAGCCTATCCTGCAGAGGCCGTAGACAATCTTACCCACTGCTTCTTCTACAGCAAGTTCAGCGGAACCAATCAGGAACTCCTGGCTGCATGCAACGACGGCACCACATTCAATTTCAAGCCCGTATGCGGTACGCTTACCTTCTCTGTCGATGAGGCTCTCGGCGTTGATTCCTATGAGTTCTTTGCAAACAAGAAAGAGGCTGTAGGCTATGAATTCCTTCAGGTTAAGATTACAGACAACGAGACCAATCTTTCCCAGTACAAGGGAGAGCCTGTCCTGACTCTTACCGGAAACCTTGAGGATGTAACAAAGATTTGCATCCCCAACGGTACAACCCTGAAGGGCGGCTTCACCATGAAGTTCAGGAAGGACGGAAAGCCCGTGAAGATTTTCAAAGTATCCGAAAAGGCTGACTTCGTTTCCGGGGAAACCATCGAACTTGGAGACATTTCCGAGGATATCAATGACTATGACGACCCCTTCTCTGACGACATCATTGACATCGATGCCAACGGTAACGCAAACTGCTATATCGTAACAGAACCCGGAACATACAAGTTCAAAGCCGTTAAAGGCAACAGTTCAGTATCTTACCTTGAGGATGTAGACCATGCATCCATCATCTGGGAGACCTGGAACAATCAGGAGGACGTAACTGCCAACAGCATTGTAGCATCCGTTTCTTATGCCGAGGATTATATGATATTCCACACTCCTGAGACCCTGCGTCCCGGCAATGCCCTCATCGCAGCCGTTGCAGAAAGCGGAGACGTTCTCTGGAGCTGGCATATATGGGTTCCCAGGACCGCCATTACAACCAGTTCGTACGGCGATATCATGGGCGCTCCTCTTATGAGCCGCGACCTTGGTGCCCTTGTCGATGCTGCTTCTGATACAGAGACAGCCCAGTCTTCAGAAGCCTTCGGCCTTAGCTACCAGTGGGGTAACAAGAACCCTTATCCGGCTCCTGCTGCCCTCAAGAGTTCTTCGCCTGCTACCGTTGCCGGTCTCAAGTCAACAGTGGCTCCCGGGCAGATTACCCTTGCTCAGGCTACCGCCGACCCTACTCTCCTTGGCCATATCAACAATGGCGACTGGCTGAATGCGGCGGACAATACCCTGTGGTCTGACGATGAGAAGACAATCTATGACCCTTGCCCTGCAGGCTACCGTGTGCCTAAGCGCGACTCTTCCAAGCCTTTCTGGAGCAGCAACCTGTTTACTGCCGCAGGATGGAACGGAAACACGACTGTAGGCTGGTTTACAATTGGTAATCCTGTTGCAACCTTCCCGCTTGCCGGATACCGCGACGACTACGGTGTTAGCGGCTTTACCCATGTTTACGACCGCGTGCTTTACTGGACTTCTTATGCTTCATCGGCAGCAAGCGGTTACGGTTCCGATATCCGCTATGGAAGCTCGGCAAAACTGAAGGAATGCCCCAAGGCACGTGCCGGTTATGTACGTTGTGTTGTAGAACAATAAAAACGCTTTCAAGATGCTTCGTATTATAAAAATATTGTTGAGCTTTTGCCTTGTCATGGGAGCCTTTTCCTGTACGCAGGACAATAGCTTCAAGATTGCACCGCCAAAGAAGGTGGACGACCCCAGTAACAATACTGGAGGCGGCTCCGGCGGCGGTACTGGCGGAGGATCTGCAGATTCAGACGCTGCGCGCCTGGCCCGTCTGGGCCAGACGCCGGTAGTCTGCGTCTACCTTACGGAATACACTCCGGAGTCTGAATTCCCGGATGAGACTGAAATCCGTTACTATACCCATATCAACTACGGTCACGCCCGTTTTGTAGACAAGAAAGCCGGAACTGGCCTTGAGGTGGCAAATACTGCTTACCTTAAGAAACTTGCCTCTTACAAAACCAATTACCCCAAGCTCAAGATTCTGCTTATGGTAGGAGGCTGGGGCAAGAATGCCGACGGTTTTTCCATGATGGCCCGTGACCCTGACAAACGCAAGGAATTCTGCCAGAACTGCGCAAAGATTTGCGACGAGTACGGGATTGACGGAGTAGACCTTGACTGGGAGTATCCCGGTTACGGGGCAAAGGACGGAGACTACGTCAACGGCTATTCTACAGAGGATGAGAAGAACTTCACCATCCTTGTGAAGGAACTCCGCGACGCCCTTGGCATTAACAGGCTTATTTCCTATGCGGCATCGGACAGTGGCAAGTATATGGATCATAAGGCCGCCCTGGAATATGTAGACTACATCAACGTAATGACCTATTCCATGGGAGACCCGCCATACAGGCACAACTCTCCTCTTTACAAGTCTTTCCAGAATGCCCGCGGTGGCGCAGAGAGCATAGAAATATTCTATGGGAAGGGCGTCCCTTACGACAGGATGAACTATGGAATCGCTTATTACGGCCATGGCGACGGCAATATCTACCCCTCATCTGTTCAGTATCACAGAATCAACCAGATCTTGACCCAGGGTACATGGACTGACAAGGGTGTAACCCACGATGTTTCCGGATACAACAAGAGGTATTGGGATGCAGTGGGAATGGTTCCTTACCTTGGAGATGCCAGCGGAAGAATGTACGCAAGCTATGAAGACCTTGAGTCGATAGAGATAAAAATCAAGTACATCAAGAACAAGGGCCTCCTGGGCGCTTTCGGCTGGGAATACCGTGAAGATGAGAGTACGGGAACCCTCCGCCATGCTGTTTTTAACGGATTAAGAGGAAAATAAGCAAAATATTCTTGATTTATCGATTTAATAGCTATCTTTGCATCATCAATCACAGGTAGAACCGGGAGTATTGGAAAGCCTGAAAGGTGATGGACACATACGAAGAAAAGCAAATACAGGAACTGCCTCTGAGCGTTCCGCTATTCAGAATAAAAGTAGAAAACTTTCTCAAGGCTAATGAACTTAGACTTGAGAAAGTTGATTCGTATTTGGCTGTCCAGGATTCAGAAGGAGAAATCCTTGCCAGCGGCGGTATTAGCAAGGATGTCATAAAGTGTATAGCGGTATCTGAAAAGGCCCGTTCGGAAGGTCTTGCAACCCCGCTTATCTCCCGTCTTATATCCCTTGGGGCTGAGCGCGGCTATACCAACATCAAGGTGTTTACAAAGCCCGGCAACAGGAAGATTTTTGAAAGCCTGGGCTTCAAGGTGCTGGCAGAGGCTCCCAAGGCCATTTTCATGGAAAACGGCCGCGGCCTCTCACAGTATTGTGATTACCTTCAGAGATGTCTCGACTCCGCTCGACATGACAAGTCATTTCGACCGGAGGCCGAAGGCTGGAGCGGAGAAATCTCCTCCACCGTCATAATAATGAACGCCAACCCCTTCCACCTTGGTCACCGGAGCCTTGTGGAAAGGGCAGCGGCACTTGGCAAGCCCGTGTGTGTGATTGTCGTCAAGGAAGACGCTTCGCGTTTTTCATATCAGGAGCGCCTGGCGATGGTGCGTGCCGGACTTGACGCAATGCCCAATGTGGTAGTTTGCGAAGGCAGCGACTATCAGATATCAGCAGCCACCTTCCCCACATATTTTTTGAAGGAACTGACCGATGCTTCCGAGACCCAGATGCGTCTGGACCTTGACCTTTTCTGCCGCCACATCGCTCCTGCCCTTAATGCCGATGTTCGCGTTGTGGGCAGTGAACCAACCGACGCCCTTACAGCCCGTTATAACGCCCTTATGGCGGAAATCCTTCCTTCCCACGGCATTTCCGTACAGGAATTTCCCCGTTTTGGAGATGTCTCGGCTTCGCTCGACATGACAAGTCATTTCGACCGGACAATAGATTGTCATTTCGACCGGACACCGGGTTGTCATTTCGACCGGACAATGGGTTGTCATTTCGACCGGAGGCCGAAGGCCGAAGTGGAGAAATCTCCAATCTGCGGCTCCGACATCCGCACCCTTTTGGACAGCGAAGACGGCTTCCGCCAGGCGCTGGAAATGGTGCCGGAAACCACGCGCCCTTATCTTCTTGCAGACCGCGCAATATGGGCCCTGCAAAAAGAACTCTCCATCCCTTGCAAGCCAGGCCTTGTTGGCCCTGACGGCAGCGGAGCCCATTCAGACATGGATTACGCCCTGATGCTCAAAGGCATCGGCGCACTCCGCCCCTGGTTTGTTAAAATGACGGTGGCTGGTTCCGTGGAAGAATTGCGGAACCTTGGCATCGGCGCAGAAAAAGCAATGCTTGAAGCAACTGGAGGCATCAATACCCACAAAGGTGCAATCTTCGCCCTTGGACTGGCGCTTTTTGGAAAGGACATGGCTAAGACTGCATCGGCTTTGGATAATGGATCTGCAAAGCATAGGGAAGGCGTTATTGGTGCCATGCAAATGGCAAAAGAAGGCTATACAGACCTGTTCCGCGACTGGCTCCCTTATTACAGGTCCGTCAAGAAAGAAGATAGCGGTGTGCATAAGACGCTTCTTCGCATAATGTCATCCCTGGACGATACCTGCGTAATTCACAGGGCAGGCTATGAAAGGGCACTGGAGGTAAAGAAAGAAGCATCGGCATTACTGGAAAACTTCAGCCGGGAAGGGCTGGAACTGCTTTGCCGTAAATATAGAGAAGAGCGCATATCCCCCGGCGGCGCCGCAGATATGCTTGCTTTGACACTTTTTATAGACAGTATAGAAGTAAATAATTAAAATATAAACAATTAAAACATCACTAAAACAAACTATTATGGTAGAATTGATTCCCCACGGTGTTTACCTTCTTGACGGCAAGACCATTGCCGACAAGGCCGCC
Source organism: Bacteroidales bacterium (assembly GCA_017459075.1). GTDB lineage: Bacteria > Bacteroidota > Bacteroidia > Bacteroidales > UBA932 > Cryptobacteroides. The sequence continues at coordinate 42,792 of JAFUDQ010000017.1, forward strand.
CTCACTCCCGATGAGGCCCGTGAAAACACCATTACCTACGGTATCCTCCGCGCACACGATGTAGACGGAAGCAAAGGTAAGAAAATGCGCATCCGCTTCGATGCCATGGTTTCCCACGACATTACCTACGTAGGAATCATCCAGACAGCACGCGCAAGCGGACTGGAGAAATTCCCTCTCCCTTACGCCATGACCAACTGTCACAACTCACTCTGCGCTGTAGGCGGAACTATCAACGAGGATGACCACGTCTTCGGCCTTTCCGCTGCAAAGAAGTACGGCGGTATCTATGTTCCTGCAAACCAGGCAGTTATTCATCAGTATGCACGCGAAGCCCTCACCCGCTGCGGCAACATGATTCTTGGTTCCGACAGCCACACCCGTTATGGCTCACTCGGTAACATGGGTGTAGGCGAAGGTGGTGGCGAGCTTGTAAAACAGCTCCTCCGCAACACCTGGGACATCAATGCCCCTGAGGTTGTTCTCGTATGGCTCGAAGGCAAACCCCGCAAGGGTATCGGCCCTCATGATGTAGCCATCTCCCTTGTAAAAGCTGTGTTCGAGAGCGGTTTCGTAAAGAACAAGGTTCTTGAGTTCGCAGGCCCCGGCGTAGCTAACCTGCCTATCGACTTCCGTAACGGTATCGATGTAATGACAACTGAGACCACCTGCCTCAGCTCTATCTGGATTACCGACGGTGAGGTAGAGAACTACTTCAAGATGCATGAGCGCCCTGAGGCTTACAAAGAGCTCAAACCCGGTGCAGTTGCATACTATGACAGCATGATTCGCATCGACCTTGGCACACAGGAGAGCATGATCGCCCTTCCTTTCCACCCCTCAAACGCTTACACAATCCACGAGCTTCAGGCAGACCCTAAGGGAATTCTTTCCGCTATTGAAGAAGACGCCCGCAAGCGCTTCGGCGACAAGATTCAGATTGACCTCCTGAGCAAGATTAAGGACGGCAAAGTAGTTGCAGACCAGGGCATTATCGCAGGTTGCTCCGGCGGTACTTATGACAACCTCAGCGAGGCTGCCACCATTCTCAAAGGCAAGTCTATCGGCAACGGATATTTCACAATGAGCGCATATCCCCAGTCAACTCCGGTTTACCTTGCAACAACACGCAATCATATCGCAGAGGAACTCCTTGAGGCCGGCGTAGTTATCAAGCCCGCTTTCTGCGGACCTTGCTTCGGCGCAGGCGACGTTCCTTCTAACAACGGTTTCTCCATCCGCCACACCACACGTAACTTCCCTAACCGTGAGGGTTCAAAGCCCGGCCAGGGCCAGATTTCACTCGTATCCCTCATGGATGCCCGTTCAATTGCTGCAACAGCTGCCAACGGCGGCGTAATCACTGCTGCTACCGATATCGACTACAACGATACCCACGCACCTTACAGCTTCGACGGACGTATCTACAAGAGCCGTATCTTCAACGGTTATGGTAAGGCCGATGCTGACGTAGAGCTCCGCTACGGTCCCAATATCAAGGACTGGCCCAAGATGTATCCTATGGAGGAGAACATGCTTGTAGAGCTTGCAGCCGTTATTCACGACCCTGTTACCACTACCGATGAGCTCATCCCTTCAGGTGAGACCTCTTCTTACCGTTCCAACCCTCTCAAGCTCTCTGAGTTTGCCCTCAGCCGCCGCGTACCTGAGTATGTAGGCATTTCCAAGAGAATCCAGGCCCAGGATCTTGAGCGTCGTGCCGGTAATGTTCCTGCAAATGTGGCCGAGGCTCTTGCAAAGGTTGGCGCCAGCGCAGACAACACATCCTTTGGTTCATGCGTATTCGCTAACAAACCTGGTGACGGTTCTGCCCGTGAGCAGGCTGCTTCCTGCCAGAAGGTGCTGGGCGGCGATGCCAACATCTGCTACGAATATGCAACCAAACGCTACCGCAGCAACTGTATCAACTGGGGTATCGTTCCTTTCACCATCGGCAAAGAGACAGAATTTAACTATGTTCCCGGAGACTTCGTATTTGTAAAGGGTATCCGCGAAGCTATCCTTGCCGGCAAGGAAGAAATTGATGCTCAGGTTATTACAAAGGATGGCGTTAAGCCTATCCACCTGTTCTTCCAGAACCTTACTGCCGATGAGCGTGAAATCCTCGCCGACGGCTGCCTTATGAATTATTATAAAAATAGGAAGTAGATTTTTCGCTTCGCTCAAAATGACAACAATTGTCATGTTGAGCCAACAATTGTCATGTCGAAACAACATTGTCATGTTGAGCCAACAATTGTCATGTCGAGCGAAGTCGAGACATCTAAAAAGACAAACAACTAAATTACTATAGAAATGAAAAAAATCCAGATGACCACCCCTCTCGTAGAGATGGACGGTGATGAAATGACAAGAATCCTTTGGAAGATGATTAAGGACGAGCTCGTGCTCCCTTTCGTTGACCTTAAGAGCGAATATTATGACCTTGGTCTTGAATATCGTGACAAGACGGGTGACCAGGTTACCATCGACTCTGCAAACGCTACCAAGAAGTATGGTGTAGCAGTAAAATGCGCTACCATTACTCCTAACGTACAGCGTATGAGCGAGTACAACCTCCATGAGATGTGGAAGAGCCCTAACGGAACCATCCGTGCAATGCTTGACGGTACCGTTTTCCGTTGCCCTATCACCATCCCTTCAATCCACCCCGCAGTTAAATTCTGGAAGAAGCCTATCACCATCGCCCGTCATGCTTACGGCGACGTTTACCGTGATGTTGAAATCCAGACCACTGAGCCCGGAGTTGCAAAGCTCGTATTCGAAGGTGAGAGCGGAAAGAAAGAGGAAATGGTTATCCATAAGTTCGCAGGCCCCGGCGTTATCGAGGGTATGCACAACACCGACGCTTCTATCCGCAGCTTCGCACATTCTTGCTTCAAGTATGCCCTTGACGTTAAGCAGACTATCTGGTTCGCTACCAAGGATACTATCTCCAAGAAGTATGACGGCCGCTTCAAGGCTATCTTCGAGGAAGTTTTCCAGGAGTACAAAGATGCTTTCGAGAAAGCTGGCATCGAGTATTTCTATACTCTTATCGACGACGCTGTTGCACGTGTTATGCGTTCTGAGGGTGGCTTTATCTGGGCTTGCAAGAACTATGACGGCGACGTTATGTCCGACATGGTTTCAACAGCCTTCGGTTCACTTGCCATGATGACATCCGTTCTTGTAAGCCCTGACGGCAAATACGAGTACGAGGCTGCTCACGGCACAGTAACCCGCCACTATTACAAGTATCTTAAGGGTGAAGAGACCTCTACCAACCCTATGGCTACTATCTTCGCATGGAGCGGCGCATTCCGCAAACGTGGCGAACTTGACAACCTCCCGGAGCTTGTCAACTACGCAAACCAGCTTGAGGCTGCCTGCTTCGACACCCTAAACGAGGGTCTCGTAACCAAGGACCTTGTAAACCTCATCGAGGGCATGACTCCTACCGCCCTCAACTCACTTGACTTCCTCAAGGCCATCCGCACCCGTCTTGAGAAACGTCTTGGCTGCTAAGTATTTGGTACACACGAAAAAAGAAGAAGTTAGCTTCGGTTAACCTCTTCTTTTTTTTCTGTACCTCGGACGGGACTCAAAGCCGTTAAAATCTGGCAAGGGTGAGGCCGACGTGGAAGCCAAGGCCGCCGTATTCGAAACAAGGGCCCAAGGTAAATGAAAGGCCTTTATACAGCTTGAACCTTACTCCCGGGCACCAGCTGAAGTAAAAATCGGTCTGACCCTTCTTCAAAAGGTCGCTGTTTTGGGTGTCTGATTTGTAGCAATATGCAAGTCCGAAGCGAAGGTCGTTGTACACACTTACCGTCGCTTTGCCAAAATAACGCCTGTATCCAAGGAAAAATATGCGGTCGTGCTCCGTGGCCGGCTGGCTGTCCTGATATTGAGACAAGGTCCCAATGCCGATGGTGGCCACTCTCGTGTCATTAAAGCTTATGCCGGCTGTAAGGCTTGCAGACTTAACAAAGCCGACTATCCCGGATATAGAAAACTCCGGTTTGATATTTTGTGCCGATGCCTGCTTAACCCCGCAAATAAGAACAAGAAAGATAGCAGAAATAGTGGATACACAGCGTAGTATTGCATCCCAATCCATGTCTGTATGCGATTTCCTAAAGTCTTTAGATAGCTTATAAACACTTTCTCCTATACATTGTAGATTATAAATCACTGCATGACAGAGAATTTTATCTGATATGAAGGAATCACAGCTATAAGTTCCTTTTAGAAACTGATTAATGTTTTCGATAGACTCTTTCATTAGCTCTATACGGGCCGGATCGTTTACCTTATCTCTCATAAATCAAATATTTATCCCGTTCCGCAGAAGCAGCGGCAAATGGCTTTAAATAGCCGTTTGAAACCAGATCTACCTCTCTGCCGATGATTTTTTCAAGGTCTAATTTAAAGCGAACTATATCAAGAAGTGAAACCCTACTGTCTTTGTCGTAATCTACTAAAAGGTCCAGATCGCTATTGGAAGTCTCTTCACCACGCGCAAAAGACCCAAACACCCAAGCCCTTAATACTGGGATGGTTGCCAGATAATTTTGTGTCGCAGAGAACATTCTTATCCTATTTTCGTTTATTGATGATAGTGAGACCGATATTTCTTCTGACACACCCCGTCTTGTAGCATAGCGATGCAGACGGTTCATATTGACAGGAAACACTTCCAGTGCTTTTTGAAGTTCAAAAGAAAAAGACTCTTTCATCTCTCTATGTCTGCAATAATCATCTACGAGTTTCTTTTCCAATGAATGAATCTTTATGTCATCATATTCAATCAAGGGAGAATCAGACACCATTGGGCCGATGATAATATAGCCTTCCAATGTTGCAGGGAAACGGTCAGCATCCTTTTTTAAAACTATTTTTGAAAGGCTTGGTTATACCGGTTAAATCTCGTCCGGCTCAATGAAAATTGTGCAGGATTTTCCGGAGGTGCCCCCGTTATACATATAGGCAAGGCCGGTATTGGCCTCTTTCAGCTGCTTTATCAGGGTTTTCATCAGCGGGTCGTTGGCATTGTTAAGCTCTCCGCGAAGTGCCTCTTTTACAGTATCATAGCTTGCCTGAATGAGGTCAATTGTATAAAGATTCTCATCGCACTGGTAGCTGTAGTACCAATAACCATCCCTGATGAAAACATCCGTCAGTACAAGACCGTTGTCGATAGTCGTAGGCAGGGTCATTTTGGTGCTGGACAGGGTAGCCTCAAGCAGTTTCATGGGGTCTGCAACATCAGGTTTTGCTTTTAGCTCTTCAGCCGTAAAGTGATTGACCAGAGATTTTCCCTCTATGTTGCGGAAGACAATTTCAAGATCTGCATCAGCTTCCAGAATAGCATCCAAGACAAGTTTCATGTTCCTGTCCGGATTGTTGACAAGGCCCTGAAGAATGTTCTTGCGATACTCATCCCCAAACTGGCTCACTTTGTCAATGTCGATGATATCGTTATTCAATATCAAATAGTTGAAGGCGACGGTTTCATTGTCATAGGTGACGCTTTCCATGGACAGGCCTTCGGTGATTTTGACAGGGCAAACCTTATTGGCTGCTGAAACCAGTTTTTTGATTTTGCCGCTTCCGCTGTTGCAGCCGTTGAAAGCCATTGATACAACCAGGAATGCTGCGATAAACCCAAAGATAAAACCGATTAATGATTTGATACTTTTTTTCATGGAGTTAAGATTTAAAAACGAACAAATATAATAATTAATGCCCTAAAATTTTTCTTTTGTGAGGAAAAAGGGATATTTTTGTATGATTTATAGAATTTATCGATAAACACACATAATTATGGAAATTAAAAACGCCGTAGCAGGCACACTCGAATCGGGTGACATCATGGTCCAAATCGGCCCCGCAAAGGAAGGAGAAGGACTTGTTGTAGACCTTGAAAGTTCGGTGGCAGCGCAGTTTGGCAAACAGATTCGCGCCCTTATCACCGATACCCTTAAAGATCTTGGAATTGACAATGCTGCAGTAAAGGCCACCGATAAAGGCGCCCTTGACTGCACAATCCGCGCACGCGTGACCGCAGCTGCCGTCCGCGCCACCGGAAAAGACGTTTGGAAGTAGGAGGTAAACATGGACAGACTAAGAAGAACTATGATGTTCGTTCCGGGAAACAACCCCGGAATGATGGCAGACGCCCACATCTACGGTCCTGATTCAATCATGCTGGACCTTGAAGATTCCGTAACGATGGCAGAGAAAGACGCTGCCCGTCTTCTCGTTTACAACGCCCTTAAATCCATTGACTACGGCGATACAGAGATGGTTGTCCGTATCAACCCCCTTAACACTCCTTACGGAAAGAAAGACGTGGAGGCTGTTGTAAAGGCCGGCGTAGACGTCATCCGTATGCCTAAGACAGAAACCGCAGACGAGGTTCGTGAGCTTGAGGCAGAGATTCTTAAGGTAGAGACCGAGCTCGGCTGCGTAGGCCGCACCCAGATTATGGCTGCCATAGAGAGCGCCCTTGGCGTAGTAAATGCCTATGAAATCGCGACAGCATCAAAGAGAATGATGGGTATCGCCCTTGGAGCAGAAGACTACAGCGCAAACCTCAAGACCCAGCGTACTCCGGAAGGAAACGAGCTGCTTCTTGCACGTGAGACCATAGTTGTCGCAGCCCGCGCCGCCGGCATCTGCTGCTTCGACACCGTTTACTCCAACCTGGACGACATGGAGACCTTCCGCAAAGAGGTAGAGCTTATCAAGACCCTCGGCTTTGACGGCAAGTCTATCATCAACCCTCGCCAGATAGAGGTTGTAAATCAGGTATTTGCACCTACTGCAAAGGCCATTGAGAAGGCACTCAAGATTATCGCCGCCATCAAGGAGGCACAGGCAAAAGGCTCCGGCGTCATCGCCGTAAACGGCAAGATGGTAGACCGCCCGGTTGTTATCCGCGCAGAGAGAACCATCGCCCTTGCAATTGCATCAGGAATCTTAAATAAGGAGGACGTACAATGAGAAATTCAAAACTCACAACCCTTGAAGAGGCAATCCGTAAATCCGGTCTTAAGGATGGCATGACCATCTCATTCCACCATCATTTCCGTGGCGGAGACAAGGTTGTAAACATGGTTGTTGCAAAGCTGGCAGAGATGGGTTTCAAGAACCTTCATCTTGCTGCATCCAGCCTCTCGGACGTTCACGCCCCGCTTATTGAGCATATCAAGAACGGCGTCATCACCAAGATTTCCACTTCCGGCCTTCGTGGAGAGCTCGCTAACGAGATTTCCCACGGCCTTATGAAAGAGCCTGTCATCTTCCGCTCCCATGGCGGCCGCGGCAGTGCTATCGCTACCGGCGAGCTCCATATTGACGTTGCCTTCCTTGGCGCTTCTTCCGCCGATGAACTTGGTAACGCCTGCGGTTATTCCCGCAGCGAGAATGCGAAGAGCATCTGCGGCTCCCTTGGCTACGCACTTCCCGACGCCCGTTATGCAGACCACGTTGTTGTCATTACCGATGACCTTGTAGCATACCCCAACGTCCCCAAGTCTATCTCCGCTGCCGATGTTGAATCAGTGGTTGTTGTTGATTCTGTTGGCGACAGCTCCAAGATTTCCGCAGGTGCAATCCGCGATTCCAAGAATCCGCGCGACATCCTCCTTGCAAAATCCGCTGCAAAAGTTGTCATCAACTCCGGCTATTTTGAGGATGGTTTCTCTATCCAGACCGGTACAGGCGGTGCATCACTGGCTGTTGTCAAGTACATACGTGAGAGCATGCTTGAGAAGGGCATCAAGGCTTCATTTGCCCTCGGCGGCATCACCGCCCACATGGTAAAACTCCATGAAGAAGGTCTCATCGGCCGTCTTATTGACGTTCAGTCTTTTGACAAGGTTGCCGCTGAGTCCATCAAGAACGATCCTTTCCATCAGGAGGTTTCCGCAGTAGAATACGCCAGCGGCATGCACCAGGGTTCTGCCGTTCATGCCCTTGACATTGTAATTCTCTCTGCCCTTGAGGTCGATGTCAACTTCAACGTTAATGTTTTGGTTGGTTCCGATGGTATCATCCGTGGCGCTATCGGTGGCCATCAGGACACCGCTGCTGATTCCGCCCTTTCAATCATCGTTTGCCCTCTGCTCCGCGGACGCATCCCTTGCGTAGTGCCTAAGGTTACTACCCTTATCACTCCCGGAAAGAGCGTGGATGTAGTTGTTACTGAGTACGGCATTGCCGTTAACCCTAACCGTCCCGAGGTGGCTGAGCGTCTTCGCGCCGCCGGCCTTAACGTTGTGGATATCAATGACCTGGCTGCCAAGGCTACCTCTATCATAGGTACTCCTGACGCCCTTCCTTTCGGTGACAAGGTGGTAGGAATCGTTTACAACCGTGACGGCAAGGTTCTGGACGAGATTCATAACATCGTAGAATAATGGAGATTACCCTCACAGAACTGCTGGCCAGCAGGGACGCACGGGTAGAGCATCAGAAGAAGCTCGCGAGAGAATTCCCGCGGGCTTCTTTAATATGTTTTACCGTAATTCTTCCTGGTTCCGTCAAAAGGGACGACCGGTCCCTCACCGTCGCCAAAGCCGGTGTCCATGCCATCCGGCAAACTTTTCAAACTTGTCATTCTGAACGAAGTGAAGAATCTCTTATCCTATATCAGGAGGAAAGGGACCTTGTGACGGGGTTTGAGGCGTACTTCGTGGTGGATTTACCGGCTGTGGATGTCAAGAGAATTTGCTGCGAAATCGAAGACAATCACCCCCTTGGCCGTCTAATGGACATCGATGTCATTGCAGGACCGGAAATCCGGCCGCTGAGCCGGGCGGAAAGCGGACTGCCTGAGCGCCGCTGCCTCTTATGCGAAAAACCCGCACGCGAATGCATGCGGGCTCACAGACATACTCAGGCAGAACTACACGCCGCCATCGACACTTTAATAAAATATGCCGGCAAGCCTGAATAAAGGCGCCGGCAAACAATTAAAGAAACAAGGATGCTGCTCCAAGCATTGCGGCTTTGTCCAAAAGGACAGAGCCTTTTACGTCTACAGTCAGGCCAACCTGGCCGTAAGCCCTCTGGAGGGCCTGCATAAAGAGCGGCAGGCTCCTGGAAATATTGCCACCAAGAACAAGAGTACGGCTGTTAAACTTATTCAGCCATGGCGTTGTAAACTCTGCCAGGCGGTAACCAAACTCATTGAAAAGCTGCTTTGCGGCATCATCGAACTCAAAACGCATTGCAACATCCTTTGCACCCTGAACCTGCTTACCGGTAAGCTCACTGTAACGCCCTACAACCCAGCGGGTGGAGAAAGCTTCATCCACTATACCCTCATGGAAGGGGAGATTCCAGACTTCCCCTCCCGGGGGAACAGAGTCTCCGCTGCGGACAATGGTGTGGTTGGCGATGAATCCTGAACCTACACCTGTACCAAGGGTAAGGACAATCACGCGGTCTATATTCTTGGCTGCGCCAAAACTGCTCTCTCCCAGGGCGAAAGCACCTGCATCGTTAACGAACTTAAACTCCAAATCCTTAAATTCCAGCAGTCTGGCGGCAAGGGTCTGGCCGATGTTTATTCCATAAATAGCCTGGAATTTATGCTCCATCCAGGAAATGCCCTTGTCATAGTCAAAAGGCCCCGGGAAAGCCATTCCAATCTGTTTCACCGGCAGGCCGGACTCGTTAATGAGCAGGCGGAGGTTCTCTGTCCATGCAGAAAAAATAACCTCTGCCGGAGAGGTATGGTCTACATCGGTCGTGACGGGATGTCCTACGATAACGCCTTCTTCCAGGTCTACAACGGCAGAAGTAATGTGGCTGCCACCAATGTCAACGCCAATTGCGTATTTCTTTTCAGGATTCATATGTTAAATAGTGTTGATATTCAGTAAAACTGTACTCTAAACCGTTACAAATATAGCAATATTGGATTAAAATCCCAATAAATGGGGATGGAGCGGCAATGGAAAATACTTTAATTTTGCAACGCAAAATTACGGGACGGGGCAACCCGGGTCCTGAAACAGAAACAAAAGAACAGAAACCGCATAATGTTATTAGCAGAACTTGGAACCGGAAGTACCGGCGTAATAGCTAAGGTAAATGGCCACGGAAGCTTCCGGAAAAGACTTATAGAAATGGGCTTCATCGCCGGAAAGAAGGTGAAAGTGGTGCTTAACGCTCCGCTGCAGGACCCTATCGAATATGAAATAATGGGATACAAGCTGTCCCTCAGGAGGGAAGAAGCCAGGATGATAGAAGTCATCGGCGAAGAAGAAGCCCGTGAATATCTTGGCAAGTCGGCAGGGGATACCGCCCCGATTCCCTCTGGGGAACCGTATGCAGAGACGGCAATCCAGCTTGAGATGGAAGACCTGGCAGACAAGCGTCACCGCCAGATAAGGGTGGCCCTGGTCGGCAATCCCAACTGCGGCAAGACCTCCCTCTTCAATGTCGCCTCTGGCAGCCGTGAGCATGTAGGAAACTACAGCGGCGTCACCGTAGATGCCAAGGAAGGAAAATTCTCCTGGAAAGGCTTCGAAATCGTGCTTGTAGACCTGCCTGGCACATATTCGCTATCGGCATACAGTCCTGAAGAACTCTATGTCAGGCGGGCGCTTACGGACAAGACTCCGGATGTCGTAATCAACGTAGTGGACGCTTCCAACATAGAAAGGAACCTCTATCTGACCACTCAGATAATCGACATGAACCTCAGGACGGTTATCGCCCTGAATATGTACGATGAGCTTATTTCCAAAGGCGATGAAATTGATACGGTTCAGCTTGGAAAGCTCTTCGGAGTGCCTGTGTGCCCCACAATCAGCAGGAACGGAGAGGGCATCGGCCAGTTGTTTGACACGGTGCTTGAAGTCTATAAGGGTGCAGATCCTTCCATCGCCAGGCATATCCACATAAACCATGGCCCGGAGCTGGAGCAGAGCATAGACCGCATCAAACTGATGCTCCAGCGCGACGCCTCCCTGCGTACAAAATTCTCTACCAGATACCTGGCTATCAAGTATTTGGAACATGACTCGGATATAGAAAAAATCCTTGAGACCCTGCCATTCGCGGAAGAACTCAATAAGGCTCGCGCCCAAGAGGATGCCCGCATAAAAGAAGTCCTTGACACAGACTGCGAATCGGCTATAGTAGACGCCAAATACGCCTTTATAAACGGCGCTCTTACAGAGACTTACAGGGAGCACAGGGACCTTAGGCCCAAGCGCACTGTAACGGATAAAATTGATGCTGTCGTAGCCAACAAATGGGCTGCGTTCCCGATTTTCATCCTTTTGCTTTATATTATCTTCCAGGCCACCTTCACCCTTGGCCAGTACCCTATGGACTGGATTGACGCCGGCGTTGCGTGGCTGGGTGATACCCTTGGCGGCCTTATGTCCGACGGCTGGCTCAAAAACCTTGTCGTAGACGGAGTCATCGCCGGCGTTGGCAGTGTGCTTGTCTTCCTGCCTAACATCCTGATACTCTATTTCTTCATCTCCCTGTTGGAAGATTCCGGCTACATGGCCAGAGCCGCCTTCATCGTGGATAAAATGATGCACAGGCTTGGCCTTCACGGCAAGAGTTTTATACCGATGGTGATGGGTTTTGGCTGCAACGTTCCTGCCATCATGGCTTGCAGGACTATAGAGAGCCGCAAAAGCCGCCTTATCACTATATCTATCATCCCGTTCATGGCCTGCGCCGGCCGCCTGCCAATATTTGTGCTCTTTGCGGGGGCCTTCTTCCCCGGCAACGCTCCGCTGGTGCTGCTTGGAATTTACCTGCTTGGCATCATCCTGGCCATCCTTTCCGCCATGGTTATCAAGCGTTTTGTGAAGGACGATGACCTCCCGTTTGTGATGGAACTCCCGCCTTACCGCGTTCCTACGGCCAAGGCTATCTGGCGCCACACCTGGGAAAAGGGCCGGCAGTATCTTCAGAAGATGGCCACGACTATCCTGCTCTGCTCCATTGTGATTTGGTTCCTCGGATACTTCCCCCGCAGTCAGGAACTCACCGCTGCAACTGAGGTTTATCAGGAGACATTCTCTGATGCCGATGCTGCCAGGGTGAACGACTTGTATGAACAGCAACAGGCGAATTCTTACATTGGCCGGCTTGGAAGGGCTGTCGAGCCTGTTCTCGCGCCTATGGGCATCAATTGGAAGATGGGGGTAAGCTTGCTAACGGGTGTGGCTGCCAAAGAGCTGGTAGTCAGCTCGTTGGGTGTAATGTATTCGCAAGGGGCGAAGATTTCCCAGGGTGAAGACCTTGAAGACGATACGGCTCTTCAGTCGGCTCTTGCCCTGGATATCAGTTGGCCTACCGCCCTGGCTTTCATGGTCTTTGTACTGCTGTACTTTCCATGCATTGCCACCTTCGTTGCCATCAAACACGAAACCCACAGCTGGAAATGGGCTGCCGGCACCTGCGCCTACACCATGCTCATCGCCTGGCTGATGTCCTTCCTCACCTACACAATCTTCACTGCCTTCTGACGCTGACAATTCAGGATATTTTCCTAAATTTGCATGTTTTTAGAATTTAGAGATTGATTATGGTTGGAATGTTACCGATATGTTTGTTGCAGTGCTTGTTTTTGTGTGGTGGGCAGGTGATGCTGAAGTTGGCGCTGGCAAATTCGGGAAAATTTGAGTTCACTTGGAAATACTTCGTTTCACAACTGGATAACTGGTGGTTTCTTGGCTGCGGAATTTCCTTCCTCCTCGCCGGAGGCCTGTGGCTTTACATCCTCAAGAACTTCCCCCTGAGCCTGGCCTACACCGTATCGCATTTCAGCTACGTATTCGGGATGTTCGCCGCCATTTTAATCTTCAAGGAAACCATCACCTGGGTGCAATGGATAGGCGTAATCCTTGTTTTCCTTGGAACAGTATTAGTCACGCTGAAATGAGACGCTGCCTTTTTTCAATAATAATTCTTCTGCTCACAGGCATCATCGCCTTTGGGCAGAACGTCACAGTAGATGACATAATCGCCGCGAACAAGCCGGAGCAATTCTCCGCCGCCTTTGTGCAGACCAAGCACTCCTCCCTACTGAAAGACAACCTTGTAAGCAAGGGCAGCATCGTCCTCACAAAGCCCGGGAAAATACATATTGAAATGACAGCCCCGGAGGCGAAAGTATCTGATTATGACTCATTTGAAGAGATGAAAGGCTTTGGCCGCCGCAGCCCGTCGGAGAAAGATTTTGACATCACCCTCCTTGAGGGAGACGGCTACATCCTGAAGATGATCCCCCGCCGCAGCGCCCTTCGCCAGGCATTTACGCAAATAGTGGTTTATGTCAATGTCAACACCCTCATAGTCAATAAGATAATTGTTTATTCCCGCGGTGGCGACGTCACCACTTTGGAATTCTCTGATATAAAGACGGTAAAATGAAGGACTTTATCCTGAAGGTATATGATTATTTCAGCGTAAACAAAGGAAAAGCGGCGGCCCTGCTGGTTGCCATAATCCTTGTTTGCATCTTCTTCATTTTAAGGTCGAACTTCTCTGAAGACATATCCACTTTCCTGCCTCACAGCGAAAAGACGGAAAAGTATCAGGACGTTTATAAATACCTGGCCAGCAGTAAAATAGCCGTCTTCTTCCGAGGTGAATCAGAAGACGAAATACGTGAGGCGATGGATGCTTTTTCCTCCGCCGTCAGGGAAAAGGGCGCCGGGCAAATCAGTGGCGATGCCGCCATGGATATCGACATTGATAAAGTTGTGGAATACATCGGCAAGAACGCCCCCGTTCTGCTGTCCGGGGCCGATATCGCCCGTGCGGATTCACTTCTTGAAGTAAAAGATTATATCCCTTCAAGGTTGGCGGAACTGAAAAACAGCCTTTACGGATTCGGCTCCACCTTATCTACAAATTATCTAAGGCACGACCCTCTGGGCCTTTTCCTTCCCGCTTTGGAGAAATTGCAAGCTCTCAATCCCCTGAAACAGGGACATTATGAAGACGGATATATTTTTACGGAAGACGGCGGCACCGGAATACTGTTCCTTGATTCGCCCGCCGGCGGCACAGAGACATCGGACAACCGCATTTTCCTGGACAAACTGAACACAGCGAAACTGGAAACATCGGCAGAGTGTCCGGAGGTTGAGATCTTTTCCACCGGAGCGCCGGAAGTGGCCGTTACCAATGCCGATTGCATAAGGACCGACGCCATGTGGACGCTTGCGCTGGCGATGCTTATCATCATCACGCTTTTGTGGCTGAGTTTCAAGCGTTTGGCCGATGTCTTCTGGATATTCGCGACGATACTCTTCGGTGTCCTCTTTTCTCTTGGGGTATATGCCTCCGTCAGCAGTTCAGTGAGCCTAATCATAGTAGGAATCTGCACCGTGATAATGGGGCTTGCCGCCAATTATCCCATTCATTTTGCGGACCACCTGAAATATCAGCCGGATAAGCGAAAGGCTCTTGCAGAGCAGGTGAATCCGCTGCTTGTTGGCAACATAACCACCGTGGGCGCCTTCCTGTCCCTGCTGTTGCTGCGCTCCCAGGCAATGCACGACTTTGGAATTGTAGGGGCGATAACCTTGGTGTGCACGATAGTGTTCGTGCTTGTTTTCCTGCCGGTATTCTTGCCCGTTCCTTCCAAGCCGCGAAAGACTCTGGAACTTAATATTTTCAGGAATGTAAAAGTCGAGGGCCCTGCCCGGGGCTTTCTTGTGGCGGCCTTTCTTGCCCTTACGTTGTTCTTTGCATGGAAGAGTACTAGCGTTTCTTTTGATGCCGATATCAGCCACATAAATTATATGACCGATGAGCAGAAGGAGGGCTTTGCCATCCTCTCATCCCTTACGAGTAAAAACAGCTCAGAGTCAACGCTTTACATAGTGTCTGAAGGCGATGATGCCGAAGCAGCCTTGCAGGCCGACGAGGCCGCCCCGGGCGCGGCCCGGAGGATTTCCCTGCTTGTTCCTTCCAAAAAGACTCAGGAAGAGAGAATTGCGGCCTGGAATGCGTTCAAGGAGCGTCATCCCGGCCTTGAAAAGTCACTTAAAACCGAGGCAGGAACGGCAGGTTTCACTGACGAAGCCTTTGAGCCTTTTTATGCCACTTTGGGACAGGATTTTCAGCCGCAGGATGCTGATTATTTCCAGGGAATAATCTCCGCCGTGGGACAGCAAATGTTTTTTAAGGAAGAAGGTAAAACAATAATTATCAGTTATTTGGACGTTCCTAAAGAGGAAACGGAAACCATAACCGAAACCCTTTCGGCCACTCTGCCGGGGCAGTCCTTTGTCTTTTCCCAAAACGGGATGACAGCGAAGCTTATCGGCGGCTTGTCAGATGACTTCAATAACATCGGCTTTATCTGCGGAGCCATCGTCTTCATCTTCCTTTTGCTCAGCTTCCGGCGGGTGGAAATCACGCTTCTGGCCTTCCTCCCCCTGGCTATAGGCTGGCTGTGGATTCTTGGAATGATGAGTCTTCTGGACATCAAATTCAATATCGTCAATTTTATCCTGGCCTCCTTCATCTTCGGCCAGGGCGATGATTACACGATTTTTATAACGGAAGGCCTGATTTATGAGTATGCGACCGGCAAAAAGATACTGTCGTCATATAAAAATGCTGTAGCCCTTAGTGCGATAATAATGTTCGTGGCCATTGGCGTTCTTATTCTGTCAAGGCATCCGGCGCTAAGGTCACTTGCGGAACTGACGATTGTGGGGATGTTCACTGTTGTTGTGATGGCGTGGTTCGTGCCTCCGATTGTTTTCAGGCTTCTTCTTAAGTACAAGCAGTACCGCCTGCGTAAGTGCCTTGCAAAGAGCCATGAGGGTGGTGCTGCAAGTTTTGCAGACGACGTCCGTCTGGAGTATTTGTACAAGGGCCATGAGGCTGGGCAGGAGTGCCGTAAAGTCTTGTGTAAGAGTACTTTTGAAAAGATAGACAACCTCCCTTCAGGTACGGCTGAGGTTCACGACGCCGGCTATGGTGTTTATGCCCTTCTTCTTGCCCTCACTCGTAAGGATATTACGGTTTATGCATACGAAGAGGATGAGGACAAGTTTCTGACCGCCTCCCGCTGCTCCCTCCGCCCCCGGAACCTCATCTGGAAACAGGCCTGAATCCTGCCATATTTATTGAGAGATGCCTTGCTAAAGGCCAAATACGATTGTATTTGGTATTTTTTTACTATCTTTACAAGTTGATTAAAAAGATGCGACTGAAATGAAATATATTCTTGTAACAGGTGGCTCAAGGGGTATTGGCAGGGCTGTATGCGTGCGGCTTGCGCGCATTGGCTTGCCGGTACTGATTAATTTCAAATCCAATGCCGATGCCGCCCGGGAAACCCTTTCACAGGTTGAGGCTGCAGGGGGCAGGGGAGAACTCTTTCCTTTTGATGTGGCAGACCAGGAGGCTGTGGACGCCGCCATCGACAAATGGGAGGCGGAGCATCCTGAAGACTACATTTCCATCCTTGTGAACAACGCCGGCATCAGGGACGACAATGTCCTGTTCATGATGTCTGACGAGCAGTGGAAAAACGTGCTGGATACCACTCTGAACGGCTTTTTCTATCTTACAAGAAGACTTCTTAAGCATATGATGCCCCGCAGGCGCGGCGGCCGCATAATCAACATAAGCTCCCTCTCCGGAGTAAAAGGCCTTCCTGGCCAGGTTAACTATAGTGCCGCCAAAGCCGGCCTTATCGGGGCAACCAAGGCTCTGGCACAGGAAGCCGCTCCAAGAGGGGTAACAGTAAATGCCGTCGCTCCCGGCTTTATTGAGACAGACATGACAGCCGGCCTCCCCAAGGAAGAACTGGTGAAAATGATTCCGGCAGGCCGCTTCGGCACACCTGAAGAGGTAGCTGCGGCTGTAGCCTTCCTTGCAAGCGACGAAGCCTCCTACATTACCGGGGAAGTAATTAACATAAACGGAGGCCTTTATACGTAAAATCTATGGAAAGACGAGTTGTTATAACAGGAACGGGCATTTGGTCTTGCCTTGGAACAGACACTGCATCGGTGAAGGAGTCCCTCTACGCGGGCCGCTCCGGCATCGGCCTTCAGAAAGAAAGGCTTGAATATGGTTATCGCTCAGGCCTTTGCGGTATCGTTCCTGAACCTGTAATCACGAAAGACATGCTTGACCGCCACACCCGTGCTGGAATGCCGGAGGAGGCAAGATATGCATATATGGCTTCCCGCCAGGCTTTTGCAGAGGCCGGAATTGATGACGCCTACCTCAGGGCAAACGAGGTTGGATGTATTTTCGGCAACGATTCCTCTGCGAAACCTGTGATAGAGGCGGCCAAAATCATGGATGAAAAGCACGACTCCGCCATGCTGGGTTACGGTACTGTTTTCCAGTCAATGAACTCTACCGTAAACATGAACCTAAGCACAATCTTCCATCTTCGCGGAGTAAACTTCACCCTGAGCGCAGCTTGCGCCAGCGGCAGTCACTCTATTGGCATAGGCTATCTGCTTATCCGCCAGGGCCTTCAGGATATGGTCCTTTGCGGTGGAGCACAGGAAACTAACTACTACTCCATGGCATCTTTTGATGCCCTCGGAGCTTTTTCCGTACGGATGGACGAGCCTGCCAAGGCCAGCCGTCCCTTTGACAGGGACCGTGACGGCCTTATCCCCGGAGGCGGGGCCGCAGCCCTTGTACTTGAGGAATATGAGCACGCTGTAAAGAGGGGCGCCACCATCCTTTGCGAGGTTACAGGATACGGCTTTTCAAGCAATGGCGGCGGTATTGCAGAGCCCAGTGACGACGGCAGCGTAAAAGCCATTACCCGAGCCCTGGCGGATGCCGGCATCGGCCCTGATGATGTAGACTACATCAACGCGCACGCCACTTCCACGAAGCAGGGCGATATGTATGAGGCCATCGCCCTGGACCGTATTTTCCGTGGCAAGAGGGCTCTTATCAGTTCCACAAAGTCAATGACAGGGCACGAGTGCTGGATGGCCGGGGCAAGCGAAATAGTATACTCAATTCTGATGATGCAGGGCGGCTTCGTGGCTCCGAACATCAACTTCGAGAACCCGGACGAGTACTCGCAGCACCTGAATATTGCAAGGCAAACAATTGAAACAAAGGTAGATACGGTTCTTAGCAACTCCTTCGGCTTCGGAGGTACCAACTCTGCCCTTGTGATAAAAAAGATTTAGGCCGATGAAACTTCCATCCTCACTGGACAAATATACAAAAGACAGCCTAAGGGCAATTGACGCCCAGCGTCAGGCGGAATTCATCGCATGGGGACCGGTGGTCTTCCAGGTGTCCAGGCTCATGATAAAATTCGGCATTTTTGAGCTGATGGACAATTCTGCGGAAGGCCTGACCCGCGAAGAGATAGTAAAGGCAACCGGCTTGTCAGACTACGCCGTGAAGTGCATGACGGAAGCTTCCTTAAGCATCGGAACGATAATAATAGACCCTGAAACGGAACGTTTCTCACTTTCAAAGACCGGATGGTTCCTGCTTAACGACAAGGCTACAAGGGCCAACATCGACTTTAATCATGATGTGAATTATGAGGCCTGGTTCCGCCTGGAAGAGTCTTTCAGGGAGGGCCGCCCCGCCGGGCTGGAGCACTTCGGCCCCTGGCCCACGGTGTACGAAGGCCTTTCCAGTCTTCCGCCTCAGGTTCAGAAAAGCTGGTTCGGCTTTGACCATCTGTACAGCGATTTATCCTTCCCGGAAGCGCTGGAAGTCGTTTTCCGGCAGCATCGGACCAAAACCCTTTATGACGTAGGTGGGAACACCGGCAAATGGGCCCTGCAGTGCGTTGGTTTTGACAAAGATGTAAAGGTGACCATCCTTGATTTGCCGCAGCAGATAGAGCTGATGAGGGCTAATGTGGCCGGTAAGCCGGGGGCTGGGAGAATCAGCGGCCATGGAATCAATCTTCTGGACAAGGAGGCGGAATTCCCTACGGATATTGTCCCGGATGCTATTTGGATGAGCCAGTTCCTGGACTGCTTCAGCATGGAAGAGATAACCGGAATACTTAAATGTGCTGCAAAGGCCATGGGGCCGCAGACGAACCTCTTTATCATGGAGACCCTTTGGGACAGGCAGCGTTTTGAGACGGCTACATTCTGCCTTACCATGACCAGCCTGTATTTTACGGCGGTGGCAAACGGCAATTCAAAGATGTACAATACAAGCGACCTTACGTCTTGCATTGAAGCCGCCGGGCTTAAGGTAGAGAAGATTGTTGACAACCTTGGCCGTGGCCATTCAATACTTGTTTGCCGCAAAGAGAACTAATTGAATATTAATTATTTACAGATATTATGACACGTAGCGAAATTGAAGAGAAGGTAAAGAATTTCCTTATTGAAGATTTGGAAATTGACGAGGAAAAGATTTCTCCCGATGCCAGCCTTAAGGAAGGGCTTGGAATTGACAGCCTTGACTTTGTAGACATTGTGGTTATTGTAGAGAGGCAGTTCGGCTTCAAGATTAAACCTGAGGAAATGGTGGGCGTAACCACCCTGAAGCAGTTCTGCGATTACATAGAGAAGAAGGTTAATACCCCGGCAGAATAAGATGGCGGACAAGGTGTGGAAGGGAACGACCTATGGCAACGGCTGGATGCATGCATGGCTTGTCCGTTTGCTCAAGGTCCTGGATGTGAGGATATTGTACGTATTCTCCGATATCTTTGTGATTCCTTTCTTCATGCTTTTTAACAGCGGCGCCGGCTATGTGCGCAGGTTTTATCGGGAGGGACTCGGGATGTCCCGCTTCAAGGCTTGGAGGATGTCGTGGAAAAACCTTTGCAAGTTTTCCCAGGCTGTCATTGACAAGTTTGCAATGTATGCCGGCAAGAAATTCAAGCTGGAAATAGTTGGCTATGAGTACTTTAAAGTGCTTGCGGAAAGGCCGGAAGGTTTTGTGCAGCTGAGCTCCCACCTTGGTAATTATGAAATTGCAGGATATACGCTTGTGGCAAGGCAGAAAAGGCTCAATGCGGTTGTTTTTGCCGGAGAGAAGGAAAGCGTCATGGAATCCCGCCAGAAAATGTTCGAGGGTACAAATGTACGCATGATTCCGGTCCGTGAAGACATGAGCCATCTCTTCCTGATAGACAAGGCCCTTTCTGACGGAGAAACTGTAAGCATCCCTGCGGACAGGGTATTTGGCTCTCCCAAAGTGCTGAAAGCCAGCTTCTTGGGGAAAGAAGCCAGCCTCCCGGCCGGGCCCTTCAGCGTAGCGGCAATGCGCGGCCTTGATGTAATTTGCGTAAACGTGCTTAAGACGGCGGCTAAGGCTTACAAGATATGTGTTACCCCCCTGCCTTATGACAGGCAGGCCGGACGCAAAACCCAGCTTAGCCAGCTTGCGGCCGGCTACAGTGCAGAAATAGAAAGGCTTGTAAGGGAATATCCCGGCCAGTGGTACAATTATTTTGATTTTTGGGCTCAATGACGGTGGATTTTACCAAATATGACAGCGACTTCCTGCGGGGGCTTGACGTACACGACCTGATTCCGCAGCAGGAACCCTTTGTCATGGTTGGCAGGCTGGTCTCTGCGAGCCAGAGCGGTGCTGTAACCGAAACCACCATCGCCAAAGATAATTTTTTTGCCGATGACGGCCGTTTCTCAGCCCCCGGACTGCTGGAAAATATGGCTCAGACGCATGCCGTAAGGCTTGGCTTCATAAACAAATACATCCTTGGAAAAGAAATGCAGGTGGGTTTTATAGGCGCCATCCGCAATGCCGATGTCTTCGCACTGCCCTCCGTGGGAGAAACCATAAGGACGGAAGCCGTAATAAGGGAAGAGGTTTTTGGCGTGATACTGTCCGATGTCACCATAACCTGCGGCGGCAGGCAGATTGCCAGGGCGGAACTTAAAATTGCAATGAAAGATAACTGATATGGAACTTAAGGCTTCAAAAATACTGGATATACGCTTTAGCGAGGTAGACGCCATGAATATTGTGTGGAACGGCTCCTACCCGCTGTATTTTGAGGATGCCCGCGAGGCTTTCGGCGCCAAATATGACCTTGGCTACATGCGGATTTTTGGCGAAGGCTATTTCGCCCCGCTGGTGGAGATGTCCTTCCAGTTCAAAAAGCCTATCCGCTATGAAATGCATCCCCGGATTGACATTTTCTATCGCCCCACCGCTGCCGCAAAAATAGTCTTCGACTATGAGATAAGGGATAATGACGATGATTCTTTGCTGGCTACAGGCCGTTCCGTCCAGGTTTTCATGGACAAGAATTATCAGCTTGTGTGGGATAATCCGGATTTTTATCTTGAATGGAAAAAACGCTGGGAGGTTTAGCAGCAGGATATGATTTACGCTTTGGCAGATAATACGATAACCCCAGGGGGGCTAAAGGCAGGACAGACTGTCCCGTGCCTTCCTTACCCCGTATGCGCCAGCCTTATGGAGGGTTCGTACGAAGACCTTGTCTGCCGCAGCGCCTCTGCTTCATTGGCCGATGCCGGAGTGGACCCCTCCCGGAGTGACGTTGTGCTGATTCTTAGCACTACCAAGGGAGAAATCGGGGTTTCGCCAGGGGAGTCAGCCGTCAGGATTGCTTCCCGCCTTGGCGTAAAAACCTGTCCTGTAACTGTTTGCAACGCCTGCGCCTCCGGCGCATCGGCGATAATACTGGCCCTAAGGCTTCTTGAGGCAGGGGAGTATTCCTATGCAATTGTGGTAGGGGCAGATGTGCCGGGCCGCTTTATTTTTTCCGGCTTCGGGGCCCTGCAATCCCTTTCGCCTGAGCTCTGCCGGCCCTTTGACATAGAACGCAACGGGCTTAATCTTGGCACTGCTGTAGCCAGCGTGGTTTTTGGCAGGGAACCCTCTGCAAATACCTTGTTTACAGTACTTTCCGGGGCTTCAAGGAATGACGCCTACCATATTAGCGCCCCGTCCCCCAAGGGGGAAGGCCTGAAACAGGCCGCAGAAGCCGCGCTTTCCGCTGCCGGAGTGCTTCCTGAGGAGCTGGCCCTTGTAAACGCCCATGGCACGGCAACTCTTTTCAATGACCAGATGGAGTCTGTGGCTTTTGAGCGGGCCGGGCTTGGAAATGTGCCTGTGAATGCCCTGAAGGGCTATTTTGGCCATACTCTTGGGGCGGCCGGTCTGCTTGAGACAGTGGTTAGCGCCAGGGAACTCAGGGAGGGCAGGATACCCGGCACCATCGGCTATAAAGAGCATGGCGTTTCCGGGAAAATCAGGGTTGTAAAGGAGTCTGAGGCTGCAAAGGGGAAGACTTTCCTTAAGACGGTTTCGGGCTTCGGGGGCTGCAATGCCGCTGTCGTTGTCACTATGGATGATAGATTCTTCGGTGGGTGTTACCCTCCTCAGAATGACAGTTCAAGTCATTCTGAGCGCGCATTTTGTCATTCTGAGCGAGCATTTTGTCATTCTGAGCGAAGCGAAGAATCTCCTACCCTGTCAAAAAAAGCCCATGTACAAATAGTTCCCGGCAGCATCGGCCTGAATGAAATATACCGTCAGAGCGGCGTGCAGTGGCCAAAATTCTTTAAAATGGACCCCCTCTCAAAGCTGGGCTTCCTGGCAGCCGAAAAGCTGCTGGAAGGTGCCACGAAGGACAGCAGCCGTGCCGTAATACTCTTTAACAGGACATCGTCCCTTCATACAGACAGGGAATATTTGCAGACGCTGAGCTCGCCGGAAGGCTTTTTCCCATCGCCGTCGCTCTTTGTATACACCCTTCCCAACATTGTAACGGGCGAAATTGCCATAAGGCACGGCCTGCACGGGGAAACATCGTTCTATATCCTTCCGGAAAAGAACGAAGAGCTGATGTGGCGCATTGTGGCTGCTTCGATGCAGGACAGCGGGCTTGGAAGCGCCGTTTGCGGCTGGCTTGATTATGAGGATGAGGGCCATTATGAGGCCGATTTTTATTTGATTGAAAAAAATTGATACGATATGGAAGGACTTATCAAAGAACTTAAGGAACAGGTGATTGAAGCCTTGAACCTGGAGGACATGACTCCGGAAGACATCGACGAGAACGCACCCCTTTTCGGGACCGGACTCGGCCTGGATTCAATTGATGCACTTGAACTTATAGTGCTTCTGGAGAAAAAGTACGGGGTAAAGCTTGCAAATCCCGCCCAGGGAAAGGAAATATTCAAGAGCATAGCCACAATGGCTGCTTATGTCAGTGAGCACAGGACAAAATAAGGGCATAGCCATTACCGGCTGCGGCATCGTCTCTTCAATTGGAACAGGCAAAGAGGCGGTGGCGGAGGCTTTGCGCAGCGGCAGGCCCGGAATCAGGGCTCCAAAACATCTCGCCACGGTTCACAAAGAGCTTCCGGTAGGGGAGGTGGACCTTTCAAACGAAGAGTTGAGAGCTCTTGCCGGCATTTCGCAGGGAGAGGAAATCAGCAGGACCATCCTTCTTGGCATCATCGCCGCAAAAGAAGCATTGGAGCAGGCCGGCCTGTCCGGAGGAGCGAAGGGTAAGAGAATCGCCCTTGTCTCCGGAACCACCGTAGGCGGAATGGACATGACGGAAAAGTTCTACCGCACAGGGGAAGAGGTGAGTCCGGAATATGCCAACTGCCTGAATTACCATGACTGCGGGGGCTGCACTGCCGGCATCGCCACCCATTTTGGAATATTTTCATTTTATACGACGGTATCAACCGCCTGCTCATCGGCCGCAAACGCCATTGCAGTAGGGGCGGACCTCCTGAAAACTGGGAAGGCCGATATCGTCCTGGCCGGCGGCACGGAAGCCCTTTCAAAATTCCATCTGAACGGCTTTAATTCGCTGATGATCCTGGATTCGCAGCCTTGCAGGCCTTTTGATGCGCTTCGCGCCGGCCTGAATCTTGGCGAGGGGGCGGCGTATCTTGTCCTTGAACCGGCTGGCAGCAGTGAGCTTAAGCCGCTGGCCTGGCTTACAGGTTACGGAATAAGTTGCGATGCCTTCCACCAGACAGCATCGTCAGATAACGGGGAAGGAGCCTTCCTGGCAATGCGGGAGGCCTTGCTCATGGCCGGAATGAAGCCATCGCAGATAGATTATATTAACGCCCACGGCACAGGTACAGAGAATAATGACAGAAGCGAAAGCGCTGCCGTAATAAGGCTTTTTGGGGATGCCTATCCGCCCATTTCCAGCACTAAATCCTACACCGGGCACACTACAAGCGCATCCGGCAGTATAGAGGCCGTAATCTGCCTTCTGGCAATGCAGGGCGGCTTCATTCCGGCCAGCCTTGGCTGGGAAAACCCAATGCCGGGCGGCGTAATCCCCACCCTTGGAAAGAGCGGCTATACTCTTAAGAATGTCATGTGCAACTCCTTCGGCTTCGGGGGCAATGACACCTCGCTCATCTTCTCTTCCGCTCCGCAGGAGCCGCAGCCCCTTGAAAGCCATAAGGCTGTCCTGCTGTCCCGGGAAGAGATTTCAGATGCCGCAGACCTTTCCGGCCTTTCTGAATTTATTAAGCCGATGGAAGCCCGTCGCATGGATAAACTTATGCGCGGGGCCATGTTGGTTTCACTGAGGGCGCTTAAAGCCGCTGGCCTTGAAAAGCCGGATGCCATTATTGCCGGAACTTCCCTTGGCAGCCTTGAGTCCAGCATGCTTCTTCTTAACCAAATGCTGGAGGAAGGGGAGTCCACCCTTAAGCCGACCCTGTTTATGCAGAGCACGCATAACACCATGGCCGGAAGCCTTGCGATAAGGCTTGGCTGCCATGGTTGCAACCTAACTTTCTCCCAGAGGGATGAATCCCTGTACTGGGCAGAGGAGTATGCCCGGCTGCTTATTGCAACCGGCCGTTCCAAGACCGTGCTGGTGGGCTGTTTCGATACCAGTACTCCAAGATACAACAAGGCAATGGGAAAGGACCTGCCACTGCTTCATGTAATTGCTAAAGTTTTCGGAAGGGAGGATTAAGAGATGATGCTTAAGGACAGTATGTACAAAGTAGTTTCAAGGGAGGGGGCCGTTTTCGGGCTTTCCCTTAACGCCTCGCATACTGTTTACAAAGCCCATTTCCCTGGGCTTCCAATAACCCCGGGCGTCTGCATGGTGCAGATGGCAAAAGAGCTTGCGGAAGAATACCTCGGCCGTGAGACAGAGATAGCATCGGTCCGTAATGCAAAATATCAGACCGTCCTGTCCCCTGTGGAATTGCCATCGCTTAACTGCCTGTTAGACAAGTTCTCAGAAGAAGACGGCCTTCAAAAGGTTCGTGCCACTTTTTATAAGGCCGATGTCTCTTTTGCCACCATTTCCCTTACTCTTAAGGACGCTTTCAGGGAAGACCCTGCGGCCGAAAGACTTCAGTCCAGGGGCATCTGCGTCATTATTCCGGTTTACAATAACGAGGGCACGATAGCCAGGGTGATTAAGGAAACGCGCCCGTACTGCCGGGATATAATTGTTGTGAACGATGGTTCCACGGACGGGACAACAGAGATATTAAAAGCCACGAAAGGGGTTACCCTTGTGGAACTAAGCCACAATAAAGGCAAGGGGGCGGCCCTTAAGGCCGGATTTAGGAAGGCGTTGTCGATGGGCTTCGCCTATGCAATTACCCTTGATGCCGACGGCCAGCATCTTCCTTCTGACATTCCCGCTTTTTTGCAGGCCAACATAGATGCTCCCGGCTCCCTTATACTTGGAGCCCGGAATCTGGAGAATGCAGACCGCTCAAAAGGCAGCAGTTTTGCCAATAAGTTTTCCAACTTCTGGTTCACCGTCCAGACTCTTCGCCGCGTCCCGGACACCCAGACCGGTTACAGGCTGTATCCGCTCCGGAAACTGCACGGCCTGGGGCTTCTGACCTCTCGTTACGAGGCTGAGCTGGAACTGCTGGTTTTTGCATCATGGCATGGGGTGAAACTCGTATCCATCCCCATAAACGTATATTATCCTCCGAAGGAGGAAAGGGTGTCGCACTTCCGTCCCGGGAAAGATTTTGCACGCATAAGTGTCTTGAACACAGTTCTTTGCGTGCTGGCGCTGGTCTACGGTCTGCCGCTAATGGTCTTCCGTTTTCTGGCGGCTGTGGTAAGAAGCGTTTACTCCCTGCTTTTCTTTGTTTTCTTCAGCGTGCTTGTGGTGACTCCCGCCGCCTGGGTTTACGTAAACATCGGCAAAAAAACACCGGAAAAGACCCGCAAACTGCATGGGCTTATATACCGGATTGCGCGTTTCCTGATGCTGGAGCACGGGATTCCGGGTATCCGTTTCACCTGGTCCCGCCACAGGGATGTTGATTTTGAGAAGCCTAAGGTGCTGGTTTGCAATCACCAGTCGCATCTTGACCTTATGTGCATGCTGATTTATTCTCCCAAGATGGTTTTCCTTACCAACGACTGGGTGTGGAACAATGTTTTCTACGGTTTCCTGATTCGCAGCGCAGAGTATTATCCCGTTTCGCAGGGGCTTGACGTTATAATGCCAAAGCTTAAGGATTTGGTGGCCAGGGGGTACAGCATTGCCGTTTTCCCGGAAGGGACGCGTTCCGCAGACTGCAAGATACGCCGCTTCCATCAGGGGGCCTTCCATATTGCCTCCGAGCTTGGACTGGACGTTGAGCCCATGTGCCTTTACGGGGCCGGCAGGGTTTTGCCAAAAACAGGCCGCTGGCTAAGGAAGGGGCGCATTCATATAGATGCCGCCGCTCCTTTTACGCGGGCTTCGCTTGATGCCGTGGGCACAGAGCTTGAGCAGGCGGCTTTTGCCCGGGCCCGCTGCCAGGAACAGTACAGACGGATTTCAGATAAGGTAGACCAATATGTCTAAGGGAAGGGTTGTCATAATAGGAAGCGGCCTTGGGGGCCTGTCCGGCGGGGTTATCCTTGCTGCGAACGGCTATGAGGTTACCGTCCTGGAACAGGCTCCCGTGCCCGGGGGCTGCCTGCAATGCTTCGTCCGCAAGGGTGTAAAGTTCGAGACTGGCATGCATTATATCGGCAGCGCCGCCCCTGACCAGGTCCTTGGCCGCCTGCTTGGCTACCTTGGCGTCCTTAAAGACCTGACCCTGTCTCCTTTGGACACATCGGCTTATGATATAATATCCCTTGGCGGACAGGATTTCCCTTTCGCAAACGGAAGGGAGGCTTTCATTGAGACCCTTGGCGGATATTTCCCTTCGCATAAGGATGCCCTTGTGCGGTATTTTGACCTTGTGGACAGGGTGGCAGCGGCGTCGGCAATGCACAGCCTTGATTTTGCCGGTGCCAATGAGGCCGATATTATGAAATACCAGCTTACTTCCGTTGGCGATGTTCTGGACGATATTACCGGTGAGCCGATGCTTTCAGGAGTCCTTGCCGGTAACCTTCCGCTTTATGCGGGAGTGAGGAACAGAACTCCTTTTGCAACCCATGCTTTCATAACCAAGTTCTTCAATACCAGCGCCTTCCGCATTGCCGGAGGCAGCGATGCCGTAGCTGAATCCCTTATTGGTACGCTGCGGCGCTTTGGCGGCCGCCTTGTGACGTCCTGCCGGGCAACAAGGATTCTGTGCGATGGCGGAAAGGCAACCGGAGTTTTTGCCGGTGAGGAATTCTTCCCTGCCGATGTTGTCATTTCCAACGCTCATCCGGCCCGTACGGTGGAACTCTTTGATGACGGGGTGCTTCGCCCTGCCTACAGGAAGCGCGTTCAGGGTGCCCCGCAGACTGTGGGAGCCTTCTGCCTGTACCTTGATTTCAAGGACGGAGAGGTGCCTTACATGAACAGCAATTACTATTTTTATGACAAGGAAAGCCCCTGGTACTGTGAGAATTACACTGCGTCTTCATGGCCTGAGGGTTGGCTGTACATGCATTTCTGCCACGAGGCGGCTCCGGTTTTTGCTAAGTCCGGAGTAGTCATTTCTTATATGCGCCCGGATGAGCTGGAGCCTTGGAAGGATACTGTAACCGGCCACAGGGGAGAGTCTTACGCCGCTTTCAAGGAAGAGAAGGCACGGCGGCTTCTGGATTCGCTGGAAAAGCGTTTCCCGGGAATTAAAGGGAAGATAGCAAATTATTATACATCAACTCCACTCACTTACAGGGATTATACCGGCACTCAGGATGGCTCAATGTACGGGCTGCTTCATGACGTTACCCTTGGCCCGGCGTCAAGAATTTCTTACAAGACAAGGGTCCCCAATGTGCTCTTGACCGGCCAGAATATCAATTCCCACGGCATCCTGGGGGTACTTGTGGGTACAATTATAACTTGTAGCGAGATTCTTGGAGCCAAGGAATTATTCACCCAAATGCAAACGAAGAGGCTATGAAAACAGTGCTTATCATAGGAGCCGGAGTAGGAGGTTTGTTTACAGGCGCCCTTCTTGCAAAGGAGGGATTCAGGGTAACTGTGCTTGAGAAAAACGCCACCATTGGCGGCGGCCTCCAGAATTTCACCCGCTTCGGGGAGGTTTTCGATACCGGAATGCATGTAATTGGCGGCATGCAGCCGGGTGGCAATGTGCGTAAGATTTGTGAATTCCTTGGTATTCTGGACAAGGTTTCAGTGGTGGATGTGGACGATGACTGCATGGACAGGCTGTATTTCGCTGAAGATAGGGCCACTTACCGCCTTGCCAAGGGAAAGGAGGCTTTCGTGGAATCACTCTCTGGCTACTTCCCTTCAGAAAGGGATAATCTTGAGCGGTATGTATCGGCGATTTATGATATTGCCGGCGAAGTGGATCTTTTCAACCTTCGCCCATCCGCTCCTGAGCTAAGGGCACCATCGGCAGAGTTTCTTATGGCGGCCGATGATTTCATCGCCAAATACATAAAAGACAGGCGTTTACGTAGTGTGCTCGCTTATATGAATCCGCTTTATGGCGGGCGTGGAGGGCAAACGCCGGCTTATATTCACTCAATAATCAACGTACTGTATATCAATGGTGCCAGCCGTTTTGCGGGCGGAAGCGCCAGGTTTGCAGACCTTCTGGCCGATGTTATCAAAGACGCCGGCGGAGACGTCCTTCCGGGAGACGGGGTGGAGTCCATCAGCCTTGAAAACGGGGCAGTCTGCGGAGTCCGGACGGTTAAGGGTAATTTTTATACCGCCGATTATTACATTAGCGCCATCCATCCGTGCGCTCTTTTGGAACTCATTCCCCCTGAAGCATTTACCAAGGCCTTCAGGAACAGGATTTCATCGGTTCCCAATGCGTACTCTGCCTTCTCCATGTACATAAAGCTGAAGCCGTCGGCCTTCCCGTATATCAATTATTCAGAGTATTTTATGACCCGGTACGATGATATATGGAATTTTGGCAGGCAGGATAAAGCCTGGCCTCTTGGCTTTATGTGCATGACGCCTCCGGATGCCGTTCCCGGGCCGTGGGCCAGCAAGATGCTGGTTACAGCGCCGATGCTTTTTGATGAAGTAAGGCAGTGGGAAAATACGTCTGTAGGCCATCGTGGGGCAGATTACAGGGCGTGGAAAGAGGAAAGGAAGGATGTGCTTCTTGGGATGATGGAAGAGCTTCATCCCGGCTTTTGCTCCTGCGTGCAGGATGTGAATGCATCGTCCCCCCTTACAATCCGGGATTATTACGCAGTGAAAGAAGGCAGCATCTGCGGCTTCAGCAAAGACTGCAACAATATAATGCTTTCCCAACTTCCGGTTGTGACGAAGGTGCCCAACCTGCTTCTTACCGGACAGAACAACAACCTTCACGGCTTTTGCGGGGTGTCGCTTACGGCCATAACCACCTGCGAAGCCATTCTTGGGCGCAACAGTTTAATTGAAAAAATAGGCAGAATCTGATATGGATACTTTCGAAGATATAAGACCTTACACAGACGAAGAGATGACGTCGGCAATGAAAAGGATTGTGGAAAGTGAGTATTTTCCGCTCCTGGCCGGTTTTATTTTCCCGGACATGCCGCTGCCGGCGGTGAAGGACAGGGTTTTGTCCTATCGCACTGTGAGGGAGTTTCAGCACGATACGATGTTTGAGCTGAACAAGCAGATTATCTCCCGCAGCACGGACGGCCTGTCTTGCGAGGGCCTTGACTTCCTGGAGCCGGGTAAGCCTTATCTTTTCATTTCCAATCACCGGGATATAATGCTGGATTCTTGCCTGCTGCAATACTTGTTTGTGGCTGCCGGTCTTGAAACGACCCAGATTACCTTTGGGGCGAATCTTATGACAAACCCTCTTGTGGTTGACATTGGAAAATCCAACAGAATGTTCAAGGTAGAGCGTCCGGGAGGCAGTATCCGCGAATTCTACAACAGTTCAAAACGGCTTTCTACCTATATCAGGAAGGTTATTCAGGAGGACAGGGAGTCTCTTTGGATAGCCCAGAGAAACGGGCGCACTAAAGACGGCTGTGATTCCACGGACCAGGGAATTATCAAGATGTTCGGCATGTCCGGGAAGGGGGACCGTGTTGAGGCCCTTGCTCAGCTTAACATTGTTCCGGTAGCGGTTTCCTATGAGTGGGAGTCTTGCGACGGGGCGAAGGCTGCGGAGCTTTTGAAGTCCCGTTCCGCCAAGTATGAGAAGGCTCCGGACGAGGACCTTCGCAGCATCCTTTCGGGCATCGTTTCCCCCAAGGGACGGGTGACTATAAGAATATGCAAACCTCTTTCTTATGACGATATCGCTGCCTGCGGCGCCGGGAATTTGCCTGACGGAGAATTCCACAAGGCCGTGGCCGCCCTTATTGACAGTCGGATACTCCCTGCATGCAAGCTGTATCCTAATAACTTTATAGCCAGGGATTTACTGGAAGGAACGTCTTCCGGGGCCATCTATGACGAGGCTCAGCAGGCGGCTTTCCTGGAACATATGGACAAGGCTCTCTCCGGCCTTGAAGGGCAGCGTGAAGAGCTGGAGAAAATCTTCCTTGGAATATATGCGAATCCTGTCCGTCTTGTGCATGACAGCCTCAGGGCGCGCGTGCGCGGCATTTTGGAAGAGGCTGTGCCACTTGCCGACATCGACTCGGAATTCCTGTTTTCTGAACTTGATTCGCTTGGCATAATGTCAATTCTGCTGGCTCTTTCCGGGGAGTTCGGCCTGGAACTCAGCGCCGTGGATGCTACCCCTCGAAATCTTATGAATTTGGACAGTGTGGTTGCAATGGTTGTTAAAAAATTGTCAAAGAAATGACTCTTGAAGGCTATTTAAGGCGTAACGCTCAGGATTTTCCGGATAAGCCGGCCGTAATCTGCGGAGGGGTTTCAGAGTCTTATTCCAGCCTCTGGGCCCGCGTTCAGGCAGAGGCTGCGGCTCTGCTTTCTTCCGGAGTCCGTCCAGGACAGGTGGTGCCTTTCCGCT
Source organism: Bacteroidales bacterium (assembly GCA_017459075.1). GTDB lineage: Bacteria > Bacteroidota > Bacteroidia > Bacteroidales > UBA932 > Cryptobacteroides. The sequence goes on from JAFUDQ010000017.1 coordinate 74,093, forward strand.
CTATGCAGTCTTCTGATTTTCTTGTCCGGTATTTTGCAATTCATCTGGCCGGGGCTGTAGCCCTTCCTTTGGAAAAAGATATCCCCCAGGAGGCTTTTGACGGCATCGGCAAATTATATAAAGAATTCATTCCTCCCGCCGGCACGGCGGATATCCTTTACACAACCGGCACTACAGGGCGTTCCAAGGGCGTTATGATAAGTGAGGATACCATTATTGCAGATGCGGAGAATCTGATTGGTGCTATGGGTTTTGACGGGGATGTGACCTTTATCGTTAACGGGCCGCTGAATCATATCGGCAGTCTGTCAAAGATTTATCCGGTTATTCTGAATGGCGGGACTCTGCATATCCTTGATGGCATGAAGGATCTGGCTGCTTTCTTTGCAGCAGTGGATTCCGCCCCGGGGCAGGTGGCTACGTTCCTGGTACCATCGGCAATAAGAATGCTGCTGGGGCTTGCCAAACAGGAGCTGGCTGCAAGGAGCGGAAAGTTTGCCTTTATTGAGACCGGGGCTGCGCCAATGGCACATTCGGATATGCTGTTATTGTGCTCTGTACTGCCTTCTACGCGGCTTTTTAACACTTACGCATCTACTGAAACCGGTATTTGCTGCACCTATGATTACAATGACGGGGAGTGCCTGGCTGGCTGTCTTGGCCGCCCGATGCGTAATTCCTCGGTATTCATTACCCCCGACGGCAAGGTGGCTTGCAAGGGGCGGACTCTCATGACTGGTTATGCCGCCGAGCCTGAGCTTACGGCCTCTGTGCTTCGGGACGGCACTGTTTACACGGCTGACAATGCTTATATCGATGACGCCGGCCGCCTGCATCTTCTTGGGCGTGATGACGATGTTATCAATATCGGCGGCTTCAAGGTTGCTCCTTCTGAAGTTGAGGATGTGGCTCTTGGCTTTCCTTCTGTTAAAGACTGCATCTGTATCTGCGAGAGCGGCCCTCTTGGCAATGCTCTTGCCCTGCTTGTGGTTACGGAAGATGGTGCACCCCTGGACAAACGCGCCCTGGCGCTACACCTTTCCCAAAAGCTTGAGCGCTACAAAGTTCCGCTCCGCTACAAAGTCGTCGACTCCATCACCCGCACCTTCAACGGCAAACTTGACCGCAAAGCCTATCGCTAGCTTCGCGCCCTTATCGTTAAAGAAATAATTCATATATTTGTTGAGAACATAAAACTACAGGCAATATGTTGAAAGTGGGACTCATAGGCTTGGGAGAAATCGCAAAGCATCACAAGCTGGGACTAGAAAAGAGCGCCGTTCTGGAATTGGTTTCTGTATGTGACAGAAACCCTAAGGCTGCGGCCAGAAACCTTTTCCCTGGGCTTCCTTTTTATACTGATTCCCATGAAATGATTGAGAGGGAACCTCTTGATATAGTGGTAATAGCCACTCCTCCAGAAACTCATACTTCCTTGATTCAGGACTGTATCAGACACGGGATTTTCGCCCTTTCAGAGAAGCCTCTGGATACAAGCTGGGACAACTGCCTTAAACTTCTTCCGAACATCAACAAATCCTTTGATATCATTTATCATTGGATGTTTTCCCAGGAAGTCCTGTGGTTCAAAAGATGCATCAGGCTGCGAAAAATACAAAAAATTGTTATCGCTGTAAGTGATCCTTATGCCGATGCCAACGGAAACATCGACCCGGAAAAGCGCGCCCTTGGCGGCAGTTGGATTGACAGCGGGGTGAATGTTCTTTCGATGCTGTCTCTGTGGGTCGATATCCGCAGGATTAAGTCTTTGGATATTTGCCATGAGCGGGATGCCTCGTGCGGTATTCCTTATCACACGCAAGCTGTTTCAAAAGAGGGTGATCTCCCTGAAATTGTGCTGGATATAAGATGGGACTGCGGGGTTAATTTCAAGCAGACTAGGATAGTAACGGAAAAACATACCTATATCCTTAATCACACGCAGCAGGCAGTCTTCCGTGACGATGAAGAGATTTTCCGGGACAATTCAATCAGCAGGCTGGACAGGCATTATTACAATTTTTATACTTTGTACCCGTCGTCCCTGATTCCAGGAAAGACCTCTACCAGAATTCACGAACTTATTTTTAAAAACCTCTGATATGGAGCGGACCTTCCAACAGTTTCACGATACTTTCCTTAAGCGTCGTCCGTACATTTTAGCCATCCTGATTATACTGTTCGCCGCTGCAATCGGCTGCTCTGTTTATTTTTATTGGGATAGGGTAGGTGAGTTGTTAATCAATATTTTAGCTTCTCTGCTGGCCTTCTTGGGTAGTGCTCTGCTACTCTTTGTAGCGACGATTCTTCTTCGGAAAAAAGAAGATGTCATCAAGGTTTCTTATGAGGATGAGAAGATGTATCGTCAGTATAAAAACAATTATCATCACTCATTTTTACTTCGCGCAGACAGCAAAAAGAAGATTAATCTTTATTGCGAAAAGCTGTTTCAGATTAAGCCTGATACTGCTTTTACCATCAATGATAACCCGGCGGAGCGTTTTGAATTGGATGACTTCATCAAGACCCAGTGCCTGGAATTGCTGAAGGCTCACAAAAACAGTAAGATAGAGCATTGTGACACCGTCCGCCTGAATGGATGCAATGTTTCGGACGATGGTTCTGTAAGCATCGACACAATCCGCAGTTCTTATCTGGCCCACATGCTTACAAACAGGGCTATCGATTATCCTTTGTCCGATGGCATATCAGTCCGCTCGCTTTATGAAAACAAGGCTGTGCTTACGCCGCTTAAGGATTCCAGGTTGTCGAACCATATTGGTATTAATGCGCTGATTTTCATCCATGACGGAAATAAGGTGTACCTTTTGCTCCCGGAAAGGGATAAGACCGGTACAATAGCCAAGGAGAGGCTTACGGCTTCCCTTGCCACCAGGCTTAAAATGGATGACTATAAGGGCATCCTGACGGCGGATTATTTAAAAAAGGATTATGTGTCCGGCTGTATTTCTGAGGTGTTAAGGACAGGGGAGGGCTTCAGCTACAGTGCTCCGAAAATTTCTTTTTTGGGTGCCGGCAGGGATGTCTATGAAGGGGGAAAGCCTACTTTCTTTTATCGTGTAGACATTAATGCTTCCATTGAAGAGTATCTCAGGGAGAAGGAATTATTTGAAATTCAGACGCAGCAGCGTTTTTCCGGTGAGCCTGCGACGATGGACAAGATTAAACACGTCCATGTGGCTGTCTGGGATACCGTTGAGCTGAAAAAGGAGGGTGTGCTTACTTTTACATCCCTTGTGAAGAAAGGCTATTCCGTCAAAACCAAGAAGATTTCTTCGCTTTGCGAGAAGAATCTGCTTGGTAATTTCTGGTTCAATGCGGATTGCATGGAGTACTCAGAGGCCACACGCTCCAATGTGCGTTATAATCCGATTGAGTCTCTCTGTTTATCAAAAACCGGCCGGGACGATGCCTGTGAGGATGGTCTTGTGCGTACGAAGGATTTTGTTGCCGTTATTGACGGGGTTACAAGCAAGAGCGGTGCTTTGTTCAATGGTAAAACCGGCGGTCGTATAGCGATGGAGCTGATTAAGGACTGTTTTGAGGATGGCTCTGTCCCAAGGGATAGCGATGCCAAAGCTACGGCTTTGCAGCTTCAGGCTCTGTTGAAAAAGTATTCAGAAGAGAATCAGCTGGAAGAAAAGGATGTTCACCTGTGTGCTTCTGTGCTTGTTTACAGCGCGGCCAAGCAGCAGATTTGGGCTATAGGGGACTGCCAGTATATGCTTAACGGAATTCCTTCCTGCCTGGAAAAGAGGGGAGACCGGGTTCTTTCCGAGGCGCGTTCGCTGGCTATTCATGCCATGTTGGCGGATGGAAAAACAGAGGCTGACCTGCGCAAAAATGATTTGGCAAGGGAGGCCATTCTTTCCGGCCTTAAGTTGCAGGAGAAACTGGAGAATACAGAAGGGGATTATGGCTTCAGCGCCATTTCCAGCAGGGGCCGGGTAGACGATGTGGTCATCATAAATGTTCCTGACGGAGCAGAGGTCGTGCTGGCTTCTGACGGATATCCGGTGCTGTTCCCCACCCTTGATGCCAGCGAGGCCTACCTTAATATGCTTATCAAGGAAGACCCGCTCTGTTACAAGCTTTTCAAATCCACCAAGGGCCTTGCCCCGGGTTGCAACAGCTTCGACGACCGAACCTACATCCGTTTCACCATCTAGGAACAAGGTTTCCAGGTGCAAAAGGGCTCCTTTTGCACCGCGATGGCCGAAAAACAAGGGTTCCAGGTGCAGAATGGCCCCTTTTGCACCGCGAGACCTCTTGCCTGGCACCTGGAGTCCTATTGTTTAGAACCAGGAGTCCTATTGTCTATTCTGCGTACAGAGAGATGATGTTCAGGATTACCTCTGAGGCTTTTTCTATGCTCTCAAGGGGCACGAACTCCATCTTGCCGTGGAAGTTGAGGCCGCCGGCAAAGATGTTGGGGCAAGGCAGGCCTTTGAAGGAGAGATTGGCGCCGTCAGTGCCGCCGCGTATAGGCTGAACCTTTGGCTTGATACCAGCCATCTCAATAGCCTTGATGGCCTTTTCCACCACGTGGAAGTGCGGCTCTACCTGCTCACGCATATTGTAGTACTGATCCTTAAGTGTCAAAGCAGCGGTTCCGTCGCCATACTTGACATTTATGAAATCGCAAACCTGGGTCATCAGGGCCTTCTTCTGCTCGAACTTCCCGCGGTCATGGTCTCGGATAATATAAGCGATATCGGCATTCTCTACACTTCCGTTAAAGGCGATAAGGTGGAAGAAGCCCTCATAGCCCTCTGTATACTCCGGCCTCTGCTCAACCGGCAACAGACCATTCAGTTCCGTGGCAATCAGGATGGCATTGCGCATCTTGCCTTTGGCGCTTCCCGGGTGCACATTCCTACCCTGAATATGTATTTTTGCCGATGCAGCATTGAAGTTTTCATACTCCAGCTCTCCAACCTCGCCGCCATCCATTGTATAAGCGAAATCAGCTCCGAAACGGGAAACGTCGAACTTAACCACACCGCGGCCAATCTCCTCGTCCGGAGTGAAGCCTATCTTGATGGGGCCATGCTTAAATTCCGGATGCTCAATTATGTACTGGACGGCATTCATGATTTCCGCTACACCCGCTTTGTCATCAGCCCCAAGAAGGGTCGTACCATCAGTAGTGATAAGGGTCTGGCCCTTGTAATGAAGCATCTCCGGGAACTCTGAAGGCTTCAAAAACAGCCCGGGAACGCCACCCAGGGCAACATCGCCGCCATCGTAATTCTTAATAATCTGTGGCTTGACATCCTTTCCGGAAGCATCGGGGGCGGTATCCACATGTGCAATAAAACCAATAGCCGGAACCTTTTTGTCAATATTGGAAGGGATGCTGGCCATAACGTAACCGAACTCATCCAGGGTGACATCGACACCAAGGGCGGCTAGTTCGTCGCGGAGCATCTTCAAAAGGTCCCACTCACGGGCAGCAGAAGGCTGGCTCTCTGAATTCTCATCGGATGTCGTCTCAACAGCGACATATCTTAAAAATCGGTCTAAAATATTTTCCATAAACTATTTATCTTTTTTCATTGAAGAGACTGTCATATAGATGATTAGGGCGATGAAGGGGATGATTGCAACAGCCTCACCGTAATTGGTATTCCAATCCTTCAGGAAGATATTGACATTGGCAAACTTAAGGATGGCGCTAACAACACCCATGAGGGCGCCGCCGGCAATGAAACCGGAAGCGATAAGGGTGCCCTTGTTAAGACGGGCCTCGTTAACGGAAGCATCTTTGCTGCGTGTGCTGACGAACCAGGAAATTCCACCACCGATAAGAAGAGGAAGGTTCAGGTCCAAGGGAATAAACATTCCAAGAGCGAACGGCAGGGCCGGAATCTTAAGGAAGTTAAGGATAAGGGCAAGCACAGCACCAATGCCGTAAAGCATCCACGGAGCACCTTCACCACTCATAAGAGGGCCGATAAGGGCGGCCATTGCATTAGCCTGGGGAGCCACAAGGGCTTCATCGCCAGTAAAACCATAAGTCTTGTTAAGGACAAGCATCACTCCGCAAACGGTAACGGCGGAAACCGCCACGCCCAGGAACTTCCAAGTCTCCTGCTTGCGGGGAGTAGTACCAATCCAATAACCTATCTTAAGGTCTGTTATGAAAGAGCCCGCAACGGAAAGCGCCGTGCAGACAACGCCGCCGATAATCAGCGCCGCAGCCATTCCGGCATTTCCCTTCAGGCCAACTGCAATCAGGACAACAGATGCGATGATAAGGGTCATGAGAGTCATGCCGCTGACAGGGTTGGAACCCACGATTGCGATTGCATTTGCGGCCACAGTGGTAAAGAGGAAGGCGATAACGCCAACGATTACAAGGCCGACCAGCGCCTGCCAGATATTCTCTACAACGCCCCCGAAGGCGAAGAATGCAAAGATGGCGATAAGGGCGATGGCAATCCCGAAGACGATATTCTTCATAGGAATATCCTCGTCTGTTCGGGCAACCTTGCCGGCGTCTTTCTTATCACCCTTGAACTCACTTACAGCCAGGCCCAGGGCTGATTTTATCACGCCGAAGGATTTTATTATGCCGATGATGCCGGCAGTTGCGATACCTCCGATGCCGATAGGCCTTGCGTAGGTGCTGAATATGTTTTCAGGGCTTAATGCCGCAGCCTGAGCCTCAGGAAGCACAAAACCAATCAGCGGAATGATGAAGAACCATACAAGGAAGGAGCCGCAGCAGATTATAAGGGCATACTTGAGGCCGATGATGAAACCAAGTCCCAGAACGGCCGCGCCGGTATTGAGCTTGACAACAATCTTGGCTTTCTCTGCAATTGCAGCCCCGAATTCAACCACACGTGAAGTAAGGGTTTCGCTCCAGAGGCCTATGCTGGCTACGATGAAGTCGTACAGACCGCCGATTAGGCCACTGAGTACCAGCACTTTGGCTCCTTTGCCGCCACTTTCTCCGTTAACCAGCACCTGGGTTGTGGCGGTGGCCTCCGGGAAAGGATATTTGCCATGCATTTCCTTGACAAAGTATTTGCGGAAAGGTATCAGGAACAGGATTCCGAGAACGCCGCCAAGAAGGGAGGACAGCACCATCTGGGTGAAGTTTATGTCCAGGCCCAGGATGTAAATTGCGGGCAGGGTGAAGATGGCGCCGGCAACTACAGCTCCGGAGCAGCCCCCGATAGACTGGATAATCACGTTCTGGCTGAGCCTGTCGTTCTTGCGTACTGCCGCTGTAAGGCCTACTCCGATGATGGCGATAGGTATCGCCGCCTCGAATACCTGACCTACTTTAAGGCCAAGGTAGGCGGCGGCAGCCGAAAACAGTATTACCATGAAGATACCCACAAGTACAGAGTAGGGGGTGACTTCGGCGTACTTTCTGCCGGGACTAAGGAGCGGTTTGTACTCTTCTCCTGGTTTTAGTTCGCGCTGCGCGTTCTCCGGCAGCTTCAGATTGTTTTCTTCCATATATTATGTTTTTACATTTCTCCACTCACTTCGTTCGGTCGACATGACAAATAAACCTGTCATGTCGAGCGAAGTCGAGACATCTAATTGCAAACTTAGTAAAAACAATTGTAAAAACGTTTAAAAATCTCTATCTTGTGGGACAAAATGAAAACAAATACCACGTACTCTATGAATAAATACCCAAAAATCGGCATCAGACCCACAATAGATGGCCGTCAGGGCGGTGTAAGAGAAGCCCTGGAAGAAAAAACAATGGCTTTGGCCGGCGCTGTCGCCAACCTTATCACCTCAAATCTTCGTAACGGAGACGGTTCACCGGTTGAATGCGTAATCGCAGACCATACCATCGGCCGTGTAGAAGAAGCCGCCGCGTGCGCGGAAAAATTTGAACGCGAAGGCGTTGGTGCCACAATTACCGTAACCTCATGCTGGTGCTATGGTTCTGAAACCATGGACATGAACCCTCATTGGCCCAAAGCCGTCTGGGGATTCAACGGCACGGAGCGCCCGGGCGCAGTTTATCTGGCAGCAGTCCTTGCTGCCCATGCCCAGAAAGGCCTTCCGGCCTTTGGAATCTATGGCCATGATGTCCAGGATCTGAATGACAACACCATTCCGGACGATGTTGCAGAGAAGATTCTCCGCTTTGCACGCGCAGCCCTGGCTGTATCCACCATGCGCGGAAAGAGCTACCTGTCAATGGGCGGAACCTGCATGGGAATCGCCGGCTCAATCGTCAATGCGGATTTCCTGCAGAACTATCTTGGAATGCGTACAGAGTACGTTTCCCTTGTAGAAATCCTGCGCCGCGTAGATTACGGCATCTATGACCACGAGGAATTCAAGAAGGCCATGGAATGGGTAGACAAATACTGCAAACCCCAGGAAGGCCATGATTATAACGAAGACCGCGCCCTCTTCCCCGGCACGCCGATGACTTATTTCAACGGCAAGGGTAAAGGCAAAAACCGCCAGGAGAAGGATGAAGACTGGGAGTTCACCGTAAAGAACATGATGATTATCCGCGACCTTATGTGCGGAAACCCCAAGCTTCTTGAAATGGGCTATAAAGAGGAAGCCCTTGGGCACAATGCCATTGCAGGCGGCGTCCAGGGCCAGCGTCAGTGGACGGATTACAAGCCTAATTTTGACTTCCCGGAGTCCCTGATGTGCTCTTCCTTTGACTGGAACGGCATCCGCGAAGCCTACGTCCTTGCTACAGAGAATGATTTCCTTAACGGAATGTCGATGCTGTTTGGCCACCTTCTCACCGGCCGCGGCGTAATGTTCAGTGACGTACGTACTTACTGGAGCCCGGAAGCAGTTAAACGCGTTACCGGAAAGGCTCCTGAAGGCCTCGCCGCAGGCGGATTCATCCACCTTATCAACTCCGGAGCAACAACCCTTGATGCGACCGGTGCAATGAAAGACGGGGAGGGAAATCCAACGATGAAGGAACCTTGGAATATGACAGAAGAAGACGTCCAGGCCTGCCTCAAGGCTACCAACTGGATGCCGGCAGACCGAGACTACTTCCGCGGAGGCGGCTATTCATCCCACTTTGTAACCCGCGGCGGCATGCCCATGACCATGATGAGGCTTAACATCGTCAGCGGCCTTGGCCCCGTCCTTCAGATTGCAGAAGGCTGGAGTGCAGAGCTTCCCAAGGATATGCACGATATTCTTGACAAGCGTACTGACCCCACCTGGCCTACCACCTGGTTCGTTCCGCGCCTTGACGCGAACAAAGACGCATTCAAGGATGTTTACAGCGTAATGAACAACTGGGGAGCAAATCACGGGGCGATAGCTTACGGGCACATCGGAGCAGACCTCATTACCCTTTGCTCTATGCTCCGCATCCCTGTATGCATGCACAATGTTGCGGACGAAAAGATATTCCGACCTGCTGCATGGAACGCCTTCGGAATGGACAAGGAGGGTGCTGATTACAGGGCTTGCGCTAATTTTGGACCAATTTATAAATGATAATGAAACAGAGACTGGTAGAAAAGCAGTACCTGCTGCCTTTCATACTTATTACAACACTCTTCGCCCTTTGGGGCTTTGCGAATGATATTACCAACCCGATGGTGGCCGGCTTCCAGACTATTATGGAATTGTCGGCCGCCAAGGCTTCGCTTATCCAGTTCGCTTTTTACGGCGGATATGCGACGATGGCTATCCCTGCGGCACTTTTTGCCCGCAAGTACAGCTATAAGAGCGGCATAATGTTGGGACTGACCCTGTATGCTCTGGGCGCGTTCCTGTTCATCCCCGCTGCGGCGCAGCAGAGTTTCACCTTCTTCTGCCTGTCTCTGTACATACTCACTTTCGGACTGGCTTTTCTGGAGACTACGGCCAATCCGTTCATATTGTCCCTCGGAAGCAAGGAGACCTCTACCCGCCGTCTGAATCTGGCTCAGGCGTTCAATCCCATGGGCTCCCTGGCTGGAATGGCGGTGGCATCCATGATTGTGCTTCCTTCCCTTATCAGCGACACTCACAGGGATGCCGCAGGACAGCTGTTTTTCAGCGAACTTCCTGAGGCCCAGAAGGCTGTGGAAAGGGTGCATGACCTGGCGGTTATCCGCGATGCCTATGTGGCTTTGGGTATTGTTGTGCTGCTGGTTCTTGTTATCATCGGCATAACAAAAATGCCCAAAACCAGTACTACATCGGCACAGAAAACCAGTACAAAGGGCACCCTGAAGCGCCTGTGGAAGAATGTTGCTTACAGGGAGGGTGTGGTTGCACAGGTTTTCTATGTGGCCGCCCAGATTATGGTATGGACCTTCATCATACAGTATGCCGACAATCTTGGAATCAATAAGGCTACGGCGCAGACTTACAACATTGTAGCGATGGCTATGTTCCTGTGTTTCAGGTTTGTAGCCACCTTCCTTATGAAGTATGTGAATTCCAGAAAGCTGCTGGCTATCTTCGGTACGATGGCGGCTCTTTGCACCATCGGCGCCATTCTGTTTGTAGGAATGGCCGGTCTAATCTGCCTTGTTGCCATCAGTGCTTTCATGAGCCTTATGTTCCCGACGATTTACGGTATTGCCTTGGAAGAGGTTTCTCCGGAGGACAGTACCCTTGGCGCGGCTTTCCTTGTTATGGCGATTGTTGGCGGGGCGCTTTTGCCGCCGCTTCAGGGTAGCATTATTGACAAGGGAATCATTCTGGGGCACCCGGCTGTGAACGTAAGCTTTGTACTGCCGCTCATCTGCTTCCTGGTAGTAACTATCTACGGCATCCGCCGCTTCCGCCAAGTACGCTAGGGTTCGCCAGAGTTTGCTAGGTTCGTCAGGGTTCGCCAGATTCGCCAAAGCTAAGCCTTCCCTGGCTATCAATAGGACTCGCGGTTCAAACAATAGGTCTCCAGGTGCCAGACAATAGGACTCCAGGTGCCAGGCAAGAGGTCTCGCGGTGCAAAACCGGCTCTTTTGCACCTGGGGACCTTGTTTTTCGGCCTTAGCGGTGCAAAACAGGCTCTTTTGCACCTGGAGCCCTTGCCGGGGGCCTTATTTGGATTTAGGAACGAAGTTCACGAGGCTGACGCCGGTGAAGACCATCGCCGTAGCAAGAATTTTAAGGGAGTTCAGGGTGTCAAGCCCCATAGCCAGGGCAATAACCATGGCAATGACGGGCTGGACGTAAGTGTACATGCACACGACTACCGGACGAAGGCGCTTCTGGCCTATCGGAATAAGGAAATAGGCCACGAAGGTCGCAAACACCACAACATACAGAACCTGCCATACCACCTCCATCGGCACAGAAGAAAGATTGGAAGCCCCGAAAGCACTGAAAGAGAAGGGCAGAGCCATCAGCGAAGAGAAAAGGAACATCCATTTCATGAAGGTCACAACCGAGTACTTCTGTATCAGCGGTTTGAAGATGCCAACATAGGAAGCGAAGCTTAAGGTATTGATTATCATGCCGATGATGCCCCAGACTGAGGTGGACTCCGCTCCGCCTCGGATGGATACGCAGTTGAAAATGAGAATCATTACGCCGATGAGGCTAAGAGTGATTCCGGTCACCCCGCTCCATGTTATTCTCTCTTTGATGACGATTGCCGATATGATCAGGGTCATAATGGGACTGAGCGTACTCATTATGGAAGCATCGATGGCGGTAGTCTTGGTGATGGCGAAGAGGAAGGAAACCTGCGTCAGAAACAGCCCCAGGAATGACGCCAGGGCTATTTTCCGGAAATCGGCCTTCTCAATTCGCTCACGCTTTCCCGTAAACATCGACCATAACCAGAAAAGGATGGTAGCACCGAAAGACCGCAGGCAAAAAAGAGCCATCGGCGTAATATTTCCGTCAATCGCAATGTTCTTGCAGCTGATTATATTGAAGCCGAAAATGGCGTACGCTGCAAAGCACGCCAGGTTCCCAATCAATGTTCCGTTGTTCTTCATTACCTGTAAGTCAAAAACAGCCGCCAAAATTTGTAAAAATAATTGAGATTGGCAATACTCACCGTTTTTTCTTATTTTTGTCTGCACAAGCCTTGGTGCGGGGAACTACGCTGCAAATCTAAGGGTTGTAAAGTTGAAACAAACCGCAGCAGCAATGAATGATAAACCCGCACCTGTGAACCCCTGGATTGCAGAGGTCATCATGGAATACAGGCAGACACATCCTGATGATTACATAAGGATGCGATATCAGTCATTTCTTCAGGACTGGCCTGGAACCTCATGGATGGATTTCGTCGCAGAAGTTTCTTTGCAGTACAAGACGTACAAGCAACCACTGATTGTGACTCACCCCTGCAACTGCAATTCGAGATACTGATGAGGTACGGAAAGCTGATGGAAGCATACATGGAAGAATTCCCATCCCTGACACCGACGCAGAATCTGTTGGCTGCCGTGCATGCTATTGCGCTGCATTGCTCTTCGGCCCCAATGCCCTGCGGACAGGCGGCGCCAACAACCTTTGTGGCTCCATACTTTTAAAACTTAACAAGGCCGATGATGCCTTGGCCCGCTATCTCCAGGCCGCTGATGTTTACAAGAATTTCCGGACTGAATACCGTACCCTGAAGTCTATTTATTCCGATATCGCCGATTGCTACCACCAGCTTGATGACCACGAAAACGAAGAGAAATTCCACCTCCTCGCCTCCGCCACCAAGCCGATGGAATGAAATATTATGGAAGGAGTGAACATTTTTTAAATATAATTTATATATTTGCAAAAGCAGAAATTGCGAATATTGAATACAGAAAGCGTTTAGCTTTTTCCATCTAGATGAATCTGGACAATTCTTTAGACCGTGGAAAAATGGCAATAACGCTTATGCTTGCTGTCATAGGCACGTCATGTGCCTTAGACAGCTAAGTGTGGGCATTATTATCTTTTCGGGTCTAAGGGCAGTCCAGAGCCAATCTAGCGAAAAAGATAAAAGGTCCACACTTTCTGCTTGTATTATTTCTGAATTTGGACCGGTCAGAAGAAACACGTCGGCAAAAGATGTTTTTGACGATACTTATTTCGCTAGCTATTTCATTGGCTGCATTCGCTGTCATTTATTTGATAGCAAATGCAGTGAGCCCTGGGTTTGAATTTACTGAAAGACCTAGAATAGCATCCATTTTTGCAGTTTTAATAAGCACTGGCGCGATAACCGCCTATACTTATCTGAGAAGAGTAAAATCAGTTACCGATTACTTTGAGGAAAGTATATTTGGCAATGAAATAACAGGTCAATTTGTTCCCGGTTCCCTGAATGACGGGGCAAATACTGTCAGTAGCGGAGCTGGAGTCCTTTGTTATGGAGCATTAGCTGTAGCGGTTTTGGTAAATCTGTTTTTGCTTGTATTTTTTATCAATTCCGGGAAAAGAAATTCATACGCAAGGAGTCGGAGCGTATCCAAGGTGGGTAGCAGAGATGCGGGAAGAGCCCGAAGCAGTTCAGGAATAAGACACAGAAGATAACTAAATCCAATAATTATGTCTAAAAGCTATTGTAATACCAACCACATTTTAGTTGGACTGGGTGGAACCGGAGGAAAGATTCTTCGCGAATTTAAGATGCGAATGTTTGAAGAGTTTCCTACAAAAGAAGAAAGAAGAAAACAACCGGTCAGCATTTTATATGTTGATTCTACAAAAGAAATGATGCCGAAAGAAGGAAGACCCAGACCTGATTTCAGGGTCATGGGCCAGGATGCATCGTTTACTAATGAGGAGTTTCTTTTTATAAAAGGGAGCGATGTTACATATCTTCTGGAGCACATTGACGCTTATCCAGCTTTGAAAGGTATTGTAAGTAATGCTTCATTGGTAAAAACCGCGATTGGTAATCTTGGTGAGGCGGCAGGCCAAAAGAGACGAGCCGGACGTTTGTTGTTTGCAAGTAATGCGGTAGCTTTTACTAATGCGATGAAAAATGCTTATTCTCGTTGTAGGGATATATCTGAAAATGAACGAGAATTAAATGTTCATATTTTTGCAGGATTAAGCGGCGGTACCGGCTCGGGCTCAATAATAGACGCAATCGTCCAAACGAGAAAGCTATTTCCATCGGCCGTAATAAGTGTCTATGCCATGATTCCAGAGATGCATCTCCCTAAGCCAAATATGGATAAAGGTCTATATTACCAAAATGGTTATGCTGCGTTAAACGAATTGAATGCTCTTCAGGCTGGCCGTTATATTCCTCATGATGTAACTGGCGCAGGTTATGAGGCTAATTTCTGGTCATCATCTGTACATGGAGTCGCAAATGGAATAACTTTATATAGCAATGTGTATATAAGCACTGATTTTTGAGCCAGATTTTCACTGATTTGTGAGCCACGGGTAGGCTGCGCAAAGTTATACTTTTTCTTTATTTTTTTCAAACAACTGCTGCGTTTCTTTAAGTCTGTAGGACTCTCCTGACATGTTG
>JAFUDQ010000018.1 GCA_017459075.1 Bacteroidales bacterium
AGAAGATGTGTACGATAATGACCAGGCTGCACGTGAGTGGACCAAAGGAATGTCTTCACTGTCAGCCGATGAGATTGTGCAGTATTCAACAGAGATGGAACGGGTGGATTCTTTGAATCAAGCGACTGTATTCGGCATTCTAGACAAGGAGGGATGGCCTTCCCTTCTATCCGACAAAGCCAATCGAGCCATCTGGATTGTTATTGACCATTCCGACCTTGCCTATCGGAGCAAGTATCTTGGTCTTGTGAAGGAAAAAGCCCAAGAGGGCGTTTTAGATAAAACAGACTATGCCATTCTGAATGACAGAGTTCTGATGGAAGAGGGCAAGCCACAGATTTATGGCACCCAGATTAAGATGGCGGCAACGATTGTAGATGATGATATTGCCATGCAGTTATGTCTCTGGCCGGTGGAGTATCCCGCCGCTCTTGACAGCTTGAGAAGCACTGTGGGATTATCTCCCATCGAAGAATACCTGAAGACCAGCAGCGAGTCTATAGGTCAGGAGATAGTTTGGGACAGGGAGAAAACTGTGGCCGACTTTGATTAGACGCTTCGCATTTAGATGACTGAATCAGAACTTTACAAGAGTCTTGGCGAACTGACCAGGCACAAGGAGCGATGGGAGGAGAACATTTCCTACGTAGCCTCGCTGCTGTCATCGGATTCAGTAATAATCACGGCAAAAGCTCTTTGGATGCTTGGAGAGATGGGGTTGGCGTTTCCGGAATCGGTCAAGGAGCACGTCACCGCGGTTGCCGCTTTTCTAGAAAGTGAGGATCCCTTGCTGAGGGAACGTGCCGTCAATGCGCTGGGCAGAATCGGCAGAGGTTGCTACGAATCCATCGAGCCGTATTGGGCAGATCTGTTTCGTTTCGCCGAAGACGAAGCGCCGGGCGTGAGGCTGGCTTTCATCTGGGCATCGGAAAACATAGCCACAAATACGCCTGATCCATACAAAGACTACATGCCGATGTTCGCTGAACTGCTGCACGACGGTGATGATAAAGTGCGGATGGAGGCACCGGAGATATTCCGCGTCCTGGGAAAGCGTAGGCCCGATTTCGTCAAATCGTATCTTGATGATTTGCGGAACCTTGCGGAAACCGACCCCAACCGCGTTGTTCGGATTCATTGCCAGGGGGCTATAACAGCGGCCACAACGTAATTCGTGCCGGAAATGAACATCGACAATCTACTGGATTTCTCGGAACGGGCGCAGCTGCGGGAGTGGCTGGAGGAGCATCATGCCAGCGAGAAGCAGTGCTGGGTGACGTGCAACCGTGGCAAGAATTCCAGGCCGGGCACCATTCCTTACATTGATGTCGTGGAAGAGGCGTTGTGCTTCGGCTGGATTGATTCGACCTGCAAGGTGATGCCGGACGGACGGATGGCCCAGCGGCTTTCGCCTCGCCGAAAAGGGAGCCATTGGACCGAACTGAACATTCAGCGTTGCGCAGATCTTGAGCGCCGCGGGTTGATGACAGACGCGGGCCGGGAGGCTCTGAAACGTGCCGACAGCAACATCTGACACGGTTTTTGCATCTATAGAGGCGTAACCAATCAAGTCCCTATGTTTGTAACCGATTATAGTTTAACCAATAAAATCGAGATCCATTTTTATTTGGATTTCAACTGGAAAGTACAACAATGAAACCGAAGAAAGGAAAGAAACTGCGGATTACGGAGGCCGACTATATGCTGGCCCAGCGCAAGGCTTCGCGGATTCTCGAAATCCAGGAGCATGGGAGGCCGGTTTCATACGCGGCGTTCCACAAAAGTAAAAAGGTCTATGACCGCAAGCGCTTGAAGAAGGCAGGCATCAATTTCACTGATGACCTGCTTTTTTCGTCTAAAGGGAAATAACTCCCGCCGCTATGCTGCAGCGAGGGTTTTCAGGATGGTTTCGTTATACTCTGCCTTACGGTTTTCCGTGAAGGAATAGTAAGAGGAATCGGCAATAATCAGATGGTCCAGAAGCATCAGGTCTATGGCCCTGCAGGCCTTTTCAAGAGACTTGGTAGAATTGATGTCAGCCGTACTGGGAGTAGGATCATTGGTAGGATGGTTGTGAGCGATGATAATCCCCTGCGCCCCGAGGAGTAACGCGTGACGGAGTATCTGCTTGTTGTCAATGGTGGTCTGAGTAAAGCCACCTTTAAAAATCTGCATCCGCTTGATGATGGTATTCTTGCGGGAGAGATAGAGGATCCAGCACTCCTCATGGTCAAGGCCCTTCATGACGGGCAGCAGGTAGAAACTCGCCAGGTCGGCATTCTTGATTTGCACGTTCGTGTTCACCGGTATGGAAACCATGTACTCCGAAATCGCTTCTCTCAGGACACCGATTCTGTCCAGCTGTTCATTGGAGAAACCCTCCAGGTAACCGGCGCCGCTGGCAAGGATAAGGTCGGATACATTCCAGTCTTCGCGGAGTTCCAGACCCAGCTTGTTGAGTTCTTCGCATCTCATAAGGCAGCACGATTTAAGGTTGTACCATTGACACTGACCAACGTGAGCCCCAGCTCATCAATCAGATTCCGGAGTTCGGATTTCATGGACGCACTCATCTGAGATGCCATCTCCTGAAGCATCTGCTTCTTGGTGAGATTTCTTTGTTCTGAAAGTTTCATAATACAATCAATTAGAGGGTTTAACGAATTATGGAGCGCTGGCAATCAATGCGGTTTGAGATGCAAGGTTTTTGTCGAAAATACTACCCCGGAGGGGTGGAGATTTTCGGCAAAAGGGCGTAGCCCCCTGACCTTGCAGCTCAAAGACGGCCCCCGGCCGTCAGCATTGATTATTTTTGCGGAGGAATTCGAGAAACCCTCTGATTGATGGAGGCAACGAAGAAAAAGTATTCAAAACTTAGGAACGGCTCCGAGAGTTACTCAATTCTTAGGAGAAAAGTATTCAATCCTTAGGAGGAAAGTATTCAAAACTTAGGAAAACGGACCTGAAAAGTATTCAATTCTTAGGAAACCCGCCCCGCTTCATGCTGTCCAAATATCAGATATACAACGAATTAACGACGCTCCAAAAGCGCCGTACAAATTGAATCATTACAAGTATAAATAAATATCTCAACAACGCGTGTACGCACGCGAGGAAAGGAGATGAGAAAGAAAAAGAGAAGATGCCCGGCGGGCCGGGCATGACTGGTCAGAAGTCCGAATAGCGCAGCAGCCAGTCGGAATACCAGGCCAGCATGGCGGCATGAACGTAGGCGTCCACATTGGAAATACCCCGGCGGATGCGAATGTCGGCCGTGAGGCTGGCCAACTTATCCGTGAACGAATGCAGATCTTCGAAATCCAACTGTTTCCAGATGTCGGCAATTGCCTGTGCATCCCCCCCTGCCGCATTCATCAGCAAACGACACGCATCCCAGGCCTCTTGCGTCACCTTGTTTCTGGTCTCTTCATCCACCTGATAGCCAATCTTAAAGCAGATGTACTGACGGTCGGAGCGAAGCAGTAGCCGGAAATCGAACCAGATGGGATAGTGCGCCCGCAAATCGGCAGCCGACGGCTTCAGAATGTGCGTTACGATATTGTCCGAGCGATCATAGGACGGCCCCAGCCTGAGCATCCGCCGAAGTTCGTCAATACTTAGGACAAAACCGCCGCGATTACGCCAGGAGCAGACCAGCCAGTAGAGCCGGACGGTGTATTTGTTGCCCATGGAAAGCGCTGCCCGGCAGGAATAGGCGGTGTATCCCTCTTCCACCAGAAGCAAGCGGGCCACCATCTGCTCCTGCAGGAAGATTTCAACATCGTGGCCATATGCCGGAAATCGGAACCCATCTATGAATCCGGTGAAATGATTTTTCTGTTCACTGTCAGGAAAACGGATGGCGGTATGCTCCAACTCTCGAAGACAAGCGCGAAGTCGGGCGCCATTCTTCTCCCCAATGTGAAAAGCCTGCGCCGGGATGGTCAACACCCGGTATCCACGGTCGTTCTTCGGCGGCAGGAAAACCTCCGGCACACCCTTCCTTTCATTGCCCCTCGTCAGGCGCAATCTTATCGCTCGCTGGAGCTCCGAAATGATGACCATCAGGATGCGGAGGTGATTCAATTTTAAATCGGCTTCTATGTACGTGATTCCGTTGACATGAAGCAGCTCATCCTTGCGCTGAGGTGCGTCAGGACGTCTCTTTGTGCTTGAAGATGTCAACTTTTTTATCACAAAGTAAGCCGGTTTTTGTCGCAAAAGTATCTGAAATATTTTGAAAGAACAAAATTTTGCCTTTCCTTTGTTGTCAAATAGCGTATGACAATGCAAGACTAAATGCGTCAAACCAAAACGAGAAATGACAAAAAGGCATTCAATAAGCAAATCATTCGGAACCATCCTCACCGGATTGTTCCTCATCCTCTCATGTACCTCAGCCTCGGCCCAGCGAACCATTTCTGGCCAATCTACCCTCGCAATCTCTGCGCACTATACCGGCACATCCGTGGGGGCCGAGGCTTTCTTTTCGCAATATACCCTGGGCGGTTTCTGGGAGTCCGGCATCATGGTATCCCCCTACCGTTACGGGCTTTCCACAAACCATATTCTGGACGACTGGCACATCTCTGCCGCCGGGTCCTACCTTTGGAGACTCGCCGCCACACGCAGCCGCAGTTTCAATTGGTACGCAGGCGCAGGCGTGTTCGCAGGTATAGAATGGTTGGACCCGTTCAGGCACCTGCCTGATTACATTGATCTGGGAACAGCCAATATCCATTTCCTGTATGGCGTCTATGCGAAGACCTGCCTGGAAATCTTCCTCTCTCCCAGGTTCGCCCTTCTGGTTCAGGGCGCCCTTCCTGTCAACTTCTCTTCCTATGCCGGGAACATCCACTGGCAGGCGGGACTGGGAATCAAATTCATGCTCAACTAATCCATTATTCATATGAGACCTTTTATCAATTGGGCGGGCAGCCGCGAGAAAGATTTGGAAGTGATTCTTCCCCTGATTCCGAAAGACATCAACACCTTCGTGGATCCGTTCGTCGGCGACGGAGCCTGCTTCCTTGAAGTGGAAGCAAAGAACTATGTGCTGGCCGACAAGAACCAAGACCTGATGGACTGCTGGCGTACTGTCCAGACCAGCGGACCCCGCTTCCGGGCGCTGCTGGCCGAACTGGGCCACGTATGGCAGAGGTGTGATGCTGCTTTTGAGCTTATCCGTGACGGTCTCATAGAAATCAAGAACAGCGTGGACAGCGGCCTGTTCTCCGATTATCCCGCCAAAGTGAATGCAGTGATACGCGTCGTGGACAAGATTGGATATGACGATGTATTCGGCATGTCTTTCTCCGAGCCGATGGAGTTCCAGATTGAGCTGCGTCACCAGATGGTTTGCGCATTGGAGCGCATGGATCCGTTCACCGATAAAGATTTGGCCGAATCGGCCTTCTATACGGCTTTCAAAGCTGCGGTTTTCAAGTACCTGGTGGAAGTATACAATAAGCCGGAGTCCAAGAACGCTCTACGTTCTGCTCTTCTGATTTTCCTGATGGAATACGCCTGGAACGGCCGTTTCGTAGCCGAGGGAAATGAATTCCGCCCCGAATATGGCGGCAAGCGCGTCAACAACCGGACTATCAACTTACGTGAAAACCAAGCGATCTGTGAGGAATTGGTTGCCAAGCTGGAAAAGACACGCTTCTTCTGCCAGGACATCTTCCGCTCGCTGGGATTCCCTTTTGCCAAGGATTCCGGCAGCTTCTTGTTCCTGGACATCCCCTCCAAGTCCTCAAAGGACCTAAGCCAGACAGGCCGAAAGCGCCTGGCCTCCTTCCTGAGAAGCGGGACCAAGGCACGCTGGATGGCAATCTGTGACCCTAATGATATCATCGTGGATAGTCTTCTGTTCGAGGAGCCAAAGATGATTAGTCATGCGATTCCACTCGGCAAAGAGATTATCATCATGAACTATTGACCCTTCGGATGAAACTCCCCGGTGGCGACGTGAGCTGGATTTCGTGTGTGAGAGGCCACGGGGAGCGGATTCCGTTTTCACATCATTTTTCTTTTTCACCACGGGAGGGACGTTGGGAAATGTCCTTCCCCATCCGAAAACAAGTTAAAACCATTAATATGAGGAAGTTAGTTATTCTTATTTCATCGTTGTTACTGTTCGCGGCAGCCGCTTCGGCCCAGACCTGGTCTGTGGCGGTGAACGCCGCGGACGCGATTGACCTCGGCACCATCGGAATCGAGGGTTCGGCGGCCGTAGGCCAGCACTGGAGCATCCATGCAGGAGCCAAGGTCAACCCCTGGACCTTCAACAAACACAACACGTGGAACGGGCTGTTCAGCGAACCCGACCCGGACCAGAAACAGGACCGCAAGCAGGTCTATGCCATCGGCGCCCGATGGTGGCCTTGGAATGTGTATTCCGGCTGGTGGGTCGGAGCCAAGGCGCAATATCAGGAGTACAATCGTGGCGGCATTCTCACCAAGACGGCCGAGGAAGGCGATGCCTTTGGGGCAGCCCTTGCCGGCGGGTATTCCCTGATGCTCAAAGAGCACTGGAACCTGGATTTCGGCCTGGGTGTCTGGGGCGGCTGGACCAAGTACCGGAAATTCGCCTATCCTGAAAACGGAAAGATCACTGAGGAGGGCCACAAGTGGTTCTTTCTGCCCAATGAAGTGATACTCTCACTCGTGTACATCTTCTAAAACGTAAAAACATATGAGACAGTTATTTATAGCTGCGGCATGTGCCGCGGCGGCGCTAGCCCTGGCTTCGTGCGACCCCAAAGAGCTCGTCGTGACGGACAAAAGCGCCCTTGAAAGAATCACCATCGAGGTGAGCAATGACAACCCCAAGTGGGACTACGGCGAAGAACGCATCTTAACGATTGTCCCTACCCCTAACACGGCCATCGTGAGCGAATATGGGTTGAGCTTTTCTGCCCCCGACCTTGTGGAAATGCGCCAGGGTGAACTTCCGAACCAGTTCAGGCTTACGGCCATAGGTGAAGGGAAACTGACCATTACCGCCCGGGCAGTCGGCCACGGAGAAGTGCCGGGACAGAGCGGCTCGGACTGGAAAGTCGAAAAGACCGAGCAGATTGGCTTCACTTTGCAGGACAATCGCGTGAAGCCTACACGACCGGTGCTAACGGTGAACATTGCCCCCGGCACCGACCTTAATGCAAAGAAAGTGCTTGCCGAAGACACGGCATTTGTAACGGCCGATGCGCTGGATTTGGTGCTGACTGTAACCAGTGACGAAAGCAGAGCCACCTACTCCCTGAAAGCCGAAGACAGCAAAATCATCGGCATCGAGCGTACCGGCGCGGAAAGCTGGATGATAAAGACTGGTAAGCCTGGCCGGACATGGCTGCACATGAGCGTTACGGACGGGCTGGGCAATCCCTTCGAATATACTTTCCTGGTCTATATTTTTGGCCATCTGACGATGGAAACGCAGTACTGTCCGTTGGACGGGAGCGCCGGATTCTCGGTGAGCGAGCACGCCTATCCAAATCTCTCGGCGCAGGTATACATGGCTGGAGAACTCTTCGGCTGGCCGTGGAATGATCCGGACAACATCGAGTCCATTGCCCTCCCCACCTATACCGGGACGCTGGACATCTCGGAAACTTTCGAGTATCTGGACCTGCTGGACTGCCGGGAGCAGCAGGACTATCTTTATAGCCTTTATACAGGACCGAGCTACAATCCGGCGCCCTTCACTCCCCATAGAGCCAAACTCAATTATATCGTCACGCTCAGCGACCCCTATATCATCATAGACACTCTGTTGGATGATACAAATCTGGAGGAGCCACGCTGGTTCAACTTCTGGACGGAGGGCGCGCTACAGCAGAACGGTGTGGCCAAGGTGGAACAGCCGGAGGAGATTGCCGGTCAAGCCGGCAATGACGGTGGCTGGGCAAAAGGAAACGAATACACGATACCGCTATGAGCAAGTTGAACGATATCATGCATGACATGGAGGTCAGCAAGGTGCAACTGCTTTGTGAGAAACCGACCTGTTACGCTGTCAGATATGATGACGGCTCCGCCATGCTCGTCAACGGTGAAGGTGAGCGGATCAAGAGTCCGCTGGACCGGTACGACGTCATCTCCGATATCCAGTATATCGGCCGCGCAAACGGGATGCCGCACTTTGCCTTCGAGGGCCGCGAATGGGGCAGCCGGCATACTTCGGAGACCGGAATGTTCGATGCCGAGGGGCATCAGAAGCTGTTCCGGGACCCGCGAAGCGCCGGAATCGATGGCGTGAATTATATCAAATGGGAGTTCGAGCGCTTTGAGAAGATGGCCAGTGACAAGACTAATCCCCGCCGGGAGGACCCTTTCCTGGTGGATATCGATGCTCCGAAACAATTTATACGCATGGGAAGATGAAAAAACTGTTCAAGAAAATAAGTGCCTGGTACAAAGAGTATTGCCAGCGCCCGGATGATTGGGAGAATATGAGCGAACATGACAGGAAACTGTTCATGGTGTCGGCCTGTGCCGCTTTTGCGATGGTAATATGTCCCATCCTC